>JAUIIJ010000017.1 GCA_030431825.1 Alphaproteobacteria bacterium
GTTCAGAAGGTTCGGGTTCGCGATCGTCGCCAGCGGGATCACGTACAGGCCCACACCAAGCGCCATCGCGGTCAGCGCCACCTTGACCCAGCTTTCGCCGATCATGCCCGCCGCGATGAACACCGCGCCGCAAACCGGCGGCGTGATGGTCGAGAGCAACGCGAACCAGAACACGAAGAGATGCGCCTGCAAGGGCTCCAGACCCTGTTGGATGAGGGCGGGACCGGCGACCGAGACACAGATCACATAGGCTGCGGTCGTCGGCACCTCCATCCCGAGCACGAGACAGGCCAGCGCGGTCAGAAGCAGCGACGGCCAGAGCAGCCCCCCGGACGCGGACAGGATCAGAGAGGTGATCTTGACCCCAAGACCGGTGATCGACAGCACCCCGATGATGATCGAAGCGCAAAAGATGATGGACGCGATCATCGCGATCTGCCGGGCCGCGTTCAGCAGCGCCGACGAGAACCGTTCGGCCACCTGCGCCCCGTCGAACCGTCCGGTGCGATTGAAGAACAGCAGGATGGCACCCGCCAAGATCGACAGGCTGGCGGCATATTGCGGCGTGAACCCTGCGCCGAACATGCCCCACAAAAGCACCGAGAACGGCACGAGGAAAAACGCCGAGGTGATCAATACGTCGCGCCGGGCCGGGCGGTCCTTCTTGTCGATGCCGCGCAATTCGTAGCGGCCCGCATAGGCGTTGATCCCGATCCAGACCGCAAGGAAATAGAGCAGCGCCGGCAGGACCGCAGCGGCCATGATGCCCGTGTACGGGACGCCGGTAAGCTCGACCATGACAAAAGCGCCTGCCCCCATCAGCGGCGGCATGATCTGCCCGCCGGAACTGGCCACCGCCTCGACCGCCGCCGCCAGTCGCTTAGGATAGCCCAGACGCGTCATCGCAGGCAGGGTGATCGCCCCTGTCGAGGCGACATTGGCCGAGGCCGACCCCGAGATCGACCCGAACAGTGCCGAGGAAATCACCGATACCTTCGCCGCGCCCCCCTTGAGCCGGCCTGCGGCGGCTGCGGCGACATTCATGAATCCCTGCCCCGCCTCGCCCGCGTTCAGAACCGCGCCGAAGATCACGAAGATCGAGACCACGCCGACGGAAACCGCGGTCAGGCTGCCCCAGATTCCGCCTTCGGCGATGGTGAGGGTTCCCAGCAAACTGTAGAGCGGCGTGCCCGCGTGGCCAAATTCGCCGGGAATGTGTTGCCCCAGCAAGGCATAGGCGAGCGCGAGTATCGCCACCAGCGGCAGCGGCCAACCGATGGCGCGGCGCGCGGCCTCGATGACGCAGCCGAGCAGGACAAGCGCGACACCGACCTGAAAGCGGTTCTCTAGAAACCCGTATTGATCGCCGAGCATCTCGTGATTCCAGGCCACCCACAGCGCGGCAGAGACCCCGAGCACCGCAAGAACCGCACCGCTGATCGCCTGTGATCTTGTCCGCGCGCCGAACACGAAGACCCAGGGCAGCACAAAGGCGAGGTGCAAGGGACGGCTGACGAGATTGGGCACCAGGCCCCAGAAAATCAGCCCGAGATGGAAGGCGACCATGGCCGCCGCAAGGGTCAGCCACAACGGGCGCAGTGGCATCGCATCTGCGGTATTTGTCATGTTCTGCTTTCCTGAAAGGCCGGGCATTGAGCACCCGGCCCGTTGCATCGGATCGTTATTTCTGCGCGTCTGTCAGGTCGATCCCCGCCTCGGCGTAATAGCGTTGCGCGCCAGGATGGAACTTGCCGGTGATGTTGGCCAGCAGTGACGGATCGACACCGTTCCACCAGGGAGCCTCAGCCCCCATCTTCGCCTTGCTCTCCCAGAAGGTCTTGGTCAGCGCATAGGCGGTATCATCATCCATGCTGGTCGTGGTGAACGCGGCCACAGGCAGCGAGGTGGTGACGATATCCTGGGTCTGACCGGTATAGGTGCCCGCCGGAATCACGAGACGGGCGCGCCCGGTTTCGGCGATCTGCTCGTCGCTCAGGGACAGCAGGCTGACCCCGGTCGAAGCCGCCGCCTCGATCACGTTGGGCGCGGGCCAGGAGCCGGCGGTAACAAAACCGTCGATCTGGCCGTTCTTGAGTGCGGCAACGGCCCCCGAAAGCTCGACATCCGCGATGTCGACATTGCCCTCAAGCCCGAACAGCGCGAGATACTTCGCGCCCTCGCGGGCCCCGAACGAACCCTTGCCGAGCAGGATGGTCTTGCCCTCCATGCCGGCGAAATCCGTCACCCCGGACGCCTCGGACATGACGAAATGCATGGTCAGCGACGGGATCGGGAACAGCGCGCGAATCTCGTCAAAGGACGGATCGCCCTTGCCCTCGAACATCGCCTTGCCGCCCTGCGCCAGACCGACCAGCGCCGGCGGCGTGGTAAAGACGTAATCAGCCCCCCGCGCGCGTACCTCCATCACGTTCTGCACCGAACCCTGGCTTTCCTCGACGGTGACGATAATGTCGCCATCCGACCCGGCCTTCATCGCTTCGGCGATCTGCACACCCATCTGGTAATAGGATGATGCGGTTTTCGCGGATTTGTATGTCACCCGCGTTTCCGCCAGCGCAGGCAGCGCCAGGATTGCCACGACGGCCGCCGCGACACACGGCAACTTGAGACTGATCATGTCATTTCTCTCCCACTGATCTGGCCGCCTTTCTATCAGGCCAGGCAACCGGGTCGACCCAATTCTCGCCGGTACGGGCACGGCTGATGGCGCCACAATTCCGCAAAGAGATGCCATAAGCACGAATAATCCGCGTGTGAGCGTTGGTCTGCTCTTTTCATGTGCGCATTTAGGTGGCAGGTTACTGTCCACTTAGTGGCCGAAGAGCCACTTGGCGCAATGCGCAAAACAAAACTGAAATTGGGAGAATTTCATGACATTCAGATCTTACTTGGCGGCCGGTGCGACAGCGCTGGCGCTGAGTGCCGGCTCCGTTGCGGCACAGGCGCTGGTCTATTGCTCGGAAGGTTCGCCAGAGGGGTTCGACCCGGCGCTCTATACCGCCGGGACAACCTTTGACGCCTCGAGCCACCCGATCTACAACCGCCTTACCCAGTTCAAGGTCGGCACCACGGAAGTGATACCCGGGCTGGCCGAAAGCTGGGAAGTCAGCGAAGATGGCAAGAGCATCACGTTCAAGCTGCGCGAGGGGGTCAAGTTTCACAGCAATGCGAACTTTACCCCGACCCGCGACTTCAATGCGGATGACGTGATCTTCAGCTTTGACCGTCAGGGTAACGAAGAGAACCCCTATTACACCGTCTCCGGCGGCACCTGGGAATATTTTGGCGGCATGTCGATGCCCGACCTGCTCGAGTCGATCGAGAAAGTCGATGACTATACGGTCACGTTCAATCTGACCCGTCCCGAAGCGCCGTTCATTGCCAACATGGCGATGGATTTCGCGTCGATCGTGTCCAAGGAATACGCCGATGCGATGCTGGAAGCGGGCACGCCCGAGATGCTGAACCAGGCACCGATCGGCACCGGCCCCTTCGTGTTCCAGGCCTATCAGAAAGACGCCGTCATCCGCTATGTGCGCAATGACGACTACTGGGGCGAGCCGGCACGCGTCGAAGCGCTGATCTTTGCGATCACGCCGGATGCAAGCGTGCGGTATCAGAAGGTGCAGGCGGGTGAATGCCACGTCATGGCCTATCCGAACCCGGCCGATATTGCCGAAATGCAAGCCAACGAAGACATCGTGGTGATGGAACAAGAGGGCCTGAACGTGGGTTATCTTGCTTACAACACCACTGTCCCGCCCTTTGACAACCCCAAGGTGCGCAAGGCACTGAACATGGCGATCGACAAGCAGGCGATCATCGACGTGGTGTTCCAGGGCTCGGGCCAGATCGCAAAGAACCCGATCCCGCCGACGATGTGGTCCTATAACGATGCCATCGTGGACGACCCCTATGATCCCGAGGCGGCACGGGCTGCACTGGAAGCGGAAGGCGTCAGCGATCTGAAGATGAAGATCTGGGCGATGCCGGTACAGCGCCCCTACAACCCCAATGCGCGACGCATGGCCGAACTGCTGCAGGCGGATTTTGCCAAGATCGGCGTCGATGTCGAGATCGTGTCCTATGAATGGGGCGAGTACCTGTCGCGCTCCAAGGAACTGGATCGCGACGGCGCGGTGCTGCTGGGCTGGACCGGTGACAATGGCGACCCGGACAATTTCCTCGCGGTGCTGCTGGGATGTGACGGGCGTGAAGCCTCGAACCGTGCACAATGGTGCCATGAACCCTTCGAAGAGCTGATCGGCAAGGCCAAGGTGCTGCCAACCCAGGCCGAGCGCGCACCGCTCTACGAGCAGGCGCAGGTGATCTTCAAGGAGCAGGCCCCCTGGGCGACCATCGCGCATTCGGTCGTCTACATGCCGATGCGCCCCGAGGTCGACAACTATGTGGTGCACCCGCTGGGCGGCCACATCTTCAACGAAGTCGGCCTGAAGTAAACATGATCGGAGCGGTGCGTAATGCACCGCTCCTCTCTTTTCACGCAGCGAAAGTCAGCCACGTGACCAATTCCCTTTCCAAAAGCCTGTCCCAATATGCCGCCGTCGCCCGCGATCTGGATGTCGACGCCATCGGGCTGGTGCCGGGCCCGAATTTCACCCGCGCCCTGAACCACAGTTTCATGAGCCACGAACGCCCTTTCCTGCTGGTGATCCCCGCCAGCGGTCAGGCGGCGGCGCTGGTGCCCAATCTCGAGTTGCGCAGCTGGGACCTCGTCGGGTTCGACGGTGCGGTGTTCGACTGGCGCGATCAGGATGGCTATGACGCGGCATTTGCCGCCCTGATGACCCATCTGAACATTTCCTCGCTGGCCGTCGAAGGTCAGGTCATGCGCGTCTTCGTGCATCACGCGCTGAAAGCCGCGCAGCCCGACCTGCGCATCGTGGATGGCGAACGCGCGATCTCGGGCCTGCGGATGATCAAGACCGCCGAGGACGTATCGGCCATGCGCGCCGCCATCGAGATTTCGGAACGCGCCCTGACCCGGACACTGGACAGCGTGCGCATCGGGCAGAGCGAAACCGATATCGAGCAGGTGTTGATCCAGGCCCTGTTCGCCGAAGGGGCCGAGGACTTGGCCTTTGGGCCGATTGTCGCCGCGGGTGACAATTCCGCCCGTCCGCATGCCCATGCCCGGTCCGACTATGCAACCAGACCGGGCGATGCGCTGCTGATCGATTTCGGCGCGCGCAAGCACGGCTTTGCCGCCGACATCACCCGCACCGTCTTTCTGCAACACGCTACCGACGAGGCGCAGCAGGTCTATGATACGGTGCTGCGCGCCAATCTGCGTGGTTTCGAGGTGACGCGCCCCGGCGTTACCGCGCATGAGATCGACGATGCGGTGACCGGCGTGCTCGAAGCCTCGCCCTATGCCGACCGGATCCGCACCAAGACCGGCCACGGGCTGGGGCGAGATGTCCACGAGGCCCCCTATATCATGCGCGGCAACCACATGCCCCTGCCCGCCGGAACCGTCTATACCAACGAACCCGGCCTGTACGACATCGGCAATTTCGGTGTGCGCATCGAAGACGACATTCTGATCAACGAGGGCGGCTGCACGTCGCTGACCACTTTCCCAAAGGAGCTGACGATCCTGCCATGCTGAAGTATCTCGGTTCCCGCCTGCTGACCTTCATTCCGACGTTCATCGGAGTCACGCTGATTTCATTTGCCTTCATCCGGGTACTGCCGGGCGACCCCATCATCGTCATGGCCGGGGAACGCGGAATGACCGAAGAACGATATCAGGAACTGACCGAGCAATTCGGGTTCGATCGACCGATCTATGAACAGTTCTGGGACTACTTTACCGGTGTGTTGCAAGGGGATCTCGGAGATTCCTTCGTCACCAAGCGCCCGGTCTGGGACGAATTCTTTGCGCTCTTTCCCGCAACGCTTGAACTGGCGTTCTGCGCCATGGTGTTCGCCGTCGTGATGGGGCTGCCTGCGGGCGTCATCGCCGCGGTGAACCGGGGCAAGTTCTTTGACCGCGCCCTGATGAGCTCGGCGCTGGTGGGATATTCGATGCCGATCTTCTGGTGGGCGCTGCTGCTGATCATCGTGTTCTCGGGCAACCTGGGCTGGACGCCGGTGTCCGGGCGTATCGACCTGGTCTATTACTTTCCCAATTCCACCGGCTTCATGCTGATCGACAGCCTGATGTCCGGCCAGAAGGGCGCCTTTGCCTCGGCGGTACGGCATCTGGTGCTGCCGGCCATCGTGCTGGGCACCATCCCCCTCGCGGTAATCGCGCGCCAGACCCGCTCGGCGATGCTCGAAGTGCTGGGAGAGGACTATATCCGCACCGCCCGCGCCAAGGGCATGTCGCCCGGCCGGATCAACGGCATCCACGCCCTGCGCAACGCGCTAATCCCGGTGATCACGGTCATCGGCCTGTCGGTGGGCACCCTGCTCGGCGGTGCGATCCTGACCGAAACCATCTTCAGCTGGCCGGGCATCGGCAAATGGATGCTCGACAGCATTTTCCGCCGCGACTACCCGGTCGTGCAGGGTGGCCTGCTGCTGACCGCCGTGATGGTGATGGTGGTAAACCTGACCGTAGATGTCCTCTATGGCGTCATAAACCCCAAGATCAGGAAGCGCTGAGATGACTGACGCAACCGCCCCCGACGAAACCGCCCGCCCCGGTCGCCTGCGCGAATTCTGGTTCTACTTCCGTGAAAATCGCGGGGCTGTGTTCGGCCTCTGGATCTTTGTCGGCTTTGTCATCTGCGCCGCGCTCGGCCCCTGGCTGGCCCCCTATGATCCGACCGAGCAGTTCCGTGAATTCGCCCTGCTGCCCCCCGCCTGGCAGGAGGGTGGCGACTGGGCATTTCCGCTGGGCACCGATCCGCTGGGGCGGGACATGCTGTCGCGCCTGATCGAAGGCGCGCGCTATTCCTTCTTTGTCGGGGTGATCGTCGTGACCGTCGCCGCCAGCGGCGGCATCCTGATCGGCATGGTTGCCGGGTTCGCGCCGCAATGGCTGGACAGCGTGATCATGCGGATCATGGACGTGATCCTCGCCTTCCCGTCCCTGTTGCTGGCGCTGGTGCTGGTGGCGATCCTCGGGCCCAGCCTGACCAACGCGATGATCGCGATCGCCATCGTGCTGCAACCGCACTACGTGCGCCTGACCCGCGCCAGCGTGCTGGCCGAGAAACAGAAGGATTATGTGACATCGGCCCGCGTCGCCGGGGCCGGGCTGCTGCGCCTGATGTTCGTGACCGTGCTGCCCAACTGTCTCGCGCCGATCATCGTGCAGGGGGCATTGTCGTTTTCAACCGCAATCCTCGATGCCGCGGCGCTCGGGTTCCTCGGGATGGGGGCACAACCGCCGACGCCCGAGTGGGGCACCATGCTGGCCGAGGCGCGCGAGTTCATCCTGCGGGCCTGGTGGGTCGTGACCTTCCCCGGTCTTGCCATCCTGATCACCGTGCTTGCGATCAACCTGATGGGTGACGGGCTGCGCGATGCCCTTGATCCGAAACTGAAGCGGAGCTGAACCATGAGCCTTTTGCGCATCCGCAACCTCAGCGTCGATTTCTCGACCTCTTCCGGCAAATTCCGCGCGGTCGACTCGGTCGATGTCGACATCGATACCGGCGACGTTCTCGCCATCGTGGGCGAATCCGGCTCGGGCAAATCGGTCTCGATGCTGGCCCTGATGGGGCTCTTGCCCTGGACCGCAACGATCAGCGCCGACGAAATGATGTTTGACGGTCACGACCTCAAGACCATCACCCCCAAGGCCCGTCGCAGTATCGTCGGCAAGGATCTGGCGATGATCTTCCAGGAACCCATGTCGTCGCTGAACCCCTGTTTCACGGTGGGATGGCAGATCAAGGAAGCCTTGCGGTTTCACCTCGGGCTGGACCGCAAGGCGCGCCACGAGCGCGCCATCGAACTCTTTGAACAGGTCGGCATCCCCGCTCCGGAAAAACGCCTGTCGGTGTTTCCGCACCAGATGTCGGGCGGCATGAACCAGCGGGTGATGATCGCCATGGCCATCGCGTGCAATCCCAAGCTGCTGATCGCAGACGAACCTACCACGGCGCTGGACGTGACCATTCAGGCGCAAATCCTCGACCTGCTGGTCAGCCTGCGCAACGATACCGGTATGGGTCTGGTGCTGATCACGCATGATATGGGCGTGGTGGCCGAAACCGCCGAACGGGTCAGCGTGCAATATGCCGGCCAGAAGATCGAGGAACAGCCTGTTGCCGGTCTGTTCGCGACGCCGCATCACCCTTATACGTCCGCGCTGCTCAGCGCCCTGCCCGAGCGCGCGACGGAAAAGCGGCTGCCGACCATTCCCGGCGTCGTGCCCGGCCAGTTCGACCGGCCCAAGGGCTGCCTGTTCTCACCGCGCTGCCAGTTCGCGGACGCCAGATGCAAGAACGAACCGCCGACACCACAACCCGACTCGATGGGGCGTGCGCGCTGCCACTACCCTCTGAACGGCGATGAAAGGATTGCGTCATGAACGCCCCGGTGATGAGCGCAAGCGCCCTCGCGCGCCACTATGAAATCGGGGCCGGCATGTTTCGCAAGCCCCAGACCCTGCGCGCGGTGCAGCGGGTCGATTTCAGTCTCTACGCGGGCCGCACGCTCGCGGTCGTGGGCGAATCCGGCTGTGGCAAGTCCACCCTCGCCCGCATGGTGACGATGATCGAGGAACCCACGGCCGGCGAGCTGACGCTGGATGGCAAACCGGTGGTGAAATCCGCCTGGCCCGAATTGCGCACCGATGTGCAGATCGTTTTTCAGGATCCCTATGGCTCGCTGAATCCGCGCCAGCGAATCGGCACCATTCTGATGGAGCCGCTGGTCATCAACCGCCCCGACATGTCCGCCGCCGAGCGCGAGACAAAGGCGCGTGAGATGATCGGGCTGGTCGGGCTGCGCCCCGAGCATTTCGACCGCTACCCGCACATGTTTTCAGGCGGTCAGCGGCAGCGCATCGCAATTGCCCGCGCGCTGATGCTCGATCCCAAGGTGCTGGTGCTGGACGAACCGGTTTCGGCGCTCGACGTGTCGATCCAGAGTGCGGTCCTGAACCTGCTCGTCGATATTCAGGAACGGATGAACCTGGCCTATCTGTTCATCAGTCACGACCTGAGCGTGGTGCGCCATGTCTGTGACGACATCATCGTGATGTACCTGGGTCAGGCGGTCGAGACCGGGCCGAAAGAGGCGGTGTTCGCCGCCCCACGCCACCCTTATACCAAGGCGCTGCTGTCGGCGACGCCGCGCGCCGAACCCGGGGCCAACAAGGAGCGGATCAAGCTGACCGGAGAGTTGCCCTCGCCGCTGGCGAACCTGCCCGGTTGCCCCTTTGCGCCGCGTTGCTGGAAGGTGCAGGAGCTGTGCCGCGCGGAGCGACCGTCACTATCCGGTGAAGATCACGCCGCGGCCTGTCATTTCCCGCTCGACGACGAGGACCACGCTCAGACATAGGACGTATCAACCGGCTTGAAATCATCCGCGCGCGCCCTGTTCCAGCGCAGCAGATACCCGAACTTGTCCTCTTCCTCGCGCAGCAGAAAACCCTCGGGAAGATAGGGGTAAACCTCTTGTCCGGTGACCATGTCGCGGTCGGCCTCGCGCATCAGCAGGTGATGCGGCAGGAATTTGCCCGGATGATCGAGCCCCGCCGCGCCGGTCATTTCGCCCAGCGCCCGCAGCGTGTTCCTGTGAAACCGAAAGACCCGCTCGGATTTGCGGGTCACGTCAAGCGCGCGCTGACGCAAGGGATCCTGCGTCGCCACGCCGACCGGACAATGATTGGTATGACAGGCCTGCGCCTGGATGCAGCCCACCGCGAACATGAAGCCACGCGCCGAGTTCGCCCAATCCGCCCCGAGCGCCAGTACCTTGGCCATGTCAAAGGCGGTGACCACCTTGCCCGACGCACCGATCTTGAGCTTGTCCCGCAAGCCGACGCCCCGCAGCGTATTGTGGGCAAAGGTCAGCCCCTCGATCAGCGGCATCCCCATGTGATTGGCGAACTCCAGCGGCGCCGCGCCGGTGCCACCTTCCTTGCCATCCACGACGATGAAATCAGGAACCACACCGGTTTCCAGCATCGCCTTGACGATACACATGAATTCACGCCGGTGCCCGATGCACAGCTTGAAACCCACCGGTTTGCCATCGGCGTTTTCCCGCAGCGTCGCGATAAACTCCATCATCTCGATCGGTGTCGAAAACTCGGGATGCGCCGCCGGCGAAACGCAATCCTGCCCCATCGGAATACCGCGGGCCTCGGCGATCTCTTCCGAGATCTTCGAAGCGGGCAACATGCCGCCATGACCCGGCTTGGCCCCCTGGCTGAGCTTCAGTTCGATCATCTTGACCTGCGGATTGGCGGCCTGGTCCCGGAACTTGGCGACGTCGAACCGGCCATCGAGGGTCCGGCAACCGAAATAGCCCGAACCGATCTCGTAAATCAGATCGCCACCGCCCTGCGTGTGGTAACGGCTGATCCCGCCCTCGCCGGTATCATGGGCGAACCGGCCTTTCCTGGCACCGATGTTCAGGGCCATGATCGCATTGGCCGACAGCGCACCGAAGCTCATCGCGGATATGTTGTAGATCGAGGCGTCATACGGATTTTTACAGTGTTCGCCGCCGATACTGACCCTGAAATCCGTATCTTCGATATGGGTTGGAACCACCGAATGGGTGATCCATTCGTAACCTGAATCATAGACCCGCTCGCGCGTTCCAAAGGGTCGCTTGTCCTCGACGCCCTTGGCGCGCTGATAGATGATCGACCGCTTGTCACGTGAAAACGGCTCTTCGTCCTGGTCGCTTTCGATCAGGTACTGGCGGATTTCGGGCCGGATGCCCTCGAACAGAAAACGCATGTGCCCGATCACCGGATAGTTGCGCAGGATCGAGTGACGGTTCTGCGTCACATCATAGACCCCAAGCCCGGTCAGATAGGCAAACCCCGCAAACGGCAGCAGGAACCACCAGCTGTAGACGGCACCGAACAGTGACAGCAGCGACAGCAACGCCACGCCCGCAAAAACCAGAAACCTCATTGATCTTCTCCGTATCGCGTCAGATGACCGTGGAAATTGCGGTTTCGACCTTGTCGGTCAGTTCGTCGAGCTGGTCATCGTTGATGATGAACGGCGGCGCGAGCAGGATGTGATCGCCCCGCTTGCCGTCAATGGTGCCGGACATGGGATAGAACACGAGCCCGGCCTCGAAACCCGCCTTCTTGATCTTGCCCGCAATGCCAAGTGACGGATCGAACGGCTCCCTGGTCTCGCGGTTTTCGACAAGTTCGATCCCCCTGAAGAGCCCGCGCCCGCGCAGGTCACCGACATGGGGATGCTGACCGAAACGGTCTGAAAGCCGCTCTTGCAGCTTGTCGCCCTGCTCCCGAACACGCGGCAACAATCCCCGGTTCAGGATTGCCGAGACAACGGCGAGGCCGCCCGCGGCGGCGACAGGGTGGCCGATATAGGTGTGCCCATGCTGAAAGAACCCGCTGCCATTGGCGATGGTGTCGTACACGTCAGAGGTACAGAGCATCGCCCCGATCGGCTGATAGCCCGCGCCCAGCCCCTTGGCGATACAGGCAATGTCGGGCGCGATACCATCCTGCTCGCAGGCAAAGAATGTCCCGGTGCGACCCATGCCGCACATCACCTCGTCCAGGATCAGCAAGACGCCATAGGTATCGCAAATCTCGCGGATGCGCCTGAAATACCCCGGCGCCGGTTCCAGCGCACCGACGGTTGCACCAACCACGGGTTCCGCCATGAAGGCCATGACCGTCTCGGGGCCAACCCGCAGGATCTCGTCCTCAAGCGCATTGGCGGCCCGCAACCCGTATTCCTCGGCGGTCTCTCCGTCCTGGCGCAGGCGGTATTCGTAGCACGGGTCGATATGGCTCACATCCAGCAGCAGCGGCCCGAACTGCGCCCGGCGCCATGCATTGCCGCCCGCCGACAGCGCACCGATGGTATTTCCATGATAGCTTTGTTTGCGCGCAATAAGGCGGCCCCGCTGCGGCTCGCCCTTTTCGACCCAGTATTGCCGCGCCAGCTTGATCGCGGACTCGGTGGCTTCGGAGCCGCCAGAAACGAAATACACCCGGTTGAGTTGGCCGGGCGCGTGCTCGATCAGCAGGTCTGCAAGTGCCTCGGCCGGCTCGGAGGTGAAGAATCCGGAATGCGCGAATGCCAGCTTGTCGAGCTGTGCCTTGATCGCTGCGGTCACCTCGGCATCGCTGTGACCGAGGCAAGACACTGCGGCGCCGCCAGAGCCGTCCAGGTATCGCTTTCCGTTGCTGTCGATCAGATAGCACCCCTCTCCCGCTATCGCGGTCGGAGGATTGAGCTTCGAATGGCGGGGAAATACATGTGACATTGGTCGTTCCGGTTTGTCCTCAGGCAAGTCAGGCCGGACCCCGGCAAGGGATCCGGCCTGATAATCTCAGCCTATCTTCAATCGCCCGCCTTGCAACATCACTTCTGCATGACAGGACGTCTCGTTCCTATGCGGCGATTGCATCCGCCAGCGCGGCTTCGAAGATCGCGAGACCTTCCTCGATGATCGCGTCCGAAGCGGTCAACGGCACCATGATGCGCAGCGCGTTGCCATGCATGCCACAGGCCAGCAGGATCAGACCCCGCTTGAGCGCATGGGCGATGACCGACTTGGTCAGGGCCGCGTCCGGCGCCGCGGTTTCGAAATCGGTGACGAACTCGACCGCGAGCATGCCGCCAAGGCCACGGATATCCCACATCCGGTAGGGTGCCGTGCGGGCGCCGATATCGGCAAAGCGGGCGCGGAAGGTTTCGCCAAGCGCGATGGAACGGGCCAGCAGACCTTCGGCTTCGATGGCTTCGATTGCCGCAAGCGCAGCGGCACAGGCGACGGGGTTGCCACCATATGTGCCGCCCAGACCGCCGGGTGCGGCGGCATCCATAACGTCGGCGCGACCGACGACGCCGGCAATCGGATAGCCGCCTGCCATCGACTTGGCGACGGTGATCAGATCGGGCGCAACGCCGCTGTGTTCGATGGCGAACCACTTGCCGGTGCGGCCGAAGCCCGACTGGATTTCATCCGCGATGAGCAGAATGCCATGCCTGTCGCAGATCGCGCGCAGGGCCTGCCACATCTCGGCGGGAACCGGGTGATAGCCACCCTCGCCCAGCACCGGTTCGAGGATGATCGCCGCCACGCGCGACGGATCGGCATCGGTGAGGAACAGGGTCTGCAGCGCCTTGAGCGCGTCATCGACGGTCACACCGTTGCGGGCATCCGGGAACGGTGCGCGGAAGATGTCGGTCGGGAACGGGCCGAAATCCTTCTTGTAGGGGTTGACCTTGCCGGTCATGCCGAGGGTCAGGTTGGTGCGGCCATGATAGCCCCCCGAGAACGCGATGACACCGGGACGGCCAGTCGCGGCGCGCGCAATCTTGACCGCGTTTTCAACCGCTTCTGCGCCGGTGGTGACGAGCAGGGATTTCTTGGCGAAATCACCGGGTGCCAGAGCGTTCAGCTTTTCCGCGAGGGCGACATAGGGCTCGTATTGCACGACCTGAAAACTGGTATGCGTATAAAGGTCTTCCTGTGCCTTTGCCGCTGCGATCACCTTGGGATGACGGTGGCCGGTGTTCAGAACCGCGATGCCGCCGGCAAAGTCGATGTACCGGTTGCCTTCCACATCCCACAGCTCCGAATTCTCTGCACGGGCGGCAAAAACCGGTGCGGCCGATGCAACGCCGCGCGCAACCGCAGCTTCGCGCCGCTTGAGCAGTGCAGCATTGCTGCCGCCGGTCTGGACGACAGCCGCCGCCTTGGCCGCGCGCGGCGCCGCGGTCTTTGCAGCGGTGGTTTTCGTCGTGCTACGGGGCGTGCGGGTCTTGGACGCCGCGGTTTTCTTGGGGTTTGCCTTGGTTGCAGTGGCCATGTCGCTCTCCATCTGAACGGCTGATCAAAATGATTATTTTTCTGCTTAATATTATTTTCACACCGGAGCAAGCCTTTCCAATCGTCCACACTAAAAATCTTGGATGATAATATTTTCCTTTATTATCAGCTTACAAGATGATTGACGCCCGGAGGTCCTGCAGATTAATATTTCAACCATGAAGATCAGCAAAGGACGAGACACGTGGATATTGGCGGCAAACTTCGGTCTGTACGGGAAACACGTGGCCTGACACAGCGCGATCTCGCCGGGCGTGCGGGCCTGACCAATGGTGCGATTTCGCTCATCGAACAGAACAAGAGCAGCCCGTCGGTCGCCTCGCTCAAGCGATTGCTGGATGCGATCCCGATGACAATGTCCGAGTTCTTCTCCGAGTTCGAAACCAACGATTCGCCGAAGTACTTCTATAACGCCGACGAATTGATTGAGCTGTCGCCCCAAGACATGGGCCTTGGTTCCGCAGCCGCGCGCGTATCGTTGCGCCAGGTCGGCGACGCCTCGCGCCACGCCCTCCAGATGCTGCACGAGGTCTATCCGCCGGGCGCGGACACCGGCCCCGACCTGCTGAGTCATGTCGGCGAGGAAGCGGGAATCGTTGTTGCCGGGGTGATCGAGATCACCGTCGAAGACCAGGTCCGCGTTCTCAATCCCTGGGATGGCTATCTCTTTGACAGCCAGTTGCCGCACCGCTTCCGCAATATCGGCGACAAGGATTGCGTCATTATCAGCGCCTGCACACCACCCACCTTCTGAGACCGTGCGCCGGTTGGTCACACCGGTCACATGACGGCAACGCGCAGACAGTTCGGGGGACGTCCCTGCTACTGATCCGGCCTGCGGCGTCGCCCAATGGAAACCCGCGTTTCCCCGATCGGCTGCGCCGCCGGACCCGCGCAAGCGAGAGTTGTCATGCCCTGAGCGATGGCATAGGTCTTTGCGCAATGTTCCATCAGGGAGACTACCATGACCGACGGCCCCACCTATGGCTTTGACACGCTTCAGATCCACGCCGGCGCACGCCCGGACCCCGCCACCGGGGCGCGCCAGACGCCGATCTACCAGACCACCGCCTATGTCTTTCGCGATGCAGAGCACGCCGCGGCGTTGTTCAATCTGCAAGAGGTCGGCTATATCTATTCCCGCCTGACCAACCCGACGGTCGCGGTCCTGCAAGAGCGCATTGCAACGCTCGAAGGTGGTGTCGGCGCTGTCTGCTGCTCCTCCGGTCATGCGGCGCAGATCATGGCCTTGTTCCCGCTGATGCAGCCGGGCTGCAACATCGTCGCCTCGACCCGGCTCTATGGCGGCACCGTCACCCAGTTCAGCAATACCATCAAGCGTTTCGGCTGGTCTGCCACTTTCGTCGATTTCGACGATCTCGACGCCGTCAAGGCGGCGATCGACGACAACACGCGGGCCGTCTTCTGTGAATCCATCGCCAATCCCGGCGGCTATATCACCGATCTCGATGCGATCTCGGCGATTACCGACGAGGCGGGCATCCCGCTTATCGTCGACAACACCAGCGCCACGCCGTATCTCTGCCGCCCCATCGAACATGGTGCGACGCTGGTCGTGCATTCGACCACCAAGTACCTGACCGGCAACGGCACCGTAACCGGCGGCTGCATCGTCGATTCCGGCAAGTTCGACTGGTCGGCGAATGACAAGTTTCCCTCGCTCAGCCAGCCGGAACCGGCCTATCACGGCCTGAAATTCCACGAGACCTTCGGTCCGCTCGCCTATACGTTCCACGGTATCGCCATCGGCCTGCGTGACCTTGGAATGACGATGAACCCACAGGCCGCGCATTACACGCTCATGGGCATCGAAACGCTCAGCTTGCGCATGGAGCGCCATGTCGAGAATGCCAGGAAAGTGGCGAAATGGCTCGAAGACGACCCGCGCGTGGAATACGTGACCTATGCCGGGCTGGAATCCTCGCGCTATTACGAGCGGATGAAAACCATCTGTCCGAAGGGCGCCGGCGGATTGTTCACCTTTGCGGTGAAAGGCGGTTATGACGCCTGCATCAAGCTGGTGGATGCGCTGGAAATCTTCAGCCACGTGGCCAATCTCGGGGATACCCGCTCGCTGGTCATCCACTCGGCCAGCACCACGCACCGGCAACTGACCCCCGAACAGCAGGAAGCCGCCGGCGCGCAGGCCAATGTGGTGCGGATCTCGATCGGGATCGAGGATGCGGACGACCTGATCGCCGATCTCGATCAGGCCCTGGGCAAGGCAACCAGCTGAAGCGTTTCGCGATTGGCTTGAAACACCTGGTATCACCTGACGCGTTGAAATCTCTGATTTCAGGCCGCGTTGGGTGATCCAGGTCTATCGCGAAATGCGATAGGCTGTGCGGGGCCGCATCGCGCGGCCCCTGTTCCGCAAAAGCGTTTCGCGAGACGGTCTAGTCCGCGATTGCAAAGACAACAGACACCATCGCGGACAGGCTGACCTCGCCCGCGACAACCGCGACCGAGGCCTCTGCCATCGCGGCGCGCTGCATCATCATCGGGCGCGCTCCGACACCCCCCTGTTCCGTGATCGAGATGATCGGACCAAGCGTGACCCCTGCCGCATCGGCCAGCAATTGCGCCTTGGCAAGCGCGTCCTTGACCGCCGCCTGACGCGCCATGTCCTGCAACGGGCGCGGCTCCTGAACATCAAACTGCAAGTCATTGAAATCATTCGCACCTGCCGCGATCACGGCGTCGAGGGTCGTGCCCAACGTGTCAAGCTCACGCACCCGCACCATCACCATGTTGCTGGCCGTGAACCCCGTTATCGTTGGCTTGTAGGTCTCCGAAATGCCGCGCCCCGACCAGACCGGGTTCAGCGACAGGCGCTGTGTCTGTATGTCTTTCTGCGCGATTCCCGCAGATGTCAGCCGGTCGAGAACCTGCGCCACAGTGGCCGAGGTTGCGGCCATGGCCTCCTCCGCGTCGCGCGCCTCGTTCGTGACACCCAGCGTGATCGTCGCCATGTCAGGAGACGCTGCGACCTCGCCTTCGCCGGTCACGACGATCTGACGCGGTTGCTCCTGCGCGGACATGGGCACCGCGAACGCGGTGGCAATGATCATCGCCAGCGCAACCAAACCTGTCTTCTGTCCTATCATGGGATCCTCCATTTTCACTGGTGTCCACATGGGCATCTACCCGCCGTCAGCGCAAGGGGGCATCGGGCTTTCCCTTTTCCTCGGTCGGCTCCTGCATTAAAGTCCCGCCACGGACAGGTGCCGTATGTGGGTTGGGTCTTGAGGGCTGAGTGTTAATGAAACCGGGATTTGCGCTTTCCCTGTCCCTTGAGGGCATCGCGCTGCTGCACAGGGCTGTGGACGGGTGGCGCGTGGTCGGTGAGGTCAGCCTGGACGCGCCCGACCTGGCAGCGGTACTGGAAACCCTGCGCCAACGGGCGATCGAGATCGATCCGCGCGGACCGCTCTGCAAGCTCATCATTCCGAACGATCAGATTCGGTATCTCGATGTTCCCGCCACCGGGTCCGACGACGATGCCAACCGCGATCTGGCGCTCGCCGCATTGGCCAAGGCCACGCCATACGCGTTGGAAGAACTCGCCTACGACCTGAATTTCGGAGCCGAACGGACACAGGTGGCCGCGCTCGCCCGCGCGACGCTTGCCGAAGCGGAGCATTTCGCAACCGAACACGGCTTCGAACCGGTCAGCTTTGTCGCGATCCCCGAAGGCGGCACGTTTGACGGTGAACCTTTCTTTGGCGAAGCAGGCGGACTTCCGGCTGGCGCATCGGTCGAGCGCGACGGGCAACCTGTCGCGATCGTCGGTCCATTCATCGAGCCGGCACCGCAAGACCCGGTCGAGACAAGTGACGCCGACGCCCCCGCCGCCCCCGAGGACCTGCCGGACGATCCGGTGCCTTTCGTCAGCCGCCGCAGCCAGGGCGATGAACCATCGTCGGCCCCGCGCCTCGCCGGTGCGGCGCGCAACGAAACCGCCGCATCGGTCGCCGACACCACGGGCAATGAAACGCCAAAGCCCGCACCCGTAATCACCGAATCCGACACGGCCCCCCGGCCCGCCGGGGACCGACCGTCAAAACCGGTCATCATCCGGCCGACCCAGGAGGTTGCCCCGCAGGTTTCCGCGCCGACATCCCCACAATCGGCGGTTCCCGCTCCCAAGATCATGGAACCCGAGCGCGCACCGGAGCCGGTGCCGCAACCGAAGGACGAAGCGGAACGCCTGACCGTATTCGGTGACCGCGACAAGGCCGCGGTCGGGGGCAAGCCGCGACATCTGGGCCTGATCCTGATGGCGGTGCTGCTGCTGTTCCTGGCGGGTGTCGCCGCTTGGGCGGCGCTTTTCCTTGATGACGGGATCGCAGGGCTGTTCGACCGCGGGTCGGAAGAGGAACAAACCATCGTTTCGGTGCCGACAACTCCGGACGCGCAAACCGACGCGCCGAGCGATCCTGCCGCCGATACGACTGGCGACGGACAAGCGGACGACACCGCACGTATCGAGCCGGACACGGTGGCGCCGGCGACTCCGCCGCAAGACGGACCGCTCGCCGCCGCAACCGACCAGCAGCAGAGCGCACCGGTCGCTCCGGCAACTCCCGAAGCAGACGACCTGAACGATCTCTACGAGGTTTCGATCGACCGGACCGATCTTGCCCAGGATGCCTTGGCGCTGCCCGCCACAGCCATACTGGATACCGATCAGCCGCTTGACGCGGTCGCCGCGCCCGCCGCTGCGGGAACCACCTTTGCCCTCGGCGATGACGGCTTGGTGATCCCGACCCCCGAGGGCGCGTTGAGCCCGGAGGGTATCCGGGTGTATCTGGGCAAGCCGCCGGTCGTACCCCCTGCCCCTCCGACGCGCTTTGAAGCCGAGCCCGACCTCGATGCCGGACGCGACCGGCTGGCGCAGCTTCGCCCGAAATCGCGGCCTTCCGATCTCGCGGAACAAACAGAGCGGGCGAGGCTTGGCGGTCTCACCCGCGCCGAGCTGGGCGAGGTGCGGCCCAAGATCCGTCCGCGCACGCAAAAACAGGAGGCCGAGCGTGACGAGACACCGACGGCGCTGGCCGTCGTGCTCTCCAAGACGCCCAAAGTCCGGCCCCGCAATTTCGCCACCAAGGTGGAAACCGTCCGCAAACAGACCGCCGGCCCGTCCACGCAGGTCGCCGCCGTTACGGTAGCGCCGCAAACGGTTACGCCGCCGATCCCCTCTTCGGCCTCGGTTGCGCGTCGGGCGACGCTGGACAATGCGATCAACCTGCGCCGGATCAACCTGATCGGCGTATACGGAACACCGTCGAACCGGCGCGCCCTGATCCGGCTGCCGAGCGGGCGCTACCAGAAGGTCAAGGTCGGCGACCGGGTGGATGGCGGCAAGATCGTCGCGATTGGCGACAGCGAATTGCGCTATCAGAAGAGCGGCCGCAACGTGACGCTCAAGATGCCGCGTGGATGACCCACCTGACGCTGCCTGAAATCATGGATTTCAACGCGTCAGGTGATACCGGATGTTTCAAGTTGATCGCGAAACGCCTTAATGACCGACGAGTTCGCCGCTGTCGATCTGCTCTTGCTCGATACTCTCGAACAGGGCCTTGAAGTTGCCCTCGCCGAACCCGTCATCGCCCTTGCGCTGAATGAATTCGAAAAAGATCGGACCGATCACCGTCTTGCTGAAGATTTGCAACAGGATCCTGGTTTCGCCGCCATCGACCACGCCCTCGCCGTCTATCAGGATGCCGTGCTTCATCATCCGGTCCAGCGGCTCTTCGTGACCGACAACGCGATCCTTGCTGAGCGCGTAATAGGTTTCCGGCGGGCCGGGCATGAACTTGACACCGTTTTCCGCAATCGCGTCGGTGCTTTGATAGATGTCGTCCGATCCGACAGCGATGTGCTGGATGCCCTCGCCCTTGTATTTCTTGAGGTAGGACACGATCTGGCCTGTCTCGCCCCGATCCTCGTTGATCGGGATCCGGATGCGCCCGCAAGGCGAGGTCAGCGCGCGGCTGAACAGACCCGTGTATTTGCCTTCGATGTCAAAGAAGCGGATTTCCCTGAAATTGAACAGATCGCCATAAAAGCGGAACCATTTGTCCATGTTCCCCTTGAACACGTTATGGGTCAGGTGATCGAGGTAAAAGAACCCGACACCGCGCGGCTTGGACTGGGCCAGCCATTCGAACTCTTCGTTATAGGGGCTGGTTTCGTAATAGCGGTCGATGAAATAGATCAGGCTGCCACCGATCCCCTTGATCGCGGGAACATCCATGGTCTTGTCATCACCTTCATAGGGCTCGGCGCCTTTGGACACCGCGTGGTCAAACGCCTGCCGGGCATCCACCACGCGCCAGCCCATCGACGGGGCGCAGGGGCCGTGTTCTTCGACAAATCGTGCGGCAAAGCTCTGGGGCTCGGCGTTCAGGACATAGGTGATGTCGCCCTGCTGCCAGAGTTCGACATCCTTCGACTTGTGCCGCCCGACGAGCGCATAGCCCATGCGCGCGAACAGGGTGCGCAGTTCCTCGGGTTCCGGATGAGCGAATTCGACGAATTCGAATCCATCGGTGCCGGCCGGATTTTCGTCGCTGATGACGGATTTCGGGGCGTTATGCGGAAATGGGCCCATCCTGAATGTCTCCTGTTGCTGATGCTGTTCGCTTTGATACATATAGGACAGACCAAACGCGGTTTCTGCGCAATCTCGGCCATGCCAATCAGTTGATGCGCGCAATTCCCGCGCGAATCCTGCGAATTTCGAGGGTATCCCGCACATGCTCGATTCGACCGACACCCGCCTGCTGGCTGCGTTGCAAAAGGACGCACACCTGACCGCGCAGCAATTGGGCGAGATGCTGAACCTGTCTTCGAGCCAGGCGGGGCGCCGTCGCCAAAGGCTGGAGAGCATGGGGTATATCCAGGGTTACGCGGCGCGGCTCGACCCCTTGCGCCTCGGATTGACGGTGCAGGGGTTCATCCAGGTTCAACTGGGCACCCACGGGCCGGAACAATCCAGGGGGTTTGCGCGGCTGGTCCAGACCCGCCCGGAGATCACCAGCGCATGGACAATGACCGGCGATGCGGATTACCTGTTGCGGGTGTATTGCGAAGATCTCCCGGCGCTGAACGCGCTGATCCATGACGTGCTGCTGGCCCATCCCGTCGTCGCACGGGTGCAGAGCCAGATCGTGATGGACCAGTTGAAGCGCGACGCACCACTCCCCACCTGACCGGGAAAAGGACACGTCTTTCATGGAAAATTTCCTGTATCAGGCCACGATCTATCTGGCTGCGGCGGTGATCGCGGTGCCTTTCGCCGCCCGGCTGGGGCTTGGATCGGTGCTTGGATACCTTGCCGCGGGCATCGTCATCGGGCCGGTTCTGGGGCTGGTCGGCAGCGAAACCCAGGAGTTGCAGCATTTCGCCGAATTCGGTGTTGTGATGATGCTCTTCCTGATCGGGCTCGAACTCGAACCGCGGGCGCTCTGGGACATGCGGCACCGTCTGATCGGCCTGGGCGGACTTCAGATCACCATCAGCACGCTGGCGCTGATGGCGGCGGCCATGTCGGCGGGGCAATCATGGTCGGTCGCGCTCGCCATCGGTCTCGCTCTGTCGCTGTCGTCGACCGCGATCGTGCTTCAAACCCTGTCCGAAAAAGGTCTGATGCAGACCGGCGGCGGCCGCGCGGCGTTCTCGGTGCTGCTGACACAGGATATCGCGGTTATCCCGATCCTCGCCTTGCTGCCGCTGCTGGCCAGCGGGCCGAACATGTCGCTCAATGCGGACGGGTCGATCGAGCGCGCCACCGAAGGTGGATATGCGGACCAGCTTTCGCTGGTTGACGGATTGCCCGGCTGGGGGGTCACACTCGTTACCATCGGTGCCGTAGCGGCGGTTATCCTCGCGGGGATCTACCTGACCCGTCCGCTGTTCAGATATATCCACCTGTCACGCCTGCGCGAGATGTACACGGCGCTCGCCCTCAGCATTGTGGTGGGTATCTCGTTCCTGATGACGCTGGTTGGCCTGTCGCCCGCTCTGGGCGCGTTCCTCGCCGGCGTGGTCCTCGCAAACAGCGAATTCCGGCATGAACTGGAGAGCGACCTCGAACCCTTCAAGGGGCTGTTGCTGGGGCTGTTCTTCATCACCGTCGGCGCCGGGATCAATTTCGGACTGTTCTTCTCGGAACCTGCCGATCTGATCGGTCTTGCGTTGCTGGTGATCCTGGCCAAGGGCATCGTGCTTTACGTGCTGGGCCGCACCTTCGGCCTCAAGGGTCGTGATCGCTGGCTCTTTACGCTGAGCCTCGCACAGGCCGGCGAATTCGGTTTCGTGCTGATCGCCTTTTCGGTCGGTCAAGGCGTCATCCCCACGTCGGTCTCGGAAAAGCTCCTGCTGATCATCGCCCTCTCGATGCTGATCACGCCGCTGCTGTTCATAACCTATGATTTCATCTCAAGCCGGATGCGGGACAAGAGCCCCGGCCACGAGGCCGATTCTATCGATGAACAGGGTCCGGTGATCATCGCCGGAATCGGCCGTTTCGGGCAGATCGTGAACCGGCTCGTTCAGGCCAGCGGCTTCAAGACCGTCGTGCTGGACAACAACATGGAAACCATCCAGCTGATGCGCCGTTTCGGCTACAAGGGCTTTCTCGGAGATCCGACACGGCCCGAACTGCTCAAGGCGGCGGGGCTTGGCAAGGCGCGGGTGCTGGTCGCGGCGATGAACAACCGGCAGGCGGTGACGCGGCTTGTGACCTATGCGCGGCGTGAACGGCCGGATTTGCATATCGTGGCGCGGGCGCATGATCGCAACCATGTCTACGAGCTTTACCGCGCCGGGGCGAATGACATCGTGCGCGAAATGTTCGACGCCAGCTTGCGCGCGGGCCGATACGTGCTGGAGAATGTCGGACTCAGCGAATTCGAAGCCGATGCGGCAGAGCGCACATTCTATGATCACGACCGGTATGCGGTGCAGCAACTGGCCGAGGTCTGGGATCCGGACATCCCGCCGACCGAAAATACCGCCTACCTCGCCCGCGCACGGGAGTTGGAAAAGGAACTTGAGCTTGCCCTGACCAACCGCGCCAGCGAAGAGGGCAGGAAATCGGCCTGATCCGCCTGCCAGCGGCCTATCCGGCGGCGACTCCGGCTTCGGCAAAGGTGGCCATGCCACTGTGGCAGGCAACCGCAGCCTTGACGATGCTGATGGCCAGAGCCGCGCCCGATCCCTCGCCCAGCCGCAGGCCGAGCGACAACAGCGGTTCCTTGCCCAAACGGTCGAGCAGCGCGCTATGCGCGCCTTCGGCACTCAGGTGACCGGCCACCGCATGATCAAGCGCCCCGACATCGACGGCCTGCAAACAGGCCGCGGCGGCGCAGCAGATGAACCCGTCCAACACGACCGGAATCCGCAGGCTGCGCGCGGCGGCAATTGCGCCCGCCATCGCCGCCACCTCGCGCCCGCCAAGACACCGCAGCACGTCGAGCCCGTCCGACTTCGCGTGCAATGCCACCGCCTCGGCGACCACCCGCACCTTGTTCGCAAGGCCGTCCTCGTCCACGCCGGTTCCGCGTCCGGTCCAGTCTGCGGCCTCTCCCCCGAATAGCGCATGACAGATCGCCGCCGCCGAAGTGGTGTTGCCAATCCCCATTTCCCCTACGACCAGCAGATCGGCCTCGGGATCGACGGCGTCCCAGCCGGCTTGCAGCGCGCCGAGGAAATCCTGCTCCGACATGGCAGGGCCGCCGGTGAAATCCCTTGTCGGCCGGTCCAGTTCGAGCGCGTGAATGTCCAGCGACGCCCCTGCCGCCCGGGCCAGTTGATTGATCGCGGCTCCGCCGTGGTCGAAATTCGCGACCATCTGCACCGTGACATCGGCAGGAAAAGCCGACACGCCCTGTGCCGTCACCCCGTGATTGCCCGCAAAGACGATGATCTGCGGCGACGCAATGTCCGGGCGCGGATTGCCGCGCCACCCTGCGTACCAGAGCGCCAGATCCTCGAGCCGGCCCAGCGCACCCGGCGGCTTGGTCAATTGAGCGTTGCGATCTGCCGCGCCCTGTCGTGCCGTCTCGTCCTCTTGCGGTGCATCGGCAAGCAATGCGCGCAGCGCATTCAGATCGGTCAGGTCAGGTCGCATTCAAAGCCTCGTTGCATTGGGTTACGCCCCCGTGTTTAACCATTGAGCAATCCGCGACAACACAGGAAAAGGCCAGCATATGCGCAAACCCGACATTCTCTGCGCGTGGGGGTTGAACGTCGGTGTCGCCTTTGCCCTTCTAAGCCGCCTGCCCCTGCCCCGGTTGCCGGATGCGGCCTTTGCCCGACAAGCCGATGCGGTATGGGCCTTTCCGCTTGTCGGGCTCGTCGTCGGTGGGATCGCGGGGCTTGCCGGGATTACCGGCCTTGCAATCGGTTTGCCCGCGCCCGTCGCGGCGGGGCTGGTGCTCGTCATGCAGGTGGTGTTGACGGGCGCCATGCACGAGGACGGCCTCGCCGACACGGCCGACGGGTTGTGGGGCGGCTGGACCCGAGAGCGCCGGCTCGAGATCATGAAGGACAGCGCCATCGGCAGCTATGGCGTTCTGGCGCTGATCCTGACCGTCGGGTTGCGGTGGACGGCGCTTGCCGCTCTGCTGCCGCTCGGAGCCGGACCGGTGATCGCCGCCGCCGTGCTGGCGCGCAGCTTTCTGCCGCTCCTGATGCTCGGTCTGCCGCATGTCCGTGACTCGGGGCTGTCTCACAAGGTCGGCAGACCGTCGCGCGGCCCGGTCGCCGTCGCGGTCGGGCTGGGGTTCTTTGCAGGCTGGATTGCGGTCGGCCCGGCGATTGTCGGCGGCTGGCTTTGTGCCGCCACGCTCGTGCTGGCGCTGGCCATGCTGGCCCGCGCGCGCATCGGCGGGCAAACCGGCGACATACTCGGCGCCGCGGAACAACTTGCGGAGGTCGCGGTGTTGCTGGCCCTTCTGGCCATCGCCGCGCCATGATCGTCAATCGGTTGTGCGCAACCGCGACAATTGGACGATCAGGATCGTGATCAGCGGCAAGACCAGCCCCAACACCGCCACGGTAATCAACAGCCAGCCCAGTTCGCTGTAATCCGCCGCAATCTCGATCGCGCCGGTCGCCCGGTCCCGCACTTCACGGGTCACGAGGAACAGCTGGTTCAGGTACTTTGTTGCAAGCGCACTGGCCGAAAGCGCGAGGTTGGTAAAGGATGCCATGACCGCAAAGAACGTCGCCTTGAGGTTTGGCGGCGCATTGCGGGCGATCCAGGCCAGCATGGGGATCATCGCCACCTGCCCGAGCGGCGATTCCACGGCCGTATCGAGTATCGCGATAAACCGCGCATCGACGAGTCCGCCGGTATGCGCCGCTGTCCAGTTCTGCACACCATAGTAGAGACCGATATTCGGCAAGGACAAGATCGCCGCCGCAAATGTGAGCAGCAGGATGATCTGCGTGATCGGGCGCCTGGCCATCATCGGGCGCAACAGGATGATACCGGCCAGCGTCAGCACCGAGGTGATGAGGGAAAGCACCGACAGGAATTGCTCGTCAAAGCCCAACACGTCGATCTCGAACCACGTCTGCCCCGGCCCCGGCAACGGCACGGCGCGAAATACAAAGATGATGATCGCCGTCCCGACCAGCATCCGCGCCTTGGCCGGTTCCAGCACCGCAATCAGCTGTCTCATCAGGAACAGCACGATGGCCATCGAACCGACGAACACGATTTCCTGGGAATAGGCGAAATCCGAAAGACCGATTGCGAGCGTCAGGACCACGAAAACCGCACCGCCGGTAAAATACCAATGGTTGGGCGCCGGCTCGCCCTCATCGCGCCCCAGCGCCGATTCGATCTCGGTTTCCGTCTTGCCCAGCCCGAGCAGACGGCGTTTGTCAGACCTGCGCTGCAGCGCTGCGAGCGCAACACCGGAAATGGACAGAAGCGGAATGACCAGCGCCATAAGATAAATGCGCGCATAAATCCCGGCCTTTGCGCTTTGTGGCAGGTCTTCGGCGCCGGCGAACATCACGATGTTCAACAACGCCACCGCCACCGTGCCGCTGATCAGGGCAAAGCGGCCAAGCGTCTGCATCGTGGTGTGCATCGCGCGCGACTGTTCTTCTGGGATCGGTTCGCCATCACGATCCAGCCGCGGCACCGCCTCGACCGACATGGCGTCCGCCACCGCGTCCTGGATCACATAGCCGCACGGGGCGAGCAGAACGCTGATCACGTACCAGGCACTGATCGGCAGGATCGCGGTCATGCCATCGGGATCGGTGATGAGAAGATACATGATGACAAGGCTGGATGCGATCAGCGCCGCCCCGAGATAGATCAGCCAGCCCTTGTAGCGCCAGATCAGGTCGACGAGATGGCCAAGGGGCATCTTGAGCGCCCAGGGGATGCCCGCCCAGAAAGCGATACCGGACAGGAACGCGGCGGACAAACCAAGATAATCCTTGACGAAAAACGTACCGACAATCGCGGTCAGCCCGGACACGCCATAAGAAAAGTAGATCATCAGAGGTGGCAGGAACGACCACCGCATCTGTCGTCCCAGATCGATAAAGACGCGTTCGAACCACCCCGCGTTTCCCGTGTCGGCCAAATTCGTTTTCCTTGTCCTGCCCGCGACAGCCCACGCTATAGCATTTCACGATAAACCTGGATCACCTAACGCTACCTGAAATCAGAGATTTCAACGCATTAGGTGATGCTAGATGTTTCAAGTTAATCACGAAACGCTTTAGACCGCCGGCTTACGCATGTCGATTGCCCGCTGTCGGTGATACGTCTTATCGACGCAATATGGTGCTGAGGCGCCGTAGCGGATCGGGCTGGTCGCACTGCAACAACAGCCGGAACGAAAAAACGGTGGCCCCGATGGGCCACCGTTCGAACCTCGGTGATTTCAGCCTGACAGGCACGGTGCCGTGACGACGTTATGCCGCCCGCGACATCAGGACATCGCCAACCTGTTTGGCCGCTACATCCTCGTCACCCCCGCCTACGGCTGCCACTTCGCGGGTCAGACGTTCGAGAGCGGCTTCGTAGAGCTGACGTTCCGAGTAGCTCTGTTCGCGCTGATCGTCGGTACGATGCAGGTCGCGGACGACTTCGGCAATTGCAATCAGATCGCCGGAATTGATCTTCTGCTCATATTCCTGTGCCCGGCGCGACCACATGGCCCGCTTGACCTTGGCCTTGCCCTTGAGCGTCGTCATCGCCTTGGTGATAACGTCGGGCGAGCTCAGCGAGCGCATGCCGATCTCAGTCGCCTTGTGGGTCGGAACGCGCAGGGTCATCTTGTCCTTTTCAAAGGAAATCACGAACAGCTCCAGCGTAATACCGGCAACTTCCTGCTCCTCGACCGAAACGATCTGGCCCACGCCATGCGCGGGATAGACGACATATTCGTTGGGACGGAAATCTAGCTTCTTCGATTTGGTCATTCAGATAGTCCTTGCTTGCGACTGGTTCAGACGGCAAAAACCCGCAGCGGCGCACGACAATGCCCCGTCTGACGGCGTTCGTTTACTTGACTGAGCCACTCCTGATGAGTGCGGAGGAGGGCATTTTCCCAGACTTTGATACCATTTGTGTGAGTATCATAGCATAATTTTACCGCTTGCGAAAGTGGACGTGGCGCAAACTTATCTCAGATTGCCGGTCACCCTGGCGCGGTCGGCGGGAATCGACGCGGGACAGCGCCGAAATTCCGTCCGGTCGGTCAACCGCCCTCGCCCGGCGCCTCGGAAAAATACTTCTCCAGCTTTCCGCTTTCGCCATCACGTTCTTCGGCTTCGGGCAGCGGATCCTTCTTGGTGATGATCACTGGCCACATTTCCGAGTATTTGCGGTTGAATTCGACCCACTTGTCCATGTCCGGTTCGGTATCGGGACGAATGGCATCCGCGGGACATTCGGGTTCGCAAACCCCGCAATCGATGCACTCATCCGGATGGATGACCAGCATGTTCTCGCCCTCGTAAAAACAATCCACGGGACACACCTCGACACAATCGGTGTATTTGCAGGCGATGCAGGCGTCGTTCACGATATAGGTCATGATGGGCTTTCCGGTTCACGTGTTGGCGGACTAGCTAATTCAGCGCCGCCGGTACTTCAAGTCGGCAATCCGCCACAGCGTCCGTGCGCAGGGCCGAATTCCGGCGTTTGCGTCCGATCGACCAACCCGCGTTCTGCCGATAGGCAAATGTTGGGCGCCGGTTCTGCATTCACCGTGAAAATCGGATCAGAAATCGCCCTCGTCCGCCATGCGCAGCGCATCCAGCGCCCTGCGCGCCTTTTTCGTCGGTCGCTCTCCAATCCGCTCCGGCGGGGGCTGACGCGGCTCGGGCGGTGCGAGATCCTCGTAGAGGCCCTGCGCCTCGCCCGCAGGGCCGCGCCGCGCGCCGAGTTCCACAATCCGGACCACCCTCGCCTGCCGCCCTTGAACGAAGGTGAGAACATCCCCGGCGCCGACGCTGTAGGCCGGCTTGAGCGTGCGTTCGCCATTCACCCGCACATGGCCGCCGCTGACCTGCTTGGCGGCCAGGGTGCGGGTCTTGAAGAACCGCGCCTGCCACAACCACTTGTCCAGCCTCAGCTTGTCCGGCGGCGCGGCTCCCACAAGACTATCCGTTGTCCTTTAGCCCCATCAATGCGGCAGCGAAGGGGTTGTCCGGATCGATCTGCTTTTCCTTGCGGGGTGGGCGCGCGGAATAGGATTTGGCCCCCTTGTCCTTGCGGTCGCCCTTGTCCTGCCCCTTCTTGCGCGGGGGGCGTCCCTTGCCCTGCGGCTTGGCGCCCTGACGGTCCCGCTGACCGGCCTTGCCGCGCGAACGCTGCTGGTCGCGGCGCGGCCGTGACCAGGTGAACGTATAAAAGACCTCGATCTCGGGTTCCTGCGGCGCAGGGTCCTGCGCGGCCGGTTCCGCCTGCACGGAAGCTGCCTCGGCAACCGGCTCGGCGGTCTGCCCGGCAGCGGATGAAGCTTCCGCCGTATCGCCCGCAACCGGTTCAACCGCTTCGGATTCGGACGCGGTCGTCTCCTCAGTCGTGGTGCCAGGCGTCGCAGCCGGGGCGGGCTTGACCTTGACCCGTTCGCCGCGCTCGCCCTTGTAGCCGAGCCCCTGCATCAGGTCCGCGAACTGATCCAGCGTCGTCCCGGTAATGGACAGCATGTCGGGCTTGGCCTCGAAACCGCCCCGGCTGTCCTCGGTGCGCAGCATGTCCGCAAGCCGTTCCAGCATGTCGATTCGCACCGCGCGCTCGCCCGCGGCGCGATAGCCGCACATCGTGTGATAGCCTTCGGGCGCATCCTGCACCGTCGGCACGGTCACCAGCCCCGGCGGCGGGGATTCCGGAAACTCCTGCAATCCCTTGGCCAGCGACCACAGCACCAGCCGCAAGCGCGTCGGCGCAGGCTTGAGCAACAGCGGCATGAAGATCGTGAACTGACCGAACCGGATGCCATGCTTGCGCAGCGCGCCGCGCGCTTCCTGGTCGAGGTCCTTGACCTCTTGCGCCACCTCGGCACGGGGCAGGATGCCCAGCGACTCGATCATCCGGAAGCCAAAGCCGCGCGCAAGCCCCGACAGTTCCTCGTCGCGCTGCAGGGTCAGCAACGGCTCGAACAGCGATGCGATCTTGCGGTCGATGAAATGCTGCAACCGGCGCGCGACCTTCTGGGCCACGTCGGGTCCGGCCGCTTCATCGACGAACACCTCGACCTGCGGTTTCAGCGGTTCCGGCCCCGCGACCAGCTTGCCGACCGCGTGTTCACCCCACATCAGACCGCCCTGTTCGGTAAAGTCGATCTCGGTATCGGGGGCGTTGTAAAACCGATCCGCCCGCAAGTGGAATTGCGGCGCGAGCGCCTGCAGCGAGGCGGCCTTGACCGCCTTTTCCTCGACTCCCGCCGCCGCTGACTTGTCTGCGGAGAATCGAAACCCTTCCAAACGGCCGACGAATTCGCCTTCGACGGTCACTTCACCCTTATCGTTCACTTCGGCCAAAAGGGCCTCCTTTTGCTTGAGCCGGCGCAAAAGCACGGATGTACGCCGGTCCACAAATCTCTGTGTCAGTCGCTCGTGCAGCGCGTCCGACACCCTGTCTTCTACAGCGCGCGTCACGTCGCGCCAATGGCTTTCGTCGCCTGTCCAGCCCTTGCGCTGCGCGACATAGGTCCATGTGCGGATAAATGCCAATCGCTTGCTCAGCGTATCGATATCCCCGTCTGTCCGGTCGATGCGCCTGATCTGTCGGGCGAGCCAATCATCGGGCACCATGCCGCTTTCGTGCAGATAACCGAAAATGATCTCGAGCAGGGCGGAATGCTCCGCGTGGCTGATTCCCCGGAAATCGGGGATCCGGCAGACATCCCACAACAGGCGGATCGAGGACGGGTCGGACGCACGGGCAAAAACCTCGTCCACCTGCGCCAGCGACTTCAGCGCACCCAGATCGTCCGCCTCACGCGCCTTGACCAGGTTCTCGTCCGTCGGCGCCATCTCCAGCGCGCGGATCAGATGATCGACCGATCCGAATTCCAGCGCGGCGTTGCGCCAGTTCAGTTTTTTCAGGGGTGCGAACCGATGCTCCATGATCGCCTGCGCCACCGGTTCATCGAGCGGTCGCGCTTCGCCGGTGACACCGAATGTACCATGCGACATGCCCCGCCCCGCGCGGCCCGCTATCTGCGCCAGCTCGTTCGGTGCGAGCGGGCGCATCCGACGTCCGTCAAACTTGGTCAGCGCCGAAAATGCCACATGGTCGATATCGAGGTTCAGCCCCATCCCGATCGCATCCGTCGCCACGAGGTAATCGACGTCGCCGTTCTGGTAGAGTTCGACCTGCGCGTTGCGCGTGCGCGGAGACAGCGCCCCCATCACCACCGCCGCGCCACCCTTTTGCCGGCGGATCAGTTCGGCGATGGCATAGACGCCCTCGACCGAGAACCCGACGATAGCGCTGCGCGCGGGCATGCGGCTGATCTTTTTCGCGCCGGAATAGACCAGCTGCGACATCCGCTCGCGCCCCTGAAACTGCGCCTCGGGCACCAGCGCGCGGATCGGACCGCGCATGGTCTCGCTGCCCAGGAACAAGGTTTCGAGATGCCCCCGCGCGCGCAGCAACCGGTCCGTAAAGACGTGGCCGCGCTCGGGGTCGGCGCAGAGCTGGATCTCGTCGACCGCGACAAAATCGGTTCCCATCCCTTCGGGCATCGCCTCGACGGTGCAGACCCAGTATTGCGTGCGTGGCGGAACGATGCGCTCTTCGCCGGTGACGAGCGCCACCACAGACGGACCGCGCACCGCGACGATCCGGTCGTAGACCTCGCGCGCCAGAAGCCGCAGCGGCAGCCCCATGACGCCGGTCCGATGGCCCAGCATGCGTTCGATGGCATAATGCGTCTTGCCGGTATTGGTCGGGCCCAGCACGGCCACAATACGCGATGACCCGGTCACCAGTCGCCCCCTGCCCCGTCAGGGCCTAAAGTGCCGCGCCCTCGATTCCCGGGCGCAGACGGTCCAGGGCTCTGGTTACTTCCTCGTGATGGGGATGTATAGCCTGTGCCCGCGTGTAAGCCTGATAGGCCCGCGTTTTGTCGCCGAACTCTTCCAGCAGGGCCCCGAGACCGATTATCGCGTTGTAATCGTTGGGGTTGAGCGCCAACGAGCGCTCCAGGTCCAGAAGCGCCGGCCCGTAGAGTTCGGCGTGGAAATAGGCCAGCGCCCGGGTGCTCCAGCCCTGCGCAAACTCCGGAGCGTGATCGGTCAGCGCCGTCAGATGCTCGATCGCCGTCGCCGTGTCGTCCTGTTCAAGGGCGTCGCGTCCGCGTTGCAGCAACAGGTCCATGGACGGCGAACCGCTGCGTGACCAAAGCCGTTGCAATTGCCGGTCCAGACGCCGCGCCTCGTCCGCATCCGCGGCCGCGAGCGCCTGCAACAGGGCCTGCTCATCCTCGGAATCTGCGGTTTGCGCGATCAAAGGTATGGAATTCATTACTATGGCCAAAACTGCCGCGACGATAGCTTTGATCAAGGGATGGATAACGCTCATAACGTTGTTCAGTGTAACGCGATGCACGGGAAATTCCAGAGCCCCCTGCACCAAAATCTTGAGAGTGAAAATGAGCGAATTCCTTGAAAAGGCTGCGGCCGAACTCAACACGAAACTGGCATCCTCCGACTTTGACGGCACCGCCAAGTTCGACATCGCCGGAGAAGGCACGATCATGCTCGACGGCGATGGCGCGCGCGTCGCCGATGACGAGGCCGACGTGACCCTGAGCGCCGATGCCGAAACCTTCCAGGCCATTTTCGAGGGCGATCTGAACCCGACCTCGGCCTTCATGACCGGCAAGCTGTCGGTGGATGGCGACATGGGCATGGCCATGAAACTGGCAGCGGTTCTGGCCTGATGAAACTGGTGTCCGCCCCCTTGCATGACGATATGGTCGGCGTGCCCGAAGGCGGGCGGGCCTACTGGTTGAAAACATCGGATGGCGTTCGCATCCGTGTCGGCGTCTGGCTGCCCGAAGGGCCCGCACGCGGCACTGTGCTGATGCTGCCGGGCCGTACCGAATATGTCGAGAAATACGGCGACACCGCGGGTGAACTGGGCCGGCGCGGATACGCGACGCTGGTGATCGACTGGCGTGGTCAGGGCCTTGCCGACCGGTTGCTGGACGACACGCGCCTGGGGCATGTGAACATCTTTACCGACTACCAGCGAGATCTGGCAGCGGCGATGACGCTGGCGCGTGCTATCGAATTGCCGACGCCGTTTCACCTGATCGGTCATTCGATGGGCGGCGGCATCGGGCTGCGGGCGGTGATGGAAGGGCTGCCGGTTCAGAGCTGTGCCTTTACCGGGCCGATGTGGGGCATCTACATGTCACCGATGGTCAAGCCGTTCGGATGGGCGCTGTCACATGTTGCGCCGATGGTCGGCATGGGAACGCGCCTGCCGCCAAGCACGCGTCACGAAGGCTACGTGACCGCGAATGCGTTCGATGGCAACGCGCTGACGACCGATCCCGGCATGTACAGGATGATGCAGGATCAGCTTGCCGCGCATCCCGAGCTTGGCATCGGGGGACCGACGCTGGTGTGGTTGCGCGAGAGCCTGATGGAATGCCGCACGCTCGCGCAACGGCCTTCGCCCGACCTGCCCTGCGTCACCTTCCTCGGTTCCGGTGAGCAGATCATCGATTGCGAGGATGTGCGCCAGCGCATGGATCGGTGGCCAAGCGGACGGCTGGAAATCGTGCAGGGCGCGCGCCATGAGGTGCTGATGGAGACACCCGAGATCCGGGCCAACGTGTTTGATCAACTCGACGAGTTGTTCAGCCGCCCGGCAAACGGAACGCAGAACAGCGCCGTTTCCGCCTGAACCCGGCAGGGGCGAAAGCCACCGGGATCGCAGGGCGCGGCGACGGTGTTCCGGACGCAGTGTTTCCTTAACCGCAATCGCCGGTCAGGCCGACCCGGTTATCGCGGATCCCCGTGACGGAAACGGTGCAGCTTTTGCCATCCACATCCGTTGTCACGCCATCGCCAACCGCAACCACTTGCGTGCTCAACCCGTTGACGGCCAGCCGCGCCTTGCCGTCTACCACCCCCGAGACGAACACCCTCAGGGCACCATCCGCCAGCATCAGCACCTCGCCCGGACCTGCGGCGGAACCGTCATCCAGGGCGACCGTGTCCACCGCCGATCTTGTCCAGCTCTCCAGCGATGCCGACATCTCGGCCAGCGTCGCCTTCAGCGAGTCCGCCTGGCTCGCGGCCGTTTCCGAGATCTTTCCACCCAGCGTGTCCCGAAGCCCTTCGATCTTTGCGGCCACCGCGGACGCCATCTCCCCCGTCGCGGACGCCCCATCCGCCACCGCCGCATCCAGCGCATCGAGCCGGGCCGACATCGCCTCGAGAACGCTCCCCTGCTCCTGGGCCGCCGCGCTCACCGGTGCGATTTCTTCGCGCACGAGAGTCCTGACGTCTTCGTCCAGCGTATCGTTGCCGATGAACAACCCCAACAGCAGCCCGATCAGCGCACCACCGGCACCCGTTACCTTCGGATCGTTGAAAATACCCACGCCATGTCCTCCCTTCTGAGTGTCGCACCATGACCGCACGACAGACCCGGAATGTCAAAGGGTTCGCCATGTTCGGGCGTCACCGCGAAAGACCCCGATTCGATGCCGGCCTGACGGATTATTTCGCGGCATTTCCGCGCCGCCACTTGCATCTGCGCAGGCCGGGGCACTAATTCCAAGACAAAGCAGAAGGATTGCGTAATGACGATCAAACCGAATTTCGATGCCAATGCCTCGTCCGGCGGCAAGGATCTTGGCAACCTGCCGGAATGGGACCTCAGCGATCTCTACACATCGCAGGACGCGCCCGAACTCAAGCGCGACCTTGACTGGCTCGAAACGGCCTGCGCCTCCTTTGCCGCCGATTACGAAGGCAAGCTTGCGGATCTCGACGCCGCCGGATTTCTGGATTGCGTGCTGCGCAACGAACGCATCAGCGCGGTCGCCGGGCGCATCATGTCCTTTGCCGGGCTGCGCTATTACCAGCAGACGACCGATGCGGACCGGGCCAAGTTCATGTCGGACATGCAGGAAAAGATCACCAATTTCACCACGCCGCTGGTGTTTTTCACGCTTGAACTGAACCGGCTGGATGACGGGGTGCTGGCGGCCCATTTCGCCGCCAATGCCGATCTTGCGCGCTATCAGCCGGTCTTTGACCGTATCCGCGCGATGAAACCCTACCAGTTGTCCGACGAGCTGGAGAAATTCCTGCACGACATGGGCGTGGTGGGCGATGCCTGGGAAAAGCTGTTCGATGAAACCATCGCCGGCCTCGAATTCTCGGTCGACGACGAAACGCTGAACATCGAAGGCACGCTCAACCTGCTGACCGAACAGGATCGCAACATCCGCGAGGCCGCCGCGCGCGAGCTGGCCGATGTGTTTGCCGAAAACATCAAGACCTTTGCCCGCGTGCACAACACGCAGGCAAAGGAAAAGGAGGTCGTCGACCGCTGGCGCGGCATGCCCACACCGCAAACCGGCCGGCACCTGTCGAACGATGTGGAACCCGAGGTCGTCGAGGCCCTGCGCGAGGCCGTGGTCGCCGCCTATCCCAAGCTCAGCCACCGTTATTACGAACTGAAACGCAAATGGCTGGGGCTCGACAAGATGCAGGTCTGGGACCGCAACGCCCCCCTGCCGATGGAAGACAGCCGCGTCGTCGATTGGGCCAGCGCCGAAAAGACCGTGATGGACGCCTACAACGCCTTCGACCCGCGCATGGGCGAGATTGCCGCGCCGTTCTTTTCCAGCGGCTGGATCGATGCGGCCGTCAAACCGGGCAAGGCCCCCGGCGCTTTCGCACACCCCACCGTGACCGAGGTTCATCCCTATGTCATGCTGAACTATCTGGGCAAACCGCGCGATGTCATGACCCTTGCACACGAGCTGGGCCATGGCGTGCATCAGGTTCTCGCCGCCGGTCAGGGTGAAATGCTGTCTTCCACGCCGCTGACCCTCGCCGAGACCGCTTCGGTGTTCGGTGAAATGCTCACCTTCCGCAAGATGCTGGATGACGCCGAAACACAGGAACAGCGCAAGGTTCTGCTCGCTGGCAAGGTCGAGGACATGATAAATACGGTCGTCCGCCAGATCGCCTTCTACGACTTCGAATGCAAACTGCACGAGGCACGGCGCGGAGGCGAGTTGACACCGGACGACATCAACGCCCTTTGGATGAGCGTCCAGGCCGAAAGCCTGGGGCCCGCATTCGAGTTCATGGACGGATACGAAACCTTCTGGGCCTACATTCCGCATTTCGTGCACTCGCCCTTCTATGTCTATGCCTATGCCTTTGGCGATGGGCTGGTGAACGCGCTCTACTCGGTCTACGCCGACGGTGACACGGGCTTTGAGGACAAGTATTTCGACATGCTCAGGGCCGGCGGGTCCAAGCACCACAAGGACCTTCTGGCGCCGTTCGGTCTGGATGCGTCCGATCCCCGGTTCTGGGACAAGGGCCTCGACATGATCTCCGGCTTCATCGACGAGCTCGAGGCGATGGAAGCATAAGGCGGGGCGGTTACTCACCAAAACAGCCGTCCGGAGCCGGGGGATGTCATCGGAACACAAACGCCTGAACCTCTCTGCCGCGCTGGCTTCGGTGTCGGTGGCATTGTGCCTGGTGATTCTCAAGCTCTGGGCGCTTGACCAGACACAGTCGCTGTCGGTGGCGGCATCGCTTGCCGACAGCGGTCTCGATCTTCTGGTTTCCGCGCTCGGCCTCGCCGCGGTGAGCTATGCGGCACTGCCGCCCGATCACGACCATGCCTTCGGGCATGGTTCGGCCGAGGACCTGTCCGCGCTTGGTCAGGGGGTGTTCCTGCTGGTCACGGCGCTTGCGCTTGCCACGGTCTCGATCGAGAGGCTGCTGACGCCGACCCCGGTCACGCTCGCCGCCGAAGGCGCGGGCATCGTCGTGATGGCGGTGTCCATCCTGCTGACCGGTGCACTGGTGCTGTGGCAGAGGCATGTTGCCCGGCGCACGGGCAACCGGGTGATCGCCGCGGATTCGTTGCATTATGTCAGTGATCTACTGCCCAATGTCGGGGCCATCGCCGCGCTCTGGATGTCGTCTCGCTATGGAATCAGTTCGCTGGACACGATTGTCGGTCTGCTTGCGGCCCTGGTTCTGTTCATCGGCGCGCTGCGCATCGGCATCGGCGCATGGCACGCCCTGATGGATCACCGCGCCGATCCCGACCTGATCGCAGGCATCGAGACGATCATCTCTGCACATCCGGGGATCATGGGCTTTCACGACATGCGTACCCGCACCGCCGGGAGCCGTACGTTCGTGGACTTTCACATCGAACTGGACGGACAGCTTTCGCTAAACCAGGCCCACGCAATCGGTGCCGAACTGCGCCGGAGAATCATCGACACATATCCGCAAACCGATATCCTGATCCACAAGGACCCCTACCCGGAGGGCGAGGCCTGATCTGCGGAGTGGCAAACCTGCCCCCTGATCGGATACAAGTGGATTTAAAATCGCCGCAAAGATCAGACCTGACATGCCCAGCAAACCCGAATCCAACGTCAAGAGCACCGAGGACCGCGCCATGCGCGGCCGTCTGGCACGCGTGGTTGTCAGCATCCGCAGGCGGGTGCCGCCGGGTTTGCGCCTGGTGCTCGGTCTGCTGCTGATCCTCGGCGGGGTGTTCGGGTTCCTTCCGGTGCTGGGCTACTGGATGATCCCACTGGGCGTGATGGTGGCCGCGCTTGACATCAAACCGCTGCTGCGCTGGTTTCGTGGCGATCACAGGGGTTAGATCGTTTCGCGCGCGACCGTCTTTCCCGCGACCGCCACGAGCGACGTCTTACCGGATCATTTCAACTGGCTGTCCTTGCTGCCCCGCCGGTTGATCCCGCCCCGCGCCTTGTAGGCGCTGTCGCGTTCCTGCATGCAGTCGATGCACAGTTTTACACCGGGGATCGCCTTGCGTCGCGCCTCCGGGATCGGTTCGTCGCATTCCGCGCAATGGGTCAGGCTCTCGCCCTCCGGGGCGCGACGCGCCTTGAGGCGCGCCAGTTCATCGGAAATCGAAGCCTCGATCTGCTCGCTCACCGCGCCATCGCGCGCCCATCCACCGGCCATCGCCTCTCTCCTTGCAGGTGCGGATATATGATGTCCGCGCCATTTCGACCACCCGGTCGGTCATCCTCCGCCGACCGTGCAATCCGCCAACTGGCACGGATCGACCCGCGCCCCGTGTAGCACACGATCCTAGCGCAAGGGCACCGATTCACCCACCCCCCTTTGCCGCAAAGTCACGATTGTCATTCTCCGATCACCGGCTAGGCTCGGCTGCAGGACAACCGCGGGAGGATTCATGCGACGTTTCGGAAAATGGCTGGGGCGGTTCCTGCTGCTCCTTCTGGTACTGGTGGGCGCGTTCCTTGTCTTTGCACCCGGCTATATCGAGCGTGCGCGCAACGCGGTGGTGCCTCATGATCCCTACCCGGTCTCGGCGGCGGCGCAGGATCTGCATGACGACATGATCGTCGGAGACTGGCATGCCGATCCGCTGCTGTGGAATCGCGATCTCACCGAACGCGGAAGCTATGGTCAGGTCGATCTGCCCCGGCTGATCGAGGGCGGTGTCGCGCTGCAGGTATTTACCGCCGTCACCAAGAGCCCGGCGGGACAGAACTATGAACAAAATTCGGCAGAGGCTTTCGACAATATCACCCTGCTTGCCGTGGGGCAGCTCTGGCCGCCGCGCACGTGGCAAAGCCTGCTGCAACGGGCCGTCTACCAGGCGGAAAAGCTGCAGGGATTCGCCGACAAGGCCCCCGACAGCCTCAGGATCATCAAGAGCCGCGCCGATCTGGACGCGGTGCTTTCGGACCGCGCAAAGGGCGCAAGAACCGTGGGCGGCATTCTCGGGATCGAGGGCGCGCATCCGCTTGAAGGCAGGCTAGAGAATCTCGACACCCTCGAAGCCGCCGGGTATCGCCTCGTTGGGTTGCAACATTTCTTCGACAACGCGCTCGGCGGATCGCTGCACGGTCTGGGCAATCACGGGCTGACCGAATTTGGCCGGGCCGTGGTGAACGAGGTCGTGCAGCGCAACATGGTGCTCGACCTTGCCCATTCCAGCCCGCAGGTGGCCCGTGATGTGCTTGCCATGACCGAAATACCGCTGGTCGTCAGCCACTCGGGCATTCACGGCCATTGCGCGACCAAGCGCAACTATCCGGACGATCTGATGCGGGACATCGCGGCGACCGGTGGTGTTATCGGCATCGGATATTGGGCCGAGGTGGCCTGCGGCGACATCGCGCCGGACGGGGTGGCCCGCATGATCCGGGCGGCCATCGATACCGTGGGCGAAGACCACGTCTCGCTGGGCTCGGATTTCGACGGATCGGTCGAAACGGCCTTTGACACATCGGAACTGCCCGCTCTCACCCAGGCGTTGCTGGACCAGGGCCTGACAGACGCGCAGATCCGCAAGGTCATGGGCGAAAACATGGTACGGGTTCTGCGCGCGCGGCTGAACTGAACAGGCGGGCGGTGTGACCGGCCCGGGCCGCCCTCCCGATCCGATACCGTGACGGTGCGGCCATCGGCGCAAACCCCGGGCTCCAACCCGGTATCTCCCGACATGCCGGCGCATGGCTCTGATGGTGTGCACCCCACAGATGGCGCACCCGGTATTTGCCTCACGCCGGGCCGCACACGCGGCAACCAGGTGCAAAGCGGCGCACCATGAATGCGGGTCCGTTTTGCCGACGCGCAACAAAAGACCTTGCGACCGGACATTTCGACCGGTATCGAGCACGGGTCGGTTTTCGCAAGGAATGAAAAGGGAATCCGCCGCCATCTGGCGAAACGGAACTGCCCCCGCAACTGTAAGCGGCGAGTGAGCAGCGAGACATCCACTGTGGCTGGTGCCATGGGAAGGTCGCTGTCCACCATGACCCGCCAGTCAGGAGACCTGCCGGCACATAACTGCAACGCGGCCCGGACGGGGTGTCCGGAGAGGTGTCGAATGAAGTCTTTTCCCGGATGGTCCCCTCGGATCATCACAGTCAGAACGAGCCCGGTCGCCATATGTGCGGCTGATTTCGTCAGCGACGGGCACGACATGTCTTTCCTGTCTTCGGGCGCATCATCAACCGGAGACACTACATGTTCATCAAAACCCTGACCGCAGGGAGCCTGGCGGCGGCCTGCCTCGTCCTGCCCGCGCAGGCCGAGACCAACTACCCCCTGACGCTCGAGAATTGCGGCCTCGAGGTCACCTTTGATTCCGCCCCTGCCAGCGTCGTGTCGATCGGTCAGGCGGCCACCGAAATTCTCTACGCGCTCGGGCTTGGCGACAAGGTCACCGGAACATCCGTCTGGTTCACCGACGTGCTGCCGGAATACGCGGAACTGAACGCCGGCATCGAACGTCTGGCCGATAACGATCCAAGCTTTGAAAGTGTCGTCGCCAAGCGCCCCGGCCTGGTTGCGGTGCAATATGAATGGCATGTCGGTCCGCAAGGCATTGTCGCCACGCGCGAACAATTCTCCGATCTCGGCATTCCGACCTACACGCTGCCCGCCGATTGCGTTGGCAAGGACAACTCGAAAGGGTCGGATGGCACGCGTCTGGAACTGTTCTCGATGGACACCGTCTATCAGGGCATCCTCGAACTCGCCCTGATTTTCGATGTCGGCGACCGGGGCGAGGCGCTCGTCGCCGACCTGCGCGCCCGCGAGGAATCGGCGATCGCAAAGGCCCGCGGCCTCGGGCTTGACGACGCCTCTGCGGTCTTCTGGTTCTCGTCTGCGGAAATGGACATTGATCCCTATGTCGCGGGCCAGGGCGGCGCGCCGGCCTATATGATGCAGGCGCTTGGGTTGTCCAATGTCATAGAGAGCAACGAGGAATGGCCAACCGTCAGCTGGGAAACCATCGCCCGCGCCGATCCCACCGTGATCGTGGCCGCCCGCATGGAGCGCCGCCGCTTCGAGGCCGATGACATCGGGAAAAAGCTGGAATTCCTGCGCAGCGATCCGGTCACCAGCCAGATGGAGGCGGTCAGGAACGATCGCATCCTGATCCTGGATGCCCATGGCATGGACCCCTCGATCCGCAATATCGGCGCACTGGAAACCCTGGCCGACGCATTGGCCGAGTACGACCGGCAATGACCCATGCGGCCATTCCCGTGACACATGTCAAACCCGTTGCAATGTGGGGCGTGACGGGGGTGGCCGTTCTTTTTGGCGCGATCTTTGCCGGCGTGATGATCGGCGAGACACCGCTGCCGCCGCGCATGGTGCTGGCGGTTTTTGCCAACCGGCTCTGGGATGCGGGACATCTGGTCGATCCGATCGACGCGGGCATCATCTGGAGTTACCGCCTGCCCCGCACGCTGGTGGCGGCGGCCTGTGGTGCCGGGCTTGCGCTCTCGGGCGTTGTCCTGCAAGCGCTGGTGCGCAACGCCCTCGCCGACCCGTACCTGCTCGGCGTGTCCGCAGGGGCCGGCACCGGGGCGGTCGCGGTGTCCATCCTCGGTCTGGGCGGCGGGCTCATCGGCATCTCCGCCGGGGCCTTTGGCGGTGCCGCGCTGGCCTTTCTGCTGGTTGCCGCGCTGGCGCGGGCGGCGGGCGGCGGCTCGGCACAGCTCATCCTCGCGGGCATTGCCGGTTCACAGCTTTTCAATGCTCTGACATCCTTCTTCATCGCCAAATCCGCCAATGCCGAACAGGCGCGCGGGATCATCTTCTGGCTGCTGGGCAATCTGTCGGGGGTACGCTGGCCGGATGTTTCGCTCGCCCTGCCGGCTGCCGCGATCGGCTTGCTCGCCTGTTTCTGGTTCGCCCGTGCCATGGATGCGTTTTCATTCGGCACGTCATCTGCGGCCTCGCTCGGTATCGCGGTACGACCCGTGCAAGCCGTGTTGATCGGCGCGACCACCCTGATGACCGCCATCATGGTCAGCATCGTCGGCTCCATCGGTTTTGTCGGCCTCGTCGTCCCGCACGCCATGCGCTTTATCGTCGGCCCCCGTCACGGTCGGCTGGTTCCGGCGTCGGCCCTGGCGGGTGCGGTGTTCCTGATCGCCGCAGATGTCGTTTCGCGCATCCTGATCCCCGGACAGGTCGTTCCCATCGGCGTTGTCACCGCACTTGTGGGCGCACCCGGTTTCGCGCTGATCCTGCTGCACAACCGGAGACGACCATGAGGCTGGCGGCGCGGGATCTGGGTTGGACGACCGGCGGCAAACGCATTGTGGACGGCGTATCGCTCGATATCGAACCCGGCGAGACGCTTGGCCTTGTCGGACCGAACGGATCGGGTAAATCGACGCTGATGCGGCTGCTTGCCGGACTGGCACCGCGTCCAAAGGGGACGGTGCAACTCGACGATGCGCCCATCGAAACCCTGACGCGGCGGCAGGTCGCGCAGCGCATCGCCTTTGTCGAGCAGATTGCCGACACGAGCGAGGCATTGCGCGTGCGCGATGCGGTCGAACTCGGCCGCACACCGTGGCTGTCGGCGCTGGCGCCATTCGGCGAGCAGGATACACAAATTGTCGATGACGCGCTCGCCGCCGTCGACATGCTCGCAATGGCAGGGAACCGGTGGTCGACCCTCTCGGGCGGCGAGCGGCAGCGCGTTCACATTGCGCGTGCGCTGGCGCAACGTCCGCGTCTGCTGATGCTGGACGAGCCGACCAACCATCTCGATATCCATCATCAGCTGACCCTGCTGCGGCTGGTGTGCCGCCTGCCTGTCACTGTCGTCATGGCGTTGCACGACCTCAACCAGGCGATGTGCTGCGACCGGATCGGCGTGATGGACGGCGGGCGTCTTGTCGCCTGCGGACCGCCCGCCGAGGTCCTGACCCCGCAACGCCTCGCCATGATTTTCCGTGTGCAGGCAACACCGCTACATGATCCCTTTGACGAAACGACGCAGTTTCGGTTCCGATGCCTTGAGGACGACATATGACCCTGCTTCACACCACCTTCGCACTCTGCATCTGTGCAACGTCCGCCCTCGCCGAAACCCACGAAGTGAAGATGTTCACGCGCTCGGAGCGCGGTCCGATGATATACGAGCCGGACTTCCTGGCTATCGCGCCGGGTGACAGCGTGCGCTTCGTACCGACACAGCCCAGTCACAACGCCGCGACCATCGACGGGATGATTCCCCCGGCAGCCACGCCCTTCAAGAGCCAGATCAACGAGGATTTCACCGTCACACTGACCGAGCCGGGGCTCTACGGCATCAAGTGCAGCCCGCATTACGCCATGGGAATGGTCATGCTGATCGAGGTCGGTGGACAAACCGACAGGACCCTGCCCAACGATCTGCCCAACCGCGCCCGACAACGGTTCGAGACCATCCTCGGCACGCAATAAGGCGTTTCGCGATCAACTTGAAACATCTGGCATCACCACGCGCGTTGAAATCTCTGATTTCAGGCAGCGTCAGGTGATCCAGGTTTATCGCGAAATGCCAAAGGCGCGGCTTGCGTCGCGGAAAGAAAAGGCAGCGCCCCGTTCAGGACGCTGCCAACTTTCACATGCACTATCGGGCAGACCGGTCAGGCCGTCGCCAGCATCCCCTTGTCGCGGGCGAGTTCACGCATTCGCTTTTGCAGTTTCTCGAATGCGCGCACCTCGATCTGGCGGATGCGTTCGCGGCTCACGTCATACTGTCCGCTGAGGTCTTCCAGCGTCACCACCTGATCGGACAGGCGGCGCTGGGTCAGGATATCGCGCTCACGATCGTTCAGCACATCCATCGCCTGCGCCAGCAATTCACGCCGCGCTTCCAACTCGTCGCGCGCTTCGTAATCGCCCGCTTGGTCGGCGTCTTCATCCTCGAGCCAGTCCTGCCATTGCATGGTCCCCTCGCCTTCCGAGCCGACCGTGGCATTGAGAGAGGCATCGCCACCGGACATCCGCCGGTTCATGCTGATCACTTCGTCCTCGGTGACACCCAGATCGCTCGCGATCTGCCGGACATTGTCCGGATGCAGGTCGCCCTCTTCCAGCGCGCCGATCTTGGCTTTGGCCTTGCGCAGGTTGAAGAACAGCTTCTTCTGCGCCGAGGTCGTACCCAGCTTGACCAGCGACCACGAGCGCAGGATGTATTCCTGAATGCTCGCGCGGATCCACCACATGGCATAGGTCGCCAGCCGGAAACCTTTTTCCGGATCAAAGCGCTTGACCGCCTGCATCAGACCGACATTGGCTTCCGAAATCACCTCGGCCTGCGGCAGGCCATAGCCGCGATACCCCATGGCGATCTTAGCCGCCAGCCGCAAGTGGCTGGTGACCATCTTATGAGCGGCTTCGGTATCCTGCTCCTCGACCCATCGTTTTGCCAGCATGTATTCTTCTTCCGGCTCAAGCAGAGGGAACTTGCGGATTTCCTGCATATACCGGTTCAGACCGCCCTCGGGCGTCGGTGCCGGCAAATTTGCATAGTTGGCCATTCTGATGTCCCTTAATGTTTATCGTCTTAACATGAATATGGTGTGTCTGACGCACCATTCAAGTGAGATCGCTAACACAATGCCCTGAAACAGCGGTCGGTTTGAGGGGAAAAAGAGTGCATTCACGCGCATGTGCAGTTCATGACAGCGCAATTGAAACAAATCGCGCAGAAGCAGCCGCAGAACGGGTCCGGGTCGTAAAGTCGCGGTCACATCCGGTAACAATACGTGACACGGGACGGCCGTTATCCGGGCGGCAGGCGCAGGGCCTCGATCAACGCGGTCATGTCATCGGGCATGTCGCATTCGAACCGGACCGCAGCCCCCGTCACCGGATGCACAAAGCCCAGCACCGCCGCATGCAAGGCCTGGCGCGGAAATCCGCGGACCGCATCGGCGGCCGGGCCAGCGATCGCCCGCCCCGGCAGCTTGCGCCGCCCGCCATAAACCGGATCGCCGATCAACCCGTGGCCGGCATGCGCCATATGCACCCGGATCTGGTGGGTGCGCCCGGTTTCCAGCCAACACTCCACCAGCGCCGCGACCGGCGGAGTGCCGAACGGCTCGACGATCCTGACGCGTGTCACCGCATGCCGCCCACCCTGAAAGAGAACCGCCTGTTTCTGCCGATCCGTCTTGTGCCGGGCCAGCTGCGTGGTCAGCCGCAGGATATTGCCCGGTTCGAACGCCGCCCCCCGGATCCCGCGCAACCGCGGATCATTGGCATCGGGCACACCGTAACACAGCGCCCGATAGTAGCGTTCGACGCTGTGCGCCTCGAACTGTGCGGCCAGCCCGTGATGCGCAACATCGGATTTCGCCACCACGAGCAAACCGCTGGTGTCCTTGTCGATCCGGTGCACGATCCCCGGCCGCCGGACTCCGCCAACACCCGACAGGTCATCGCCGCAGTGATGCAACAGCGCATTCACAAGCGTGCCCGAAGGCGTCCCCGGCGCGGGGTGAACAACCATGCCCGCCGGCTTGTTTATCACCACGAGGTCATCGTCTTCGTACACGATATCGAGCGCGATGGCTTCGGGGCCGATGTGGCTCTCTTCGGCCGCCTGCACCGTCAGCACCACCCCGGCCCCCTCTTCGATGCGTGCCTTGGCATCGGTCTGCACGACGCCGTCGACCGACACCGCGCCGTCCGCGATCATCCGGGCAAGCCGCGTCCGCGACAATGCAGCGTCGGCTGGCACATCGCGCGAAAGCGCCTTATCAAGGCGCGGCGGCGGATCCGCCGCGATAGAGAACCTGATTTGACGCGTGCCCATGACTGATCCTTCCGAACCGGTTGAAGAACCGGCCAACCTGCGTTTCCTGCGTCGGCTCGTAACGGTGCTGACTGCGGTGATGATTGGCGGGCTTTTAGTGATCGTTTCGCTGATTGTCATCCGTTTCTCGTCAGACCGCACGCCCGCGGCGATGCCATTGCCCGATCACATCACCCTGCCAGACGGCACGCGGGCCGAGGCGTTCACGGTGACGGCCAACTGGTATGCGGTGATCACCGGCGATGAGCGCGTGTTGATCTATGACCGCGCAAGCGGTGATTTGCGCAAGACCATCGACCTGCGGACCGCCGAGTGAGCAAAGGACCAACGCTTGTGCCGCTGCGCTTCGCCAATCTCGCCCTTCTGATCCTCTATCCCGTCGCCTGGTTCGCGCCGCTGCTGCGCGCCGGGCTGCTGCCGCTGTTCGGTCTGAGCGAGATCTCGGTCGTGACAGGCCTGCAAAGCCTTTGGGACAGCGACATCGTGCTGGCGCTGCTGGTGACGTTCCTCGCGATCTTCGCGCCCTATCTCAAGACCATCGGGCTTGCGTTGATCCATTTCGGACTGATGCGGCGCAAGGTGCTGCCCGCCTTTGATGTGCTTGGCAAGCTGGCGATGGCCGACATATTCCTGATCGCGCTCTACGTGGTGGTCGTCAAAGGCATCGGACTGGCCACCGTCGAGACCGCATGGGGGCTCTACCTCTTTTCCGGCTGCGTGCTGGCCTCGATCGCGATTAGCCATTTGACCGCCAGGCGCTGAGAGGCCATGAAAGCGGCATGGCAAAAACCAATTCCTTTACCTGCTCGTCCTGCGGCGCTTCGTTTTCGAAATGGTCGGGGCGGTGCGAAGGCTGCGGCGACTGGAACACCATTGTCCAGGAAGCCCCCCTGTCCTCCGGTCCCGCATCGAAATCCCTTGGCGCGCGACGTGGCAGCACCGTCCGGCTGACCGATCTATCGACCGAGGAAAACCCGCCCCCGCGCACGCTGTCGGGTGTCGCGGAACTGGACCGCGTTCTTGGCGGCGGTCTGGTTCCGGCTTCGGCCCTGCTGGTCGGGGGCGATCCGGGTATCGGCAAATCGACATTGCTCCTGCAGGCGGGCGCGCGCTTTGCCCGGAACGGATTGAAAACCGTCTATGTCAGTGGCGAGGAAGCCAGCGCACAGGTCCGGATGCGCGCCCAGCGGCTGGGGCTTGCGGATGCGCCGGTCAAGCTCGCGGCGGAAACCAACCTGCGCGACATCCTGACCACCCTGGAGGCCGAGAAGCCCGAACTTGCAATCATCGATTCGATCCAGACCATGTGGGCCGACAATGTCGACAGCGCGCCCGGTTCTGTCAGCCAGGTGCGCGCCGCCGCACATGAGCTGACCACTTTTGCCAAGCGGCGCAATGTCTCGGTGATCCTGGTCGGTCATGTCACCAAGGAGGGTCAGATTGCCGGCCCCCGCGTGGTCGAGCACATGGTCGATACGGTGCTCTACTTCGAGGGCGAGCGCGGCCACCAGTTCCGCATCCTGCGCGCGGTCAAGAACCGGTTCGGTCCCGCCGATGAAATCGGCGTGTTCGAGATGACCGGCCGGGGTCTTGCCGAAGTCACCAACCCCTCTGCCCTGTTCCTCAGCGAGCGGGGCCAGCCGACGCCCGGCTCGGCCGTCTTTGCCGGAATCGAGGGGACGCGACCGGTCCTGGTCGAGCTTCAGGCGCTGGTGGCACCGTCGCCGCATTCGCAACCGCGGCGCACCGTCGTCGGTTGGGACGGCGGGCGGCTGGCGATGATTCTCGCTGTGCTCGAAGCACGTTGCGGCATTCCCTTTGCCGGGCTCGATGTCTACCTGAACGTTGCCGGCGGCATGAAGATCTCCGAACCTGCGGCGGATCTGGCGGTGGCCGCCGCCTTGTTGTCTGCCCGCGAGGATACCGCCCTGCCCGCCGATACGGTGGTTTTCGGGGAAATCAGCCTGTCCGGCGCACTGCGCCCGGCCCCACAGACAGAAAACAGGTTGAAAGAGGCGCAAAAACTTGGTTTTACCGCCGCCATCGCTCCGGCAGGTGGCAAATCCGGCACAGTTTCCGGTCTTGCGCTGACGCGGGCGACCGATTTGACGGGATTTGTTGGCGAAGTGTTCGGGGCCGGGTAAGGTCTCGCTGCCGCAGCAGACAGCAACAGGACGGGCACAGACGAATGGACGGTTTTACCATTATCGACGGGCTCGTTGCCCTTATCATCGTTGTTTCGGCGCTCTTGGCCTATTCGCGCGGTCTGGTGCGCGAAGCCATGGCGATCGCCGGCTGGATCGCCGCCGCGATCCTCGGATTCCTGTTTGCCCCCAAGGTCGAACCGCTGATCAAGGAAATTCCGGTGCTCGGCGAATTCGTCGCCGACAGTTGCGAACTCAGCATGATTGCCGCCTTTGCCGCCGTATTTGCGGTCGCGCTGATCATCGTCTCTTTCTTCACACCGCTGTTTTCCTCGCTTGTTCAGCGCTCTGCACTGGGCGGGGTCGATCAGGGGCTCGGCTTTTTCTTTGGCGTGGCGCGCGGCATCCTGCTGATCGCCATCGCCTTCTTCGTCTACGACACCGTGATCACCGGGCAGACATTCACGATGGTCGACGAAAGCCGCTCTGCACAGGTTTTTGCCAGGCTCACCGGCAGCATAGAAGAACAGAACCCCGAACAGGCGCTTGGCTGGGTGACCCAGCAATACGAGAATCTCGTCGGATCGTGCAGCCAGTAACGATTCGTCCCGCTCAGACAGCGCATCCGCCGACACGCACAAGCCCCGGGTGCTGACCCCGCACGCCACCTCGCGCCAGGCGTGCAGAGAACCCGGCACGCACGATGCCGCAGTGCAGAGTTGCAACGGTTTCATGACAGCACGGGTGACATGGGCTGGCTCAGGCACTATGTCAGGACCAGATACCGCAAACGGATTCGGAGCTGCCAGCTTTGTCGATGAATTCCATGCCACCCTCGCACCCATTCGATGACGACAAACTCCGTGAAGAATGCGGGATTTTCGGGGTCATCGGCGTGCAGGACGCCTCAACCTTCGTTGCCCTCGGATTGCACGCGCTCCAGCATCGCGGGCAGGAGGCCGGCGGCATCGTCAGCCACGATCCGCAGCTTGGCTTCAACCAGGCCCGACGGTTCGGCTATGTACGTGACAACTTCACCAGCCAGAAAATCATGGAAACCCTGCCCGGTCCGCTGTCGATCGGGCACGTGCGCTACTCGACGTCAGGGAGCAAGGGGCAGACCGCAATCCGTGACGTACAGCCGTTCTTTGGCGAATTTTCGATGGGCGGCGCGGCGATTGCCCATAACGGCAACATCACCAATGCCAATGCCCTGCGCCGCGAACTGATCGACCGCGGCTCGATTTTCCAGAGTTCCTCTGACAGCGAATGCATCATTCACCTGATGGCCCGATCCCTGCAACGCAACATCCCCGAACGGATGGAAGACGCGCTGCGCCGTGTCGAGGGGGCGTTTTCGGTCGTCGCCATGACCCGGACCAAGCTCATCGGCGTGCGCGATCCGCTGGGTGTGCGCCCGCTGGTTCTGGGCAAGATCGGCGATGGCTGGGCGCTGAGTTCGGAAACCTGTGCACTCGACATCATCGGCGCGGAATATGTCCGCGAGATCGAACCCGGCGAGATGGTCGTTATCAACGAGAACGGTGTCGAAAGCCGCTTTCCCTTCAGGCCGCGCAAATCCCGGTTCTGTATCTTCGAACACGTGTATTTCAGCCGCCCCGACAGCATTCTGGGCGGGCGCAGCGTCTATGAAACCCGCGAGAACATCGGTCGTGAACTTGCCAAGGAAAGCCCGGTGGACGCCGATCTCGTTTGTCCCGTTCCCGACAGTGGCACGCCTGCGGCGATCGGGTTCTCGCTGCAAAGCGGCATCCCCTATGCGATGGGCATCATTCGCAATCAGTATATGGGGCGCACCTTCATCGAGCCGACCGAGCAGATCCGCAACATGGGCGTGCGCCTCAAGCTCAACGTCAACCGCGCCCTGATCAGGGACAAGCGCGTCATTCTCGTCGATGACAGCGTCGTGCGCGGCACCACCAGCCGCAAGATCAAGGAAATGATACTGGATGCAGGGGCACGCGAGGTGCATTTCCGCATCGCCTCGCCGCCGACGGCCTGGCCGTGCTTTTACGGTGTCGACACACCGCAGCGGGAAAAGCTGCTGGCGGCAACCATGAGCGAAGAGGAAATGTGCGCGCATCTCGCCGTGGACAGCCTCAAGTTCATCTCGCTGGACGGGCTCTACCGCGCGGTTGGCGAAACAAGTGGCCGCAATGCCGTGACACCGCAATATTGCGATGCCTGTTTCTCGGGCGAATACCCGGTCGAACCTGCCGACATGCTGGAACAGGGATTTCAGCTGAAGGCCGCCGCCGAGTAACACCGAACCGGGTTGGCAAGTCCCCGCCGATCCGCAGTGGCGTGTTCGCCGCGCCCACTTTCGCCTGCCTCTGGCCCATGCTAGCCGCTGCGTCCGGGGTGCTGCGGCGCAGCATACCTGACCAACCGGTCCATGAGGCATTTATGACAAGCAGAAACGAGGCGGGGAAAACGCCTGAACGTGTGGCAAGGATCGCCACCACCGATCGCGCGCTTGCGCGGGGCAAGACCGACGTGATCGGCCTTTTTGGTCCGCGCAACAACATGTCTGCGCTGATCCGCACTTCCAGCGGGGCCATCAAGCGTGTCGAAGTTGGCGAAACGCTCAGCATCGGGCGCATCGTCGCCATCGATGAGAAAGGCGTCATTTTGTCCAAGAACGGCCAGAACCGACGCCTGACCCTGCCCTCGGGCTGATCCGGGCTTGACCGCCGCGTTTTCCCGGTTCAAAGCGCGCGCATGACACAGACAGCATTGATCACAGGCGCCTCGCGCGGGCTGGGTGCCGCGCTGGCGCAGGCGCTGGCCCCGACACACCACATCGTGGCCGTCGCCCGCACCACCGGCGCATTGGAAGAGCTCGACGATCACATCCAGGCCGCAGGCGGCAGCGCCACGCTGGCCCCGATGGACATCACCGACACCGGGGCCATGCAAACCCTGTGCCGTGGCATCTATGACCGTTGGGGCAAGCTCGACATCTGGCTGCACACGGCCATCCACGCCGCCCCGCTCAGCCCAGCCAGTTTCGTCGACGCCAGGGATTGGGACAAGTCCGTCGCGGTGAATGCCACGGCGACCTCTACGCTGATCGGCTATGTTGCCCCGCTTCTGGGAAGCGAAGGGCGCGCGGTGTTCTTTGACGATGACCGGGCAGGCGAGAAATTTTTTGGTGCCTATGGGGCGACCAAGGCGGCACAGATGGCGCTCGCCCGCAGCTGGGCGGCGGAAACCGTCAAGACCGGCCCCAGGGTTCGGATCCTGTCGCCCCGCCCGATGCCCACCGCCCTCAGGGCCCGCTTCTTTCCGGGTGAGCCGCGCGACCCCCTGAACGCGCCCGCATCAGAGGCGTCCCGGCTGCTGGCCGAGTTGTGAGCGCAGCGATCTTGCCGCAGCCCGGCATTATCGTGGCGCAAACGGCGGCGCTCGCTTGCCCGGTGACGACACGGCCACTATCAAGAGCGTGGAGGGACAGGCAAATATGCGTATTCTGATCACCAACGACGACGGCATCAACGCGCCGGGCCTCGAGGTTCTGAGCGCGATCGCGGCGGATCTGGCCGGGCCGGACGGAGAAGTCTGGACCGTGGCACCGGCGTTCGAACAATCCGGCGTCGCCCATTGCATCAGCTATACACATCCGATGATGATCGCACAGATGGGCGAACGTCGCTTTGCCGCCGAGGGCAGCCCGGCCGACTGCGTGATGGCCGGCCTGCACGAGGTCATGAAAGACGCGCGTCCCGAGCTTGTGCTGTCGGGGGTGAACCGGGGCAACAACTCGGCAGAGAATGCGCTCTATTCCGGCACGCTGGGTGGCGCGATGGAGGCGGCCCTGCAAGGGCTTCCGGCGATCGCGCTGTCGCAATATTACGGCCCGCGCAACAGCGATCTCGACAATCCGTTCGACGCGGCCGCCGTGCATGGCGCGGATGTGGTACGCAGGATTCTCGCCGCAAACCCGGATCAGGGTGACGACTACCGCCTGTTCTTCAACGTGAACTTCCCGCCCGTCCCGGCCCGCGAGGTTCTGGGCACGCGGGTCACGACCCAGGGCTATCGCCGCGGTGTGCATTTCGGAGTCGAGCCGCATAATGCGCCATCGGGGCGCCGCTTCCTGTGGATCAAGGGCGGCAATCAGCACGTGCGCACCGAACCCGGGTCGGACGCCCATGCGAATCTCGATGGCTATGTCTCGGTCACCCCGATGCGCGCGGATCTGACCGCCCATGATGCACTGGAGGCGCTGAAAGCCATCGAATGACCGGTCCGGAACCCGAAACCAAGATGCAGTTCCTGTTCGCCCTGCGCTCGCGCGGGGTGACCGACAAGCGCGTGTTGCAAGCCATGGAAGAGATCGACCGTGGCGTGTTTGTACGCGGCCTTTTTGCCAACCGGTCCTATGATGACATGCCCCTGCCCATTGCCTGCGGACAAACGATCAGCCAGCCGTCGGTTGTCGGGCTGATGACGCAGGCGCTGCAACTCAGCCCGCGGGACAAGGTGCTCGAGGTCGGGACCGGCTCGGGATACCAGGCGGCGATCCTGTCGCGGCTGGTGCGCCGGGTCTATACCGTGGACCGGCACGCCCGGCTGGTCCGCGAAGCCAATGAAGCATTTTCCGCCCTGAACCTGAGCAACATCACCGCGATGACTGCGGACGGGTCCTTTGGCCTGCCCGAACAGGCCCCGTTTGACCGCATCATCGTGACCGCCGCCGCCGAAGACCCTCCCGGCCCGCTCTTGGCCCAGCTCAAGATCGACGGTATCATGGTGGTGCCGGTGGGCCAGTCGGATGCGGTGCAGACCCTGATCCGCGTCCTGCGCACCAGCACCGGCTATGAATACGAAGAAATCAGACCCGTCCGTTTCGTGCCCCTGCTTGAGGGTCTCGGCAAGGACGGATGAACAGGAAAAGCAACACGAACTGCACCCCCCGAACCCCCGCACACAGACAGGGGAAGACTTTGAGGACAACGAGATGGCAAATCCCCTAGGACTGACTTCGGCCCGGCTATTGGGCGCGGTGGCTGCGGCTGCGTTGCTGGCCGGTTGCAACGGGCCTCTTGATTACGACCTGCGCGGCCAGCTCGGTGCCTTCAACACCACCAACGCCGCCCGCAACGTCACCGCGAGCAGGCCCGCGCCCGATGCGCGCGGGATCATTTCCTATCCCAACTATCAGGTGGCCGTCGCGCGGCGCGGCGACACCATCAACGATGTCGCAGCCCGCGTGGGCCTGCCCGCTGCCGAACTGGCAAAATACAACGGCATCGACCAGAGCGCGACATTGCGCGACGGCGAGATCATCGCCCTGCCCCGTCGTGTCGCCGAGCCTGCCGGAACGGTGGATATCGCCACGCTCGCAGGTGATGCGATCAATAACGCCCCGGACACGTCGCAGGTCCAGACCAGCACCCTGCCCCCCGCGAGCGCCCCGGCAACACCCGCACCCGTGACCAAGACCGAACCGCTGCGGCACAAGGTGGTGCGCGGGGAAACCGCCTATACGATTTCGCGGCTTTACAACGTGTCCGTCAAATCACTGGGTGAGTGGAACGGGCTTGGCCCGGATTTCGCCATTCGCGAAGGACAATACCTGCTGATCCCCGTCGCCGGCGCAAGCAATCCGAACCGAAGCGCGAGCGCGGTGACCCAGCCGGGCAGCGGCTCGCCGACACCGACCCCGCCAAGCGCAACCGCGCCCCTTCCCGACGAAAAGGTCGCGGCGAACGCGCCGGAGCCGCAGAAAACCGATGTCGGAACCCCCACGCAAACCAGCAACGCCGCCATGGCGTTCCCGTTGCAGGGCAAGATTATCCGCACCTACTCCAAGGGGCGCAATGAAGGGATCGACATTGCAGGCAGCCCGGGCACATCGGTCACCGCCGCCGCCAGCGGCTCGGTCGCGGCAATCACCCAGGACGCGGATCAGGTGCCGATCGTCGTCGTGCGCCATCCCGACAACCTGCTGACGGTTTATGCCAATGTGGACAAGATCGCCGTGAAGAAGGGCGACAGCGTCAAGCGGGGACAAAAACTCGCGCAACTGCGCAGCGGCGAGGATTCATACGTGCATTTCGAGGTCCGCGACGGGTTCGAGAGCGTCGATCCCATGCCTTATCTGGAATAACCCTGCCGACTGCACAAATCCCGCTTGACCATTGTCCGGGCAACTTCACTATAGGTAGAGTGAAACCGAAGGAAATCGCATGATGAAGTACTCCGTTCTTCTCGGCCTTGCCGTCGTCTCTCTCCCGGTTGCCGCCGCGGCACAGGATTGCCGGTGGTCCGGCGGCTCCTACCGTGGTCAGGAAATGCCTTTTGAGGCGCGGATCGACGTCAACGCCGATTGCTCTGAAATGACCATGACGTCCTCGGGCAATGATGGCGTGCAACCGACCGATGTCGCGCAGACCTTTCCGCTGAGCGATGGCAAGCACGGGTGGGTTGCCGACGTCAACGGCGTCAACGCCACGCTCGCAAGAGACGGTGATTTCGTGACCTTCTTTGGCGAGGGGATTGACGTCCGCCTCGAAATGCACCCCGTGCAGTGATCGTTTGACGCTGGTCGCGCCCCGGTTCGGGGATCTGGACGGACAAACGCCCGTCAGGTCAGGCTGACACGGTGCCGACCGGCGAGATCGGTAAAGAACTGCCACGCCACGCGGCCTGAGCGCGCGCCTCGGGTCGCCTGCCATTCAATCGCCTCTGCACGCAGCGTTTCCGGATCGGCTTCGACCCCGTATTCGGCGCAATAACGGTCGATCATCGCCAGGTATTCGTCCTGGGTACAGGGATGAAAACCCAGCCAAAGCCCGAACCGGTCGCTGAGCGAAACCTTTTCCTCGACCGCCTCGGACGGGTTTATGGCACTGGACCGCTCGTTTTCGATCATGTCGCGCGGCATCAGGTGGCGGCGATTGCTGGTCGCGTAGAACGCGACATTCTCGGGCCTGCCCTCGATCCCCCCGTCCAGCACCGCCTTGAGGCTCTTGTAATGCTGGTCGTCATGGGAAAACGACAGATCGTCACAGAACAGCAGGAACCTGTAAGGCGCTGCCCGCAGATGGTTCAGCAGGCGGCTGACGCTGGGCAGATCCTCGCGCTGCAATTCCACCAGCTTGAGGCCCGGATGGTCGTGCAGCACCTCGGCATGGATCGCCTTGACCAGGCTCGACTTGCCCATGCCGCGCGCCCCCCAGAGAAGCGCGTTGTTGGCAGCGTAGCCCCCGGCAAAACGGCGCGTGTTGTCCAGCAACGTGTCGCGCGCGCGGTCGATCCCCACCAGAAGACCCAGCCCAACCCGGCTCACCTGTGGCACCGGTTCCAGCCTGTCGGGTTCCACATGCCAGACAAAGGCACTGGCAATATCGAAATCCGGGGCTGGCATCGGAGCCGGCGACATCCGTTCAAGTGCCGCGGCAATCCGGTCCATCGGGTCATTGATCACTTGTTGTCTTCCTCGTCCAGTCCCGCCATCGCCGCATCCGCCAGGTCCTCGTCATCATAATAGCCGTCGGCCCGCAACTGTTCCTCGCGCTTGGTCTCGACCCGGCGGACCAGGAAGATCGAAATCTCGTACAGGCCGTACACCACGGTGAACAGGATGATCTGGGTAATGACATCGGGCGGCGTGACAAGGGCCGCAAGCACGAGAATGCCCACAACCGCGTATTTGCGCACGTTGCCAAGGCCATCCGAACTGACCAGCCCCGCCTTTCCCATCAGGGTCAGCAGCACCGGCAGCTGAAAGCAGAGACCGAAGGCGACGATGAACTTGATGGTCAGGTTCAGATATTCCTGCGCGCTGCCCTGAAATACCACGCTCAGCGGCGCGATGACCTCGCCGGTCAGGGCCTCGCCCTCGGCACCGAATTGCTGAAAGCCCAGGAAGAAATCATAGGCGAGCGGCGTCACGACGTAAAAGGCAAAACCAGCACCCAGCAGGAACATGAACGGAGACGCCACGAGGAACGGCAGGAACGCGCCCTTTTCTGACTTGTAGAGCCCCGGCGCCACGAACCGCCACATCTGCAGGCCGATATAAGGAAAGGCCAGCAGGAAGCCGCCCAGAAGCGACACCTTGATCGCGACAAAGAAGCCTTCCTGCGGGCTGATGAAGATCAGGTCGCAATCCTGCCCCCGCTCGGCCAGAACCTGGCACAGTGGCGCGGTCAGGAAGTTGAAGATCGGCGTCGCGACGGTGAAACAGGCGACCATGCCGATGAGAAAGGCAACAACCGAATGGATGAGCCTGCTGCGCAATTCGGCCAGATGCTCGATCAGCGGCGCGCTGCTGTCGTCTATTTCGTCGGTCTGGCTCATGTCTTGCTTTCCGGGCTGTCCGTCAGTGCGGCCTCGGCCGCATCCGCGCGGGCTTGCGCTTCGGCCGCCTCGCGCTTCAACCTGTCTGCCGCGGCACGGGCGGTGGCGGCCTGAATCTTCCTGGCCTGTTCCGCGCGCTCTTCGGCAAGCTTCCCGGTTTCACTGCCAGACTCGTATTTCTTGGGATCGAGCTTGGTCGGATTGAGGCTGTCGGTCAGTTCGCGCGTCGCGTCCTTGACACCGTCCATCACGCTCGACATCGGGTTGGTCGCCGATTTCATGCCCTTGGCCACGTCCCGAATACCCGATTCGTCCGCAGCTTCGTGCATGGCGCTGGAAAACTCGCGTGCCATCCCCTTGGCCTTGCCAACGAACCGTCCCACGTTGCGAAACAGCACGGGCAGGTCCTTTGGCCCGACCACGATCAGCGCCACGATGCCAATGACCAGCAACTCGGTCCAGCCCAGATCGAACATGCGGTGTTACGCCTTGTCCTTGTCGGTTTCCGGAGTCACGTCGCGGGCCAGCTCGGACGGGTCTTCGTCATCCTCTTTCTGGCCTTCGCTGATGCCCTTCTTGAACGATGTTATTCCCTTGCCCACTTCGCCCATCAGCGAGCTGATCTTGCCCCGGCCAAACAGCACCAGCACGACGATTGCAATCAGCAAGATGCCGGGAAGGCCAATATTGTTCAACATGTCCGTCTCCTCAGATTCGTGCAGGTCGCGAGTCATCGTCGCGCTGCAAATTCATCCGTTTTCTAAGCGCCGCCGCGCCTCCACAAAAGCCGCATCGGCCCGAAAGTGGCGCAGGTCGTGCCCTTCGCCTGCGGAAAACCGGCAGCGCGCGGCACTCCTGACATGTTTTTGTCAGTTTTGATGGACAATGCAGCCCCCTCGTGCCACCAAGCCGCATGGCCCGCACCGACCGACTTGTGACCCTGATCAACCTGCTGCGTGACGGAGCGTTGCACCGCGCGCAGGATCTTGCCCCCGTGCTGGGAGTTTCGGTGCGCACCGTCTATCGCGACATGGATCGCCTGCTTGCCGCCGGCGTCCCGATACAGGGCACGCCCGGTACCGGCTACAGGATGGCCGATACCATCGCGCTGCCGCCGCTGCAGTTGTCGCCGGCGGAACTCGAGGTGTTGCACCTGGGGATTGCCATCGTATCCGAGGCCGCCGACCCCGCGCTCAGCGCCGCGGCGCAGACCCTGACGCAAAAGATCGACATGGCGCTGCCGGCCGAAACCGTCGCCGAGGCGGATGCATGGAAAACCGCGCTGACCCCGCTGGCCAACGCGGCGCGTGGCCTGTCGCACATGGTCAGCCTGCGCAGCGCCATCGCCGGACGGCAAAAGCTGCGCCTGTCCTACCGCGACACGGCAGAGCAGACCCGGCACGACACGATCCGTCCGCTGAAACTCGAAAGCTGGGGGCGGGTCTGGCTGCTGACCGCCTGGAGCGAGACCGACGGAAAGTTCCGTGATTTCCGCGTCGACCTGATCGAAGCCGCTGCCCCCTTGCCCGAGCTGTTCGCCGACGAGCCGGGCAAGCGCCTGTCCGACCGCGTCTGATCAGGCGGGAAACACGAAACAGCGGTCGCGCCGGATCGTCAGCCACATGACCTTGCCCGCCGAGGGCAGGAAGACGTTGGGAACCGTGGCCTTGATCACCGAACCGTCGTGGGACATGCGAAACTCGACAAGGCTCTCATGCCCCATGAACCGGGCCCGTTCGACAACGCCGCGCGCCGCCACCCCATCGGTGGGCGTGGGCAATGGCCCCGACCCGCCACGGTCGAAATCGATGCGCACATGCTGGGGCCGGAACACGATGTCCACATCGGTGCCATCGGGAATGCCCGGCGCGAGGAACTGGCCAAAGGGGGTGTCCGCAAGCGCTCCGTTCACCTGAGCGCGCAAGACATTGGTATCGCTGAAGAACGACACCGCCGCACGATCGACGGGACGGGTATAGACGTTATAGGGCGCGCCGTGCTGCACGATCCGGCCATCCCGCATCAGGGCGATTTCATCGGCCATGCGCATCGCCTCTTCAGGCTCGTGCGTGACAAGAAGGACAGCGGTGTCCTCTTCCTTGAGCAGCGTCAGGGTTTCGTCGCGGATACCATCGCGCAACCGGTTGTCGAGCCCCGAGAACGGCTCGTCCATCAACATGATCCGTGGACGCGGCGCCAGTGCACGGGCCAGCGCCACCCGCTGTTGCTCGCCCCCCGAAAGCTGGTGCGGATAGCCGTCGATGAACCGCAACAGGTCGACCCGCCGCAACAGTTCCTCGACCCGCGCGCGCTTGTCATCCCGCGTGCCGCGCAAACCGTAGGCCACATTGCCCGCGACACTCAGATGCGGAAACAGCGCAAAATCCTGGAACATCAGCCCGATTTCCCGCCGCTCGGGCGGCACCCGGAAAACCGTGTCGCAGACCAGCTTGCCATCAACCCAGATTTCGCCGCTGTCCTGCATTTCGACCCCGGCAACCATGCGTAGCGTCGTCGACTTTCCACAACCCGACGGACCGAGCAGGCACGTCACCTGTCCCGGTTCGATGCTGAGCGAGACATCATTCACCACCGTGCGCCCGTGAAATTTCCGCGTCAGGTTGCGGATTTCGAGCCTGGGCGCGGAGCGCGTTGATGCAGGTTGCGCGGTTCTGACGTGCTCCACCGGTATCCTCTTGGACGTCGCGATCATGGTCGTCGGGTATCAGCGCAGATAACAATCCCCACGCCGCTGCGCAACCTAGCGTGGCGCAAAGACCGACCAACCGGTGCGCAGCGCCAACTGTTCGAGCGCCCGCGACGCCAGGTGCGAGTTGCCGACCGCGTTCAGCCCCGGCGACCAGCAACTGATCGCCGCCTGCCCCGGCACCACCGCCATGATGCCGCCGCCGACACCGCTCTTGCCCGGCAGGCCGACACGAAAGGCGAATTCGCCGGAACCGTCATAGTGCCCGCAGGTCAGCATCAGCGTATTGATCTGTCGTGCCATCCGCGCGGAAATCGCACGGGGTCCGCCCGGCGACAGACGTCCGTCAAACGCGAGGAACCGTGCGGACGCCGCCAGCTGTTCGGTCGTCATCGCAATTGCGCAATGGTGAAAATACACGCCCAGCGTCTGTTCCGGCGGGCTGGTGATGGTGCCGAAGCTGCGCATGAAATTCGCCAGCGCGGCGTTTCGGAACCCCGTCGCCAGTTCCGAACGCGCCACGTCGGGGTCGATGGCAATATCGTCATCGCTGGCGAGGAAGCGCACGAAGCGCAGGATTTCGCCCAGGGCTTCCTTGGGCACGAAGCTGCCAAGGATACTGTCGGTGACGGCGATTGCACCGGCATTGATGAACGGGTTGCGCGGCAGTCCCTTTTCATACTCCAGCTGCACGATCGAGTTGAACGGATCGCCCGACGGTTCGCGCCCGACACGGGTCCAGAGACGATCGCCCAGACGACCGAGTCCAAGCGCCAGCGTAAAGACCTTGGACACGCTCTGGATCGAGAAACGGGTCTGCGCGTCACCCGCCGAAATCGTCTCGCCGTCACGGGTGATGACCGACAGGGCAAACTGGTTCGGGTCGATGCGCGCCAGCGGCGGAATGTAATCCGCCACCCTGCCCCGTTCGGTCTCCGCAGCCATCTCCTCGGCGATGTCGGTGACGATGCCACGCAAACGCTCGCTGCTCAGGTCCTGCTCTGCCATGCGTCAATCCGCGACCAGTTCGAATAGTGCCTCGGCCCGCACCCGTCCATTGATCTGGAGCTCGATGCGATGCGGCCCCGGATACAAACGGAATGTGGTGGCGTCGCCCTTGAGCTTATGCGATTTGCGCAGATCGCTCGAGCTGCCCTGTGCAAGGTCGAGCTGTTTGAGCTTGAACACCTTGGGGGCCAGATCGCCATTGGCGCGGCGCCGCCAGAACACGTAGTCGACCAGCGCACGCGCCCCCGTGGCCGAGCGCAGCGTGGCAGACATCGCCAGGGCATCGCCAATCGCCACGCGATCGGGCACATCAAAGCGCAGCACCTCGATATCCGCACCCGCATCGAAGCCCAGCAAGGAGAGCGCCCGCGCATATCCCGCCTTGACCAGCCCGCGCAAGGCATGTTGCGTCATCCAGTCAAGCTCCGCCCGCTCCTGCATCGCCTGTCCGGCCCATTGCTCAAGCCGGTCCATGACAACAGCCGGGTCTGTCTTGCTGATGTCATTGAGATGGTTGGCAACCGAGCGGGTGACATATCGCGTCCGGTCCGCATGCAGCGCATCGAGCAGGGGCAGCGGCGCGGTGACGTCGATTGCCACCGATTGCCCCCAGGGCAGGCGCGGGCGGCTGCCTTCGCTCACCAGCCGGCGCACGTGGTAACTGGGGTGATGCGCCCAGCGGTGCATCCGCGCAAGAACAAGGTCCGGCCAGCGGTTGAGGAAGGGGCGGATCGCCCATTCCATCGAAAACCGCTGGGTGATCTCCTCGATCAGGTCAAGCGATACATCCGGTCTGTCAAGCCCGCGCAGGACGATCAATTCCCCCAGCGGCGCAAAGATGAAATCCCCGAAATCATCATCCGTGAGAGTCGGGTCCAGCGGCGGGGGCAAGGCCGCGCGCAGGGTCGGCGCGATTTCATCGACGGATCCGGGCAATCGCTCGCCCAGACATTCGGCGATCCAGCTAATGCGCTGTTTCAGTTCGAGTTCGGTCAGGCGCGCCACCACCTGCCGTTCGAACAGATCGCCGTCGAATGCCGGGTTCGCCGCCGCGAAAAGACCGGCCAGATAGTGCACCTTGCCTGCGTTGAACAGCTGATCCTTCAGCGAAAACCCCTGCGCCATGCTACATCGTCACATTGGTCGCGCCACCGTCTAGCAGGATGTTCTGCCCGACGATGAACCCCGCATGCCGGCTGCACAGGAAGGCGCAGGCCGCGCCAAATTCCTGACGCGTGCCATAGCGCCCGGCGGGAATCGTCGCGGCCCGCTGCGCCTGCGCCTCTTCGAGCGACACGCCCTTTGCCTTGGCGACGCCTCCGTCCAGCGAAACCGCGCGATCGGTGGCGTGAATGCCCGGCAGAAGGTTGTTGATGTTGACCCCGCTCCCGGCCACCTGCCGCGCGGTCCCCGCGACATAACCGGTCAGCCCCGTACGGGCGGAGTTCGACAGGCCAAGCGCCGCGATCGGCGCGCGCACCGACTGGCTGGTGATGTTGACCACCCGGCCCCAGCCCTTGTCGATCATCGCCGGCATCAGCGCCTTCATCAGCGCGATCGGCGCCAGCATGTTGGCATCCAGCGCCTTGATGAAATCATCGCGATCCCAATCGGACCACATGCCCGGCGGCGGCCCGCCGGCGTTGTTGACAAGAATGTCGACCCCCGCCGCTGCCTCGATCACGCGGGCCTGCCCCTCGGCGGTTGCCACATCGGCGGCCACGGTGACGACCTCGACACCATGTTCATCTCGGATCGCCTGTGCGGACGCCTCGAGCGCCTCGGCTCCGCGCGCGTTCATGATCAGGTCGACCCCCGCCTCTGCCAGCGCCTCGGCGCAGCCCAGACCAAGACCCTTGCTGCTGGCACAGACCAGTGCCCGTTTGCCGGCGATTCCCAAATCCATCTCTGATCTCCCGATTGGTTCCTGTCCCTCGCATAGCATCGCTGCCGCCGACAATGCCAGCGAATGCCGCGCGCCGCAGATTGCGGACGCCGATATTCTTGCGCTTGGCGCGTTCCTTACCTATACGCGCCTCATGTTGGACACCGCTTCTAATCGCCCCGAATTGCCGCCCGAAATCGCGCGCCGCCGTACCTTTGCGATCATTTCGCACCCGGACGCGGGCAAGACCACGCTGACGGAAAAATTCCTGCTCTATGGCGGTGCCATCCAGATGGCCGGACAGGTCCGCGCCAAGGGCGAGGCCCGGCGCACCCGGTCGGATTTCATGCAGATGGAAAAGGATCGCGGCATTTCGGTCTCGGCCTCGGCGATGTCTTTCGACTACAACAGCTTCCGCTTCAACCTGGTGGATACACCGGGCCACTCGGATTTTTCCGAAGACACCTATCGCACGCTCACGGCGGTGGATGCGGCGGTGATGGTCATCGACGGTGCCAAGGGTGTCGAAAGCCAGACACAGAAACTGTTCGAGGTCTGTCGCCTGCGTGACCTGCCCATCCTGACTTTCTGCAACAAGATGGACCGTGAAAGCCGGGACGTATTCGAGATCATCGACGAAATTCAGGAAAACCTGGCGATCGACGTGACCCCGGCCAGTTGGCCCATCGGACAGGGCCGCGATTTTCTGGGATGCTACGACATCCTGCGCGACCGGCTTGAACTGATGGATCGCGCCGATCGCAACAAGGTCGCCGAAAGCATAGAGATCAACGGCCTCGATGATCCGGCGCTGGCCGCGCACGTGCCCGCACAGCTCCTCGATCAGCTGCGCGAAGAGCTTGAAATGGCGCGCGAACTGCTGCCCCGGCTGGACCCGCAGGCGGTGCTCGAAGGTCACATGACGCCGATCTGGTTCGGCTCGGCGATCAACAGTTTCGGGGTCAAGGAGTTGATGGACGGCATCGGCCTTTATGGCCCGCAGCCGCAGATTCAGTCAGCGCAGCCCCGCCAGATATCGCCCGAAGAGAGCAAGGTCGCGGGCTTCGTGTTCAAGGTGCAGGCCAACATGGACCCCAAGCATCGCGACCGCGTCGCCTTTGTCCGCATGGCGTCGGGGCATTTCAAACGCGGCATGAAACTGACCCATGTGCGGTCAAAAAAGCCGATGGCGATCACCAACCCCGTCCTGTTCCTTGCCTCGGATCGCGAGCTTGCGGACGAGGCCTGGGCCGGTGACATCATCGGCATCCCCAACCACGGGCAGTTGCGCATCGGTGACACGCTGACCGAGGGCGAGGCATTGCGGGTGACCGGCATTCCGTCCTTCGCGCCCGAACTGCTGCAGGGCGTGCGCGCGGGCGACCCGATGAAGGCCAAGCATCTGGAAAAGGCGCTGATGCAATTCGCCGAGGAAGGCGCCGCCAAGGTCTTCAAGCCCTCTATCGGCTCGGGCTTCATCGTCGGCGTGGTCGGAGCCCTGCAATTCGAAGTGCTGGCCAGCCGGATCGAGCTTGAATACGGCCTGCCCGTGCGCTTCGAAGCCAGCCAGTTCACCAGCGCCCGCTGGGTTTCAGGAGACAAGGCCGCGGTCGACAAGTTCGCCAACGCCAACAAGCAACATATCGCACATGACCATGACGGCGACATCGTGTACCTGACCCGGTTGCAATGGGACATCGACAGGATCGAACGCGATTACCCCGATGTGCGCCTGACCGCGACCAAGGAAATGATGGTCTGAACACCTGGGGATTTTCAGCGCCCGCGCACCGGTGTAAGCACGGGGTATGGACAAACGCGACGTAACCTATGACGGCGGCCTCGCGGCCATGCTCGAGCGGTATAACGCCCGCCGCAAGCCCTTCAACCCGGATGTCGTGGCCCTGCCCCCGCTTGATGCGGATCTCGCCGCGCTCGCCGCGCAGGTCGTCACACAGAACGATCTGACGCCGCGCACCGCCACGCGCTGGTCGCGCAAGAAGGCGCAGATTGCCTCTGAATTCCCCGGCAAGTCGCAGCTTGCGCTGTTGAACGCCCTGCTGATTTCGAACCTGCGGAAATACAGCGCCCCGCCGCACGCGGCGGCGCTGTTTCGACGGCTCTGGCTGGAACAGCACGGGCACCTGCTCGATCAGCTTGATCTGCGGTGGCAAGTCTCCTCCGTGATGACCTTTGCCGACCACGGCGAAACCGACGTGCAGCGACAGGTCGGACAGGCGCTGAGAATGCTGTTCTCTATGATGAAGCTCTACGAATTCGAACGGCTCTACGGCAGAACGCCGCCCGACGTACCCTACCCCGTCAACGACCGCCTGCAGGTCCCGCTGCCCTTGCAGATGGGCGATTACTCGATCCGCAATGGCGGGCTCGACATCAACATTCTCGCCCCGGTCTGGGAACTCGCGCTGAGCGATCCGGGCATCGCACCGCTTGCCGATCACCTGATGCGGGAACTGAACCGCGACCCCGACAACATCTTTCGCCGGTTGCAACTGATGCGCCAGAAAATTCAGGACAAGACATGATCCGCTGGGGGCTCGTTGCAACCATCAAGGCACCGACCAGAGCGGTCCTGAATTTCGTGGCACATCACCTCGAACTGGGCGCGCACCGCATATATGTCTATCTCGACGAAGCCGATCCGGCGACATTTGCGCTGCTCGACGCGCATCCAAAGGTCAGCGTGACGACATGCGACGACGCCTATTGGGCAGAACATCCAAGGCATCCGAAAAAACACCAGGTCCGGCAGTCGGCCAATGCAACCCATGCCTATGCCCGCGCCGAGGTCGACTGGCTGGCCCATATCGATGTGGATGAGTTTCTGTGTCCGAAGACCTCGCTTGCGGATCAGCTTGCCGCCCTGCCCGAAACCGCCCAATGTGCCCGCATCTATCCCGCCGAGGCGCTGGCCGGCGACGGCACCGCCTTCAAGCTGACCAAACGACTCCCCTATGAGCGCGCGGTCAGCGCCGAGCAACTTTATCCGATCTACGGAAAATATCTCGAAGGCGGGTTTCTCAGCCATGTCGAGGGCAAACTCTTTGCCCGCACCGGCCTGAAAGATGTGATGTTTCGCATTCACAATCTGCTGCACGGCGACATCAGGAACCCCGGCAAAGCCGTGCTCGACGACACGATCCTGTGCCACTGTCACGCCCGGAGCTGGGACGCGTTCATGGCCGCCTATCGATTCCGGATGGAACGCGGCTCGTACCGCGCCGATCTCGCACCGATGCGCGTGGAGCGTCGCAACAGAATGACCCTGCACCAACTGCTTTCTTTGATCGCGAAGCACTACGGAGAGCAAGGGCTGCGCGCTTTCTATGACGAACTGCACGCCGATACCCCCGATCATCGCCGGCGCCTTGCCGAACAGGGTTTGCTGCATCTGTGCGACCTGCAACTGGATCAATCGCGCCGGAAACAATTTCCCTCGTATTGAGAGCCGGATACCCGGACGGAAACAATCGTCAATTCGCACAGGAATTTGACAGCGCAGTTTGACCGCTGCGTCCCTTTTTGTTAATGCAGCGAGACGAGCCAACATGCGCACAAGCGCAGGACCGCTGTGGTCCGGCTCTGACAGGACGGCGGGCCAAGAAAGTGTCCGCAACACACGGACACAAATGACAAAATTTTCAGAACTGAACCTGAATCCAAAGGTACTCAAAGCAATTGACGAGGCCGGGTACGAATCCCCGACCCCGATTCAGGAGGGCGCGATCCCGCCCGCGCTCGAAGGCAAGGACGTGCTTGGCATCGCGCAGACCGGCACCGGCAAGACCGCGAGTTTTACCCTGCCGATGATCACCCTGCTGGCCCGCGGCCGCGCCCGCGCCCGGATGCCGCGCAGCCTGGTGCTGTGCCCGACGCGGGAACTCGCCGCGCAGGTCGCCGAGAATTTCGACACCTATGCCAAACATGTGAAACTGACCAAGGCGCTGCTGATCGGTGGCGTCAGCTTTGGCGAGCAGGACAAGCTGATCGACAAGGGCGTCGACGTGCTGATCGCCACGCCGGGCCGCCTGCTGGATCATTTCGAGCGCGGCAAGCTGCTGCTGACCGGCGTTCAGATCATGGTGGTCGACGAAGCCGACCGGATGCTCGACATGGGGTTCATCCCCGATATCGAGCGCATCTTTTCACTGACCCCCTTTACCCGGCAGACGCTGTTCTTCTCGGCGACGATGGCCCCCGAGATCGAACGCATCACCAACACCTTCCTGTCTGCGCCGACGCGCATCGAGGTCGCGCGCCAGGCAACCACCAGCGAGAATATCGAGCAATCGGTGGTGATGTTCAAAGGCAGCCGCAAGGATCGAGAGGCCAGCGAGAAACGCAAGCTGCTGCGCGCCCTGATCGATGCCGAGGGCGAAAAATGCACCAACGCGATCATCTTCTGCAACCGCAAGATGGACGTGGATATCGTTGCCAAATCGCTCAAGAAATACGGCTATGACGCGGCGCCCATTCACGGCGACCTCGATCAAAGCCAGCGCACCCGTACCCTGGACGGGTTCCGCGATGGCACCCTGCGCTTTCTCGTGGCCTCGGATGTCGCCGCGCGCGGGCTCGACGTGCCCAGCGTCAGCCATGTGTTCAACTTTGACGTTCCCGGCCATGCCGAGGATTACGTGCACCGGATCGGACGCACCGGTCGCGCCGGGCGTGATGGCACCGCGATGATGATCTGCGTTCCGCGCGACGAAAAGAACCTCGATGATATCGAAAGGCTTGTGCAACGGGAGATCCCGCGGCGCGACAATCCGCTGAAGTCCGAGGTCAAGGCCACCAAATCGGACAAGGACGACGCGGCACCGAAAACGGACACGCGCAGCAAGCCGAAGAAATCCGATGCCGCGCCCAAGGGTGCCGCGGGCAAGGCAAAGGCAGAACAGGGCGGTTCGCCCTCGCGCGGGCGCTCGTCCGGTGGCGACAAGGTCGTCGGGATGGGCGATCACCTGCCCAGCTTCATCGCCCTCAGCTTTGAAGAGCGCCGGGCCGGATAACCCGCCCCGCGTGATATGCCGCCAACGCAGCCGGAGCGGATTACCGCATCCGGCTGATCACCACCGTCACTTCGGGCTTTTTGCCGATCTCGGCCTGGGCGGTCTGTCGGGCGGTGCGGCGCAGCGCCTCTTCCAGCTTGTCGTCGTCGCGCAGGGTCTTGTCTCCGGCGCGGCCAAGGAACTGGCTCAGATCCTCTTCCAGCACCTCGACCAGCAAGGCGTTTGACCGTCCGGTTTCGGCCAGCCCGATCGTGTCGCACCACGGCTCTCCCAACGGCTCGTCCTGCTCATCCAGAATGACCGTCACGGTCACATGCCCGTTCAGCGCCATGCGGATACGATCGCGTACGATCCCGTCCAGCGCGCCGATCCTGACCGATCCATCCAGATAGGTCCGGCCGGTCTCGACATATTCCGCGACGCTCGGTGCATTGCCGGACAAATCCATCATCATTCCGTTGACCACGACAGCGGATTGATAACCGCGCTTTGTCGCAAGACGCGCATGTTCACGCAGGTGGCGATGCTCGCCATGCATCGGAATCACCATCTGGGGGCGGACGATGTCATGCATCCGCTCGATATCGGGGCGATTGGCATGGCCCGATACATGGTATTTGCCACTGCTGTCATCCACCACGTCCACGCCCATTTCGCTGAACTGGTTGATCACGCGGATCACGCCGCGCTCATTGCCCGGAATCGTCTTGGACGAGAACAGGAACATGTCCCCCTCCTTCATCTGGATACCGCGGTACTTGCCCCGTGCGAGCTGCGCACTTGCGGCGCGGCGCTCGCCCTGGCTGCCGGTAACCAGCAACATCAGGTTCTCGCGCGGGATGTCGCGCGCGGCTTCGTCGCTGATCGTGGCCGGAAAGCCGGACAAGACGCCGGTCTCTCTGGCGGCTTCGACCATCCGCTCCATGGCGCGGCCCAGCAGCACGATCGAGCGCCCGGCCCGGACCCCCGCCTCGGCCAGCGTCTTGACCCGTGCCACGTTGCTGGCAAAGGTCGTCGCGACGACCATGCCCGCCGCGCCTGCAACCAGCTCTTCGAGCGCCGGCCCAAGCGACAGTTCCGAACGCCCCGGATCGGGCGAAAACACATTGGTGGAATCACAGACCAGCGCGCGCACGCCATCCCGGCAGACCTCGGCCCAGAGCTCCGGATCAAACGGCTCGCCCACGACCGGCGTCGGATCGAGCTTGAAATCGCCCGTGTGGATCACCCGCCCATCCGGCGTATCGATGACCAGCGCGCCGCTTTCGGGGATCGAATGAGAGATGGGCAGGAAACCCACCTTGAACGGGCCGGCAGTGACCTGTTCAGGCCAGGCCGAACAGGTCCGAACCGCGTCCTCGGGATGGCCAAGCTCGGTCATCTTGCGGCGCGCGATATTGGCTGTAAAGGCGCGGGCATAGACGGGCACCGACAGATCGCCATAAAAATGCGCAACGGCCCCCACGTGATCTTCGTGCGCGTGAGTGACAAAGATGGCATCCAGCCGGTCGGCCCGCTCCTTGAGCCAGGTGATGTCGGGCAGGATCAGGTCGACACCGGGCGAACCGTCCATATCCGGAAAGGTCACGCCAAGATCGACAAGGATGAAACGTTCCTTGTCGGGCGCGCCGTATCCGTAGAGATAGGCATTCATGCCAATTTCGCCCGCCCCGCCAAGCGGCAGGTAAACCAGTCTCTTGCTTGTCATCGGGTCAGCCGTTGTCCTTGTTATACTTGTGGATCACGGTCAGGCCGTGCATCGTCAGGTCTTCTTCCATCTCGTCGAACAGATCCGCACTGTGCTGAAACAGCGGAGCCAGCCCGCCAGTGGCGATCACCCGCATGTCCCGATCCCGTTCGGCCTTGACCCGTGTGCATATCTCGCGGACGAGTCCCACATAGCCCCAGAAAATGCCGGATTGCATACATCCGACGGTGTTGGTTCCGATCACCTTTTGCGGAACGCTGATATCCACGTGCGGCAAGGCGGCGGCGGCCATGTGCAGCGCCTCGAGGCTCAGGTTGACACCCGGCGCGATCACGCCACCAATATAGGCGCCGTCGCTGGCCACAACATCAAAAGTGGTCGCGGTGCCGAAATCCACGACAATCAGATCACCGCCGTGACGATCGAACGCCCCCGCCGCATTGACCAGCCGGTCGGGGCCGACCTGCGTGCCCAGATCGACGCGCGGCTCGTGGGGCAGCAGGCAGTCGGGCTTGCCCACCACGATGGGCCGGCACCCGAAGAACCGGTCGGAAAAAACCCGCAGGTTATAGACCACACGGGGCACTGTGGACGAGATGATTACATCGTCGATCTCCACCTCGATCCCGTAGTGCTTCACAAGGGTCGAATACCATGTGAAATAGGCATCCGCGGTACGGGCGTGATGGGTCGATGTGCGCAGGGTGCACAGAAACTGTTCGCCATCCCATATCGCGAAGACGGTATTGGTATTGCCGCAATCAATGGCAAGAAGCATCCGTGGCCCCTTCAGAAATAGACATCGGCCGCCGGGATCGTCACGCGGCCTCTGCTGGTGTTTAGAACAAGGTTCCCCTGGGCGTCCACCGTCTGGAACGTGCCGGTGGTTTCGCTGTTCCCGGTGCGTGCGGTGATCACCTCGCCCAGCCGCGCTGCCCGGTTTAGCCAGGCGGTACGGATCGGCTCGAACCCGTAGGCCGTGAACGCGGCTTCATGGCGGGCATAGGCGGCGGCCAGGAAGGTCAGGAAAGTTTCCGCATCAACCCGCGCTCCGGTCGACGAGAGCAGCGAAACGGGAGGAACCGCGCCCGGTTCCACCATCTCCGATGACGGCGCATCCACGAGGTTGACGCCAATTCCGATTGCCAGATGCCCTATCCGCGGCCCCCGCCCCGAGCTTTCGAGCAGTATGCCCGCCAGCTTGCCGCCGTTCAGCAGGACATCGTTCGGCCATTTCAACTCGAACCCCTCGTTGCGGCCACAGACGGCGACACAGGCATCAAACAGCGCCAGCGAAGCCACGAACGAGCGGAGCGCGGCAATCGCCGGCGGCTCCTGCGGGAACAGCACCAGCGTCGCCGCGAGATTGCCCTCCGGATTGGACCAGGCCCGGCCACGACGACCCCGCGCGGCGGTCTGGCGATGTGCCATGATCCATTCCGGACCGGCGAGTTCCGGCGCGATCCGGGCCGCTTCGTTCAGTGTCGAATCGACTTCGTCAAGCACACGGCTGCCATAGCCATCGGGCCACTGGATCATGCCCATGTCGCTGTCGCGGTCATGGTGTGCGAACGGGAACGCCCAAGCCGGCTCACTGCAGCAACGTCGCCGCCGCAGCGGCCGCCGCGCCCTCGACGCCGAACATGTTGACGATACCCAGCAACATCACGGCAGCCGAGGCCATCAGGAATCCCCAGAGCACCGGCGAGGCGTTGGTTTCCAGCTCGGCACCCTCGTCGCCGAAATACATGAAATAGACGATCCGCAGGTAATAGAACGCCCCGATCACCGAGGCGATGACACCCGCAACCGCCAGCCAGGCCAGCCCGCCATCATAGGCTGCGCGCAGCACGTAGAACTTGCCGAAGAAGCCCAGCATCGGCGGCACACCGGCCAGCGAAAACAGCAGGATCAGCATTGCCAGCGCCCGTCCGGGTTCACGCCGGGCATAGAGATTGAGGGCACTGATTTCGGTCACCGGCCGCCCGTCCTTTTCCATCATCAGGATAAAGGCAAATGTTCCGACATTCATGGTGACGTAAATCGCCATGTAGATCAGCATCGCCTGCACACCGAACTCGGTGCCGGCGGCAAGCCCCATCAACGCAAACCCCATATGCGCGATCGAGGAATAGGCCATCAGCCGCTTGATGTCGCGCTGTCCGATCGCGGCGACGGCCCCGACGAACATCGACAGCACCGAAAGCAGGGCAATCACCTGCTGCCAATCGGCGACCGCATGACCGAACGCGTCATGCAACACCCGCGCGAACAGACCCATCGCCGCCATCTTGGGCGCGGTCGCAAAGAAGGCGGTCACGGGGGTGGGCGAGCCTTCGTAGACGTCCGGGGTCCACATGTGAAAGGGAACAGCACTGATCTTGAAAGCCAGGCCCGAGATCACGAAGATGAGGCCGAAGAGCAAACCCAGCGACACATCGCCATGCTGCGCAGTCTGGATGATCCCCGCGAACAGGGTCGTGCCGGCATAGCCGTAAACCAGCGACGCACCATAGAGCAGCAGACCCGAGCTCAGCGCGCCCAGCACGAAGTATTTCAACCCGGCCTCGGTGGACTTCACGCTGTCCCGACGCAACGCGGCAACGACGTAAAGCGCCAGCGACTGCAGTTCCAGGCCCATGTAGAGCGACATCAGGTCGCCGGCGCTGACCATCATCATCATGCCGACCGACGCCAGCGCGACGAGCAGCGGGTATTCGAAGCGAAGCAGCCCCCGGCGCGACATGTAGTCCTGGCTCATCAGCAACACGGCCGCGGCCGACATCAGGATCGTGACCTTGGAGAAACGGGCAAACCCGTCATCCACGAACATGCCGCCAAAGGCGATACTGGTGCCGATGTCTCGGGTGGCGATGAACACGCCGAGTATCACCATCAGCGCGGCGGTCGCCCAGACAAGTGCCGGCCCGAGCCGGTCCTTGCCGGTATAGGCCGCGCCGAGCAGGGCCAGCATTGCAAACACCGCCAGCACGATTTCCGGAATGATTACGGTCAGATCAGCCTGGATCATAGGCCCCGCCCCCTCAATTCGATGCAAGCTGATTGGCGGTTTCCGCCGCCGTCAGCGCAGTGTCGTAGCTCGCCAGCAGAGCCGTGGTCGATGGGCCGATGATGTCTGTCACCAGCGACGGGTATACACCCAGCAGCAGCGTCATGACCACCAGCGGCGCAAAGATCGCGCGTTCGCGGCCCGACATGTCCTGAATGGTGCGCAGGCTCTCCTTGATCAGATCACCGAACACCACACGTCGATACAACCACAGAGCATAGGCCGCGCTGAAAATCACGCCGGTCGCCGCGACGGCGGTGACCCAGGTGTTGACCTGGAACGCGCCCATCATCGTCAGAAATTCACCGACAAAACCGGAGGTGCCGGGAAGGCCCACATTGCCCATCGTGAAGAACATGAAAACCAGCGCATAGGCGGGCATTCGCACGACAAGCCCGCCATAGGCGTCGATTTCGCGGGTATGCATCCGGTCATAGATCACGCCGACACAGAGAAACAGCGCCGCCGAGATGAAACCGTGGCTCAGCATCTGGAAGATCGCACCATCCACGCCCTGCTGGTTTGCCGCAAAGATGCCCATGGTGACAAAGCCCATATGCGCGACCGACGAATAGGCAATCAGCTTTTTCATGTCTTCCTGCACCAGCGCCACGAGCGACGTGTAGACGATGGCGATCGCGCTCATCCAGAGCACCACGGGCGCCATGACATCCGCCCCGACCGGGAACATCGGCAGGCTGAAACGCAGGAACCCGTAGCCGCCCATCTTGAGCAGGATTGCAGCCAGCACCACCGAACCGGCGGTCGGCGCCTGGACGTGCGCGTCCGGCAACCAGGTATGAACCGGCCACATCGGCATCTTGACCGCGAAACTTGCGAAAAATGCGAGGAACAGCAGCGTCTGCATCCCCCCGACGACCTGCATACCCATCAGGCTGAAGGTTTCGCTGCCAAACTGGTGGGTCAGCAAAATCTCGATATCGGTCGTGCCTGCATCCGCGAACATGGCAACCATAGCGACCAGCATCAGCACCGAACCGAGGAACGTGTAGAGGAAGAACTTGAAGCTGGCATAGATCCGGTTCTTGCCCCCCCAGATCCCGATGATCAGGAACATCGGGATGAGGCCCGCCTCGAAGAACAGGTAGAACAGCACCAGGTCCAGCGCCGTGAACACGCCGAGCATCAGCGTTTCGAGCAACAGGAAGGCAACCATGTATTCCTTGACCCGCACGGTCACATTCCAGCTCGCCAGGATGGTGAGCGGCATGATGAAAGTGGTCAGCATCACGAAGAGTACGCTGATCCCGTCCACGCCCATCTTGTACTGCAGCCCCAGCAGCCAATCCGATTGCTCCACGAACTGAAAGCCGGTGTCGTTCGGATCGAACTCGAAATAGATGCCCAGCGACACGAGGAACGTCACGCTGGTTGCAAACAGGGCGACATACTTGGCATTGCGCTGCGCCGCCTCGTCATCGCCGCGCAGGAAAACCACCAGGATCAGCGCCGCCAGCGACGGAACGAAGGTGACAATGGAGAGGATGTTATCCATCAGTTCGCTCCTCCGCCGATCGACATCCAGGTGACAAGCGCGGCAACTCCGAGCACCATCCAGAACGCGTAGGTAAAGATGAAGCCGGACTGCGCACGGCCTGCGAGCCGGGTAAAGAACGGCACGATGCCCATTGCAACACCGTTGAGGAAGCCATCGATCAGGCCGACATCCCCGCGTTTCCAGAGCAGGCGACCGATGCGAAGCGCTGGTTTCACGAAGATCGCGTCATAGAGCTCGTCGAAATACCACTTGTTCTTGAGGAAGAGGTAGAGCGGCCGCTGGTTCTCGGCAAGCCGCGCCGGAAGCGCCGGATTGACCAGGTAGAACCAGATCGCGATCCCAAGCCCCAGCAGCATCGCGACAAAGGGCGACACCTTGACCCAGGCCGGTGCCGCATGGGCATCGTCCAGAACGTGGTTGTCCGGTGCGAAATAAAGCGCGCCGACGCCCGGTTCGCCGGCGAACACGTAATGATGCTCGCCTTCGGTCGCCTCGCCCTGATCCGCTTCGCCGGCCTCTGGCTCCGCGCCATGATCCGCGGCCCCTTGGGGCTGCGCCTCGGTCCCATGCCCGCCATTTTCGTCGGCTGCCGCCGCCTCGGCGACCGGGATACCATAGAATTTCCCAACCTGATCGGCGTGACCAAAGAAGCTCCCGTACCAGAGCATGCCGGCAAAGACCGCACCAAGGCTCAGCACACCCAACGGGATCAACATCACCATCGGGCTTTCATGGGCGTGTTCATGCGTGTGCTTGTCGCCGCGTTCCTCGCCAAAGAAGGTCAGGAAGATCAATCGCCAGCTGTAGAAACTGGTCATGGCCGCCGCGATCACCAGCATCCAGAAGCCGTAGGCTGATCCACCTGCATAGGCGCTCTCGATGATGGCGTCCTTGGAGAGGAACCCGGCAAAACCGATCGTGGTGAGCGGAATTCCGACACCGGTGATCGCCAATGTGCCGATCATCATCGCCCAGTAGGTATAGGGGATTTTCTTGCGCAGGTTGCCATAGTTGGTCATGTCCTGCTCGTGATGCATGGCGTGGATGACCGAGCCGGCCCCCAGGAACAGCAGCGCCTTGAAAAACGCGTGGGTAAACAGGTGGAACATCGCCGCCGAATACATACCGACACCGGCGGCCACGAACATATAGCCAAGCTGCGAACAGGTCGAATAGGCGATGACCCGCTTGATGTCAGTCTGTACCAGACCCACGGTGGCCGCGAAGAACGCGGTCGACGCCCCCAGCACGGTGATGAAGGCGGTGGCGCCAGGCGCAAATTCGAACAGCGGCGACATGCGGCAGACCAGGAACACCCCCGCGGTCACCATCGTCGCGGCGTGAATCAGCGCCGAAACCGGTGTCGGGCCTTCCATCGCGTCGGGCAACCATGTGTGCAGGAAGAGCTGCGCCGATTTCCCCATCGCGCCGATGAACAGCAGCACGCCGATCAGGTTCGCGGCGTTCCACTCGGCCCACAGAAAGCTGAGCTGTGTTTCGGCAAGCACGGGGGCGGCATCAAAGATGTCGTTCATGTCGATGCTGTCCACCAGGAAGAACAGCGCGAAGATGCCGAGCGCAAAACCGAAATCGCCAACCCGGTTGACAACGAAGGCCTTGATCGCGGCGGCATTGGCCGAAGGCTTGCGATAGTAGAACCCGATCAGCAGGTATGACGCGACGCCCACACCTTCCCAGCCGAAAAACATCTGAACGAGGTTGTCCGATGTCACAAGCATCAACATCGCAAAGGTAAAGAAAGACAGATAGGCAAAGAACCGGGGCTTGTAGGTTTCACCCTCTTTCCACTGGGGATCGTTATCCATGTAGCCGAAGCTGTAGAGATGCACGAGAGCGGACACAGTGGTCACGACAATCAGCATGATGGCGGTCAGGCGGTCCATGCGGATCGCCCATTCGGTCGCCAGCGTGCCGCTTTCGATATAGCGCAGCATCGGGATTTGCGCCGTCACACCATCAAAGGAAAAGAACACGACCCAGGACAACAGGCAGGACAGGAACAGCAGACCGGTCGCCACCCACATCGCCGCGGTTTCGCCGATGAACTTCCACCCGAACCCGCAGATCAGGGCGCCGAGCAGCGGAGCAAAGAGGATGATGGTTTCCATATGTCTCTCAGCCCTTCATCATGTTGACGTCTTCGACCGCGATGGTGCCACGGTTGCGGAAGAAGCAGACCAGGATCGCAAGGCCGATCGCAGCCTCGGCAGCGGCCACCGTCAGCACGAACAGCGTGAACACCTGCCCGACCAGATCGCCAAGAAAGCTCGAGAACGCCACAAGGTTGATGTTCACTGCCAGCAGCATCAGTTCGATGCTCATCAGCAGGATGATCACGTTCTTGCGGTTCAGAAACAGGCCGAAAATGCCGATGACGAACAAGGTCGCCGCAACCGTCAGGTAATGTTCAAGTCCGATCATGTTTCACCATTCCAGCAACGGATAACCGTGCTTCCTGCATGCGTGTTGGGCCAGCGGCGCGACATCGGAATCTTCCTCGATCGGGTTGAGGTTGAAACCGAGTGAATCGAGCGGAAAGGCCTCGGGCGGGGTCTCGCCCGAATAGACCGAGGCATAGCTCTTGTTCGCGCAATCGAAACTGTGAACGGCATGGGCGCTTCCATCCGCGCTGTCCTTGCGCGAGTGAAGCTGCACAAAACCGTCCCCGAAATCCTTGCTGGCGATCTCGTAATCCCTGTCGACCTGTTGCGGCGTGGTGATCGGGCTCTCGGCCGATGCGGCACTTGCCAGAAGCAACTGGCACCCCGCAAGGATCAGGCCGGCGCGGCGGGTCGTGATTGCGGTACGTGTCATCGGTTAAAGCCCCTGCCCGGGTTTGACGTCTTTCAGTTCCATCGCGGCGGCCGGATCGCGCATGATCTGCGCAACGACGTTCTGCCGCTTGATGTCGGTCCGGTGGCGCAGGGTCAGCACGATTGCACCAACCATCGCCACCAGCAGGATCAGACCCGCCAACTGGAACAGCAGAAAATACTGATCGTACAGGATCAGACCCAGGGCCTCGGTATTCTGCCGGTCAATCGGGATGACCTGCGTGCGCAATTCGCTGGCGGCGAGACTGCTTTCCCATACGCCAAACGCCATGACCAGCTGCATCAGGATCACCAGCCCGATCAACAGCGCAAGCGGCATGTAGCGCGCCATCTCGGCCTTGAGTTCGGCAAAATCCACGTCCAGCATCATGACGACGAACAGGAACAGGACCGCCACCGCGCCCACATAGACGATGACCAGCAGCATCGCGACGAATTCCGCGCCGAGCAGAACGAACAGCCCCGCTGCCGAAATGAAGGACAGGATCAGCCACAGCACCGAATGCACCGGCTGACGGCTGATGACGGTAAACAGGCCGCCGGTGACCACGCTGATCGCAAAGAGGTAGAAGGCAAAAACGCTCATGACTTGTCCTCCTCTGTCTCGCCCATCGCCTCTTGCGCCAGCTCCAGCGCCCGGGTCATGGCGGGAATGCCGGCAAAAACCGACATCTGGCCGATGGTTTCGACGATTTCCTGCTTGCGCGCGCCTGCGGCAATGGCGTGGCGCACGGTCTGGCGTACTGCGGTATCGGCCTGCGCGCCCTGCATGGTCAGTCCCGCCAGCGTGATCAACAGCCTGGTCTTGGCATCCAGCCCGTCCTTGTTGACGGTATTGCCGAACATCAATTCCATCGCCTCTTTGGGCATGGTCGGCCACAACGCCTCGAACCCTTTTGGCGAAAAGCTCTCGAGCGCCGGGTTCAGCGCCTTGGCCATATCGTGGGCCTGTTTCATCATGGCCTCGAACGGATTCTGCGGGTCACTCATCGTTCATGGCCTCTTCTTCGAATACTTCAAGCGCCGCGTTCATCGCGTTGATGACGGCCGGAAACCCGCCATAAAGCGCCATCTGGAAAATCACTTCGCCGATTTCGCGCTGCGTGGCACCAACCTTGCGTGCACTGGCGATATTCACCTTGAGCTGCGGCCGCGTCTGGCCCCCCAGAGCGGTCAGGGCCGCGACAGTCGCCAGCAGGCGGGTTTTCTCATCCAGCCCCTCGCGCGCATAGAACTGCCCATAGGCCACGTCGACGATGGTGCGCGACAGTCCCGGCACCAACGCGTCATAGCGCCCTGCCAGCACGGCCTCCATCCCGGGATTGACCTTTTCCGCCAATTCGCTGCCACGTGCATAGGTGCCTTTATCGGTGCCTGCGGTATTCATCGGTACGGCGCGTCCAGCTCCAGGTTCCGGGCGATTTCGGCCTCCCACATCTCGCCATTGGCAAGCAGCTTCTCCTTGTCATAGAAAAGCTCTTCACGGGTTTCCGTGGCAAACTCGAAATTCGGCCCCTCGACGATGGCATCCACCGGGCAGGCCTCCTGACAGAAGCCGCAATAGATGCACTTGGTCATGTCGATGTCATAGCGCGTGGTGCGGCGGGAGCCGTCTTCGCGGGGTTCCGCATCAATCGTGATCGCCTGTGCCGGGCAAATCGCCTCGCACAGCTTGCACGCAATGCACCGCTCTTCGCCATTGGGATAGCGTCGCAGCGCATGTTCGCCCCTGAAACGCGGGCTGAGCGGCCCCTTTTCGTGCGGATAGTTCACCGTCGCCTTGGGCGCGAAGAAATACTTGAGACCCAGCTTCATTCCGACCACGAAATCCCAGAGCAGGAAGTACTTGGCCGCGCGGGTATAGTCGATATTCGCCATGATCAGACTCCCGTGCTCCAGCGGGCGAAGACGCCCCAGAACCAGCCGAATTTTGCCGCGAAGGAAACGAAGACCACCCAGACGAGGCTGAAGGGCAGGAATACTTTCCAGCCCAGCCGCATCAGCTGGTCATAGCGGTAACGCGGCGTGATCGCCTTGACCATCGCGAAGAGGAAGAAGAAGAACGCCATCTTGGCAACCATCCAGAGCACGCCATCCGGAAGCCCCGGGATCGGCGACAGCCAGCCGCCGAAGAACAGCAGCGAGGTCAGGGCGCACATCAGGAAGATGGCGATATATTCACCGGCCATGAACAACAGGAACGGCGTGGCGGAATATTCCACCTGGTATCCCGCGACCAGTTCCGACTCCGCTTCGGGAAGATCAAAGGGCGGGCGGTTGGTTTCCGCCAGCGCCGAGATGAAGAACAGGAACACCATCGGGAAGTGGGGCAGCCAGTACCACCCGAAAAAGCCGAACCCGGTATCCTGCGCCCGCACGATGGCGCTGAAGTTCATCGAGCCGGTGGAAATGATTACACCGATGATGATCAACCCGATGGACACCTCGTAAGAGATCATCTGCGCCGCCGAGCGCAGGCTGCCGAGGAACGGGTATTTCGAGTTCGACGCCCAGCCCCCCATGATCACGCCATAGACTTCGAGGCTCGAAACCGCGAACACATAGAGGATCGCCACATTGATGTCCGAAAGCACCCAGCCGTCGTTGAACGGGATCACCGCCCAGGCGATCATCGCGAGCACAAAGCTGGTCAACGGTGCGAGAAGGAACACCGCGCGGTCCGCCCCGGCGGGGACAACCACCTCCTTGACGACGTATTTCAGCGCGTCGGCCACCGATTGCAGCAAGCCGTAGACGCCAACGACATTGGGGCCGCGGCGCATCTGGACAGCGGCCCAGATCTTGCGGTCGCCATAGACAAGGAACAGCAGCGAGATCATCACGAACGCAACCACGGCAAGCACTTGTGCAAGAACCAGCACCGCAATGCCGCCCGGAGTGGAAAAGAAATCAGCCATAGGTCCTCATACCGTCGGTATTCCGTTGTTCTGCTTGCGCGGCGGCCACGGGACAGGTGCCCGGCTTGTCCAGCTTGCATGGCAATGATGACGCGTTGCTGTAAACAGCATCTGTCGGCCATATACCAGCCTCTTCCGCGCATTTCGCGCGCAATTGACGCGCGGCACTCGCCACGAGGTCACGAGCGGCGACCGATGCGGATATGTCGCGCAAACCGGTCATTCCGCCGCGACCTGCTCCTGCCCGCGCGCCCGGGAGGCCGCCGAAAGTTCGGCCATCAGCGTGCTGGCCCGCGCAATCGGATTGGTCAGGTAGAAATCGCTGATCGCGCAGCGGAAGGACGCCGAGCCGAGAGAGCCCTCGGGCAGCGGCTGAACCTCGTTTTCAGGAACGTCGTCCACCTTGGCGAGGTGCGGCACCTCGGCGACAAGCGCACGGCGCAGCTGTGCCAGCGAGTCATAGGGCAGCGCCTCGCCCAGTTCGGCACTCAGCGCGCGCAGGATCGCCCAGTTTTCCTTGGCCTGCCCCGGCGGGAACCCGGAACGCAGCGCCAGTTGCGGACGGCCCTCGGTGTTGACGAACAGCCCCGCCTCTTCGGTATAGGCCGCGCCGGGCAGGATGACGTCCGCCCGATGTGCACCGCGATCGCCGTGGCTGCCCTGATAGATCACGAAAGCCCCCTCGGCGATCTCGATCTCATCGGCCCCGAGGTTGTAGATCACATCCGCATCGTCGATGGCATCCATGCCGCGGTCATTGGTACAGCCCACGTCCATCGCGCCAACCCGCCCGGCGGCGGTATGCAGGATCAGCAGGCCGCTCGCCGTCGCCTCGGCGACCTGTTGCGCGGCGGCGAGAACGGCGGCGCCGTCCGCCTCCTGCAACGCGCCCTGCCCGACAATGACCAGCGAGGCGCGGTTGCGGATCTCATCGTCACCGCCCATGTCCACCACCTGCTGCAGCGCAGCGCGGTCCGTGCCGACATGGGCGTATTCGTAAGTGAGGTCCGCCGCTTGCCCGACAAGCGCGATGTCGGAGCCGCGCGCCCATGCGCGGCGGATCCGCGAGTTCAGAACCGGCGCTTCGACACGCGGGTTGGTGCCGATCAGCAGGATGCGCTCGGCCGTATCGATATCCTGGATCCGCGCCGTGCCGACATAAGCGCCGCGATTCCCCGCAGGCAGCTTGGCCCGGTCGGTACGGCATTCGACCACGCCACCGCGCCCCTCGATCAGTTGCCTGAGCGCAAAGGCCGCTTCGACCGGGGCAAGATCGCCCACGACCCCGGCAGGAGTCTTGGCCGAGCCCAACGCGGCGGACGCGGCGGCCAGCGCCTCGCTCCAGCTTGCAGGACGCAGCTTGCCATTTTCACGCACATAGGGTTGATCGAGCCTTTGCCGGCGCAACCCGTCCCAGACAAAGCGGGTCTTGTCCGAAATCCATTCCTCGTTCACGCCATCATGGTTGCGCGGCAGGAACCGCATGACTTCGCGGCCCTTGGTGTCGATCCGGATATTCGAGCCAAGCGCATCCATCACGTCGATGCTCTCGGTCTTGGTCAACTCCCACGGGCGCGCGGTGAACGCATAGGGTTTGGACACCAGCGCACCCACCGGGCACAGGTCGATGATATTGCCCTGCAGGTTGGAATCGAGCGTCTCGCCGAGATAGCTGGTGATCTCCGCATCCTCGCCACGCCCGGTCTGTCCCATCTGGGTGATCCCTGCAACCTCGGTGGTGAAGCGCACACAGCGCGTGCAGGAAATGCAGCGCGTCATGTGGGTTTCCACGAGCGGTCCGAGATCCAGGTCATCCGACGCCCGCTTGGCCTCGCGATAGCGCGAGAAATCGACGCCATATGCCATCGCCTGATCCTGAAGATCGCACTCGCCGCCCTGATCGCAGATCGGACAGTCCAGCGGGTGGTTGATCAGCAGGAACTCCATCACGCCTTCGCGGGCCTTCTTGACCATGGGCGAATTGGTCTTGACCTGCGGTGCCTGCCCCTCGGGACCCGGTCGCAGATCCCTGACCTGCATCGCACAGGATGCCGCCGGTTTCGGCGGACCGCCGACAACCTCGACCAGACACATGCGACAGTTCCCCGCGATCGACAGCCGCTCGTGATAGCAGAAACGCGGAATTTCCACGCCCGCCACTTCGCAGGCCTGAATTAGGGTCATCGCCCCATCCACTTCGATCTCGGTTCCGTCGATGTTGATCTTGCGCAGGTCAGACATGGTCTATCTCGCCTTCAGCAGCGCGCCGATCGCGCTGGATTTTGCTATCTCCGCACGACCGAACGCGCAGAAGGTTTCGGTTTGATCGAGCACGACACCCTTTGATTTCAGGTAGCTTTCGCCCTTCGCACGCATCCGGGCCTTCTCGGCGTCGGATTCGACATAGGCGCGGATCTCCGCATCGGTATAGCCCAAATCGTTGGCGCGCCCGCGCAGCTTGAACAGTATGTTGTAACCCTTCAACCACCGCCCGCTGATGGTTTCGCATTTGCGCCCGACCTCGTTGGCCACAGCGACCACGAACAAGGTGTTCTCGATCTCGGCGACCTCGCTCAGAGGGGGCCTGGATTGCGCCGCCGTCACCGTCGGGCCAATCGCAGCGACAAGAAATGCCAGGGCACAGGTTTTCAATCGGGTCATGTCAGTATCCTCCTGTAGAGAGGACCGACAGCAACGATCGCCGGGATGACATGAAATATCATCCGCGCCTTGTCACCAGCGATCGCGGCAGGGCGGCTCATGGATCACATTTCCCCCGGAAGGTGATGGTGTCATCGACGACCGCAAGGCGGCTTATCTCGGTGTCGGGGCCGATCGTCCAGGCGATTCTCGAGCTGCCGTAGTTGGTCACGCAATAGATCGTCCCCTGGTACCGCGCAGCGTCACGGGCACCGTCCACCGACTGCGACACCTTGTAGATGGTCGAGGTGAAATCGGCGCGCGATACCTTCTTGTCCACAGCCCTGGTCTTGGATTTGAAGATCACCCCGTCAAAGGCGATGCGGTTCGGATTGTCCCGCCCGCAGGCAACCGGCCCCGCAAGCGCGGCAACCAGCAGGAGCAGAACTGTTTTGCCGGACATACCCATATTATCCTACTCGCGAGTGAACCGGACGATAGACCGGTTCCTTTTCGATGACGGCAATCGAGTCGTGAATGTGCAGACCCGATACGATGCTGCCGAGTTCGGGATGGCGCATGCCCTTCCTGTGATACCAGCGGTGCATGTCATCGACAAGTTCACGGGCGAACCGGAAGAAATTCTGGCCGCTGCGATAGCCGCCACCGTATTTCTCGATATAGGCGGTGTGCAGATCCTCGATCATGTAGACACCGCGCTCCTGCAGACGCGGAAACAGCGTCTCGAACGAGGCGCGTACATGCGGCATGCGGTGGCTGCCATCGTCCAGGACCACGTCGACACCGCCCATTTCATCGACCAGCGCATTCAAAAAGTCCGGGTCCGCCTGGCTGCCGATACGCACCTGCGCGGACTGACCGTCGAACTTCGCGCAGTCCTTTCTGATGTCGATGCCATAGATCACCGCATCATCGCCAAGATAGTTGCGCCACATCTGCAGGCTGCCGCCCTTGTTGATGCCGATTTCCAGGAACCGCACCCCGGTACCGCGAAACCGCGAGAAATAGCGATCATAGATCGGGATATAATGGTGCCACTTGTGTACCACGGCACCGCTATTGCCGGCAAAAACCGGCAGCAGATCACCGTCATACCCGTATTTCTCGCGGATATCGGCGGCCACGTCGCCATCCTCATCGAAACGGAAACGCCTCATGCTGCCTTGCCCCCGGAGATCGGCAGAAAACCTGTCTGCATTACCTTCATATCCACACCCTGCCTTACTCCGCCGCAACCGAGGCGCAGCGCCTGTCCCGCCACATCGTCGCCTGATCCAGCTGCGCCCAGCCGAATGCGGTTTCATCCGGACCGTTCCGGCGCAGATGCTCAAGACGCGCCAGCGCCTCATCCAGCGTAGGACGATGTCCCGCCGGGACCCACCACATGACGAAATGCTGTTCCCCGAGTATGTCGAACCATTCCCGGCGTCTATCGTAGAATTGCTTGTGCACCGTGCCCCAGACGAATTTCTCCAGCGCCGCCACATCTTGCCAGACGGTCAGATTGGCGACGAACTGGGGATCGTTGCCGATGCTGTTCTCGGTGTTTCCGGTGCCCGGTTCGCCGGAACCTTCCATCATCCAGACAAAGCCCGGCATCCGCTTGCCGAGGCCGTTGATCCGGTCGAGATTGTCCATGAAGTCGGCCACGCGCGGATCATCGGTCGGCGCGACCAGACGCCCGACATTCAATTCCGCCAGGTGATAGTCCTGCACCCCGGTCACGGCGACACCACCCGTCCCGCGACGCGGCGACCAACATACGGCACCGATGCCGGTGCGGAGGCATATGTTTGCATGGCTTTCATCCCTACTCCGCGGCCACGGCGCTGATCCGTCCGGTTCTCTTGTGCTTGATCCGATCCTCGATCTCGTCGCGGAAATGCCGGATCAGGCCCTGGATCGGCCATGCCGCCGCGTCACCCAATGCGCAGATCGTGTGGCCTTCGACCTGCTTGGTCACATCCAGCAGCATGTCGATTTCGGCGACCTCTGCCTCTCCCGTGACCAGCCGGTCCATCACCCGCATCATCCAGCCCGTGCCTTCGCGGCAGGGCGTGCACTGGCCACAGCTTTCGTGTTTGTAGAATTTGCTCAGCCGCCAGATCGCCTTGATGATGTCCGTCGAGTTGTCCATCACGATCACCGCCGCCGTGCCCAACCCCGACCGCTGCTCGCGCAGCCAGTCGAAATCCATGATGCAATCTTCCTTCATGATCTTGCCGGGCAGGCAGGGCACGGAGGAGCCGCCGGGAATCACCGCCTTGAGATTGTCCCAGCCGCCACGAATGCCACCGCAGTGACGCTCGATCAGTTCCTCGAAACTGATGCTCATGGCCTCTTCGACGACACAGGGGTTGTTCACGTGCCCGCTGATCGCGAACAGCTTGGTCCCCGCGTTATTGGGCCGCCCGAATGACGAAAACCATTCGGGGCCCCGGCGCAGGACGGTTGGAACGACGGCGATGGATTCGACGTTGTTCACAGTGGTCGGACAGCCGTAGAGCCCCGCCCCCGCCGGAAATGGCGGCTTCATGCGCGGCATGCCCTTTTTGCCTTCGAGGCTTTCAAGCAGCGCGGTTTCCTCGCCGCAGATATAGGCCCCGGCACCATGATGCAGGAAAAGATCGAAATCCCAACCCGATCCGGCGGCGTTCGGTCCCAGCAGCCCGGCATCATAGGCTTCGTCGATGGCCGCCTGCAACGCCTCTCGCTCACGGATATATTCACCGCGAATGTAGATGTAGCAGGTATTGGCATTCATCGCGAAAGACGCGATCAGGCATCCTTCGATCAGCGTATGCGGATCGTGCCGCATGATCTCGCGATCCTTGCAGGTGCCCGGCTCGGATTCGTCGGCATTCACCACCAGATAGGCCGGACGCCCGTCGCTCTCCTTGGGCATGAACGACCATTTCAGGCCCGTCGGGAAACCCGCGCCGCCGCGCCCGCGCAGCCCGGAATCCTTCATCTGCTGGATGATCCAGTCACGTCCCTTCTGGATCAGGCCGGCGGTTCCGTCCCAGTGCCCCCGCGCCCTGGCACCGGCCAGCGTCCGCTCGTGCATGCCGTAAAGGTTGGTGAATATCCGGTCCTCGTCTTTCAGCATGGCTGCCTACCTTTGACTGTCCTGACGCATGCGCCAAAGTTGATATGTGTTGATCCCCGCATAGACGAACCCGGCCAGGGCCATGAAATCGAACAGCAGGGCGTAGCGTCCGGGCAATCCGAGGGCCGGGCCGACAAAGAGCGACAGAACGAGCCAGGCCACCCCTGTTCCGGCAATGACCAGGGCGATGTGACGGCCCTTGCGGGCAATGGCGATGTCGCGCTCGTTGTCCATACTGTTCGGCTCGTCTGCCTGTGGCCTCATGCCGAGGCGGAGTTGTTCTCGAATCGCCACGTGCCCTTGCGCGCGGCAAGTTCCGCCTGACCGGGCAGCGCCTTGGAGGCCTTGACCAATGTGCTGGCCGACAGGCCGGGCAGTTGCCCGGCGGAGTCGGCGACGGCCGGTGTCGGGGACGTCTCTTCGGTCGCGACAGGCTGCGGCTCCGGATCGGCGGTGGCCGCCGCCACCGGTTCAGCAGCCACCGGTTCAGCAGCCACCGGGGCAGTCCGCGGCTCGGGCGGCGCCGGTTGTGCGATCTCTCGTGTCACCTCGGTTTCCGTCGTACCGGTCTTTGGCAGGAGCAGGACGCCCAGTCCGAAGATCACCAGCGCGCCGACCACCGCAAATCCCAGGCCGCTTCCGGCGACAAGCAGGACGAGCCCGACAACGGCCCCGGCGATCGCTGCGGGGATCCAGCTGCGTGAAGTCTTGTCTGATGTCGTAGTCATGGCCCAATTCCTTTTTGCTGCCGTTTCGCTCAGGTGTCGTATATCCCGTCTTTCTTGGCGCGCGCAGCAAATTCGGTTTCCTCGCCCGCCGCCAGCTTTCCGGCCTGCGCGACCCAGTCATCGCGGCTGACCCGGCCCTTGAAACCGATCAGGTTGTCATCGACCCAGGCGACCTCGGCCGCGCTCCACGCGGCGATCTGATCGAAATGATAAACGCCAATGCCGTTCAGCACGCCTTCAAGTTTCGGGCCGATCCCCTTGATCAGCTTGAGATCATCGGCGGTCCCGCCCCGCGCGGAGTCAAGGAACACCGGCTTTTGCCCGGTTTGCTCGCCGGATGCGACCGTCTCTTGCGATGCGGCGGGGGCATCCGGTTTCGCATCAGACCCTGCCCGATACTTCCAGTCTCCCTTGCGCGCGGCAAGTTCCTGCTGCCCCGGCAATCCGGCGGACGGTTTGATCCGTGCGGCGCCACCGCCGTCGCGGTCTTTGGAAACCGGAGCGGGCTTTTTCACGTCCCGAGCGTCGGTCGACGCGGACGGTTTGCCCGCATCATTCACCGCGTCCTTGCGCCAGGGCGTCAGCAACGGCACCTCGGTGCCGTCGATCCGGCTGATCGTATCGCCGATATCCACCGCCAGTTGCGCGCTTGCGTTATACTTGGTGTGACCGCTGTCGAATTCCTTGAGACTGGTCAGACCATTCAGCGGCTCGGAGGCGAAGCGGCCATTCTGCGGCCCCGGAACCGGCACCTTGCCGGCCGCCAGTTCGTCGATGATTTCGCCGAAACGGTCGGCGGTCAGGTCCTCGTAGTAATCCTTGCCGATCTGCACCATCGGCGCGTTGGCACAGGAGCCGAGGCATTCCACCTCTTCCCAG
>JAUIIJ010000018.1 GCA_030431825.1 Alphaproteobacteria bacterium
AGCCTCTTGCTCTTTGATCATCCCGATAATCTGCGCCTCGGTGAAACGGCTCTTTCGCATGTGTCTGCTCCTTCAGAGTTGGCGCAGACTCTACATTAAGGTGAGGGATTTTGCGGGGGGCAGGTCACTGCTCTCCGACAATGGCAGCGCCTATACCGCCAAAGAGACGCGCATCTTCGCGCAGCAGTTGGGCCTGAAATCCTGCTTCACGCCGGTCAAAAGCCACCAATCCAACGGCATGTCAGAGGCGTTCGTGAAAACGTTCAAGCGGGACTACGTCCGCGTCAACCCGCTGCCAGATGCCCAAACCGTGCTGTTATTGATTGGAGACTGGATCGAAGACTATAACGAAAACCACCCACACAGCGGCCTGAAATGGAAATCGCCCCGCGAGTTCATAAGGGCCAAAACCGAAACCGCTTAGGTGTCCGGTGAAACGGGGGCTGGATCAACCGGAATACCTGCCCGCGAGAAAACCTCTTGTAGACACTTGCCAAAGTCACCTTCCGGAACCTGCTCAGTTATGCCCAGGGTAATACGCTCATCAGAATGAACTTCAAACAGCGCCCGCACCACAACTGCCACGGAGCGTGCTCTCAGATGCCCAGAGTTTCCCCCGCGCTCCTTGACATATTCAGAGAAAAGAACGTGGATGTGTTCAAATAGCTCGGCCCATTCCGATGGTGTCCGACAGCCGGCATTTTCGATCCAAAGTGACACCGGAGGAGGGAGTTCCTTCATGCGGCACAGTGCTCGCGCCAGCTCAACATCTGACGCTCCCTTCTCTCCTGCACAATCGAGACGGATGGCTTCTCTGGCCAATTTTTTGGCTTTTCCCGTCTATTTGATGACTTTTCGAATGTCGCCGATTTCCTGCCCTTGATCAGAGTGCATCCAAATCGGCCCTTCATATGGGTTTAACATCAATGCCGCTGGCAAGAATGTCTGGTTGTAGTCCAAAGAAACTTTCAGCCAATTTTCTAAGCAGTGCGTTATCTCGTAGGCCGCACGATACATGATGTAATCATAGTTTGACGCACCGTATCTCAGGGCAGGAAGTTTCAATTTACGCCCATCATTCCAAATTTCACGAGGCAACATACTCGCACCACCTTTCCATCAACTGCCGCCGCTTTTCCAAAAGGTCTGATCGCGCGTAGGCGCGCTCGACGTCTGATCCCACCTTGTGCGCCAAGCTCATCTCGGCCACCTCACGGGAAAAATCAGGCCGTTCCGCCGCCCAATCGCGGAAGGTCGAGCGGAAACCATGAACGGTGATCCCCTCAATCTTCATGCGCCGCAGAAGCATCAGCATGGCCATGTTCGACAAGGGCTTATGGCGCTTCTGGCCCTCGAAAACCGCCTCTGATTGCAGCGCCTTCAATGGCTCCAAGATGGCGACTATCTGGGGCGTCAGCGGCACGCGATGTTCCTCTCCGGCTTTCATCCGCTCATGCGGGACCGTCCAGAGCATCGCATCGAAATCAAATTCTTCCCAACGGGCCTGCAAAACCTCGCTGGTCCGGCTTGCGGTCAGGCAGGTGAACATCAGCGCCTTTGCCGCCGTGGCGTCCCGCATCGCGAGGTCAGCATAGAACGCGGGTACATCTTGCCAGCGCATTGCCTTGTGGTGCTGCACCTTCTGTTTGACGCGCGGCAAAACCTTGGCATCGCGGATCGTATTGACGGGGTTTTCGCCAGTGTAGAAGCCCTTCGACTTTGCCACATCCAGCACGGCCTTGATCCGTTGCGCAACGCGCTTGGCTGTTTCGTGCTTTTCGGTCCAGATCGAGAACAGAACCTGCAACACCTCGGGCTGCCCGACCTCCGATACCGGCAAGCGCCCGATCTTCGGGAAGGCATATTCGGCGAGCGTGTTGATCCATTGCTGCCCGTGCTTGGGGTTCTTCCACGTCGGCAGGCGCTCGATGTGAACCTGCTGTGCGATTTCCTCGAAGCAAGGCACCTCTTGGCGGACGCTGTAGCGCGGGTTGAGGCCTTGCTTCGCCATGCGGCGATATTCGAGGGCGCGGTCGCGCGCTTGGTTCAGCGTGACGATGTCCGCACCGCCTAAGCCAAAATCGGTGCGCAGAGGTTTGCCCTGGCGATTGCGCTGCCCCTTCACGGTGACGCGCACGATCCAGCGGCGGGCACCCGACGGATCTACAACGAGGTAGAGGCCATTGCCGTCACCGTGCCGTCCTTGGTCGAGGGTGCGGGCGAGATTCTTGGTCAGCTTGCCGGAGGTGTAGGTCATCGGACGTACCACCGTTCATACCGCGGAACGAATAGAAACGAGCGCAATCGAAGTGAAGCGAACGCAATCAACGAACGAGAATAAGCGTATAATTCCATAGACTTATACGCTATCAAGCGCCCCAAGGCCATTCAATGAAAATGGTAGGTGGCGGGCCGCAGCCGACGAAAATGAGAACTACACCTACGCTATTTCCCTACAAAATAATTGAGTTGCAGGCCGTTTGAGGATTTTCGCTACAATGCAGGTCAGCGTTTCTCGGTCATTTTTTTGTGTTTGTCGCGATCAGCTTCTGCATTAGCGCGACAAACAGATCGCGCTCGGTTTCTGAAAGACCCGCAAGCGCGGACTGATTCTCGTCCACGGCCGCCGCAATGGCGGGAGCGCGCAGTCTCCGGGCATGTGATGTCAACCAGACCCTCTGCGCACGTCCGTCGCTTTCATCCTTCTTTCGGACGATCAGGCCATCGCGCTCCATCCGCGCCAAGGTATTTGCCATCGTCGCCTGTTCGATATCCAGCCGTTCGACCAATTGTTTCTGGGTAAGACCGTCCGCCTCCCACAACTCCAGCAGGGCAGGAAACGTTCCGGTGGACAGGCCTAGTGGTTTGATCCGCAGCGTAAGGCCGCGTGCAAAGATGCGTGCCACATGATTAATCAGGTATCCGGCAGATTGGGATTTTGTGAATTTCATGAAGTCAGTTAACACTTGCATAGCTGACTATGCAATATTATATAGCTTGCTATTAAAATAAGGATGCAGACACATGATCAAGTTCGTTCACCCGATCGCAGGTACGCTCGCACTCGCTATGCTCCTGCTCTTCTGGCTATCAACCGCCCTTTCAGAATTGTTCGCAAGCAACACCGTCGTCGCCACGGTCAAGGTTCTAATTCCTTGGGGTTTCTTGATCCTGATCCCCGCGCTGGCCATTGTCGGGGCTTCTGGCCTGAGGCTCGGCAATTCTTGGCGAGGGTCGGTTATCGCGCGCAAGCGACGCCGGATGCCGTTCATCGCAGCCAACGGAATTCTGATACTCATTCCCTCAGCGCTCTACCTCTCAAGCAAGGCACAGACCGGCGAATTCGATACCGCATTTTACGTCGTGCAGATAGTGGAGCTTGTTCTGGGCGCGACCAACATCACGTTGCTTTCATTGAACATGCGCGACGGCTTTCGCCTTTCAGGAAAACTGGGCGGCAATTCTGCGGTGGCTGCGCGCCCATAAACACTATTCTCGATGCGGCAAACGACTGCACATAGGCGATTTTAGGCGGCTATCGGCGGTGAATGGCGGAGACGAAGGGATTCGAACCCTCGAAACGGTTCCCCGTTTACTCCCTTAGCAGGGGAGCGCCTTCGACCACTCGGCCACGTCTCCACGGACGCGTATATCCAAGCGACGCCGGGGAGTACAAGGCGAAAATCCGTCTTTTTGTATTTTGGTCGCGAGGGCCGGGGCCGGGTTTGCATCGTCGCGGGACGGGATTTTGAAGATACATCAGGATGTGGTGCGCGCCGGGTGCGAATGACGGTGCTGCGCGCCCTGCCTAGGAGCGCAGCGTTTCGACTTCGCGGGCCATGTCTTCGGCGAGGGCGTGAAGTTCGGCGTTCGCCGTGCCCTGATGCAGTTCCAGACGCAGGGCGGTGACGTTGGCCTGATATCTGTGTGCCAGTCTTTCGGGATCGGCATCCTCGGGCAATTCGCGCAGCCGGATTGCGGATTCGAAGGCCCCGGCAATGTCGCCGCGCATGGCTCTCAGGTGCTGGCGCGCGCGTTCGGCGATTGCCGGGTCGGTGGATCGCGTGTCGATCAGCGACTTGGTCAGCATGCAAGCCTGGCGCGCGGCATCGGAGTCCGAGAGCGATGCAAACCCGCGCAGGTGGTCGGCGAGCCCGGTCAGCGGCGAGTCTGCGCGGGCGATCACCTGTCGGAAGGCCTTCCGGGAGTTCTCGTAATACCTGTCGAGTGCCAGAAGATAGAGGTTTTCCTTGCTTCTGAACGCCGCGTAGATGCTGCCCGGTTTCATGCTGAGCGCGGCTTCCAGATCCTTCAGCGACGTCGCGTGATAGCCCTTCTTCCAGAACAGGGCCATCGCCGCATCGAGCGTGCTTTCGCGATCATAGGGTGCAGCGCGTGCCATCTGTTCAGGCCTTTTTCCGGTCCATTTCTTGCAGGATGTTCGTGTAGTTCTCCACGCCCTGCGCACCGGTCACAAGATATTTGCGGTCGAGCACGACGGCGGGGACGCCCTGAATGCCCTGCTGTATCCAGAAACGCTCGGCATCGCGCACCGCCTGCGCAAAACGCTGATCCGTCAGGACGGCTAGGGCCTCGTCACGATCCATGCCGATTTCACCGGCGATATCTGCCAGGACGCTGTTATCCGACAGGTTTCGCCGGTCGGTAAAATGCGCCGAGAACAACGCCAGTTTGAGATCGTGCTGACGCCCTTGCTGGTCTGCCCAATGCAACAGCTGGTGCGCGTTGAACGTGTTGTGCATCCGGAACCCGTCATCCCAGCCGAAGTCGAATCCGAGTTCCGCACCAAGTGCGGTCATTCGTGCGCGGTTCTCTTCCGATTGCGCGCGGGTCGATCCGTATTTCTCGGCGATATGTTCGAAGGCGTCCTGGCCCTCGGGTGGCATATCCGGGTTGAGTTCGAACGGGTGCCAGTGAATTTCATGCGCGGTTCCCGTTGCCTCCAGCGCCTTGGCAAGCTGCCGATAGCCGATGATGCACCACGGGCACATCACATCCGAGATGACGTCGATACGAAGAGGGGCGGTGCTCATGCGGTTTCCTTTCCCGGCAAGACCCGCCACATCCTGCGGCGGGTCGTGATCTGCCCCGGCTTTCGGCAGGGGCGTGATCTGTGTCGTGATTCAGGCTGCGGCTTCGCGACGCGACCATTCATATTTTTCGAACACCTTGTCCACGGGCGTTTTCGCAAGGTGGTTGGTGTAGTTCGACATGATCTTCTGGCTGTAGCCGAGGATCACTTCGAGAATGTTGCGTTGCGTGAACCCTGCGTCAAGGAAGGCCTGCACATCCGCATCCGAAACAAACCCGCGATCACGTACGAGTTTGAGCGTGAAGCTGCGCAGGGCTTCGAGCCGCGGGGTGGGGAGCGGGGTTTCATCGCGCAGCGCCTCGGTGATGGCGTCATCGACCTTCATCATCTTTGCGATTCCGGTATGGGCGGGCACGCAATAATGGCATTCGTTTTCCACGTTGATCGCCTGCCAGACAACGGTCAGCTCGTCCTTGTCAAAGCTGGAGTTCAGGAAGAGCTCATGCAGCTTCTGATAGCCTTCGAGCAGCCCCGGCGCTTCGGCCATGACGCCATGCAGACCGGGCAGGCGGCCATTTGCAGCGATGGATTTCGCGACAAGCGGTCTGGACGCCTCGGGTGCGGTCTCTTCCGTGTGAATTGTGAACTCGGTCATCTGTCTCTCCTGATAGTCGGTGCGTGAGTGGTGGATCGGATCCGGCGACGCCCGAAACGCTGCCGGAATGAGTGGGAACGGCGGTTCATGACGAGCCGGCGGCCTTTCGTCATACCAGTCGCTGTGGGGGAGATATAGGGAGTTTGAGCGATCACTCAATACCTGATTTGAGCAAACACTCAAATTTGAGCATGAAAATTGTGTTTCACGCGGAGCCGGATCGACCGGCACCGCCTGCGATCGTCCAACAGAAAGAGGCCGGCCGCAGCGGGCCGACCTCTCTCTGTTTCCTGTGGTTGCGGCTCAGACGAAGCTGAACAGGTCGTCGCCGGGCAGGTCGGCATTCAGCAGTCGAACCGATCCGCAGGTCGCGTCGCCGCTTGCCGTGATGATGGTGTGCTTGCCGGAGGTTTCCACCGTGACATCCGAGGGCGCAAGATTGCGGAACACCAGATCGTCCTGACCGGCTTTGAAGCCGCGCAAAACATCCGAGCCGAACGCGCCGTCGAAGATGAAGGTATCCGAGCCGTTGCCGCCGATGAGCAGGTCGTTGCCGGCGCCACCTTCGATGGTGTCGTTGCCGTTGCCGCCCTTGATCACGTCATTGCCGTCGCCGCCCCTGATGTCATCGCGATGCGCGCCGCCCAGGATGAGGTCGTTGCCATCGCCACCCTCGATCACGTCGCGGCCTCTTCCGCCAAGGATCAGGTCATTGCCGCCCATGCCCGACAGCACATCCGCACCGCTGAGCCCGATGATCTGGTCATTGCCGTCATCGCCGGTCAGCGTATCGCCGGTTCTGGTGCCGACAAGCACGAGGTCATCGGCGCGCGAAGCAAAGTCAAACGCGGCGACGATGGGGTCGTGATCGGAGGTTGCATCGACAAAGTCGGTGTTCACATGCACCACATCGATCTCGACACCGTCGAGCAGGCTATCGGTGGCAAGGATGTGGTCAAGCATCTGGCCGTTGCCATCGAACACAAAGCTGTAGGCGTCATCCTGCGTGACCTTGCCGATCAGGTTGGTCAGCACCCTGTCAGCGCCGACGCCCGCCAGATCCTCGGCCAGTTCGTCGGTGAACTCGAAGGTGTTGAGATCACCCATGACCGAGATACGCGCATCCGCGTCCCGTGCCAGAAGCGCATCGACGACCTCGTTTATCGCCAGTGCCTGCTGCTCCCGTTCACCTTCGCCGCCCTGCTCGAAGGGCTGGCGTCCGCCAAAGATCGGTTCGGAGCCGAAACGGGACGAGAAGTGGTTGTTGATCAGCGTGATATCCTCGCCATTGAAGCGGAACGTACCGAGCAACGGATCGCGCGTGCCCTCGAAAGCGTCCGGGTTTGTCACGCCATAGCTGGCCAGAACGTTGCTCTCCAGCGTCTGGAACCCGATGGCATCGACCCGGTCGGTATTGTAGAGGAACGCGTTTCGAATGTTGCCGCCGGGAACGCCACCGTTCTCCCCGTCGACATCGACCACCGCGCTGACATAGCTGTAACGCGGTCCGCCGGCAGCCTCGATGGCATCGACAATTGCCTGCAACGTGGCATCCGCGGTCAGGGTGCCGTCATCGGCGACACCCGAGTCGTCCTGGATTTCCTGCAGCGCGAGGATGTCGGGGCTGCCCAGATTGTTTGCGATCTGCGCGCCAAGCCCCGCGATCTGATCCGCGTCCCCGTCGCCGGGATTCGCGGTGACGTTCAGCACGTTGTAGGTGGCAACCGTCAGCGTGTCGCTGTCCCCGGCAATCGCAGTGATCTCTGCCCTGTTGGCCGAGGGGGTTTCGACCTCGAACCTGTCCGTGACGTTGATCTCGTAATTGCCGAAGGCATAGCCGACAACTCCGGTAATGTCGCTCAGGTCATCGCCAAGGTTGATCTTCGGCGGGGTGAAACCCTCGGGCAGCAGATCGGCAAAGGCGTCATACTGGATCTGGATGCGTTCCGGGTTGAGATCGCCCAGCCCGTCCGCATCGGCATTGATGATCAATGCGCCGCGATCATTCAGCCCGCCGCCGGCCGAGCCAGAGGTCACGCCCGTCCCGTCGTCGGACACGACCCATGTTTCGTCATACCGGTTTGTTGCCGAGATCGCGACAGGGTTGTCGACGGTCACGAGCATGCCCTCGAGCGATTCATAGAAATCGATGCCATCCTGTTGCGGATCGAATGAACCCGGCTCCTGTTGCAGGTTGACCGGCGTCTCGTCGGGCGAGATCACCAGTTCGGTCGGGGCGGCGCGGCCGGCTGCACCGATCACCGTGGCGATGACGGTGTTGCCGGTTGAAAGCAGCTCGGCCTCGCTGGAATTGATCTGTGTCACCGACAGGTTCCCGGTGCCGGCGCCGCCCGGAATGAACTCGCTGACCTCACCGCTCACCCGGATTTCGTCGCCAACCGATACCAGCCCCTGCGCCGCGCCGTCGCCGGTGAAAACAAAGATCGCATCCGATGTTGCGTCATTGCCATCGCCATCCGGGTCTTGCAGGTAGTACCCGTTGAAGTCCACCGCGGTGACGATGCCCGTTGTGGTGACGGTCTGGCCGTCATAGGCCGAGACATGGCCGGCCCCCTGGATGTCCGGGATCGACACCAGCGGGCTCAGCGAGGTCAGTTCATAGACCACCGTGCTGCCGGAGATTTCGTAGGATACGGCGATCTGCGCGATACCGCTATTGCTGTCCTCGGCCGCGATGAACTCGATCACTTCGGGGCCATGCCTGGCAATCGCGCCCGGAGCCGTGTTGTCCACGTGGCTGGGCGGGATGTAATCGACAAATTGCGCATCGGCGGGATCGTCGATGTTGTAGATCATGATGCCGCTGTCGCGCTCGAGCCCGATGAAGGCGTACATCCGGCCGCCAACCTCGCCGACCTCGATGGCTTCCGGTTCCGGGCCCTTGGCGTCCGAGCGGTCCTCGTCGCCCTGACCGTCATCGTCGTTGAACCGTTCCGGCGCGATCTCGGCGATGATCTGTTCGAACTGCGATCCGCTGTCGAAGACCAGCGTGCCATCCTCGTCGAATATCGAGAACGAGCGCGACGAAAAGCTGTGGATGACGTCGATATCTCCGTCGCCATCGGTATCGCCGTCAAGCGTGGAAACTTCGAGCCTTTCGATGCCGACATCGGCGTCGGGGTCCGAGTCGATCAGTCCCCTGGACAGCAGGTCGGCCACAAGCGCGGGATCCAGCAGGCCATTCGCGGCCATGTCCGCGACCCGTGCCTCGTCACTGCCACGGCTGTCGCCCTCGTTGGCGGTCAGGATATAGGTCTTGCCGCCGATTTCGGTCGACGCGATGGCGTCCGGCATCCGGAACCCGACAACATTGTCGACGGTACGAATGTCGATATTGCCGTCATCCAGCGGATCAAGCGCGGTTTCGCTGAAGTCCACGGTGCCCAGCCCGAACATGTCAACCACGTCGCCCGTGGCAAGATCGATCCGGGCAATGGCGTTGTTTTCCTGCAAAGCAACAAAAGCCGTGGCGCCATCGGGGCTGATCGAGATGTATTCGGGCTCCAGATCCTCGGCGATACTGACACCGGGCTGGATGCGGATACCCGCGGCGCGCGCCACGTCTTCAAGCCCGTTGAACCGGGTGAAATCGACGATAACGGCGTCTGGCCGGGCCGGGTCGGTCACATCGATCATGGCGACGGTGCCCAGCGGGTTGTCGTCATGATCGCTGTCCTGGTTGCTTTCACCTTCTCCCGCGACGAGCAAATTGGTGCCGTCGGCGTTGAAGGTCAGCTGATCGGGCAGGTTGCCGACATCCACCGTCGAGATCAAGTCGCGGGTTTGCGCGTCAAAGAGCGCGACGAAACCGGGCTGCGACAGGTTGATGTCCTGGCCAAAGACCGATTTTTCCAGCGGCGCGCGGCTGATTGCGACGGCGACGACGCCGTTCTTCACGGCCACGGATTGCACACCGGCAAACCCGTCCAGCCCGGTGAGGTCGATTGCGCCCGGTGCCCCGGTGCCGTCCGCGCCCGGCAACGGAAAGATATCGATCCGCCCCATCGCGCCGTTGGTGACGTAAAGCATGCCATCCTCATGCGCGACGACTTCCGACGCGCCGGCGCCGCCCGCGCCCTCGAATTCGGCGGCGACCGCAAAGGTCAGTTCACCGGTGGCGACCGGTGTGGGGGGCAGGGTGCTTTCAAATACCGTGTCGTCACGGAAATTCACGTTCTGAATGCGCGCATCCGTGTCGCGCCCGGCGTCCGCGTCATCATAGGCATTTGCCGCGTCCGCATGGTTCGCCACGAGGTACTCCGCCAGCGCGTCCTGCTCGGTGCCGTCATTGGCAAAGGTGGCGGAACCGGTTGCGCCATCGTCGATGCCGTCCGCGTCCAGATCATTCAGGTCCAGACGATTGGCACCCGCGCCCGTGGGGAAGGGATAGCCGTCACCGCCATCGGCCAGGAAACCCAGCGTCACGATGCGAAACTCCTGATCGGCGGCCCCGACCATCGCACCGTCGCGTACCAGTTCGGCAATCTCGTTGCCGGCGTCGTCCTCGATCACCGCATTCAGGATACGTGCGCCTGCCGGCAGGTCCGGATCATAGGAAAACTGCACCCCGGCCACCTGCGGGAATTGCCCCGCCGCGCCGGGAAGCGCGCTGACGCCATGTTCCAGCACCGCGATCAGCTCTGCCCTGGTCAGGGTCAGAAGCGACAGCGAGTTGTTGAAGGCCAGTGCCGTCTGGATGTCGTTCTGGCTGATGCCGCCGGCGGGCTTGATCACGTTGCCGTCGCCATCGACCAGTTCGCCGTTGGGCAGGCGGGTTGCGGTGGTGTCACCGGGCAGCACCACGGTCTCGCCGACAGAGGCGCGGATACCGCCCCCGTTCTTGATCGAGACGACCACGTCGCTCTCGACAGCGCGGGCCGCCGCGAGGTTGGCGTCCGCGGTCAGGTTGCCCAGGTTGGTTTCCTGCGTGCGGACCCCATCGGGATCGTCCGCCGCGTCCGTACCGGACCGGTTGCCGTTGAGAAATACCTCCGACACGCCGAACACGTTGCTTTCGGCCTCGATGATCCGGCTCTCGATCGCATCGACAATGGCCTGGATCTCCGGGTCGATCAGCGCCTCCGCGCCCAGATCCGCGACGCCCTGCGCATCGGTGGCATAGGCCCCGGAGACCGTGGCGTCATAGCTCTCGGGAATGATATTGCCCGCTTCGTCAAAGTCGATCACCAGCCGGCCGACATATTTGTAGGACCCGTCGGTATTGACCACCGCCGTCGTGGTGCCCCCCGCATTCTCGACGAATTGGGGGTACTGACCCTGATCGCTGTCACCGGCGCGGATGCGGTCATTTTCGTCAAACAGGCGGGTGTTGGAGCCGCCCGCGACGATGACGTCCACGTTCTCCAGCCGTTCCGCGAGGCCGAGTTCGATGTCGAGCCGCTGCATATGCGCCAGCAGGACGATCTTGTTCAGGGTCGGGTCGGCGGTGATGAGCGCATCGACCTCGCTCTGAATCTCGGCGGCCAGCGCGTCAAGCTGCGCATCCGTGGGGGTGCCGTCAAAGACCTGAGGCGAGGCGAGCACACCGCCTGCGCTGGAAATCGAGCCGAGTGTCGGCGTGGTTGCGCCGATGACGCCGATATTTTCGCCGTTCACGTCGATAACCACCGACGACGAGATGCTGTTGCCGGCCGGAGCCGCGCCGCCCGCCACTTCGAGCGCCGCAAGGCTGGCCTCGGCATCGAAGTTCAGGTTGGTGGACAGGTAGGGCATGTCGGTGCCGGTGAAATCCGCCCCGAGGATCAGGTTGCCGTCGCCCGCAGAGCCGTCGATCAGAGCGGCGAGCATTTCCGGGCCACGGTCGAATTCGTGATTGCCGAGCGCGATGGCCTGAATGCCCAGTTCATTCTGTATCTGGATATCGGCAATGCCTTCGGCCCCGAAGACCGTCTGGGATGCCGACAGGAACACGCCCGGAATGAACGCATCGCCGGAAGAGAGGAACAGGGTATTGTCGGTCAGCCCGTCATCGCCCAGATCCTGCGCCTTGAGCGCGTTGACCACCGCCGAGAGGTTCGGGGCATCGACAATCGCGGCGGTCGAGCCTTCCTGGTCGGCGATGTGCAGCAATTCGAGCGTGAAGGCGCTGGCCGGAGGAGGGGGGGGCGCCGTGACGCGACCGGGGCTGCCCATTGCGTTTTCACCGGCGTCGTTCGGATCGGTCGTGACAACGCCGCTCTGATCGGCGAGTTCGCCGGAGAATTGTTGCGCAGCCACGTCAAAGGACTGACCCGGCGTGCTCGCCGCGTCGGGATAGGCTTGGCGATCCACTGTCACGGCGTTGTCCAGGGTGCCGTCGCCACGGGTTTCGTCGCCTTCTTTGAAAACCGTGACCGCATCGCCACCGCCGCTGAGCCCCGCGCCATCATAGGTGCCGATCTGCACATTCGCGAGATTCACGACCGGGCCCCACACGGCGCGGAAATTGGCGGTGTCTGCGGCATCGACAAAGATGACCGTCTCGCCGGGTTCGATCCGGCTGATGCCGGTCAATCTTCCGGCCGCCGTCACGTCGGCGGACTCATCATCGAAATAGAGATCGCCATGGGTTGCCGCATCCCACGCGGCGGTTCCGGTATTGGTCAGTTCGAACCAGTCTTCGGTCAGGTCGCCGCCGTTTTCGTTTCCGGGCCATATCTCGGTGATCTGAAGATCGAAAGACCCTGCGGGGATGATCTCGGGATTGAGCGCGCCGAAGGTATCCGTGCCGGCGGTGGGGTCGGTGTCAAAGGCGGCGGGGGTCACGTCGGTGCCGAAGACATCAAGAACCTGGCCATTGTCCGGATCGTTCACCGCAAAGAGATCGCCGGTCGAGCCGGAACGGAAAATCAACCGGGGCTCGTCGCCGGAATAGACAAAATCGACGCCGCCCAGTTGTGCGCCGAACAGAAACCTCTGGTCCGTGGTGGAGTCCGGCACACCGATCGCGTCGTGAACCGTGGTGATCCCCAGCGACGCAAGACTCACGTCGATGACGCCATCGTCGTCGAGATCGACATCATCACCGACGGTTCCGGTAAAGGCATCGACCAGGGCGAGGGTAAAGCTGGGATTCTCGAGATCGGGAACCGTGACGGTCAGCAGGCCATCGGCGTCATAGGTGCCAGAGATCGCCGCGATCCTGTCGATCGTGCCGACGCTGCCGGCGTCGCTTTCGATGCTGAGCAGGATGCCGGAAAAGCTCGCCCCGGCCATGCCGCTCAGTTCGAATGTCACGTTCGCGGGGTCGGCACCGATCGGATTGGGCTGAAATTCACTGATCATGTTCATGGGACGGTTCTCCGTGCGGCAGCAATGAAAGGCTGAAATAAGGTGGGGCAGCGGCCCGCAGATCGCGGACGTTGCCCCTTATTCGGGACCGGACTTGAAGCTTTTATGTCAGTTTCTGCTCAGATTGGTGAAACCGCCGGAGTGCCGGAGTCGCACCGATGCAAGGCAAGGACGAAAACCCGTCGATCATCAACAGGGTGCCGCGGCCTCGCGAGGTCGCCAGCCGATTGCGATATTTTGCCGTCCTCAGCTGCGGGCGCTGTTACGGTCACCGACATCGCACCTTTCGGCGATGCGCGTGGCTCAGAGCTTGGAGGAAATCACGCCGGTTGCGAATCCGCCCATGCGCAATTCGCCGAACAGCCGCTGGTATTCCATCTTGGGGCAGAGGTTCTGGATAACCGTGACGCCGCGCGCCTCGGCCCTGGCCGCCGCCTCGTCATGCACGACGCCGATCTGCATCCAGATTGTCTTGAGGTCGGGAAATGTCTCCAGCGCCTCGTCGACGATCGGCGGCACCGCCTCGGAACGCCTGAAGATGTCGACCATGTCCACCGGGCGATCGATGTCGCTCAGGCTGGCCACAACGGTCTGGCCGAACAGCGACTTGCCCGCATGTCCCGGATTGACCGGGATCACCGTATAGCCCTTGAGCCCGAGATACCGGGCCACGTAATAGCTCGGGCGGACCGGGTTCATCGATACGCCGACCACGGCAATCACGCGGGTGCGTTTGAGCACCTCTTTCAGCAGGGCATCGGAATAGCTGTTCATGAGTGTTCTATAACCGCTTCGTGCGGGATAAAAAAGCGCCCAAGGCGATGCCTTGAGCGCGAAGTGTGGAACGAGGGACAGTCAAATGATGCGCGATTGTTCCATTCGCCATCCCGGTTGATATATGCGCGCATCCGTGGTTTTGAAGCCCCCTCGCATTTCTGTGAAGGCGCGCTTCATTCGTCGCGCAGCACTGCAGGCCAATTCGTATCGGCTTCGGCGATGTAGCCGCTCATGTCTTCGACCCACCGTTTCCAGACGGCCTTGTCATGAAGCAGGTAGAGCTTGCCGTCGATTATGCGGTAAAGCATCGGATCGGTATTCAGAACCAGCCCCTGCGACACGCCAAAGGCACAATAACCGCCATATTGCGGCGCATAGGCGCGCGGGTTGGCCTCGAACGTCTCGCGGTTCCTGCGTGACGTGAATTGCCAGATCACGCCCTTCCACATCACCGCATGGCTCGGGTTGCCGGGCAGGGGTTTTTCCGAAGTGAAATAAGTCACCACGTCATACCCGGCGACCGCCTTGCCGTGGTCGGCGCGGAACACCGGTGCATCGGCACGCGCGACGGACATCATCGCGCCGAGGCACAGGCAGAGAACGGCAAGCCAACCCGGATGCGGGCGCAAAAGAAGTGTCATGTGAGTCATGGCCTCACAATGGCGACGGAACCCGCCGGAGAAAAGACGGGATACGCAGTTGTGAAAGCCGGTTGTCCAAGCTGTGATCAATATTTCAGCCGCGCGGCGTGAACCCCTCAGTCGAAAATGTCCTCGATGACGTCAAAGGCCTCGTCAAACAGCTTCGACAGCACACTCTTGCGCCTCTTGCGCGATTTCGACTTGCGTGGCTTCACGGCTCTTGGAGGTGTCGAAGGGCGGCGCGGGGTCAATTCACGGTCGCCGCTGCGATCCTTGCGCAACATCTTGAGATCATGAAGCGGCGCGCCGCAGGCGGAACAGGCCAACTCGTGCCGAACCTCACCCGACAGCACGAGCGCGGCGCGTGTCCCGCAATAGCAACAAGTCGCGATCTTGGTCGGTCGTGGCATCCGGCTGGTGTTTCTCCGTGGTTCGCGTCGATCTAGTCACACACCGGCCCGGTTTCAACGCGGTCAGGGCGTGGACTGGCTGCGCGATGCGTAAAGTGCAAGGGCCGCGGCATTTGACACGTTCAGCGATCCGAACCCCCCGGCCGAGCGAATCCTCACCAGTTCGTCCACCGTGTCCTTGGTCTTGGCGCGCAGGCCGGGACCTTCGGCGCCGAGCACGAGCGCCACCGCGTGATCGGCGCGTCCTGCAAGCGCCTCCTCGATCGTGCGCTCCGCCTCACCGTCGAGACCGAGCACGAGATAGCCCATCCGCTGCAATTCGACGATGGTGTCGGCGAGGTTGCGCACCCGCAAATAGGGCTGGCGTTCCAGTGCACCGCTGGCGGTCTTGGCCAGCGCTCCGGTCTCCGGGGCGGAATGGTGACGGGTGCCGATCACCGCCGATGCCCCGAGAACCTCGGCGCTGCGCAGGATGGCGCCGACATTGTGTGGATCCGTCACCCGGTCAAGCAGCACGACCCGCGGTGCCTCGGCACCGATGCAGACGTCACCAAGGCTGCCCCAGGACAGCGGCCTCACCTCGAGCGCCGCCCCCTGATGCACCGAACCCGGATCAAGCGGCGCGGGAAAGCGCCGGGCGTCCGCGATCTCCGGCTCCATGCCCGATGCCGCAATTGCGTCAGCCAGCCGGCTCTGGGCATTCTGAGTCACGATCAGGCGCAACCTGGTGCGGCGCGGATTCATCAGGGCGTCTCGCACCGCGTGCAATCCAAAGAGCCAGACCGTCTCTTCGCCGCGCGCTTTCTGCGCCTGTTCCTTTTCAATCACCCATCTGGGTTTTTTCATCGTTCCGACCTTTTAGACATCTACCGCGAAACCGGACGCAAATCGGCGGATTTTCCTGTTGACGCCCCTTTGGACCGCTTGTAATCACGCCTCCACGTCAGGCGCAATGCATGTCTGGCAGTGGGCGACAGGCCGCAAGGTGTGGCAGGGGACTGTAACTCCCTCGCGGAGACGCACGCCTGGTTCGATTCCAGGGTCGCCCACCATTTTCCCATGGCATTTGAAAATGACGAGATGATCCAATCCGGTGGATTCGGGCCTGCCCCGCCTCTTGCGAGCCGTGCGCCACAGGGGTAAACGCCACCTGACAGAGTACGAGAGGTCCCATGTCGATTGATCAGAACACCGCCGCCCGGGTGGCCAAGCTGGCCCGGATCAGGGTCGAGGAGGACGCGCTGCCTGCGTTGGCCGCTGAATTCAACACCATCCTGGGCTTTATCGAGCAGTTGAACGAGGTCGATGTCGAGGGTGTCGAACCGATGACCTCGGTAACGCCGCAACGGCTCAAGCGGCGGGCGGATGTGGTGACCGACGGCGATCAGCAGGACAAGGTGCTGGCAAATGCCCCCGATGCGCGCGAGGGCTTTTTCGCGGTTCCGAAGGTGGTTGAATAATGAGCGATCTGAACAAGCTGGGCCTGGCCGAGGCGCGGGATGCGCTGCGTGCGGGTGAGACGACGTCGGTGGAGCTGACCGACGCGTGTCTGGGTGCCATCGAAGCGGCCGGGGCGCTCAATGCCTTTGTGCACAAGACACCGGAGCTTGCGCGCGAACGCGCGGCGGCGGCCGATGTGCGGATCAGGGCGGGGGATGCGCCCGCGATGTGCGGCCTGCCGGTGGGCATCAAGGATCTGTTCTGTACCAGGGGCGTTCCCTCGCAGGCGGGCAGCCGCATTTTGGAAGGGTTCCTGCCGGAATACGAATCCACCGTGAGCCAGAAACTCGCGGATGCGGGCGCGGTAATGCTGGGCAAGCTGAACATGGACGAATTCGCCATGGGCAGTTCGAACGAAACCAGCACCTATGGCAACGCGGTCAGCCCCTGGCGGCGTGGCAATGACGAGTCGGCGTTGACGCCGGGCGGGTCCTCGGGCGGATCTGCCGCTGCGGTTGCCGCCGATCTCTGCCTCGCGGCGACCGGCACCGATACCGGCGGCTCGATCCGTCAGCCGGCCGCGTTTACCGGCACCGTGGGGATCAAGCCCACCTATGGACGCTGCTCGCGCTGGGGCATCGTGGCCTTTGCCAGTTCGCTGGACCAGGCGGGTCCGATGACGAAATCGGTACGGGACGCGGCGATCATGCTCGAGGCGATGTCTGGGCATGATCCCAAGGACAGCACAAGCGCCGAGCTGTCAGTGCCGGACTTCGAAGCCATGCTGACCGGCGACATCAAGGGCAAGAAGATCGGTATCCCCAGGGAATACCGCATGGACGGGATGCCGGGCGAGATTGAAAAGCTCTGGGCCGATGGCGCGGACATGCTGCGCGATGCGGGGGCCGAGATCGTCGATATCAGCCTGCCGCACACCAAATATGCCCTGCCGGCCTATTACGTGATTGCCCCCGCCGAAGCATCGAGCAACCTGGCGCGCTATGACGGTGTGCGCTATGGGCACCGCGCCAGGCTGGAACAGGGCGATGGCATCACCGAAATGTACGAAAAGACCCGCGCCGAGGGTTTCGGCCCCGAGGTTCAGCGGCGTGTGATGGTCGGCACCTATGTTCTGAGCGCCGGGTTCTATGACGCCTATTACAACCGCGCGCGCCGGGTGCGGACGCTGATCAGGAAGGATTTCGAAGACGTCTTTGCACAAGGCGTTGACGCGATCCTGACCCCCGCGACCCCGTCTTCGGCCTTTGCCCTGGGCGAAATGGCCGAGGCGGACCCGGTTCAGATGTATCTCAACGACGTCTTTACCGTGACCGTGAACCTTGCCGGTCTGCCGGGCATTTCGGTGCCTGCGGGACTTGACAGGACGGGGCTGCCGCTGGGTCTGCAACTGATCGGGCGTCCGTGGGAGGAGGGCGATCTGCTCAATACCGCCTATGCGCTGGAATCGGCCGCCGGGTTTGTGGCCAAACCCGCGAAATGGTGGTAGGCACACGCGTCAGTTAGGTAACAACAGCAGGATGGCAGCAATGCAGTCGAAGGTCCGTTTGCCGCTGTTTCTGGGGCTTTCCCTCGGTTGGATCACGGCCTGTGCGCCGCAGGTTCCCGACAGCGGCGCATCATACGCGGCGCGCGAGGCCGAACTTTCAGGCGGGGTGGCCAGCGCCGAACGGCTCACTGCGCCGGAGCCCGTGTCGAGCGAGCCGCTTGGTGCCGCCGGCACCGTATCCGCGTTGCCAGCCGGCGCCGGCGTGGCGCCGGATTCGCCCGAGGGCATCGCGGCCGAGACTGCGGCGGTTCTGGCTTCGAGTTCGACCGCCGCTCCGGGCCAGACCCCGGTCGTGGCCAGCAGCGGCCTGTCGGTCGAGAACGATTTTTCCGCCGTGTCCGAGAACCGCACGATCCAGAGCGACGCCGCGCTGATAGCGGAGAACAGGGCCCGGTACGAGGTGATCGAACCGACGGCGCTGCCGTCGCGCAGTGGCGGATCGCAGCCCAATATCGTAGCCTATGCCCTGAGCAGCAGCCACCCCAGGGGTACGCAGCTCTACACGCGCGTCGGCATCAACCTGCAGGCACGATCCGAGCGCAAATGCGCGGACTATGCTTCTGCGGACCTTGCGCAGATCGACTTTCTTGCCAGGGGCGGTCCCGAACGCGACCGCATCGGGCTGGACCCGGACGGCGATGGCTATGCCTGTACCTGGGATCCGGCACCGTTTCGCAGGGCGCAAAACGGGTGACGCACACCGCGTCCGCGACGTGGGTTCCATCCCCCAATTTCGGGCCGCGGCGAGACGGGCAAAAGCCGGAACTCATCGTGATCCACTACACCGCCATGTGCAGCGCCGCTGCGGCGCTCGAGCGGCTGTGTGACCCCAAAGCCGAGGTCTCTGCACATTACCTGATTGCCGGAGATGGCACGCTCTGGCAGCTGGTTGCCGAAGAGATGCGCGCCTGGCATGCCGGCGCGGGCAATTGGCAGGGCAGGGAGGATGTGAATTCACGTTCCATCGGTATTGAACTGGACAACACCGGACGGCACGCCTTTGCCGAACCGCAGATGGCAACACTTGAAACCCTGCTGCGCGGGGTGATGGCGCGATGGTCGATTCCCGCGTCCGGGGTGATAGGGCATTCCGACATGGCACCGGCGCGCAAACATGATCCGGGCGCGCGATTCGACTGGCGCCGCCTTGCGCTTCAGGGGCTTGCGATCTGGCCCGATGGAACGGGTCTGCCATGCGGTTTCGATGTCGATGCCGCCAGGTTCGGTTACCCGCAGGAGCCGCAGGAGGATGTCCTCGCGGCGTTCCGTGCGCGGTTCCGGCCCTGGGGGCGTGGGCCGCTCTGTGATGCGGATCGCGGCATCATGGCCAACCTCGCGCAGCGCTTTGGCGTTGACCGGGCACAGAACACCGCTTAGAGCGCAGGAGCGCGGAGAGCCGGATGGCCGCTGGCGTCTTCGGGCGCGAGAGGAAAGTCCGGACTCCACAAGGCAACGGTGCCGGGTAACGCCCGGGCGGGGCAACCCGACGGATAGCGCCACAGAAAAAAACCGCCCCGGAACGCTCCGGGGTAAGGATGAAACGGTGGGGTAAGAGCCCACCGCGCCGCTGGCAACAGGGGCGGCAAGGCAAGCCCCACCGGGAGCAATGCCAAATAGGACCCCCGCGCGGGCTGGTCCCGGCAACGGGATACCGCCGCTAGGCGCGCGTTGGCCAAGAGGGGTCGGGTTGGCAGCTTGAGGTCCCCAGCAATGAGGACCCTAGAGGAATGGTCATCGACCGGCAGGGCAACCTGGCGGGAACAGAATCCGGCTTACAGGCTCTCCGCGCAGTTCAGCACAGATGATGTCAGCCCTGCTGACCGCCCACCTGCGCATCGCCCCCGGCAGGGGCGACAGGATCGATTGCAGACGAACGCTCGGCCGCCAACTGGGTGGCGGCAATTGCGACACCGCACAGGATCACGACAAGGGCAAAGGGGGGAAGACGCATAAAAAGCTCCACTGGTACAAATATCACGGTCTACAAAAACAGTGGAATGTTAACCTTTGAAGGGCTTCTTGTAAAGATTTCGCCGCGGGTCGCCGGGTTTTGGCAAATCACCTGTTGACTCGGGCCGCATCGCGGGTAAAAGCGCACGCTCAGATAGATTTTCCAAAGGGTCCGCCGCAGGCTGGCCTTTTGTTGCAGGAGAGATACCATGGCGAAGCCGACCACAATCAAAATCCGCCTGAACTCGACCGCAGGCACGGGCCATTTCTATGTCACCAAGAAGAATGCCCGCACCATGACCGAGAAGATGGTCGTTCGCAAATACGATCCGGTTGCCCGCAAGCATGTCGAGTACAAGGAAGGCAAGATCAAGTAAGCCTTTCGCAACCGCGAAACCGAGATGGGCTGCGCCGGGGCGCGGCCCTTTTTCGTTGCGACCCTGCCGCATCGCGCGCTGGCGGGTGCTCCTTTGTCCACGCAATGCCGGTCTGTCGCCGCCCCGGACGTGAAGGCGAAAGGCGAAAAAAAGGCCGGTCAGATGGACCGGCCTCTGGTGTTTGGGATGTTTCGGCAATTATCCCCGATTGCCCAGCACTTGCCGCTCCTCGGGTACACTGCACAGAGCGATGCCGCAGCAGAGCCCGGCAAGCCCGCCAATCCGAGATATTCAGCTCAACGCGAGCACGATCAATGCCGGCACGGGAACGAGCGGGGAGCCCAAACATGACAGAGGACAACTTCGGTTGGTGAAGACCAGCCGAGCGCACTTTGGCCTGGCTGGACCGTTGCCGCAGACTGGCCAAGGAATAGAGAGTTCCATTGAAATCGCAGAAGCACGGTGCCTCATCGCACACATGAGGCGGATGGTCGGGACCCTCGCAACAGATTGAAATCATTCCATTTCGAACTGGCTTCTCAGACATTGAACCGCAAATGCAGTGACTGGTTCTTCATCGCGGTATGCGGGCGACTGGGAAAGAACAGCGACGACGAGATTCTCACTCTCTTTTAAGCGAAATCGCTTGAACGGACTGTCTGATACGTTTAAAGGCACGGGCGGTCCGCCTCAATAGCTCAGCTGGTAGAGCAGGTCCTTCGTAAGGACAAGGTCGGGGGTTCGAGTCCCTCTTGAGGCACCATTCTTCTCCATCTTCAATGAAGATTCTGACCTGGAATCAACACCTTCGGCACAGCCGCGAGGTGACGTTTGCGCTTTCGATTTTCAGACATCCGGGCCAGGCTGCGCTCAGGATTGGCTGAAAAGCGTCACATCATGACTGACACTTCCGGTCACCTGATCGAGTGGTGCGTTCACAGCGCGGGCATGGATCCTCATCGCACATGTCAGGCGCATAACCAGGGCAAGCGCAACAGATTGAAATCACCCATCCCGTTTTGAATCGGGCTCTAAGGTTTGCGTGGTCTCTCTGAAGCGCCATGGCCGAAAAAAAGCCTGCCAAGACAGGGGTCTCGGCAGGCTTTGGAGTGTCCTGTAAGGACGCGATAGGTATTTATTCCCGATTGCCCAGCAGTTGCAGCAGGAACATGAACATGTTGATGAAGTCGAGATACAGGTTCAGGGCACCCATGATCGCGGCCTTGCCCAGCCATTCGGTGTCACCGGAATGCGCCATCTGCACATAGGTGTTCTTGATGTTCTGGGTGTCGTACGCGGTCAGGCCTGCGAAGATCAGCACGCCGAGGATCGAGATTGCGAAGGACAGACCGGGCATCGGCCAGAAGATGTTCACGATCGAGGCCACGATCAGGCCGATCACGCCCATGATCAGGAAGCTGCCCCAGCCAGAGATGTCTTTCTTGGTGGTATAACCCCAGAGCGACAGGCCGGCGAATGCGATCGCGGTGATCAGGAACACCTGCATGATCGAGTAGCCCGTGAATACGAGGAAGATCGAACTGATCGAAACGCCCATCACGGCGGCAAATAGATAGAACACGGTCTGCGCGGTGGCGGCCGACATGCGGTTGATCCCGGCGCTGAAGCCGAAAACAAAGGCGAGCGGCGCAAACATCACCACCCATCTCAGGGGCGAGGTATAGAGTGCGGCTCCGAGTCCGGTCAGATACTGATCTGCTCCGATCTGGTATGCGGTCGGTACACTGCTCACCGCGAGGCCGGACAGGGCCCAGGCGGCGGCGAACGTGATCAGCATGCCTACGGACATCGTGCCGTAGACCTTGTTCATGTGCGCACGCAGGCCTTCGTCGATCGCCGCACTGCGCACACCGGCAGCAGTCCGGCCTGTCATGTGACTCGTGTCGAATTCAGCCATTCAAGGTCTCCGTTCATATCAAAAAGGTGCCGCCGGATCGGTCCGACAGCTTTCTCTTCGAATATTGTACCCGCAGCAGGCTTTTTCAAGTGAATCCGACGGATTCGATTGCGGAAATTCGAGCAAGTCTGCGGCGGCGGAGAGACGTCGGCACCGATGGCTTTGCGCAGGCTCAGAGACGCCAGTTTGCAGGTGCGTCCCACACCGGACGGCGGGCTTCGGCCTCGGCTTGGCGGCGGGTGACGCCGATGTCGTCCAGGGCAGCATCATCGAGCCGCGCGAGCGCACGGCGCTGTCGCCAGAGACCCACCCGCCGCGCCAGCCGGGACATGAGTGCGCTGCGCGAGCGATGCAGATGAGCGGGTATGGAAATATTGGCCATGATGCGTGTCCTTTCATGTTTGCGATGGAATGTCGCCGTTCAATCAATTGTCTTGATATATGCGCAATCATGATCCATGATGAAAGCCAATATTTGTTAGGCTATGCATCAGGGAACGTGATATGCGAAATCTCGACATAACCACGCTGCGCTCATTCGTGGCGGTCGCCGATACCGGTGGTGTGACGCGCGCGGCGGGGGTCTTGAACCTGACCCAATCCGCGGTTTCGATGCAGCTCAAGCGGCTGGAGGAACTGCTCGGGCTGGAACTGCTCGACCGGACGGGTCGCACGGTCGCGCTGACCGCCTCTGGCGAGCAGCTTCTGACCTATGCCCGCCGCATGGTGGTGCTGAATGATGAACTGATCACGCGGCTGACCGATCAGGCCTTTGAAGGCGAGATCGTTCTGGGGGTGCCCCATGACATCGTTTATCCGGCGATCCCGCGCGTGATGCAGCAGTTTCACGCGGCCTATCCCCGCATGCGGGTCCAGCTGGTAACCGGCAACAGTCGCGATCTGAAAGCCCGGTTCGAGCGTGGCGAATGTCACATGATCCTGACGACCGAGGCCGAGATAGTATCGGGTGCCGAGGGGCTGACCTCGATCCCGCTGGTCTGGGTCGGCGCGCCGGGCGGGGCGGCGTGGCGAAAGCAGCCGCTGGGTCTTGCGCAGGGGCGTAATTGCAGCTTTCGGCCTATCGTGCTGCGGGCTCTGGAAGGGGCGGGGATCGATTGGGATTCGGCGCTCGACAGTGACTCGGACCGCACCATCGAGGCGACGGTGGCGGCGGACCTGGCGGTCATGGTGGTTCTGGACGGGACACAGCCGCCGCACCTGGAGGTGATCCAGCATTGCGGCGCGCTGCCGCCCCTGCCGGTGAACCACATCAACTTCTACGGCGGCGACAGTGCGTCGGGCGAGGTGCCCGAGACGCTCGCAGGGCTGCTGCGTGCGGCGTTTGCCGACATGGCACCCCGCACGCGACTGAAGGTGGCCGGCTGAGCCTCAGTCGGGGCGGATGACCACCTTGCCTGTGGATTTGCGACTGCGCAGCAGTTCCATGCCCTCGGCGACCCGGCTCAGAGGCAGGCTGTGGCTGACATGTGGATGCAGCCGTCCGGCACTGTGCCAGTCGATGAGCTGCCGGAAGCTGTCCCGCACGAGGTCGGGACGGAACTTCATGTAGCCTCCGATATAGAACCCCAGAACCGACAGGTTCTTGACCAGCAGGTGGTTGGCCGGAATTTGCGGCACCTCGCCGCTGGCAAAGCCGATTGGCAGCAGCCGGCCCTCGGGCCTGCAGGCCCTGAACGCGGCCTTGAAGGCAGCGCCGCCGACCGCATCATAGACGACATCGGCCCCCCCCAGCTCCAGCACACGTGCGCGCAGATCCTCGGAATCTTCCACAAGGTGATCGGCACCCGCCGCGCGCGCGACATCGAGCTTGTCCGCGCCCCGGGCATGGGCAATCACGGTGGCCCCCATCAGCTTGCCGATCTCGACAGCGGTCAGCCCGACGCCCCCCGCGGCCCCGGTGACCAAAAGTGTTTCGCCCGCTTGCAACCGCGCGCGGTGCGCCAGCGCCATGTGGCTGGTGCCATATGCGATCTGCAACGCGGCCGCGTGATCAAAGCTCATGCTGTCGGGAATCGCAATTGCGCGCGCGGCGTCGAACACGCCGAATTCCGCCAGACCACCCTGACCCGAGAAGACAGCGACGCGATCACCCACTGAAAGATTGTCCACCGATTCGCCTGTTTTCGTGACGATTCCCGACAATTCCATCCCAAGCGTAAACGGTGCATCGGGAATATCCTGATATGTTCCTTTTTGTGTCAGCAGGTCGGCGAAGTTCAATCCGCAGGCCATCACGCGGACCTGGATCTGGCCGGTTCCGGGATCGGGAACCGGGATTTCCGCAAGCTCTGCTACACCCCCCTTGGTTGCTATGTGATAGGCGAGCATATCAAAATCCTTGTGTTTGCGAAGGTTTAAGGTGAATGTTGAAGACAAGTTAAACGTGTCGTACAGGGAATTCGATAGTCGGCTTGAGCTCAAGCCGGGCAATTGCGGTCACGTCAGGATCTGTTTCCAAAGCGGCACAAATACAACTTTAGCCAGAAGTAACTTCCCGCTTACCGCGAGTCGCTTGTCTTGAATTCAACTCAAAAGCCCTTAGTATCAGCGCCGTGGAGTGGTTCGGGTCTGGCCAAGGCGGTTTTGCACGGGTTGACTGTGTCAGCCGTCGTGGTTGAAACCAGCGGTCGCGCCTGAATGTTAATTAGTTTTGCAAAGGAGAAATGTATGACTCACCCTGTAGATGTGCATGTGGGAAAGCGCGTTCGTCACCGTCGATGGTTGATCGGCATGACACAGCAGCAGTTGGCCGAGCAGGTCGGAATCAAGTTTCAGCAGATCCAGAAATACGAAACCGGGGCCAACCGCGTCAGCGCATCCCGCCTCTGGGACATCGCGGATGCACTGGACGTGCCGGTAAGCTTCTTCTTTGAAGGTCTCGAAGAGGCAGAGCGGGCCGAGGGTGACAAATCGATGGTCCCGACCGATCTCATGGGTGACAAAGAGGCGCTCGACCTTGTGCGCTCCTACTATGCGATCCCGGAGAACCAGCGCCGCAGGTTGTTTGAACTGGCCCGTGTTCTGAGCGACGTCGCCTGATCCGGAAATTGATCCGGACGAAGACGCGCTTGCATTTACCGTGGAGGACTGGCAGTTGCCTGCCATGACCTCTGCGACATTCACAGATCTTGCCCTTGCGCATCTGCTTGCAGACGCGGCGCGTAGCGCAATCATGCCACATTTCCGGCAGGCCGGGCTTGTGGCGCAGAGCAAGGAAAGCGCAAGATTTGATCCGGTCACGGTTGCGGATCGTGCTGCAGAACAGGCGATGCGTGATCTGCTGACCCTGCACCGGCCCCAGGATGGTATCTGGGGAGAAGAGTTCGGACGCCAGAAGGGCACGTCCGGACGAGAGTGGGTGCTCGACCCGATTGACGGCACCCGCGCCTTCATAAGCGGGACACCGACCTGGGGTGTCCTGATTGCCCTTTCGGATCAGAACGGTCCAACACTCGGGATCATAGATCAACCCTATACGCGCGAACGCTTTATCGGCGCAAAAGGCGACGGTGGACCGCGCGTTTCCGAATTTGTCGGGCCGTTGGGCACCGTTCAAATGGCGACGAGGGACACGCGCGATCTCGATCAGGCGATCCTGTTTACCACCTTTCCCGAGATCGGCACGCCGACCGAGCGTGCGGCGTTCGACGCCCTGGCAGCGCGCGTCAAGCTCACCCGTTACGGGCTCGATTGCTATGCTTGCGGACTGCTGGCGGCCGGGCAGATCGATCTGGTGGTCGAAGCGGGCCTCAGCGCCTATGACATTCAGGGCCCCATCGCGGTGATCGAGGCCGCCGGCGGCGTCGTGACCAACTGGCGGGGCGAACCTGCGCATCTGGGCGGCCGGGTCATCGCCGCAGCCAATCCCGAACTTCACGCCGCTGCGCTGGCGCTGCTTGCCACCGCAGAGGCTTGAGCCGCAGGGCAACTGACGTTAAAAAGGACGGGTGCGCCAAGTCCTTCGCCCGTTTTCTGTTGGCGCGCGTTCACACTTCTCATCCGAACCGGGCCATATCAGAAGTGTGGAGACGAACATGCCCGAAATCCTGATCCGGAACGCCGATACGATACTCACCATGGATGACGCGCGCCGGGAGCTTGCCGGTGCCGACATCCGCATATGCGACGGGCTCATCACCGAGCTTGGGCATAATCTGAAAAGTGATGGCGCGGTGCATGAGGCATCGGGATGCGTGGTGACGCCGGGGTTGGTGAACACCCATCATCATCTCTATCAGACCCTGACACGCGCCGTGCCCGGCGCTCAGGATGCGCTGCTATTCGGTTGGCTCAAGACGCTGTACCCGATCTGGGCGCGGTTCGGCCCCGAAGAGATGTTCGTTTCGGCGCAGGTCGGGTTGGCCGAACTGGCGCTGTCCGGTTGCACGCTGTCATCGGATCACCTCTATCTCTATCCCAACGGCGCGCGGCTCGATGACACGATCGCGGCGGCCTCGGAACTGGGTCTGCGCTTTCATCCGACACGCGGCGCGATGAGCATCGGCGAGAGCGACGGCGGCCTGCCGCCGGATATGCTGGTCGAAGACGAGGCCAAGATCCTCGAGGATTGCATCCGCGTGATCGACGCCCACCATGACGCGGGCGAGGGGGCAATGTGCCGGGTCGGCATCGCGCCGTGCTCTCCCTTTTCGGTGAGCCGCGATCTGATGCGCAACGCGGCGCTGCTCGCGCGCGACAAGGGGGTGATGCTGCACACCCACCTTGCCGAGAATGACGAGGATATCGCCTATTCCGAAGCCAATTTCGGCTGTCGCCCGGGGCAATATGCCGAGGACCTCGGCTGGACCGGGCCGGATGTCTGGCATGCGCATTGCGTCAAGCTGGACGGCCAGGAAATCGACCTCTTTGCGCGCTCGCGGACCGGCGTGGCGCATTGTCCCTGTTCCAATTGCCGTCTTGGCAGCGGAATCGCCCCGGTGCGGGCGATGCGGGATGCCGGGGTGCCGGTCGGGATCGGCGTGGATGGGTCGGCGAGCAACGATTCCGGCAACCTCGCTTCCGAGGCCCGGATGGCGATGCTGTTGCAACGTGTCGCGGGCGGAGCCGACGCCATGAGCGCGCGCGAGGCGCTGGAGATCGCCACCCGTGGCGGCGCGGATGTGCTGGGGCGGGACGATTGCGGGCGTCTTGCCGTGGGCAAACGCGCGGATATCGCGATCTGGGACACAAGCGGCGTTGAAAGCGCGGGCAGTTGGGACCCCGCGGCGCTGCTGCTGGCGGGGCCGACGCGGGTGAAACACCTGTTCGTCGAAGGCCGGCAGATCGTCGCCGACGGCCGGATCGCGACACTGGATCTGGGCGCGGCGATCCGGCGTCAGACCGAACTGGCCCGGCGCATCGGTGCCGAGATTTAACCGCGTCGGCTCTGACCGCCGATCCAGACATCGTGGATCGCGCGGTCATCGCCCATCATGATGGTCGCGAACAGGGCTTCCCAGATGTCATCGGCGCGTGCCGTCCGCTGTGCGATGGCGGGGGTCGAGGCAAGGTCGAGCACGACCAGATCCGCCTCCATCCCCGGGCGCAGGTTGCCGATCTTGTCCGCCATGTGAAGCGCCCTGGCCGATCCGGCGGTGGCCAGCCACAGAAGCTGCGCCGCGTGCAGCGCCACTCCGCGCAACTGTCCGATCTCGTAGGCGGCGGCCATGGTGCGCAGCATCGAAAACGACGATCCGCCGCCGGTATCCGTGGCGAGCCCGATGGTCTGACCCTCGCGCATCAACCCCATCAGGTCGAACAGGCCCGAGCCGATGAACGTGTTCGACGTCGGGCAATGGACCACCGCCGCCCCGACATCGCGCAGGCGGGCGCGTTCGCGCTCTTCCAGGTGGATCGCATGGCCGTAAAGCCCACGCTCGCCCAGCAGGCCATGCGCTTCGTAGGTATCGAGGTAGTCGCGCGCATCGGGAAAGAGGTCGCGCACCCAGGCGATTTCGTCTAACTGCTCGCTCAGGTGGGTCTGCATGAGGCATTCGGGATGTTCGGCCCAGAGCGCGCCCATCGCTTCGAGCTGTTCCGGCGTCGAGGTCGGGGAAAAGCGCGGTGTGATGGCATAGGATATGCGGTCGACCCCGTGCCACTGTTCCAGCAGCGCCCGCGACTGGTCATAGGCGGTCTGCGCCGTGTCGCGCAGGCCGTCCGGCGCATTGCGGTCCATGCAGGTCTTGCCGGCGACAACACGCTGATTGCGCCGCCGCGCCTCTTCGAAGAAGGCGGATACGCTTTCGGGATGGATGGTGGCAAAGCTGCACATGGTCGTGGTGCCGTGCGCGGCGCTCAGGTCGAGATACCGCGCCGCGATTTCCGCGGCATATGCGGCATCGCCAAACCGCATCTCCTCGGGAAAGGTATAGGTATTGAGCCAATCGATCAGCCGCTTGCCCCAGCTTGCGATCATCGCGGTCTGCGGGAAATGCACGTGGGCATCGACGAAACCGGCGGTGATGAGCTTATCCGGATAGGCGATCACGCTTGCCCCGGGCGCCTGCCGTTGCAGGTCGTCAAGGTCGCCGATGGCGGCGATCTGCCCGTCGCGGAGCGCGACGGCCTCGTCCAGCCTTGCCGCATCGGTCGGCGTATCGGCAAAGGGCGAGCCGGTGAAGGACAGAACCTGCCCCTTGAGGATCACGGTTCCCTGCATGTCTGGCTCCTGTGATGTGGCAACACTCGGACTGAGAGCGTAGCGAAGCGAATTCTTGCCGTAAATCGCGGTATTGTCATTGTTTTCCGATAGCAGCTTCTTCTATCTAGGGGGCAATTGCGGGGGGACAGTACATGGTTGATGACGTCGAACAAGACACCGAAGAACAACTCCGTGACGACTCGGCCTACGAGCTTGATCCTCGGGCCGTGGCGGGCATTCTCTATGCGGTAGATACCAACGATCAGGCCAAGCTGATCGAACTGATGGAGCCGATGCACGCGGCAGACATCGCCGACCTGCTCGAACAGCTCAATGCGTTCGACCGGGGGCGGCTGATCCGGCTCTATGACCGTGAATTCGACGGCGACATCCTGTCGGAACTCGACGAGGGCCTGCGCGAGGACGTGATCTCGATCCTGCATCCCGAGGTTCTGGCCGAGGCGGTGCGCGAACTCGAAAGCGATGATGTCGTCGATCTCATCGAGGATCTGGAGCAGCCACAGCAAGATGCGATCCTGGGCGCGCTTGACGAGACCGACCGGCTCGCCGTCAGGCAGGCGATGTCCTATCCCGAGGGCTCGGCGGGCCGCCTGATGCAACGCGAAGTCGTGATGGCGCCCGAGCACTGGAATGTCGGGCAGGCGATCGACTACATGCGCAGCAACGACCACATGCCGGAACAGTTCTACCACGTGATCCTGGTCGACCCGCGCATGCGCCCGGTGGGCAACGTCAGCCTTGGCAAGCTGATGGGCGCGCGGCGCGAGACGCCCTTGCTCGATATCACCGAGGACATGTTCACCGTCATCCCGGCGACCCAGGATGAAGAGGATGTGGCCTATGCCTTCAACCAGTACCACCTGATTTCAACGCCGGTGGTGGATGATGACGGGCGCCTGGCGGGCATGATCACGATCGATGATGCGATGGCGGTTCTGGATGAAGAGCACGAAGAGGATATCATGCGCCTCGCCGGGGTCGGCGATGAAAGCTCGCTGTCGGACAGTGTCGGGGAAACCGTCAAGCGTCGCATTCCCTGGCTTGCCGTGAACCTGCTGACCGCGATCCTTGCGTCGCTTGTCATTGCCCTGTTCGAGGACACGCTGGCGCGCTTTGTCGCGTTGGCGGTGCTGATGCCGATTGTCGCGTCGATGGGGGGCAACGCGGGGACACAATCGCTGACGGTTGCGGTGCGCTCGCTGGCGACGCGCGACCTGACCGGATCGAACGTCTGGCGGGTGATCCGGCGCGAGGTGCTGGTGGGCCTCTTGAACGGGGTGGTATTCGCCGTCGTCATGGGGGTTGTCGGCCTGATCTGGTTCGGGTCGGCACAGATCGGCTACGTCATCGCCGTTGCGATGGTGGTCAACCTGGTGGTCGCCGGGCTGGCCGGCACGGTCATCCCGGTCGCGATGGACAGGATGGGCGTCGACCCGGCGCTGGCCTCGGGTACCTTCGTGACGACGGTAACCGATGTCGTGGGCTTTTTCGTGTTTCTCGGTCTGGCGGGGATCGTCTTGCTATGAGTGATCTGGCCGCGATAAAGACCGCCGCGCGCAAGTCCGCCTTTGCCCGGCGCAAGTCTGCATTCGATGCGTCGGACGGGGCCGGCGCCGGACGGCTTTCGGAACTGCTCGCGGGGTATCGGGGGGTGCCACTCGCGGGCTATTTGCCGATCCGCACCGAGATCGATCCGCTGCCTGCGATGGCCGAGGCGGCGGCGCATGGCCCGGTCGGGCTCCCGGTGATCGAGGCCGCTGCGCAACCGCTCCGCTTCAGCCGCTGGGAACCGGATACGCCGTTGCGCGACAACGCGTTTGGCACGCGGGTGCCGCGAGATGACGATTTCTTTGAACCCGAGATGCTCATCGTGCCGCTGGTTGCCTTTGACGCCGATGGCGGTCGGCTGGGATATGGGGGCGGGTTCTATGATCGCACGCTCGAACGGTTGCGGTCCAGGCGCGCCACGCTTGCGATCGGCTTTGCCTTTGACGCGCAAGAGGCCGACTCGTTGCCGCTCGAACCGACCGATCAGCCGCTGGATTTTGTCGTCACGGAAAGCCGTATCCTGACCTTCGGGCGCTGATCCGGGAAAATACGGGGTCAGATCAAATTCGCCCATCCAGCGGCGTGATACCCTTTCTGCATATCGCAGATGGGGTAGATAACATGATATTGTCACGGACCGAACTGGATCTGGTGCGCGCCAGCCTGCAGCGACTGCGCGATGAATTCACCGATCACCCGCGTTATTTCTATCAGGCACTGTTCCGGCAAGCGCCGGAACTGCGCGACATGTTTCGCGAAGACATCGAGGGGCAGGGGATGAAATTCATGACCACGCTGGGTGTCATACTGTCGCGGCTGAACGATGACGCCAGCAGCGCTCAGCAATACCTTGGGCTGGGCAGGTTGCACGCGTCGCTGGGTGTGGAAGCGGCGCATTTCGCACCGATGGGCGACGCCCTGATCGAGACATTGCGCAAGGGGTTGGGCGACGAGCTGACCCCGGAACTCGAAGCGGCCTGGCGCAAGGCCTATGCGCACGTGGCCGACACGATGATCCGCCGGGGCGGAATAGGCGCCTAGCGCCGGACAGGCGCATTGCCCTTGCCCCGGACGCAAGCGCGGCCTAGGACGATGGCATGAGACTATTGTTTTTGGGCGATGTGATGGGCCGGTCGGGCCGAACCGCGATCAAGGCGCATCTGCCTCGGTTGCGCGAGGAATGGAAACTGGATTTTGTCGTGGTCAACGGCGAAAACGCCAGTAACGGGATGGGCCTGACGGGGGACCATGCCAGGCTTTTGCTGGATGCGGGCGCCGATTGCGTGACCCTCGGGGATCATGCCTTTGACCAGAAGGACATGCTGCAATTCATCGAGACCGAACCGCGTATCGTCCGTCCGCTGAATTTTGCCCGGAATGCGCCCGGCAAGGGCTATCGCCTGTTCACCGCGCCGGGCGGGCGCAAGGTGCTGGTGCTTCAGGTGCTCGGGCAGGTCTTTATGAAACGGCCGTTTGACGATCCGTTCTCCGCCGTGGAGCCGATCCTGAAATCGCATCCGCGCGGCGGTCTCGCCCATGCGGTGATCGTTGACATGCATTGCGAGGCAACGTCGGAAAAGATGGCGATGGGGCATTACTGCGATGGCCGCGCCAGCCTTGTTGTGGGAACGCACACCCATGTGCCGACCGCAGATGCACAGGTTCTGCCGGGCGGCACCGGATATCTGAGCGATGCGGGAATGTGTGGTGATTACAACTCGGTGATCGGCATGGACAAGGAAGAGCCCCTGCGCCGTTTCATCACCGGCATGCCCAAGGCCCGGTTCAGCCCGGCCAGCGGCGAGGCGACCCTGTCCGGCGTGTTCGTCGAAACCGATGACCGCAGCGGCGCGGCGAAATCCGTGCGCATGATCCGGGTCGGGGGGCGGCTGGAAGAGGCTGTCCCGTGACACGGAGAGAGCGGATTTTCCTGCTCTTCTTTCTGGTCGTTCTGGGGGCCGGGTGGGGGATCACACAACCGCTTTCCAAGATCGCGGTCAGCACGGGACACGGGCATTTCGGCCTGATTTTCTGGCAACTCGTGATCGGTTCGATGCTGATGTGCGGCGTGTTGCTCCTGCGGCGCGAACGCCTGCCGCTCACCGTTCGGGCGCTGCGGACCTATGTGATCATCGCATTTATCGGCACCATCATTCCCAACTCCGCGTCCTACACGGCCATTGCGCATCTGCCCTCGGGGGTCATGTCGGTCCTGCTGTCGCTGGTGCCGATGCTGGCGTTTCCGGTCGCGCTCGGGCTTGGGCTGGAACGGTTCTCGTTTCGCCGGTTCGGCGGGCTGCTGCTCGGATTGGCGGGGGTGTGCCTGCTGATCCTGCCCCGGGCCAGCCTGCCGGAACCGGGCCTGTTGAAATGGGTCGCGGTGGCGATGATCGCCTCGGCCTGCTATGCGTTCGAGGGCAACTATGTTGCGCGGTGGGGCATCGCGGGCATGAACCCGTTTCAGGTGATGCTCGGCGCATCGCTTGTCGGTGTTGTGCTCAGCCTGCCGCTTGCGCTGGCCTCGGGCCAGTTCATCGACCCGCGCGCGCCGTGGGGTGCGCCCGAATGGGCGCTGCTGGCCTCATCTGTCATCCATACGCTGACATATACGGGTTATGTCTGGTTGGTCGGGCGTGCCGGGGCGGTCTTTGCCGTTCAGGCCAGCTATCTCGTTACCGGATTCGGCGTGTTCTGGGCGATGCTGCTGCTGGCAGAGAGCTACTCGCCCTATTTCTGGGCGGCCGCCGCGCTGATGCTGGCCGGTGTGTTTGCGGTTCAGCCCCGCAGGCACGAGCCCCTTGCACCCGGCGCGGCAATGAAGGAAACTGTGCGCTAGCCATTTGCAGCGCCGGGTCCGATCGCACATCATGCAGCTTCTTCAGCTTTCCGACACCGGCAGCGCCGTCCTGACGCTGGTCATCGTTGCGGCGATGTTCATCCTGTTCCTGCGCGAGGTTTTTCCGACCGAAGTCGTTGCCATCACCGGGGTCGCCGCGATGCTGGTGACCGGTGTTCTGCCCTATGAGGCGGCGTTGCCGGTGCTTGCCAACCCCGCGCCCTGGACGATTGCGGCGATGTTCATCATCATGGGCGGGCTGGTGCGGACAGGGGCGCTGGACGCCTTCACGACGCTGGCGCAGAAACAGGCCAGCGTGAACCCGCGGTTTGCCATAGGCATGTTGCTCGGCTTTGTGGTGCTTGCCTCGGCCTTCGTTTCGAACACGCCGGTGGTCGTGGTGATGATCCCGGTGTTCATCCAGCTCGCGCGCACGCTTGATGTCGCCGCCAGCAAATTGTTGATTCCGCTCAGCTATGCCGCGGTGATGGGCGGCACGCTGACGCTGATCGGCACCTCGACAAACCTGCTGGTCGATGGTGTGGCACGGGCGCAGGGGCTCGAACCCTTCAGCATTTTCGAAGTCACCCCGCTGGGGCTGGCGGTCGTGATCTGGGGCATGTTCTATCTGCGCCTTGTCGGGGCCAAGTTGCTGCCCGAACGCGACAGCATGGCGATGATGCTGTCGGACCGGTCGCGCATGAAGTTCTTTACCGAGGCGGTCATCCCGCCCGACAGCAACCTGATCGGACGCGAAGTCACCGGCGTGCAACTGTTCAAACGCGAGGGCGTGCGCCTCGTCGACGTGGTGCGCGGGGACGTGTCGTTGCGGCGCAATCTGGACGGGGTCGAATTGCAGGTCGGCGACCGCGTGGTGCTGCGCACGCAGATGACCGAATTGCTGAGCCTGCAGGCCAACAAGGAGTTGAAGCGCGTCGATCAGGTGTCGGCGGTCGAGACCTCGACGGTCGAGGTCCTGATCACTCCCGGTTGCAAGATGGTGGGCCGCACGCTGGGCACGTTGCGACTTCGGCGGCGCTATGGTGTCTATGTTCTGGCGGTGCACCGGCGTAACCAGAATATCGGACGACAGCTTGACGAACTCGTGGTGCGGGTCGGCGATACGCTGCTTCTTGAAGGCGCGCCGGCGGACATTCAGCGGTTGGCGGCGGACATGGAGATGGTTGACGTGTCCAAACCCTCCGCGCGGGCCTATCGCCGCAATCACGCGCCGATCGCCATTCTCGCGCTGGTGGGGATCGTGGTGCTGGCTGCCCTCGGCGTGGCGCCGATCCTGCTTTTATCCACCGTTGCGGTTGCCGTCGTGCTGATTACCGGCTGTATCGATTCGGACGAAGCGTTCTCCTTTATCGACGGGCAGTTGCTCGCGCTGATCTTTTCCATGCTGGCCATCGGCGCGGCGCTGGAGAGTTCGGGCGCGGTCAGCCTCGTGGTCAGCGCCATCGCGCCGGCGCTGGAAACGTTGCCGCCATTCCTCGTGGTGTGGGCGATCTACCTTCTGACCTCCATATTGACCGAGCTTGTCTCGAACAATGCGGTGGCCGTGGTCGTGACTCCCATTGCCATCGGCCTTGCCAGCGCGATGGGGATCGAGCCGCGCCCGCTGGTCGTGGCGGTGATGATCGCGGCATCCGCATCCTTCGCCACACCGATCGGATACCAGACCAACATGCTGGTCTACGGTCCGGGGGGGTACAAGTTCACCGATTTCATGAAGGTCGGCATTCCGCTGAACCTGTCCATCGGTATTCTGGCGTCGGCACTGATCCCGCTGATCTGGCCCTTGTAGCCAGCGGCGCGGCCGGTGCCCCGATTCACCCGTAGCGTCGGGCGAACCTGCGCAGGATCTCGCCCGGTACCGTCACCTGCGACGCATGGCACTTCTCGATCAGCGCTTCGGCCTGCTCGGGCGGGAAATAGCCGTGGTTGCGATAGATCTGGATCCGGCGCTCAAAGCCACGCGCATCGGCCTCCGGATGAAACTGCGTCGCATAGACGTTGTCGCCGTGGCGGATCATCTGGAAAGGGCAGGGGCCGGACCGGATCAGGTGGACGCAGCCCGGCGGCAGCGCCTGCACCGCCTCCTTGTGACCCACCAGAGCCTGGAACTGCGCAGGCAGGCCAGCGGTCAGCGGATCATCTGCGGCTTCCGGCGTCAGGCTGCAATCGGACGGGCCGACGGCTTCGCCATACCTTGCCTTGCTGACATCGCCGCCCAGGTGATGGGCGAGGATGCCCAGCCCATAGCAACAGCCCATGAACGGGTGATCCCGCGCGGTGATCTGCGGCATCAGCGTCATGATCTGGGCCTCGATCCGCGCGTCCATTTCCGATTTCGCCTCGGGCGTGTCGCTGACGCATCCCGGGCCGCCGCCGACGATGACCCCGGCATAATCGGTCACGTCAAGCTCCGGGGGCAGCGGTTCGCGATCCAGCCGGATCCGGTGCGCGCGGTCCGCGGTCAGATCGCATTTGTCCAGAATGGCCGCAAATTCGTCATCGGCGGCATCGGTTTCGGGCCGCAATTGCAGGATCAGAAAGCGCTTCATCGCCGTCGCCTAGCCCGCAAGCGGCCAGAATACAAGGATCGCGGGGATCGAGACCGAAACGATGATGATCTCGAGCGGCAGGCCCATGCGCCAGTAATCGCCGAACTGATAGCCGCCGGGTCCGAGGATCAGCGTGTTGTTCTTGTGGCCGATGGGCGTGAGAAATGCCGCCGAGGCCGCCACCGCCACCGCCATGAGGAACGGATCGGGCGACACGTTCAGTGTCTGCGCCATCTGGATCCCCACGGGTGCGGCGACGATTGTCGTCGCGGTGTTGTTGAGCACATCCGACAGGGTCATGGTCACCACCATCAACACCGTCAGCACCATCCACGTGGGCATTCCCGCCGTCAGGTCGGTCAGCGCCCCCGCTATGAGTTCGGTGCCTCCCGATGTTTCCAGCGCCGTACCAAGCGGAATCATCGACCCCAGCAGCACCACCACCGGCCATTCGATATGGTCGTAAATCTCGCGGATCGGCAGGATGCGGGCCAGCACGTAGGAGATCACCACAAGCCCGAGTGCAATGGGCAGGTAGAGAAGCCCGAAACTCGCTGCGGCAACCGCGGCGCCGAACAGTCCGATGGCCAGCCAGACCTTGTCATTGGCCGTCACGCTCAGGCCCCGTGCGGCGAGCGGCAGGCAGCCCAGCCAGTCGGTCACATCCGGCCCCTGATCGCGCGGACAGAGCAGCAAAAGGATATCGCCGGGCAGGATTTCGGTCTGACGCACATGGCGGGTGATGCGCGATCCCTGACGCGAAATGCCCATCAGCACTGTGTTGCGCCGCCACGATAGCCCGACCCCCTGCGCGGTCTTGCCGGTGATGCGGGCATGTTCGGGGACCACGACCTCGATGATCTCGAGCCCCTCTCCGTCGGCCGTGAGCAGCTCCTGCCGCTTGCTGTCGGAAAAGTCGAGGTTCAACGCCGAGCGGAATTCGTCGATTGCCTCGGGGCGCGCCTCCAGGACCAGCGTGTCTTCGGCCGCGATCAGGGCGTTGGCAGCCCGGCCATAGCGTCGCTTGCCGCCCCGGATCAGGCCGATGATGGCCACATCCGATTTCTCGGCGGTTTCATACAGCTCGGCCAGCCGCTTGCCGATATGCTCGGAGCCCTCGGGAACGGTAAGTTCCGCGACATAATCCGCAAGGTTCTCTGCGCCGCCCGTGTCATTGTCGCGGTTGGGAATGAGCCGCCAGCCGATCAGCGCGACAAAGGCAAGACCGGCGATTGCCGCGATGCCGCCGACCGGGGCAAAATCGAACATCCGGAACGGCTCGCCCAGCGATTTCTGCCGGATCGACGCGATGATGATGTTGGGCGGTGTGCCGATCAACGTCACCATGCCGCCGAGAATGGTGGCAAAGGCCAGCGGCATCAGCGACAGTCCCGGACTGCGCCCGGCCTTGCGCGCGGTCTGGATGTCGACGGGCATCAGCAGCGCAAGCGCCGCAACATTGTTCATGAAGGCCGACAGGACCGCGCCAATGCCGCCCATCAGCGCGATATGCGCGCCAAGCGGGCGGCTGCTGTCAACCAGGGTGCGGGTGATCAGGAACACGGCTCCGGACCGCACCAGCCCCGCCGACACGATCAGAACCAGAGCCACCACCATCGTGGCAGGATGGCCGAACCCCGAAAACGCGTCATCCGCCGGCACCACGCCGAGCACCACACCCAGCATCAGCGCCGAGAACGCCACGAGATCATAACGGAACCGCCCCCAGAGCAGCAGGGCAAAGACCCCTCCGAACAGGGTGAACAGGGTAATCTGGTCGGTGGTCATCTGCGCTACTGCCCGAATTCATGGTTTGCCAGAGCCTAGCGCAGGATCGGGCAGAGGCAAAGCCGCACTTGAGATAGCTACCGTCCAGATTTCCAGGAGGCATTGTAGAGATCGTGTCGAAGCCGGGGCGATGATCCGGCCGAGCAGCAGTTTGACCGACGCTGGGACGAGCGATGTTTGATAAGTCCGTTTCGACGTAGCCTAAAATCTGATTTTAGATAGAATATGCTTGGGAGTCCGCGCAAAACCCCTAGCCATTGCGACACCAATGCAGGCTGAGGAGCGATCCGATGAGTGTCTTGGAACAACTGAACCTGCCCGCTGGATTCGGATATTTACTGCTGGTGTTTGGATTGATCTTGTCGCTGGCGCCCTGGTTTCATGGCCTCGACTTTGGCATATTGAAGATTCCGCAGTTCAATGTCGTAAGCCGTCGCTGGCTCAAGTGGATGGGGCCGTTGTCACTGGCTTTGGCGGTTGGTCTGCATGCTCCTTTGCCGACGGATAATCGTTTGATGGCAGGTCCAACCAATGCACGAAACCAGAAGGCTGCTCCAAAAGTGCCGGAAGAAGGCGCTCATTCAATCTCGTCGGTTCCTATAGGCCAGCGTTTTCTCACAACTTGGGAAGACGATGATTGTCTATATCCCGCCAGATCGGTCGCCAAGAACGGTGAACTTGTAAGGATGCGATTTGATTTCGGTGCTGAACTGGATCGGCGCGTGGACGACCTATTTGTTACCGTCGAGCCCAGATACGACATCGGGGCGAAGGTATGGGTTGAAACGCCGGTAAATGGCGCGTTGGCTCCCGGTTTTGTGCGGGATACACGCACCGCCCGTTTTTTGATAGAATTCGATACAGAGGCTCTTTGTGCCTCGTCTTTTCAGAAGCCGAAGGTTTGGTTGCCTAATGCCAATTTTCCCAATGTAGAAATCGTCGGTACACACAGATGGAGGAGTTATGATGAATGAAGTTTTCAAATCCGTCCTGGCCGGTTGCGCGCTATGTCTTGTGTTGAATTCGGTGGCGTTTGCGCAAGATAATCTCAATTTCTTCGACGATTTCCAGGGTAGCAGCCTCAATCCGGCTTACAAAGTCCTGAACCGTGACCAAGGCAAGATGGCGCTCACCGAGGGAGAGTATCTGTTGCTGGTGCCGACAAAGGACCAGACGAACATTCTTGAGTATGTAGGTAAACTTCCAGAGCATTTCTCGGCGACGATCCGGGTACAGGAGCCGCCAGGCTATCATTCGCAATACGTCGCTCTGCGGATAGGGGATAGTCAGGACAACGCTTATGTCAGGGCCTATTATCGAGAAATTTTGGGGTATACCGGGCTGTATTTCAGTACAAATCGGGTCGAAGACGGTGGTGAGGGGACAGCGATTTCCAGTTTTGAAGGTGAGATGACAGGTAAGCCATTCTATCTTCGCTTGATGAAGACCGGCGTGGAATATAAAGGGCTTTACAGTCCGGATGGAGCGAAATGGAAGAGCGTTGGAAAACGCGTCCTCATCGGGCCTCGGGCGGGTCTTTTCATCGACGTCGCCGCGTGGAACACAGCGCCGCAAACACCGATCAAGATTGACAGCTTTGAGATCAAAGAGATTATCAGGTAGCAAGTTCTAATATCTACCGACCGTTCATGCGAGCCGTCGCACCAACAGAAGACCAGTAACGCCGGTGCTTCGCGTTGGCGACCGTCGTCAGGGATTGAACCCGGGCCGCGCTTTCCCCTATAGAGCGTCGAAACCGGGGCATCAGCGGGAGTCTTTACATGGCCGGCCATTCCAAATGGGCAAATATTCAGCATCGCAAAGGGCGTCAGGACGCCGCGCGCTCCAAGCTGTTTTCCAAGCTCAGCAAGGAAATTACCGTCGCGGCCAAGATGGGTGACCCGGACCCGGACAAGAATCCGCGCCTGCGTCTGGCGGTCAAGGAAGCCAAGTCGCAATCGGTGCCCAAGGATGTCATCGACCGTGCGATCAAGAAATCCCAGGCGGGCGAGGGCGATGATTACGAGGAAATCCGCTATGAGGGATATGGGCCCAATGGCGTCGCGGTGATCGTCGAGGCGATGACCGACAATCGCAATCGCACCGCATCGACGGTTCGTTCGACCTTTTCCAAGAATGGCGGCAACCTGGGCGAGACCGGCAGCGTCGGGTTCATGTTCGACCGCAAGGGCGAAGTGACATACCCCGCCGAGGTGGGTGATGCGGACACCGTGATGATGGCGGCGATCGAAGCCGGTGCCGAGGATGTGGAGAGCTCGGAGGACGGCCATGTCATCTGGTGTGCCGATACCGATCTGAACGACGTTGCGACGGCGCTCGAGGCCGAGCTGGGCGAGTCCGAGAGTACCAAGCTGGTCTGGCGGCCGACCACCACGACCGAGATGGATCTGGAAGGCATGCAAAAGCTGATGAAGCTGATCGATGCCCTGGAAGACGACGACGATGTTCAGCGCGTCACCAGCAATTTCGAAGCCAGCGACGAAGTCATGGAGCAACTCTGATCTCTAACCGCTGACGTAGGGAACTTTCTTCGCCTTTGCGGGGCGATAGAAAATCTTCTGATTGTGCAACCGCCCGAGCAGGTCGTGGATGGCCGTCAGTTCCGCGTCTATCCGTTCGGCGCGCGATGCATCCGTCGTGGCGCCCTGAGCGTCTGCCAGTTCAATCCGCTCGCGCGAGACCGCCTGCTTGTGCAGACGCAGGGCGGTTTCGATGCGGTCGATGTCATTCACCGTCAGTTCAAACGTCTTGTTATACCCGGCCATATGTCGATCCTCTGGATGTGCGCGTAACGCTATCTGCAAGCGGCATATAAGCCCCGATTTGCGACATGGCCAGCGTCAAATTGGCTCGCGGCGAAAGAATACTATGGTATGCGGGCGGCCACGGACATTTTGTTGCGCGCGTTGCGTCGGGGTTTTGGGGCAAACCGGCGGTCACGGCTGAACGAGGCCCCGTCTGGCGGCCATGCGGATCGCCCGGATGAGCGGCTCAAGCGGTGGCGCCATGATCCGGCTCACCTGAAGCGACAGCGGCACGTCCAGCGGCGAGTCTTCCAACAGGGGCCGCAATCTCCGTTCGGCCAGATGGGCCACAACGAGGTGGTGCGGATTCATGCCCCAGCCCAGTCCGGCGGTGGCGGCTTCGACAAAGGCGTGGGTCGAGGGCAGGTAATGCGCAGGCGGCGTGACCGCCTGGCCAAACACCTGCTCGATCCAGCGGCGCTGCAACATGTCCTTGGCATCGAAGGTCAGGCAGGGCGCGCGTGCAAGCCCGGCCAGGTCGACGCGCTCTGGAAACCATCGCTGCATGAAGGCCGGACTCGCGGTCGGCACATAGCGCAGCGCACCCAGCGGCCAGGCCTCGCACCCCGCCGCTGGTTTTCCCTGGGCGGTGATCGCCATGTTCACTTCGCCGCGCCGTAGCCACCCGGCGCTGTGATCCTGATCGTCGATCACCAGATCGAACAGGATTTCCGTCATCCCGGACAGTGCGGGAACCAGCCAGGTGGCGAGGCTGTCGGCATTGACCGCGATCTTGAGCCGGGTCGGCCCGGTGCCGTGTTCCAGCGCGAGTTCGCGGCTTACCTGCGTTTCGAGCAGGGCTACGTCCTCGGCGTGTTTCACCAGACGTGCGCCGGCGGGGGTGCCTGTACAGGGCGCACCGCGCAACACAAGCGCAGTGCCGACCCGGTCCTCCAGCGCCTTGATCCTCTGCGAGACCGCAGAAGGGGTGACCCCCAGATCCGACGCCGCGGCGTCAAAACTGCCAAGGCGCAAAACCGCGGTGAGCGCCGCGAGATGGTGTGGGTCGAACTGCATTAGCAAAACTTAATCGGCACGATATTAATTAACTGGATAGATGAAGCGACCCCGTCTAGTCAAACCGGGACATCAGAAGGGATACATGATGGTATCGACCTATTTTGCCGGTTTTGCCCTGGGCTTCAGTCTCATCCTCGCGATCGGGGCGCAGAACGCCTTTGTGCTGCGCCAGGGTTTGCGACGCGAACATGTCTTCTGGATCTGCCTGACATGCGCGGTGTCGGATGCGCTGCTTGTTGCTGCCGGGGTCGCCGGCTTCGGGTCGCTCGCCACGCATGTGCCGTGGTTCGAACCGGTGATGCGCTATGGCGGCGCGGCGTTTCTGATCGTCTATGGCGCCATGAGCCTGCGAAACGCATGGCGCGGCGGGTCGGCGCTGGTCACGGGGAATGGTGTCAGCAGCGGCCTGGGGGCAAGCCTTCTGACGGTGCTGGCCCTGACCTGGCTCAACCCGCATGTATATCTTGATACCGTGGTGCTCATCGGGTCGATTTCGGCGCAATATGCGGATCGGCTGCAATTCGGCCTTGGCGCTGTTTCGGCGAGTTTCGTGTTCTTTTTCACGCTGGGTTATGGCGCGCGTCTGCTGGCGCCGCTCTTTGCACGTGCGCGCGCGTGGCAGGTGCTGGATGTGATCATTGCGCTCATCATGTGGGCCATCGCAGCCAAGTTGCTTATCATGTGAAGGGTTGTGTCCGGCGCGGATCGGGTGTTGAACATGAGTTATGGAACACGCACGGACATCGCGGCCACTGGTTGCCATTCTCTGGATGCTGGTGACGGGGTTGTGCTTTGTCGCCGTCACCGCAATCGTCAAGTATCTGGGGCCGCGGATCCCGCCGGAAGAACAGGCGTTTCTGCGCTATTTTCTCGGACTGGTGTTTCTGATCCCGATGATCCCGGTGCTGCGCAAGACGCGCCTGACCGGCAGGCTGATGCTGCAATTCACCCTGCGCGGCGCGCTTCATTCGATCGGGGTGATGCTGTGGTTCTTTGCCATGACCCAGATTCCCCTGGCCGAGGTCACGGCGATCAATTACCTCTCACCGATCTATGTGACACTTGGCGCGGCGGTGTTCCTTGGCGAAAGGCTCGCCATGCGACGGATCGCGGCGGTGGTCACCGCTCTGATCGGTGCGCTCATCATTCTGCGGCCCGGATTCCGCGAAATCGAACCCGGCCATCTCGCGATGCTGCTGACGGCGGTGCTGTTTGGCGGCTCCTACCTGTTGGCCAAGGTCACGGCCGACAAGGTGCCGGCGGCGGTTGTCGTCGGAATGCTGTCGATCATGGTCACGATTTTTCTGGCGCCCTTTGCCTATGCGGTCTGGGTGACGCCGACCTGGACCGAGATCGCCATCCTGTTCGGTGTCGCCTGCTTTGCGACGGCGGGGCATTACACGATGACGCTGGCCTTTGCGGCGGCACCCGTCGCAGTGACGCAGCCGGTGACGTTCCTGCAACTCGTGTGGGCGACGGCGCTCGGTGCGCTGGCCTTTGACGAGCCGGTCGATTTCTGGGTCGTTCTGGGCGGCACGATTGTCCTGGGCTCGGTCTGCTTCATCACCTGGCGCGAAGCGGTGCTCAATCGCCGCCAGATCACCCCGGCGGCCCCGGCAACCAAGGTATAGGCACCGGTTCGGGCCGTTTGTTGACGTGTTTGTTTCCAAAAGCGCCCATTGAAGTGTTGAACTGCCTTGCCAAGTCCGAGATACCCTCGACTCGATGGCAGGGAGTAAGCTCATGTTGAGATCCGCACGCATATCCGCATGTCTGGCGCTGACGATTGGCTGTCCGATGGCGGCGTTCGCGGGGCTGGAAGTGTGCAATGACACCGAAATGCTTCAGGCGGTGGCGGTCGCATATCAGGTCGGTGGCGACAAGGTGTCCGAAGGATGGTGGTCGATCAAGCCCGGTACGTGCCAGACCCCGCTCGCGCGGGACCTGACCGGTGGTCCGATCTATCTGCATGCCAAGTCGCCGGATCCGCTGCCGGCGCGCACCGGTGCGGAGTTCTGCACCAGCGAATCGCGCTTTACCATCGTGAACAGCGACGATTGCATCGTGCGCGGCCATCAGATCGCATTGTTCCACGCCATTCCCGTCGAGGCCGGGCAGGTGGATGTCAGCGTAAAGCTGTCCCAGTTGCGCGAGGCGGAAGACAGCAAGGACCTCGCGCGCGATGACGCGGTGTTCCAGTCCTGCCGCCCCTCCAAGGAGGCCGACGCGCTGGTTTGCGCGTTTCACGCCGGAGGTGTGCGATACGAAGCCGGGGTCGGGACCCCCGCCAAGATCCTGGAGTTTCTCAACGAACTTGCTCCGGCGACGCCTTTGACGGTGCGCGGGACGATCACGTTGCAAGACGACATTTCGGCCACCGTGTCCCTGAGCGAGGCGGACACACGGCCCGAATCGGAGCTTGACGCCGTCTATGCGCGGTTGCAGGGCGAATGGGTTTCCGTGGATGACCCCAACGAACATCTGACGATTTCGGGGGCGGAACGGACGGGAACCTATGACGGGGCGGATACCGGGGTCGATTACCTGTCAATCCAGACCGACTGTGACGAAGAAAGCGGCGCAGGGCCATATCTGCGCGCCATAGACAGCGCGCATGGCGATGTCTATTGCTACGCGATCGAGACGCTGGGCGAGGACGACCTGTCGTTGTTCTACCTGCCGCGGGGCAATCTGCTGGAGTACGAGAGGGTCAAATGACCTCGCCTGTTTTTATTGATTGACGAGTCAATAAACGACTTCTAGCTTCGGGCGGTCATCAGCCCGGAGCAGCAATATGCCCAAGATCGGAATGGAACCCGTTCGGCGCGAAGCCTTGGTCAAGGCGACGATCGCCGAAATCGGAACGGCGGGGTCGCTGGATGTGACCGTCAGCCAGATTGCCCGACGCGCGGGTATGTCCAGCGCGCTGGCGCATCACTATTTCGGCGGGAAAGACCAGATTTTTCTCGCAGCGATGCGTCGCATCCTGTCGGATTTCGGAGCAGAGGTGCGCGCAGAATTGCGCGGGGCGACACGCGACACCCGTGCTGCGGCTGTGATCCGTGCCTGTTTCGCACCGTCCTGTTTCACGCCCCAGACCATCAGCGCCTGGATGACGTTCTACGTGCTGGCCCAGAACAATGCACAGGCGTTGCGTCTGTGGCAAATCTACCAGTCCCGGATGCGCTCGAACCTCACCCACGCGCTGCGCCCGCTGGTCCGCGATCCGGGGGGCGCTGCGAAAACACTGATCGCACTGATCGACGGGCTTTATATCCGCGCCGCGCTGAACGAGGCGGACACGCCGGAGATGGCCACGGCGCACGCTCTCTCGGTGCTCGAGATATTGAAGGAGCCGCGCCGTTGACACAGCCGAATATCCTGATCCTGATGGTCGATCAGTTGAACGGAACGCTGTTTCCCGACGGGCCCGTCGACTGGCTGCATGCCCCCAATCTCAGGCAACTGGCCGAACGTTCGGCGCGCTTTGCAAATGCATATACCGCGAGCCCGCTTTGCGCGCCCGGCCGGGCCAGCTTCATGTCGGGTCAGTTGCCGCGCCGCACCGGCGTCTACGACAACGCCGCCGAATTTCGCAGTGACATCCCGACCTATGCCCATCATCTGCGCCGCGCGGGGTATTACACCTGCCTGTCAGGCAAGATGCACTTTGTTGGCCCGGACCAGTTGCACGGGTTCGAGGAGCGGCTGACCACCGATATCTATCCCGCCGATTTCGGCTGGACACCGGATTACCGCAAGCCGGGCGAGCGCATCGACTGGTGGTATCACAACCTGGGTTCGGTCACCGGCGCGGGTGTGGCCGAGATCAGCAACCAGATGGAATATGACGATGAGGTTGCCCATCACGCACGGGCCAAGCTCTATGATCTGGCGCGTCGTCGCGACGATCGCCCCTGGGCGCTCACCGTGAGCTTTACCCACCCGCACGATCCCTATGTTGCGCGGCGGAAATACTGGGACCTCTACGAAGATTGCGCGCATCTGCTGCCCGAGGTGCCGGCGATGTCCTATGACGATCATGACGCGCATTCCAGGCGCATCTTCGACGCCAATGACTGGCGCAGCTTCGACATCACCGAGGATCATATCAGGCGCGCGCGCCGGGCCTATTTCGCCAATATCTCTTATCTTGACGACAAGATCGGTGATATTCTCAAGGTGCTGGAAGACACGCGGCAAGAAGCCATCGTGGTCTTTGTCTCGGATCACGGCGACATGCTGGGCGAGCGGGGGCTGTGGTTCAAGATGTCGTTCTTCGAAGGATCTTCCCGCGTGCCGTTGATGATTGCCGCGCCGGACATGCCGGCCGGGCGGATCGAAACGCCGGTCTCGACGCTCGACGTCACGCCGACCCTGGCTGCGCTGGCGGGGATCGACTTGGCCGGCATCGCACCCTGGACCGACGGCGAGGATCTGACCCCATTGGCGAACGGCGCCGAGCGGAGCAGCCCCGTCGCAATCGAATATGCCGCCGAGGCCAGCAACGCACCGCTCGTGTCGTTGCGCTATGGCAAGTGGAAATACAACCGCTGCGCTCTCGACCCGGAGCAGCTCTTCGACCTTGAGGCCGATCCGGCAGAATTGACCAATCTTGCCGCGGACCCGGCGCATCAGGGAACGCTCAGCAGTCTGCGTGCCAAATCCGAGGCCCGCTGGGATCTGGATGCCTATGATGCCGAGGTGCGGGCCAGCCAGGCCCGGCGATGGGTCGTCTATCAGGCATTGCGTCAGGGCGGCTATTACCCGTGGGACTTTCAGCCGTTGCAAAAGGCATCGGAACGCTACATGCGCAATCACATGGATCTGAATGTCCTTGAGGAAAACCAGCGATTTCCGAGGGGAGAATAGGGGCATGGAAGCGGATTTCGTTATTGTCGGCGCCGGCAGCGCCGGATGCGCCATGGCCTATCGCCTGTCCGAGGCCGGCGCGTCGGTCATCGTGATCGAATACGGGGGAAGCGACGCCGGGCCGTTCATCCAGATGCCCGCCGCGCTCAGCTATCCGATGAACATGTCGCGTTACGACTGGGGCTATGAATCCGAGCCGGAACAGCACCTGAACAACCGGCGGCTGGCCTGTCCGCGTGGCAAGGTGATCGGTGGCTCGTCGAGCATCAACGGCATGGTCTATGTGCGTGGCCACGCGATGGATTTCGATCATTGGGCAGAGGCCGGGGCGGAGGGCTGGGGCTTTGCCGACGTGCTGCCCTATTTCCGGCGCATGGAATCCTGGCATGACGGCGGGCATGGCGGCGACCCGGCCTGGCGGGGACACGACGGACCGCTGCATGTCACGCGGGGACCGCGCGACAACCCGCTGCATGCCGCTTTCGTGGCTGCGGGGGAACAGGCGGGATACCAGCTGACAGACGACTATAACGGTCAGAAGCAGGAGGGCTTTGGCCCGATGGAGCAAACCGTCTGGAACGGTCGGCGCTGGTCTGCGGCCAATGCCTATCTGCGCCCCGCGCTGCGGCGCGACACCTGCACGCTGGTGCGGGGTCTGGCCCGCAAGGTGGTGATCGAAGAGGGTCGCGCCCGCGGGGTCGAGATCACGCGCGGCGCGCGCACCGAAGTGATCCGCGCGCGGCGCGACGTGGTACTGGCCGCGTCGGCAATCAATTCGCCCAAGCTGCTGATGCTCTCGGGGATCGGCGCGGCAAACCATCTGGCAGAGCATGGAATCACGCCGGTGGCCGACCGGCCCGGAGTGGGGGCGAACCTTCAGGACCATCTGGAAATGTATATCCAGATGGCGGCCAGCCAGCCGGTCACGCTCTACAAGCACTGGAACCTAGTCAGCAAGGCGCTGATCGGTGCCCGGTGGCTGTTCTCCAGGACCGGGCTCGGGGCGTCCAACCAGTTCGAGAGCGCTGCTTTCATCCGCAGCCGGGCAGGGGTGCCCTATCCGGATATCCAGTATCACTTCCTGCCGATGGCGGTGCGCTATGACGGTCAGGCCGCGGCAGAGGGGCATGGCTTCCAGGCCCATGTGGGCCCGATGCGCTCGGCCAGCCGCGGCGCGGTGACGCTGCGCAGCGCCGATCCCGACGAGGCTCCCGCGATCCGGTTCAACTACATGTCCCACGAGCAGGATTGGGAGGACTTCCGTACCTGTATCCGGCTGACCCGCGAGATCTTTGCCCAACCCGCCTTTGCGCCCTTCGTGCGACATGAAATCCAGCCCGGAGCGGAGTTGCAGAGCGACGCGGAACTGAACGCGGCGATCGCCGAGCATGCGGAAAGCGCCTATCATCCCTGCGGCACCTGCCGCATGGGGCGCGCGGATGATCCGCACGCGGTGGTCGATCCTTGGGGCCGGGTGATCGGGGTGGAGGGGCTGCGCGTTGCGGACAGCAGCATCTTTCCGCGCATCACCAACGGCAACCTGAACGCGCCATCGATCATGGTCGGGGAAAAGATGTCCGATCACTTGCTGGGTCGCGCGCCCTTGTCGCCGGCAAATGACGTGCCGTGGCAGCATCCCGCCTGGCAGGTCGCGCAACGCTGAACGCGGATCCGCGCGCGAATGCCGATTGCAGAGCCCGGCGCGCCTGCCTATGTAAACCGGATGTTAAGGACTTGTGCCGTTTTTGTTCTTTGCCTGATCCCGCATCTGGCCGTGGCGGATCCGAGTGGACGGATTCGCGTGATCGACGGCGACACCTGGGATGTCGGCGGCGAGCGTGTGCGGCTGTTCGCGATCGACGCGCCGGAGGCCGACCAGACGTGCCAGACTCCGCAGGGCGCTGTCTGGCGCTGTGGCCAGTGGGTCTCGCAACAGGTGACGGCGCGCTATGGCGGCAAACGCGCCCGTTGCACCACCATCGACACGGATCGCTACGGTCGCGCCGTCGCCCGGTGCACGGTTGGCGGCAGGGATGTGGGGCGCGATCTGGTGTCGGACGGGCTGGCCTTTGCCTACCGCAGATATGCAATGGATTATGATCTGGACGAGAAGGCTGCGGCGGTCAACGACCGCGGCCTGCATGGCAGCCGGTTTCAACGCCCGGCACAGTTTCGTGCCGCCCGGCGCAGCGCGGTTCAACCGTCGCGGCAGGATTGTCCGATCAAGGGCAACGTGTCGTCCAAGGGTGTGAAAATCTACCATGTTCCGGGGCAGGAGCATTATGACAGAACCCGCATCAACACGGCCAAGGGCGAGCGCTGGTTCTGCAGCGAAGCCGAGGCGCGGCAAGCCGGCTGGCGACGGTCGCGGCGTTGATTTGTGCCGCAGGCAACCCATATTCGAAAACGGGTTTGATCCGGGTCAAGGTGACCGGTTGATTGCCGGCGATAGCCTGTGGCCAAACACGAGAAATGGAGAGCAAGAATGTCTCACACCCCGCATGAACTGCACGAGGAATTTCCGGACAAGGCGGACCGGATACAGGCGCTGAAACAGTCCGACGCGCATTTTGCCCGGCTGGCCGATGAATATCACGAGATCAACCGTGCGGTGCATCGCGCCGAAACCAATGTCGAGCCGATGGAGGATCTTGCCGAGGTCGATCTGCGCAAGCGGCGCGCCCTGCTCAAGGATCAGATCTGGGGCATTCTTTCGGCATAGCACGGCGGCGGGGCATCAACCGACCTGATAGGGCAGGACGCCCCGCTCGTTTTCGTTGATCGTGAGTTGCCGCTCCAGCGGCGGCACCGAACGCTGATGACATCCCTTGCGCTCGCAGATGCGGCAGGAAATGCCGATGGGCTCGAAACTGCCGGTATCGGACACGTCAAGCCCGTCGGCATAGATCAGCGCGTCGGCGTGCCTGACTTCGCAGCCGAGCGCAATCGCATAGCGGCGCACCGGCGCACCAAAGCTGCCGCCGGGCTTGGACACGTCGCGCGCCAGCAGGATATATCCGACACCGTCCGGCGTTTCCGCCAACTGGCGCAGGAAACGTCCGGGAGTTTCAAAGGCCTGGTGCACGTTCCACAGCGGGCAGGCCCCGCCGAACCGCGCGAATTGCAGCCGCGTCGCGCTGTGGCGCTTGGTGATCGTGCCCGCCTGATCGACCCGGACAAAGAAGAACGGCAGGCCTTTCGCGCCCGGGCGCTGCATCGTTGACAGCCGGTGCGCCACCTGCTCGATCGAGGCTCCGAATTGCAGGCTCAGCCGTTCGAGATCGTGGCGACAGTCCTGCGCCGCGGCGAGGAACGCGCGATAGGGCATCAGCGCCGCACCGGCGAAATAGTTGGCCAACCCGATCTTGGCGATCGATCGCGCCGCTTCGGTCTGGAACCGGGCAAGGTCGAGCGTGGCCTCCAGCAGCTTGTCCTGCGTCAGCAACGCGAATTGCAGCAACATCTGGAAGACCTGCGTCTGGGGTGTCGCGCGCGAGGAGAGCCGCAGCACCTTTCGTTCGGGGTCGAACTGGCGCAGGGGGTCCATGTCGACAAAGGCGACCACGACCCCGCGCGCCGTCAACTGGGCGGTGGCGGCGGCGCGAATGTCCTGCGGCGGTGCGGCGGTTCCGGCGAAATTCTCGGCAGCGCGGTCCACCGCGTCGATATAGTTGTCGCAATAGTGAAAGAAATCCCGCACCTCGTCCCAAGGGCTTGTCTGGGTGCGCGCGTCCTCGCGTCCGAGGGCCTCATCGAGCGAGGCCAGACGCTCGTGGGTCTGCCGATAGCTGCGATGCAGGTCGATGAAGGCGCGGGCAAGGGCCGGGGCGTTGGAGGCGGTCAGGCGCAGATCGGCCATCGGGGGCATGGCGTCTGCAAAGACCGGATCGGCGAGCGCCTCGCGCATGTCGCTGACCAGCCGTTCGCTGTCACCGGTGGACAGTTCGGTCACATCCATGCCGAATTCCTGCGCCAGGGCGAGCACGACCGTGGTGCTGACCGGCCGGTTGTTGTTTTCCATCTGGTTCAGGTAGGGCAGCGAAACGCCGAGCTTGGCGGCGAAGTCCTTTTGCGTCAGCCCGAGGCGTGTGCGCATTTCGCGCAGTTTGGCTCCGGCATAGAGTTTCTGGGTCGCCATGGCGTGCCTTTGCAAAAATCAGGGCAAGCGCACGCTAACTTTGCAAATTGGCCCGTGCAAGGGTCAGAAGCCCAGTTTCCTCTGTCGCGAGATGACAAGAACGATCGACAGAATACTGAGAACGGCGGTGATCAGCATGATCCAGAGCAGCGGGAACGCCCCGCTTTCCGGGGTCAGCAACGCGCCGGCCAGCGCACTGAGTGCCGCGCCCCCCGCCAGCATGATCGATCCGCCCAGGCCCGAGGCCGTGCCCGCCAGGTGTGGCCGCACCGAGAGCATCCCGGCGGTTGCGTTGGGCATGCAGAGCCCGTTGCCCAGACCGACAAAGGCCATCAGCCCGAAAAAGGTGTAATGCGAATCCAGGCCCAGATAGGTGACCGCCAGCGACAACGAGATGCCGATCAGGCACAGGATGCAGCCCCAGAGGATCATCGCGTTGATGCCCACGCGGGTCGAGAAACGTCCGGTCAGGAAGTTGCCGAGAAAATAACCCACGGCAGGCGCACCGAAATAAAAGCCCAGTGTCGAGGGTTCCAGCCCGTAAATCTCGCTGCCGATGAAGGGCGCGCCCCCCAGATAGGCAAAGAACGCGCCCGATGACAGCGCCATCGCCAGCGAATAGCCCCAGAAGCGCGGGCTGCGCAGAAGCTCGGGGTATTCGCCGAATTGCTGCGCGAGGGTCAGTCCGCTCTTGCCGCCTGTTTCGCCCATGTCGGAGCGGATCAGCAGGAACATCAATGCTCCGAGCGCGAACAGAAGCCAGAAATTGGCCTTCCATCCGAACAATTCGCCCACCACGCCGCCGATCACCGGGCCGATCATCGGCACGATTGCCATGCCCATGGTGACATAGCCGATCATGCTGGCCGCCTTGTCCTGCGGATACATGTCACGCACCACGGCACGGCCCAGCACCATGCAGACCGCGATGACCGCCTGACCCATCCGGAAGATCAGAAAAACCTCGGCGGAGGGGGCAAAGATGCAGCCAAGCGTGGCCAGCAGGAACAGTACGATGCCGTACAGCGTGACCGGTCGTCGGCCAAGCTTGTCGGCCAGCGGCCCGATGAAAAGCTGCAAAACCGCGCTGGTTCCCAGATACAGGGCCACGGAGAGTTGGAGAACGCGGTAATCCGCCTGGAAATAGGCGGCCATGTCGGGCAGGCTGGGCAGAAAGATATTCATCGCCAGCGCCGAAAGGCCCGTCATCAGGATCAGCGTCCCGATATGCGGTGGCGTGTCTCGGTCGAGGAATCTTATGTTGGGCGTATCGTGCATGGTGAGACTCAGACCTATACGCGCAAGTTCTCGTGACCGCCACGAGTTTCAACTGTTAATTAGCAGTTTTGCATTTATCTCGCGGTTTGCGGCTAATGATTTGCAAATATGCGGATTAGGCCTTTGGTTGCGCCGCGCGGTTCTGTAGGGTCCGGCAAAATCTGCAAGAGGACACGTCATGAAAGATATCCTTTCCGAGTTGGAGGACCGCCGCAAGGACGCCCGCCTGGGTGGAGGGCAGAAGCGGATCGACTCGCAACATGCCCGTGGCAAGCTGACGGCTCGCGAGCGGATCGAACTCTTGCTGGATGAAGGCAGTTTCGAGGAATTCGATACTTTCGTTGCGCATCGCTGCACCGACTTCGGAATGGAGAAACAGCGCCCGGCCGGCGACGGCGTCGTCACCGGGTGGGGCACGATCAACGGCCGCATGGTCTATCTGTTTTCGCAGGATTTCACCGTGTTCGGCGGTTCGCTGTCGGAAACGCACGCGCAGAAAATCTGCAAGATCATGGACATGGCGATGCAGAACGGTGCGCCGGTCATCGGTATCAACGATTCCGGTGGTGCGCGCATCCAGGAGGGCGTCGCCAGTCTTGCAGGATATGCCGAGGTGTTCCAGCGCAACATCATGGCCAGCGGCGTGGTGCCGCAGATCAGCGTGATCATGGGGCCCTGCGCGGGGGGCGCGGTCTATTCACCCGCGATGACCGATTTCATCTTCATGGTCAAGGACACCTCCTACATGTTCGTGACCGGCCCGGATGTGGTCAAGACCGTCACCAACGAAGTCGTGACTGCCGAGGAGTTGGGCGGCGCGACCACGCACACCCGCAAGTCCAGCGTCGCGGACGGGGCGTTTGAAAATGACGTGGAGGCGATGGCCGAGGTGCGCCGGCTGGTCGATTTCCTGCCGTTGAACAATCGCGACAAGGCCCCGGTGCGCCCGTTCTTCGATGAGCCGGGGCGCGTCGAGATGAGTCTGGATACGCTGATCCCCGACAACGCCAACAAACCCTATGACATGAAAGAGCTCATCCTGAAGATCGCGGACGAGTCCGATTTTTATGAGATTCAGGAGGATTTCGCCAAGAACATCATCACCGGCTTCATTCGCCTTGAGGGGCGCACGGTCGGCGTGGTTGCCAACCAGCCGATGGTGCTCGCCGGGTGTCTGGATATCGACAGCTCGCGCAAGGCGGCGCGGTTCGTCCGGTTCTGTGATGCGTTTGAAATTCCGATCCTGACCTTTGTCGATGTGCCCGGGTTTCTGCCCGGCACCGGACAGGAATATGGCGGCGTCATCAAGCATGGCGCGAAACTGCTCTTTGCCTATGGCGAAGCGACGGTGCCAAAGGTCACGGTCATCACCCGCAAGGCCTATGGCGGTGCCTATGACGTGATGGCGTCCAAGCATCTGCGCGGCGATTTCAACTATGCCTGGCCGACCGCCGAGATCGCGGTGATGGGGGCCAAGGGCGCAACCGAAATCATCCATCGTGCCGACCTTGGCGACCCGGACAAGATCGCAGCACATACCAGAGATTACGAAGACCGCTTTGCGAATCCCTTCGTCGCCGCGGAAAAGGGCTTTGTCGACGAGGTGATCATGCCGCATTCGACACGGATGCGCGTCAGCCGCGCCTTTGCGTCCCTGCGCAACAAGTCGCTGCAAAACCCGTGGAAAAAGCACGACAACATTCCGCTCTGATCGCCGCCTTGCCCGAAACCAGTTGATCGCCAGGAGATCGCGTTGGCCCATTTCCGGATTCACCAGACACCGGGGGATGCAAATCTCGCATCCGTTGACGGATGGCGGCGTATCACCATGGCCCGGTTCCACCTAGGCCCGGCAGATCAGAGAGATGCGCGCACCGGACGTGCCGCGCCAGCAGCCCCGGCGGGAGGAGCCGGTCGCCGGTATGGCCGGGGCTGTGGACTCATCATCGCCGTCGCGGCGATCGCAGGTGCCGGGTCGGCGCAGCAGGTGGTGACGGTGCCCTCGGGACAGGCGGTAACGCTGAACGAGGTGCTGGTCGAGGATACGGGCAAGGATGCGCTGGTGCGGTTCCGCTTTGTCGCGCCGGCAATTGCGCGCGAGGGTGGCACGGTCGATTACGACGCCGCGGCGGCTGATATCGATCACCTGTGTCGCGATCTGGTGATTCCCTACATGGCGGAGTTTGCGCTGACATCGACGCAGGTGGTGATTTCCATGTCGGATCGCGACGTGCCGTTCGGCGATTCGAATCCGCAGGCTACCCAGTTTTTCGAAGCCTATCGGCTTGAAGGTGCCGACTGCATCTGGGAGGCATTCTGATGCGACCCCAACATGTTGCGCATGCGCGGGCAAAGACCGGTGGCCGCATGCACGGTGCCGATTGCGCAACAAACCATCCTTTCCAATCTGATTGTTTCTACGCTATTCAGGGGGCAAGTCGCGGCAAAGCGACCGCCGCTCCGGACATGGGGCGCACCGGGGGCAATGACCCTCGCAGAGCGAAGAGAGCAGTCAGGAGACAACCATGTCTACCAGTCTCAGAATTGTCGCGGCGCTTGGTTTGGCCGCTGTCGTCGGTGCCTGTGATACCTCGCCCCGCGAGGAATTCGTGGTGGCGGAGCCCGAGGCCGTCTCGGTCGAGCCGACCTACACGGGCAAATACGACTGACCGGGGCGCGCTGCCCGGTGCCGGACCCCATCGCGCGCACGGCGCGGAGGGCGGCGCATGCTGAAACATCGCGGGTTTCCAGGTCGCCTTGCGGGCACCGACTTCCAGTTCACGATCAGGCGGCCTAATCCCAAAGGGGTCACGCCGATCAAGGCACGCGAACGCTTTGCCGATCGCAGACCGGCAGATCGGCGGGCGGATGCGGGGTTTGTCGCGGCGCTTTGGGAGCATTTCGGAGATCAACCGTTCGAGCGCGGCAATCTTGACGCGGGGCGGTTGAGCTGGCTTTTCGGGCGCGAGGTTGTGCCTGCCGAAGATCCTTTTGACCCAGAGAGTTACGGTGCGCTTCTCATGTTGGACATCAATGTCGCACGCGTCAGTTTTCCTGACGTGTTCCGGGATTACCGGGCATGATTGGGCGGCTATTGGCATCAAATCGGCAAGAATCGGCTGAAAGTTGCCGATTTGAAAACTATTGCTTGGCGAACCTCAAAAAATGCACCACCGTAAAAGTTGTAGGCGGCGTTTGTATTCCCGCGTCGTTTGCGCACTACCTATTCCGTACCCCTTCCCTGAGCGGGCAGGCTTTCGTCACTGACGCAGGCCTGCCCGTTTCTCTTTCTTCGACTGATGGCTTGTTTCCTCGGCGTCGATCTGCCGACCCAGGGACGCGGCAGGCTTTGCCGTTGCGCGGAGATGGCTGGATGGGTCATGCTTGCGCACCAGCCACCAGACCCGGAGAAGGAGGGGCGAGATGCGAGCAAGACGTCTATGGATTGCGTTGCCATTATGCGCGGCGCTTTCGGCCTGTGGCAACACGGTCGGCAAGCAGGCGCTGTACGGCGCTGGCGCGGGCGTGCTCGGCGCGGCGGTGCTGCAGGGCAGTGTCGTTGGCGGCGCGGTTCTCGGGGCTGCCGGCAACGTTCTCTATTGCCAGCAGCGACGCGGCTGCCGCTAGCTCCCGCACCCCGGCGCCCCCCCGTTTCGCTGACCGGATTGCTCGCCGCAGATGCGGGGCGGTGGGGGTCCGGCGTGGCGAATTGCGTCGGCCCTGCGCGCGTGTCGGCGCGTCCGACCTGACCCATGTTTCGCAAGACCCGTTGCGGCGCCCTTGGGCGTGCGCGGGTGTTGCGCCTGACCAATCACTACAGCCAAAGGACAGTCCATGTTCAACAAGATCCTGATCGCCAATCGGGGCGAAATCGCCTGCCGTGTCATCAAGTCTGCCCGCAAGATGGGCATTTCCACCGTTGCGATTTACTCGGATGCGGACAAGGAAGCGTTGCACGTGCAGATGGCGGACGAGGCTGTGCATATCGGTCCGCCACCTGCAAACCAGTCGTATATCGTGATCGACAAGGTCATGGACGCGATCCGGAAAACAGGCGCGCAGGCGGTACATCCGGGCTATGGTTTTCTGTCGGAAAACAGTAAGTTCGCCGAGGCTCTTGAAGCGGAAGGTGTGGCCTTTGTCGGCCCGCCGAAGGGCGCGATCGAGGCGATGGGTGACAAGATCACCTCCAAGAAGATCGCTCAGGAGGCCGGCGTCAGCACCGTGCCGGGTTACATGGGGCTGATCGAGGATGCCGACGAGGCGGTGAAGATCTCCAACGAGATCGGCTATCCGGTGATGATCAAGGCCAGCGCCGGCGGCGGTGGCAAGGGCATGCGTATCGCCTGGACCGACGAAGAGGCGCGCGAGGGTTTCCAAAGTTCAAAGAATGAAGCGGCCAACAGTTTCGGCGATGACCGGATTTTTATCGAGAAATTCGTGACGCAACCCCGTCATATCGAAATCCAGGTCCTGTGCGACAGCCATGGCAATGGCGTTTATCTGGGCGAGCGGGAATGTTCGATCCAGCGCCGCAACCAGAAGGTCGTGGAAGAGGCCCCCAGCCCGTTCCTTGACGAGGCCACCCGCAAGGCGATGGGCGAGCAGGCGGTCGCGCTGGCCCAGGCGGTGGGATACACCAGCGCGGGCACGGTGGAATTCATCGTGGATGGCGACAAGAATTTCTACTTCCTTGAAATGAACACCCGTCTTCAGGTCGAGCACCCGGTGACCGAGCTGATCACCGGCGTCGATCTGGTTGAACAGATGATCCGCGTGGCCAACGGCGAAAAGCTGCCCTTTGCGCAGGATGACGTCACGCTGACCGGATGGGCCATCGAGAACCGGCTTTATGCCGAGGATCCCTATCGCGGATTCCTGCCGTCGATCGGGCGTCTGACCCGTTATCGCCCGCCCGCCGAGATCGCCGCCGGACCCTTGCTCGACAATGACAAGTGGCAGGGCGACGCGCCGACGGGTGAAAACGCGGTGCGCAACGACACCGGGGTCTACGAGGGTGGCGAGATCAGCATGTTCTACGACCCGATGATCGCCAAGCTGTGCACATGGGCCCCGACGCGGGCGCAGGCCATCGAAGCCATGCGCGTGGCGCTGGACAGTTTCGAGGTTGAGGGAATTGGCCACAACCTGCCGTTCCTGTCGGCGGTGATGGACCACCCCAAATTCGTTTCGGGTGACATGACGACCGCGTTCATCGCCGAGGAATATCCGGAAGGGTTCGAGGGGGTGGAGCTGCCCGAGAGCGAATTGCGCAGGATCGCGGCCTCCTGTGCGGCCATGCACCGGGTCGCCGAGATTCGCCGTACCCGCGTTTCCGGCCGAATGGACAATCACGAACGCAAGGTTGGCAAACGCTGGGTCGTGACCTTGCAGGGCGAGCGGTATGATCTCAAGGTCAAGGCCGACCGCGAAGGCGCGACGGTCAAGTTTGCCGACGGGAGCAAGCTGCGTGTGTCGTCGGACTGGACGCCGGGCGATCAACTCGCGATGATCCAGGTGGACGATGTGCCGCTGGTGCTGAAGATTGGCAAGATTACGCAGGGGTTCCGCGTCCGCACGCGGGGGGCCGATCTCAAGGTGCATGTGCGCCGCCCAAGGCAGGCGGAACTGGCGGCCCTCATGCCCGAAAAGGTTGCGCCCGACACATCCAGGTTGCTGCTCTGCCCGATGCCGGGGCTTGTCGTGAAAGTCGATGTCGAGGTCGGCGACGAGGTGCAGGAAGGTCAGGCGCTGTGCTCGATCGAGGCGATGAAGATGGAGAACATCCTGCGTGCCGAGAAAAAGGGCGTGGTGGCCAAGATCAACGCCGGTGCGGGCGACAGCCTGGCGGTTGATGACATCATCATGGAGTTCGAATGATCCCGTGCCGGTGACGGTTGGATATCACGCGCGGCCGCGTGGCGGGGGTCAGAGCCCGCGCCGCTGGTCGATTTCGCGCTGGCGTTCCGGTGTCTTGTCGATGGATCGGGTGATTTCCCGCACCGTCCACGGCATCGGCTTGCGCAGCTTGACGCCGCCGTCCTTGCCGACGAGCACCAGCATGAAGCCGCGCGGTCGCAGTTTCCGGCGCAGCGCGGATGCCGCCGCGGGATCGGTATCGGTCAGGATCACGACATCGCGTTCGATCAGCATTTCGATGTCTTCACCAAGGCGCTCGATCTGTTCGGCAAAACGCGGATCCGCCGGAGAATCGGCAAACACCACCACCGGGCGCTTGATCCAGAGGAATTCGCTCAGATCGCTATCGCCCGCAGGCCGGATCATCGCCGCGCCAGTCGGTTCGGACTCGTCCTGCGCCCAGGCGGACGCGGACAATAAAGCCGTGAAAACAAGTGCTAAGCAAAGTTTCATATTTTCTCCCGTTGCTAGACATATAAGCACACGGGCGACGATTGCGATGCCCGTTTTCGCTCACCCACCCAAAAAATCACCGCAGGCGCCCGAGGGTGCGACCGGGTGCCAGGGCTGACCTGGCAATTCCGGCGGGCCAGGGCCTGCCCCGGACAGACAAGACAAGAGGACGATCAAATGGCTGCTGAAAAAGACGATTGGAAAGCCCTGGCCGAGAAGGAGTTGCGTGGCCGCCCGATCGAGGAGCTGAACTGGAACACGCTCGAAGGCATCGAGGTTCAGCCACTCTACACGCAGGACGATCTCGCCGAGGTTGACCATCTGGGCACGATTCCGGGCAAGGCGCCATTCACCCGCGGGGTCAAGGCAACGATGTATGCCGGGCGCCCCTGGACGATCCGCCAATATGCGGGTTTCTCGACGGCCGAGGAATCCAACGCCTTCTATCGCCGCAATCTTGCAGCGGGCCAGCAAGGTGTTTCCGTGGCTTTCGACCTGGCCACGCATCGCGGTTATGACAGCGATCACGCGCGCGTCGTGGGCGATGTCGGCAAGGCCGGTGTGGCCATCGACAGTGTCGAGGACATGAAAATCCTGTTCGACGGCATTCCGCTGGACCAGGTCAGCGTGTCGATGACGATGAACGGTGCGGTTATCCCGATCCTCGCCAGTTTCATCGTCGCCGGGGAAGAACAGGGCCATGACAAATCGGTGCTGTCCGGGACCATCCAGAACGACATTCTCAAGGAGTTCATGGTCCGCAACACCTATGTCTATCCGCCCGAGCCGTCGATGCGGATCGTCGCCGACATCATCGAGTTCACCTCGAACGAAATGCCGAAGTTCAACAGCATTTCAATCAGCGGTTACCACATGCAGGAGGCCGGTGCGAACCTCGTGCAGGAACTGGCCTATACGCTGGCGGACGGGCGCGAATATGTGCGCACCGCAATTGCGCGGGGTATGGATGTCGACAAGTTCGCCGGCCGGCTGTCGTTCTTTTTCGCGATTGGCATGAATTTCTTCATGGAGGCCGCCAAGCTGCGCGCCGCGCGGCTGTTGTGGCACCGGATCATGAGCGAGTTCGAACCGAAGAACCCGAAATCCATGATGTTGCGTACCCATTGCCAGACATCGGGCGTCAGTCTTCAGGAGCAGGACCCTTACAATAACGTGGTTCGCACGGCCTATGAAGCGATGAGCGCGGTACTGGGCGGCACACAATCGCTGCACACCAACGCGCTGGACGAGGCGATCGCCCTGCCGACCGATTTTTCGGCCCGCATCGCGCGCAACACGCAGCTGATCCTGCAGGAAGAGACCGGCGTGACCAATGTCGTCGATCCGCTGGCGGGGTCGTACTATGTCGAAAAGCTCACCCATGACCTGGCCGAGGAGGCGTGGAAACTGATCGAAGAGGTCGAGGAGATGGGCGGCATGACCAAGGCGGTGGCCAGCGGGCTGCCCAAGCTGCGCATCGAGGAGAGCGCCGCCACCCGGCAGGCGATGATCGACCGGGGCGACGAGGTGATTGTCGGGGTGAACAAATACCGCAAGGACAAGGAAGATCCGATCGATATCCTTGAAATCGACAATGCCAAGGTCCGCGACAGCCAGATCGCGCGTCTCAATACCGTGCGTGCGGAACGCGATGAAAACGCCTGTGCGACGGCGCTGGACGAGCTGACGCGCTGTGCAAAAGAAGGGGGCAACCTGTTGCAGGCGGCCGTGGAAGCCGCCCGCGCGCGGGCAACAGTTGGAGAAATCAGCATGGCAATGGAAAAGGAATTCGGCCGTCACCGGGCCGAGGTCAAGACGCTTGCCGGGGTGTATGGGGCCGCTTACGAGGGCGATGCCGAATTCGCCGAGATCCAGAAGACTGTCGAGCAGTTCGCCGAGGTCGAGGGCCGGCGGCCACGTATGCTGGTCGTCAAGATGGGACAGGACGGCCATGACCGGGGCGCCAAGGTGATTGCCACCGCCTTTGCCGATATCGGGTTCGATGTGGATGTGGGCCCGCTGTTCCAGACGCCGGAAGAGGCGGCGCAGGACGCGGTGGACAACGACGTGCACATCGTCGGCATCTCGAGCCAGGCCGCCGGGCACAAGACGCTTGCGCCGCAACTGGTCGAGGCGCTCAAGGCTGCCGGTGCCGAGGACATCATCGTGATCTGTGGCGGTGTGATTCCGCAGCAGGATTACCAGTATCTCTACGACAATGGCGTCAAGGCGATCTTTGGCCCGGGCACCAACATCCCGAATGCGGCCAAGGACATTCTGCGCCTGGTCCGAGAAGCCCGCGCCTGATCGGGATCCGGCGGGAAAAAGGCGCGCCGTGTCCGGCAATGACAGGGGAGTGACGCATCATGCCCCTGCGTCGAAACACCGTGAGCGGAGCGGCGCACAGAATAGTGTGCCGCAGACCCTATGGAGCACCTGACACTGCCACACAGCCGCGCTAAGCTGCAGCCATGTCGATCTGGACCCGTATAACAGATGCGCTTGCGGCGCTGGCGAAGGGTGAAAGCCTGACCGCTGTCTTTGACCGGTTGCGCACGCGTCCCGAACGCAGCGTGGCGTTTGCCATTGCCGTCATTGCCCTCGGGGCCAAGATGGCCAAGGCGGACGGGCAGGTGACGCGCGACGAGGTGACGGCGTTTCGCGAGGTGTTCCGAATCGGCGAAGAGGACGAGGCGGGTGCGGCGCGGGTGTTCAACCTGGCCCGTACCGATGTCGCGGGATACCGCGAATATGCGCGGCGTATCCGCACCATGTTCGAGGATGATCTGGGTACGCTCTGCGACCTCATGGAGGGGCTTTTCCATATTGCGATGGCGGATGGCTTCTATCATCCCGGCGAGAACGAATTTCTCGAAGACGTTGCGGCGATCTTCAACCTGTCCGATGCGCAGTTCAAGGCGATGCGCGCGCGATTCGTGCCCGATGCCGAAGCCGATCCCTATACCGTTCTGGGGGTCGCGCCCGACACGCCGCTGACCGAGATTCGCAGCACCTGGCGGCAATTGGTGCGCGACAATCACCCGGACAGGATGGTTGCACGCGGCGTGCCGCAGGAAGCGATCAAACTGGCCGAGAAGCGGATGATCGACATCAATCGCGCGTGGGACGAAATCAGCGCCGCGGCCGCCTGATGCGTCTGGCGACCTACAATGTCGAATGGTTCGCCAATCTCTTTGATGAACAGGATCAGCTGATTGTCGACGACACGTGGTCGGGTCGGCGCGACGTGAGCCGCGCGCAGCAGGCCGAGGCGCTTGGCATGGTGTTCTCGGCACTTGACGCGGACGCGGTACTGGTGGTCGAGGCGCCGAATACCGGGCGCAGCCAGAGCACTGTGCGGGCACTGGAGCATTTCGCCGCGACCTTCGAGTTGCGCACGCGTCGCGCCGTGATGGGCTTTGCCAACGACACGCATCAGGAAATCGCGCTGCTTTATGATCCCGGCGTTCTGAGCGCGCGGCACGATCCGGTTGGACAGACGGTCGGCGACCCCGAGGCGCCGCGCTTTGACAGCAGTTTTCGCATCGATCTCGATATCGATGCCACCGAAGATCTGGTGCGGTTTTCCAAGCCGCCGCTCGAACTCGAGATCACCACCGGGCAGGGGACCGTGCTGCGCCTGATCGGGGCGCATCTCAAATCCAAGGCGCCGCACGGCGCGCGCAACCGGGACGCGGCGATGCGCCTGTCCATCGCCAACCGGCGCAAGCAGCTGGCGCAGGCGATCTGGTTGCGGCGCCGGATCGACCGGCACATTCTGGACGGGTCCGAGGTGATGCTGATGGGGGATCTGAATGACGGTCCGGGCCTCGACGAATACGAGAATCTCTTTGGCCGTTCCTCTGTCGAAATTCTGCTGGGCGACGATCTGTACGATCCGCATGCACGCCGCGCCCTGCAACGGCGGCTCGGCGCGTATCCGACCACCGCGCGGTTCCGGGTGCACGACGGCGATGGTTACCTGCAGGCGCTTCTGGACTACATCATGCTGTCTCCGGGCCTGATGTCGCGGCGGCCGGTCTGGCGGATCTGGCATCCGTTCGATGATGCAGAATGCTGGGAGTTGGCGGATCTGCGCCAGGCGCTGCTGCTGGCGTCGGATCATTTCCCCGTGACGCTGGATATAGATATCTGAACGTTGAACGCCCGGGCGCGTGATCTATATTGGGGTCATGAAAAGCATCGTTCCGCTTGTCTTTGTCACCGCATTGGCGTCCACGCCGCTCTCGGCCCAGAACGAGGAGGCAGAGGGCAGGGACCTCATGGAACGCGGCATGGAACTGTTGTTCGAGGGGCTGCGCGAAGAGATGTCCCCCGCCTTGCAGCGCATGCGCGAACTGGCGGATGAATACGGCCCTGCAATGGGCGACTTTCTCGAGGAAATGGGGCCGGCATTCGGCAACATGCTGAGCGAGATCAAGGACTGGACCGCCTATCACCCGCCCGAGGTTCTGCCCAATGGCGACATCATCATTCGCAAGAAGATCGAGCCGCAGGAAAAACCCGAGGCTGACCCCGAAGCGGTCCCTGGCACCGATCTGCCGCCGCAGGGGCAAACCGATCTCTGAGGCATGCGCGCTCAGTTGATGTTGATCACTTTCAGCTCGGCGGAGAGTGACGAGACCAGCGACTGCATGCGGGCCTGCGCCACTTCGCCATAGAGGTCCTGCGAGTCCCGCGAGAGGCGGAATTCGAGCAGCCGCCGTTTGGGATACCATTTCAGGCTGCTCATCGATTCGCCCTCCTGCATCAGCAGCATCGCACCGAAGCGCATCGCCTTGCCCAGGATTTCGGCATGGAGTTGATCACCCTCGTCGATCAGCTCGAACATGTCTTCGAATCGCGTGCCTTCGCGCTTGTTGCGATACCGATGCAGCAGGGCAAGGCCGAGAAATACCCGTTCCGAATGCTTGAGACCGCCGAGATTGGCCCGCGTGGCATTGTCAAAGCAGATTTCCGCCCGATAGTCGGGATGCGCACGCCAGCTGACGTCGTGCAGCAGGCAGGCCGCCTTGACGAGCCTCTTGCGTGAATCAGGGGCGGATTTGAACAGCGGCAGGATGAATTTGAACAGCGTGTCGCCAAAGCCGGGAAAGCGGGCGTCCTTGGCTTCGGCAAAGTGACAGGCCTCGATAAGCGGATCCCGGTCGCGCAGCCGTTGCGGCATCTGCTCGTAAAGCAACCCTTCGCGGATGCCATAGCTCGACACCGCGATATCCTTGGGCTTGAACGTATTCACCAGTCTCGCCAGCACATCCGCCGCCATCGGCACCAGCGCCATCCGGGCCGAGGACACGTTGGCGTTGCCGCGCAGCCAGTCCGGATCGTTCTTTTCGATGAACTTGACCGTGGCGCGCACGTCCTTGGGACGCATCCGGTATTCGTGCAGCACATGCAAAGGATAGTCGCGGCGCAGCATGTCGATGCGGGCAATCGCCCGCCAGCTGCCACCCACCAGGAACAGGCGGTCGGGCTGTGGCCCCATCGTGTCCGCGAGCTGGGCCATCACGTCCTTGATATGCGCCTTGCGCCCCGCGCGACCGCCCTTGACACTTGCGAGTTTCAGGGGGCCGAGGGCCGATGTGACCCGTTTGCCGACCCGCCCGCCGGAAATCTCGGCGAGCTCCATGCTGGAACCGCCAATATCACAGACCAGCCCGTATGACCCCGGCCACCCGAGCAGGACGCCCTGCGCCGAGAGCCGGGCCTCTTCCTCTCCGTCGATCACCCAGATCCGCAACCCTGTCTTGCGCAGCACCTCATCGCAGAATTGCGGACCGTCCTGTGCATCGCGCACCGCCGCCGTGGCTACGGCGGTAAGAGGGGGCAGGTTCATTCCTCGCGCCAGGTGCTGAAAGCGCTGAATGGCGTCAAGTGCCCGCACGCGGCCATCGGGGTTCAGGCATCCGGACTGCGACAGGCCCGCGCCCAGACCGCACATGATCTTTTCATTGTAGAAATAGGCGGGGCTGCGTGCCGCGCCATCGAAAACGACGAGCCGAACAGAGTTTGAACCGACGTCTACGACGCCCACGCGCGACAGGGCGCGGGCGCTGGGGCTGTCGAAAAGGGGGCGGCCAAAGGGATCCCAATCGGGTTTGCCTGCGACGTCTTCGGTACTCATGCTTCCCCCGGCTGATCCCTGGTCAGGATGCGGGAAGCAACGGGACGCGTCAATTGCCCGTTGCTTCATCCGTGTGTGTCAATTTCGGCACATCCGACGCGCCGGCCGATCCACGCCCGGACAGGGATGGGTTTTCCATGAAAAAGCGATGGCAGTTGAAGGCGAATTCGCCTTCGGTCACGGTTGCGCGGGTCGAACTGCCATCAGGATCCATGATCCAGGATTGCGCGACATCAGCAAGATTCGCCGCCATGACCTGACTGACGATCTGGGCCTTGACCGTGGCGTTTTCGATTTCAACCAATGTCTCGACGCGGCGGTTGAGGTTGCGACCCATCCAGTCGGCAGAAGAGATGAAGACCCGGGCACGCTTGCTGGGAAGGCCGTGGCCATTGCCAAAGCACACGATGCGCGAATGCTCCAGAAAGCGCCCGATGATCGATTTGACGCGGATATTCTCGGACAATCCCTTGATCCCCGGGCGCAGGCCGCAGATGCCGCGGATGACAAGACTGATCTTCACGCCGCCCTGGCTGGCGCGATAGAGCGCGTCGATCACCTCGCTGTCGATCAGGGAATTCATCTTGGCCCAGATCACCGCGGGCCGCCCGGCGCTGGCGTGGTCGATCTCGGCCTCGATCATCTCGAGCAGGCGCTGCTTCAGGGACAGCGGCGAAATCGCCAGGTTCTCAAGCTGATCGGGCTGCGCATAGCCGGACAGGAAATTGAACACCTTGGTTGCATCCCGTCCGAGCGCGCGGTCACAGGTGAACAGCGACAGGTCGGTATAGATGCGCGCCGTGATCGGATGATAGTTGCCGGTCCCGTAATGGGTATAGGTGACGAGGTTATCGCCCTCGCGGCGCACCACCGTGCTGATCTTGGCGTGTGTTTTCAGGTCGAGAAAGCCATAGACCACATGCGCGCCGGCCCGTTCGAGCCGCCGCGACTGGCGGATATTGGCGGCTTCGTCAAACCGCGCCTTCAGTTCGACAAGCGCGGTGACAGATTTGCCGTCTTCCGCCGCTTCGCACAGGGCCTCGACGATGGGAGAGTTCTTGGATGTGCGGTAAAGCGTCTGCTTGATCGCCACCACATCGGGATCGCGGGCCGCCTGCATGAGAAAACGCACCACCATGTCAAAGGTCTCGTAAGGGTGGTGCAGCAACATGTCCTTTTTCCGGATCGCGGCGAACATGTCGCCGTCATGGTCGCTGACCCGCTCGGGCACGCGCGGGGTGAACGAGGGCCACAACAGGTCGGGGCGGCTGTCGAGAACGAGTTCGTCGAGATCCGAAATGCCGATCATGCCTTCGATCTCGACAACCTCGGCGGTGTCGACGCCAAGCTCGCGCATCACGGTCGATTTCAGCTCTTCGGGGGCGCCCGCAGAGTGCGTCATCCGGACAACCTCGCCCCGGCGGCGCCGCTTGAGCGCAACCTCGAATTCGCGCACCAGATCTTCGGCCTCTTCCTCGACTTCCAGGTCGCTGTCGCGCAGCACCCTGAATTCGAAGTGGCTCTTGAGCTTGTAGCCGGGGAACAGGCTGCCGATGTTCTCGAGCAGGAGTTCCTCGAGCAGCAGGAAACGTTGCTCACCCGGTTCGGACGGCAGCGCGACGAACCGGTCGATCTGGTGCGGGATCGGTAGCAACGCCTGCAGCACCCGCTTGTCCCGCGTCCGCTCCAGTTGCAGCGCCAGACAGAAACCGGTGTTCGGAATGAAGGGGAAGGGATGCGCCGGGTCGATGGCCAGGGGCGACAGAACCGGAAAGACCCGGTTCAGGAATGCGTCGGCGAGAAAGGTCTTGTCCGCCTCGGTCAGTTCCTCTCGGGTGACGACGATAATCCCTGCTGCCTCCAGCGCCGGCTCCAGTTGGGTCAGCATCCGTTGCTGCGATTGCATGAGGTTGCGCGCGTCCTCGTTGATCAGGACAAGCTGTTCGGCGGGCGTCAGCCCATCCGCCGCGGGCGTCGTGTTGCCCGCATGGGCAAGTTCGCGCAGGCCGGCGACACGGACGGTGTAGAACTCTTCGAGGTTCTTGGCGGAAATCGAAAGAAAGCGCAGCCGTTCCAGAAGCGGCACGCGCGGGTTTTCGGCCTCTTCCAGAACGCGCCAGTTGAAGGCCAGCCAGCTGAGTTCACGATTGTGAAACCGTCCGGGTCCGGTGAGATCGCAATCGGGCAGTTCGACGGGTTCGGGAAAGGGCGAGTCGAGAAAGTTGGCGTTTGTCATGGGGGTGCCGCTAACGGAGTTGAGTGACAGGTACGTGTCCATTTTATTCTTTCCGCTCGGGCGCGCCAAGCAACTCGGACGCCAGTCGCCGTGACAGCGTGCGATGCTCGGACAATGCGGCCCTGTCGAGACGGCGCACGATATCCTCTGCGGCCCGGAAAGACCGGTCCATGCGTGACAGCAGAAAGGGGATGACATCCGGCTTGGGCGTGATCTGCCGATCGGCAAAGAGCTTGGCCAGGACCGCCGCCAGCAGCCTGTCATCGGGCGCGAGCAATGCGATATGCGTGGTCCCGTCGATCCGGCTTTGCAGGTCCGGCAGCGTGAGAGCCCACAGGTTGGGCGCGCCCCGTCCGGTCAGCAACAGGCGATTGCCCTGCGACAGGATCAGGTTGTGCAGGTGAAAGAGCGCATTCTGGGCCTCGGCGTCCGCTGCGATCTGGGGCACGTCCTCGATTGCCGCGCACCGCGTCGCCAGTGCCGGGATGTCGCGCGACGGCAGGTCGGCGGCGGTGATGATCTCGGCGTCGTTGGCGGCGGCCCAGACATGGGTCAGATGCGTCTTGCCCGCGCCCGACGGGCCGGACAGCACCAGCTTGCCATTGGGCCAGCTGTCGCTGGCGTCGATCATTGCAACCGCCATTGCGTTTTCCGGCGAAACAAAGAAATCGTCCCGCCCCAGCACAGGCATGGCTGGCAAGTCGAAGCTCAGCTGTTCGGCCATGTTACTGCGCGTCCTGGCCCGACTCGCCGCTGTAGAGTCGGCTTTGCAGGTATTGATCCACCGCAAAGCGCGCGAGCACCCCAAGTGCTGCCGATACCGGCACGGCGACGAGCATGCCGATGAACCCGAACAGCGCGCCGAATACCGACAGGGCGAGCAGCAGCCACACGGGGTGCAGCCCGATCGAGTCGCCGACGAGTTTCGGGGTCAGGAAATTGCCTTCGACGACCTGTCCCAGCACGAAGACCCCGGCAACGAGCCCGATCGATGTCCAGTCTCCCCAGAACTGAAACATGGCGAGCCCGATGGCCAGCGATCCGCCGATCAATGCGCCGAGATAGGGAATGAAGGTGACCAGCCCGGCGAGGACGCCGACGACCAGCCCGAAATTCAGCCCCACCACCATCAGCGCGATGGCATAGTAGGTGCCGAGGATCAGGCTCACCGTTCCCATGCCGCGAATGAACGCCGCCAGCGTCTCGTCGATCTCACCGGCCAGCCTGCGGATGGTCGGGGCGTGTTCACGGGGCAGGAGGAAGTCGATCCGCGCGATCATCCGGTCCCAGTCAAGCAGCATGTAGACCGACACCACCGGAACCACGACCAGAAGAACCACGATATTGAGGAAAGACAGCGCGGATCCGAGAACCGACTCGATCAGTTGGGGGCCGCGCTCCTTGATCGCCGCGCCAATGGTGTTCAGAGCTTCCCGCGCGCTCGACCCCTCGACCAGCAGAGACGGAAAATGCGTGATGACGAATGTCTGCAGGTCCTGAAACAGCTGCGGCATGATGTTGATCAGATCGATCGACTGGGAAATCAGCGTCGGGATGACCAGAAGACCGAGCAGAACCGCCAGAAGCAGGGCAAAGATCGTGATCACCGCGGTCGCCGCCACCCGCGACAGGCCGAGACGTTCGAGTCGATCGGCCACCGGATCGATGAAATAGGCGATGGCGCTGCCGATCACGAAAGGCAGCAGCACGTCGCCAAGGAACCAGAGCACAACGGCAAAGATCGCCATTGCGACGCCCCAGTATTTCAGTTGATCCCTGACCGGCAGTGTCATGCGTTGCCCTTGCTTGCGTTAGCGTCCCTCATCGCCCATAGGCCGGCCGGTTTCAAGGGGCGGCTGGGGATGGGGCCGTTGAAATGGCTTTCTGCCTTGAAAAAGCGCGCCTTCCGGCGAATTGGCCGCGCATTGGTCGATTGCCTGGGCCGGCGCTTTGGCATAGACCGCGATAAACCGAGTTCCATGAAGAGACCGCACATGCGCCTGTCCCGATACTTTCTGCCCGTTCTCAAGGAAAACCCTGCGGAAGCCCAGATCGTCAGCCACCGGCTGATGTTGCGCGCCGGCATGATCAAGCAGGCGCAGGCCGGTATCTATTCGTGGTTGCCGCTGGGCCACAAGGTCTTGCGCAATATCGAGAAGATCGTGAACGAAGAGCAGGTGCGCGCAGGGCATATCCCGATGCTGATGCCGACCCTGCAATCGGCGGATCTGTGGCGCGAAAGCGGGCGCTACGACGATTACGGCGAAGAGATGCTGCGGATCACCGACCGGCATGGCCGCGACATGCTTTACGGCCCCACCAACGAAGAACTGATCACCGACATTTTCCGCAGCCACGTGAGCAGCTACAAGGATCTGCCGCTGACGCTCTATCATATCCAATGGAAATTCCGTGACGAGATCCGCCCGCGTTTTGGCGTGATGCGGGGGCGAGAGTTCCTGATGAAGGACGGCTACAATTTCGACGTGACCAAGGAAGACGCGCTGCACGCCTATAATCGCCACCTTGTCAGCTATCTGCGCACCTATGAACGCATGGGGCTGCAGGCGATCCCGATGCGCGCGGATGGCGGCCCGATCGGGGGCGACTATACGCATGAATTCCTCGTGCTGGCGGAGACCGGCGAATCCGAGGTTTTCTATGACAGCGAGATCACCGACCTGAAATTTGGCGACCGCGACATCGACTATGACGATGTGGCGCAGTGCCAGGCGGTGCTCGAGGAATTCACCAGCCGCTATGCCCGCACCGACGAAACCCATGACCAGGCGCTGTTTGACAAGGTGCCCGAAGCCCGCCGCCGAACGGCGCGCGGCATCGAGGTCGGGCAGATCTTCTATTTCGGCACCAAGTATTCCGAAGCCTTGGGTGCGACCGTGCAGACCGCGGATGGCAAGCAGGTTCCGGTGCATATGGGCAGCCACGGCATCGGCGTCTCGCGCCTGTTGGGGGCGATCATCGAGGCGAGCCATGATGACAAGGGTATCATCTGGCCCGAGGGCGTGACGCCGTTCCATTGCGGGATCGTCAATCTGAAACAGGGGGACGAAGATGCCGACGGGGCCTGTGAGGAGCTTTATGCGTCATTGACCGCGCTTGGGCTGGAACCGCTGTATGACGATCGCAACGAAAGGGCCGGGGGCAAGTTTGCCACCATGGACCTGATCGGCCTGCCCTGGCGCATCACCGTCGGGCCGCGCGGGCTCAGGAACGGGGTTGTCGAACTGACCAGCCGCCGCACCGGCGAGAGCGAGGAACTGCCACCTGAGCAGGCCGTCGCCAAGGTGGCTGCGATCTATGGCAAGACCGCCTGAACGATGGGTGCAGCACCGACGATCTCGGTCATCACGGTTACCTGGAACCTGATCGAAGCCGGGCGCCGGGACGCCATTCTGGAGGTCATGGACTGTGTTCAGGGTCAGAGCGCCAGCGGTCTGGAACATGTTATCTGGGACGGGGCGTCAACCGACGGCACCCAGACCCTGATAGAAGAAAAGATCGCCGGGCTGCGACAGGACGGGGCTTCGGTGCCGGTTCGTTTCTTCAGCGAACCGGACAGCGGGCTTTACGACGCGATGAACAAGGCGGTCGCCGCCAGCAGCGGCGATTACATCATCTTTCTGAATTCGGACGACCTGATCGAACGCTCGGATTCGCTGGCGCTGGTTCAGCAGAAACTGGCCAGCGACGATCCGGATTATGCTTTCGGGCAGACCACATACGTCAATACCGATGGCAGTACGTTTCATGCCAGACGCGTGACCACAAACAGCATGTTGCGCAGCATTCCGTTCTGCCACAATTCGACACTGATCCGGCGCAAGGTGTTTCTGGAGATGGGCGGGCACGACCTGCAATTCAGGATCGTCGCGGATTACGACATGACCCTGCGGATTTTCCTGCGCGGACTCAAGGGCTGTGCCGTGCTGGTGCCCATCGCGGTGTTCCGGCGGGGCGGATTGTCGGCCGATCTGATGGGAACGGGAGCCGAAGTGGCGCGGGTCTGGCGCAAGAACTATGCACCGTTTGTCGACATGTCCCGTTACAGCGACGAGGACTGCCTGAACTGGGTGCGCATCGGGCAATTGCCCCTGCGCGTGTCCTGGGGGATCTTTCGGGGAAATCTGGACAAGCCGGCGGTGCGCCGGGCCGCACGTCACAGTTTCTTCAAGACATTGTTGCGCCGGATGCAGCCCTGGCGCAGTTGGGACAACCTGAGCGAGTGAGCGCGCTTCAGCGCGTCGACCAGATCCCGAACTCGCGTTGCATGTACTGGGCGCATTCCAGATTGGCCTGCTGACGGTTCAGCCCCTCGATGGTGCTGTTGCTCAGCGCGTCGTCCTCGGCGCCCGAAATTTCGTTGGGCAGGTAACCGTTATGCCCGCGAATGCGGATATTGTTCTGTGCCACCATGCCCGAGAGCCATATGTCGTCGACGGTCCAGAGCTTGTCCGGAACGTCAAAAACCTGTGCCGGAAAGAAGTCGGGCCGCACGAGAACGCCGCCGCAGCCCTCCATGATGTCGATCAACCCTTCGCGGCGAAACGTGCGGGTACGGAATGGCTTGGGGGCCGGCTTGCCCTGCGCTTTCAGGAATGCCTGCTTGATCCTGCGCATCCGGTAGGGCAGGTCTCGTCGCGAGGTCTGATACACGGCGCGTGCTGTGTCTTGCGGCTCGCGACTGACCGACAGGCCGAGGTTGTCGAGATCCCAGCCCGAATTGGCGATACACATGCCGGGCCGCGCGCGGGCCGCGTCAATCAGGTCCTGTGCCCAGTGAACCGAAGTCATGCGGTCGTCGTCGCAATAGATGATCGGCTCATCGGTTCCGGCCAGTTCGGTCAGCGCCGGCAGCAGCTTGGTCGCCGGCCCGTAGTCCTCTTCCGTGCGGGCGATGCGCACGCCATCGGGCACCTCGGGTAGCGAGAAGCTGCCCTCGGGGAAGCGGCGATAGCCGTGCGGAATGTTGACCCGGATTTCCCGAATCTCGGCCGTCTGTTTCAGCAGGTCGGACAGCGTGCGTTGCAGCATGTCGAACCGGGGCGGAATCGAGGTAAGGGAAATGACGGTCAAGGCGCACCCATCTGTGGATTCTGCCCTTGCTACGCAATCGCCTGACGACAATCAATTGCCGGTCTGCCCTGCGGGGTTGACTGTGGGGCTTGCCGGTGTATCCGTTCGTCGATTGCAGACAGGAGCCGACATGGCCAGAACGCCCGCCCCCTTTGCCCGGTTCGAATGGATGATCGCGTGGCGCTATCTGCGTGCCCGCCGTGCCGAAGGCGGTGTCAGCGTCATGACATGGATCAGCCTGATCGGCATTACGCTCGCTGTTTTTGCGCTGATCGCGACGCTGGCGGTGCGGTCGGGCTTTCGCACCGAATTTGTCGGCACCATTCTGGGGGCCAATGCCCATGTGACGGTCTATGATGTCGGCCGCGTCGGGCCGCAGGGGCGGCTTGATCGCACGATAGAAGATTACCGGGGCTGGGCCGAGCGCGTCGCGCAGGTGCCCGGCGTGACGCGGGTGGCGCCGCTGATCAAGGGGCAGGCCCTGATCAGCCTGCGTGACGGAAGTTCCGGAGCCGAGATCTTTGGCATTTCCCGCGAGGACCTCGAATCGTTGCCGGGCATTGCACAATCCGAGCAGGCCGCCGGCGACCTGACCCGATTTGACGACGGCATCGCGATCGGATCCGGGGTGGCCCGGGCGATTGGCGCGGGGGTCGGGGACACGATCAAGCTGACCTCGCCAAACGGTGTGAAAACCGCGTTCGGCACCAGTCCGCGCGTGAACGCCTATGAGGTCGTCTATGTCTTTTCGGCAGGGCGCTACGATATCGACCGGACCCGCGTCTATATGCCCTTCGCCGAAGCGCAATCCTATTTCAACCGCGAGGGTGTGGCTGACGAGCTGGAGGTGATGGTTGAAGACCCCGAAGCGGTGAACGCCCTGACCATCGACATTCTGCGCGCGGCGGGAGATCGGGCGCAGGTCTGGACGTGGCGTGACTCGGCGGGCGGTTTTCTGCGCGCGCTCGAGGTCGAAGACAACGTGATGTTCATCATCCTCTCCATTCTGGTTCTGATCGCGGCGATGAACATCGTGTCCGGGCTGATCATGCTGGTCAAGAACAAGGGGCGCGACATCGGGATTCTGCGGACCATCGGGCTGAGCGAAGGCTCGATCATGCGGGTGTTCTTCATCTGCGGCGCGTTCACCGGCTTGATCGGCACGGTGATGGGGGTCGTTCTGGGATGTCTCTTTGCAATCTATATCGACCCGTTGTTTTCGTTCGTTAACTACGTGATGGGCGGCGGGGTCTGGGATCCCTCGATCCGGGGCATCTACCGTCTGCCGGCAGAACTCAGGCTGGGGGATGTGTTGTCGGCGGTGGCGCTGTCGCTCGGGCTGTCCTTTCTTGTCACCCTGTTTCCGGCCCGCCGCGCGGCGCGGATGAACCCGGTCGAGGCGCTGCGTTATGAATGATCCGGTGTTGCAATTGCAGGGGCTGTTCAAGAGCTACGGAGCCGGATCGCCGGCGGAAATCCGCGTCTTGCAGGATCTCGACCTGGATGTCGGCAAGGGCGAGGCGGTCGCCCTGGTGGCGCCTTCCGGGGCCGGCAAATCGACACTCTTGCATATCGCGGGACTGCTGGATGTTGCGGATCGGGGCGAGGTGCGGATCGGCGGCGTCGATCTTACCGGCAAATCCGATCGTGCGCGAACGGCGGCGCGGCGGCGTGACATCGGCTTTGTTTACCAGTTTCACCACCTGCTGCCCGAGTTCTCGGCTCTGGAAAACATCGTGCTGCCCCAGCTTGCCAACGGCATCGCCGAAAGACAGGCGCGCGAGCGCGCGCTTCAGCTTCTTGAGCGGGTCGGGATCGCGGCGCGGGCGGATCATCGCCCGGCGGCCTTGTCCGGGGGGGAACAGCAGCGCGTCGCCTTCTGTCGCGCTCTGGCCAACGCGCCGCGCCTGCTGCTGGCGGACGAGCCGACCGGCAACCTGGACCCGGCAACCTCGGACCAGGTGTTCGACACGATGATGGCGCTGGTGGCCGATACCGGCCTTGCCGCGGTGATCGCGACGCACAACCTAGAACTGGCCGCGCGCATGGACCGGGTTCTCAGGCTGGAGAACGGCAGGCTCATCGAGATCTGAACCGGACCCCGCTTCGGTGCTCACGGGCGAACCGCTGCCGCGCGCCTTACGAGCAGATCCCCGCAAGCTCGGCGTCCCGCCAGGGCAGATAGACATCGCTCTCGCGCGACGCGGGCAGGTCGGACACTGGAAAGGCACCGCTCAGCATGTCATGCAGACGCCTGGTGCGTGCGGCATCAGGGGCGAGCGCTCGGCAGCAGACATATTCCTCGACGATTGCGCCCTGTTGTTCATAGCCGTAACTCAGAAAATCGGGCGCGTCGTTCAGCTCGAACAGGTAGGGATCGTCGACGCTGCCGTGTTCCGCCGCAGCGCGCAGTGGCGAATATCCGGTGCGGGCACGGTTCTGCCACTGCCAGACATGGGTCATCTCATGCGCCAGCAGCATCGACTGAACGAGATACAGGCGCTCGGGATAGTCGCGCATGTAATCGTCGAGATACCAGTCCTTGACGAAATAGACGTGGTTGAACAAGGCAACCGCGGCGGGCTTGGTGGTCACGATCTCTTCCTTCACCGGAGGAAGAATCCGCTCGCGGCAGGCCAAGCGCGGGCGGGCCTTGCGGCGAAAGGTGACAGCGGCAACCGGCGCGCCCCTGACGATCCGCACACGGGAGGTATCGAGCTCTTCCCCCTGCAGGCCGCGAATGAACGCCGCTTCGGTCTCGGTGAGGGGACGACCGCAGGAACTGACGAGCGCAAGGATCAGAAAAAGGCGTAAAATCATGCGCCAAGATTATCCTGCCGCTCGCCGGGACGGTAGAGGCAAGTTACGGGTTTTCGCAGCAGGCGCCCGTCTCCGGAATGTGTCTACTCGGTGCAGGGCATCAGCGCGCCGCGCGACTGGATGACCCGCCCGGCCAGCGCAGCGGCATCGATAACGGCCTGATCGATCGGTTCGCCCGACAAACGCGACGCGAGGAAACCGGCGTTGAAGGAATCTCCGGCTGCGGTGGTATCGACTACCGTCGTGGCAGCCACCGGGCGCACGCGCGAGATCGTGCCGTCCTGCGAAATGAGAATCTCGCCGGGTCCGTTCTTGACCACCACGGTGCGTGCGCCGGCCTTCAGATAGCGTGCAAGGGTGGCGTCGGGGTCGGCGTCGCCGAACCATGTCGCCTCATCCTCGTGCGAGGGCAACACCGTGTCGCTGACCTCTGCGGCGGTGGAGATGCTGGCGGTCATGGTTTGCGGACTGTCCCAAAGGCGCGGGCGCAGGTTCGGGTCAAACACCACCGTACCGCCTGCGGCGCGGAACGTGGCCAGCGCCGACAGCAGCCGCGCGCGATCATCGTCCGGGAGAATCGCGAGCGTGATGCCGGAAAAGAACGCGATCTCTGCCCCGTCCAGCGCCGCCGCAAGCCGCGCGGGATCGCTGGCCAGCAGCCGCGCCGCACTCTGCCCACGCCAGTAGCTGAAACTGCGCTCGCCGTCCTGCAACTGGATCATGTACAGGCCAACGGTCAGTCCGGGCAGGCGCTGAATCGAACCGGTCCCGATACCGGCATCCTGCAGGAAGGCCAGCATCTGATCCGAGATTGCATCCTGCCCAACCGCACTCAGGTAATCGACCTGATGGGCGCTGCCCAGCAACTGGCGCAGATACCAGGCCGTGTTCATCGTGTCTCCGGCAAATCCGATCTGATAGGACCCTTCGGTGTTGGTGGGTGCCAGCTCGACCATGCATTCGCCGATGCAGACAATTCGGGTCATATCGTTTTCTCCGTGAACCTTCGTGAAGATAGCGCCGTGGCTCTTCTATAGGTATCGGGAGGCGTGGCAAGGTCGGGGGGCCGACTTTGCGTCATCGACGGACCCACTGTCGGGACGGTGTAGGCGACGCTGCGGATCTATCCCTGCGGCGTGCGCCTCAAAGCCTGCCCCCTCAGTTGGTCATCGGTTCGTAATCCGGAGTGATGGCGTCCCCCCCGAGGCCGGCGCTGACCACGTAGATCGCGCCAAGCTGGCGGTTTATGGCGAAAAAGGTGAGGGTATCGCCACTGATCCCGGGGGCCTGTATCGCGGTCAAATCCGGGGTGGCGTAATTGCTGAGCTGGTATGTTCCCTCAACCCAGTCGGCATTGGTGTCTTCTTCGGCAAGGCGTTTTTTGTACCAATCGGCAAAAGCCGCCGGGTCTTCGATGACGGAAAATGTCTGTTCATGGGCGAGGTGGTTGAGCGCCTGCGCGAGTTGAAGGGCCTTGCCCGGTTCCTTCAGAGCGGGGGCAAGCTCGAGCAGGGTGCCTGCATCGCCCGTTTCCGTGTCGTCCACGATGACGATGGCATCACCTTCGTCATCGAACGAAAGCAATATCTGCGGATCCTGAGCCATTCTGTGTCCTTCTTGCTATGCCGTTTCGTCGCGGATCGTCATTCGGTTTTGTCCCATTCCGTATCGATCCATTTTCGGTCCAGCGGCTTCAAGTCACCGCCGGGATCGGTGCGTTTCCACAGCCTGAGCTCGCCAGTGGTGGGATCGGGCATCGCCACGAAAAAGGTATGGTCTTCTTCATCACCCCAGTTGGTGTCGGCCACCATGACCTGCGGACTGCCCAGATCGTTGGCGAGTTCGCTAAGCATGTCGTTGTTCGTCTCCGCCAGGAATGCCTTCTCCTTATCGGCAAGCTTCTTGTCATACGCTTTCGTTGTCGCCAATTCTTCTTCGCGCAGTTTGTCGGCGAACTCGGCGTCGGACACGGTCGCCCCTGATTTTTCGCGTTCCCGCTTCCAGGCGTCGGTTTTTTCCTGCGGCGTTTTCTGGTCGGCCTTCCAGTTGTCTGCCGCACCGCGGGCATATTGCTTATTAAGCTTATCAGAGACTTTGGTGACCGCCGCCAAAATCTGCCTGGGATTCATATCGGTGGTTGGTCGATATGTCTTGGTGTCTTCCTCGAGTTCCTGTCGGAGCGCCTCATCGACCTTATAATCGAGAGCGATACCGATCATCTTGTCAAACAAATATGTGGCGCGCTCAACCGAAAGTGCGGTGTCCGAAATCTTCTTGCCCGGATCGATCACCTTGGTCTGAATATTCGCCGCAGTCTCATTGGTGGACGAACCGCGCAGGTCCTGCATCGAATATTCGCCGGGGCGGCTCTTTGCAGTGGGCAGGGCGTTGAAGGAATGGATGCCGCTGGTGCCGATATTGATGAAGCGGTCAGTGCGGTCCGCGACCATGTCCACGAGAGCGGTCAGAACCTCCTTGGTGCGGGCACCCTCATTTGGCGGAGCATCGGGATTGGAGACCTCGGAGACTAAAGTCTTGGTTTGAGGAGCGCCGCCGAACAGTGCCTTGGTGGGGTCGAGCTCCAATCCACCCGACGACAACTCCCATGGCTTGTACTTGCCGGGACAGACCGCGCCGATAAAGGCATCGGACTTGATATGGGCGATGATCGCCTTGCCTTCATCCGAGGTCTTGTCCACTGACAGGGCGTTGAGCGCCGTGGCGGTCAACTCTTTGATAAACTCTTCCTTTGTGGTAATCGGATCACCTCGCGGCGCACCTTCGGCATCCACCGGCTGAATGCGATAGCGCCCCTTCGATGACGAACCATCCTTCGAATCCGTTGTTTCCGACGTCGGATCGTAGTAAAAGTTGAAACTCGTCGCGATAGCCTTGGTGAGCTTGGCTTTCGCGGCCCTCTGCTTACTCTCGTCGGTTCCCCCGACCGTCTTAATCACCTTGCCCAGACCATTGGGTGCAAGCAGGTTCCTGAGTAGCGCCTTGCGCTCGCGACTGCCCTTTTGCGTGGCAGCAGCCGAGGCGATGCTGAATTCCCAGCTCTGCAACAGCGAGTTGCCGCCGTCGTTCAGCTTGGTCACCGCCGGCACCTTGAGGCCGCTTGCCGATGTGAACTCCCCTTTGCTTGCAATCTCGGCAAAGCCTTTCAGGGCTTCTGCGGGTTTCTCGTGCCGGAACCTGCGGGCGGGAGCGGTGGTAAAGCAGGACCCGACCGGTCCCTGATCCACGGGCGTGAAGAACGCGGCGAGCGCGGCCTGTCTTGCATCTGCGTCCGTTATCGGCGGCACGATACCAAGGGTTTCACAAACCAGCTCCGTACCCGCCTGTCCGGTAGGGGCCGTCATCCCGTTGATCACCTTGGCACAGGCTTCTTTCGTTTTGGTGTCCTGCAATGCCTTCTGGGTTTCGAACGCATGCAGGGCCAGAGATGGCGTGGCATACTCCAGGACATCGGGGTGATACATCAGGTCGTTGATGGCGTTCTTCGCCTTTTCCGAGGCCGGATCGAACGTACCGTCGTCGGCCAGCATGGCACCGCCGATCGCCTTGCTGCGCGCTTCCGCCAATTCCGATAACGTGCCGGACGGCGGGTCGAGCGGATCTTCTACAAACTGGCGGCCGGATTTCAGATAGCTGTCCAGCCCCTTATAGAACTCCGGCCCGATATGATCGACGGATCTGATCAGGTTTTCCGCATAGGCGTGCGCATTGTCCGCGTTCATTTTGTTGCCGTTGGCCTCGAACCTGTTCGCTGCGAGGTTGCAAATCGGTTCGATCACATGGGCGATCTGGTCGGGGTGCTTGGACCTTTGGGCGAGGGCGACGGCGCTGTCGGCCAGCAGCGGGTCCATCTGGTAGGCGGCAATCAGTTTCTCGGCCGAACCGTCGTTGAACGGGCGGCCGGCATCAGGGGCAAGCGGGCCGAAGGCGAGGGCTTCCGACAGCTTTTTCTTGCCGATGATGGCGTTTTTGATCTGGCGTGCGGCTTCTTCTTCGTCTTGCGCCGCGTGGTAATCGGCCCGCGCGGCCTCGATCGCCAGTTCCTTCGCCTTTCTCTGTTTCTTGGTGTCTTCCGGCAGGGCGTCGGCCTTGTCCCACTCCAACTCTGCGTCGGACGCATGCTTGCGCGCTTTTTCAATGTCTTCCTCGATCTCGGCGATCCACTCGGGTGTCACCGGTCTGTCGCCGATAATGGCATCAAAGTTCGCAACGACCTCGCGCGCTTTCGCAGCCGCTTTGGGAGACTTGGTTGCCAGTGCGGATAGCTTTTCGGAGGTGCGCACCAGCCCTGCAAGCGCGTCGCAGGCCAGTTGGGCCTTGGCGAAATCGTCCGGAGTCGGCCAGTCGGCTGCCATTGCCGCCGTAACCCGGTTGCGCTCGGTCTCCATCGCCTTTTTTTCGTCTGGCGTGGCGCCGATTGGCACTGTCAGTTGCGTAATCCTATGCAGAATTTCGCTCTTCATTTTATTTTCCGGAGCCATCTCCCGACCGAGTTGCTCGACTAGTGGGATCAACGCTGCAAGATCCTCGCGCGCACCGTCAAAGTCGCCGGCATTCTTCTTGGCCATCGGACCGGCGGCCCGACCGCCCAGTTCCCTGACCCTCGGGTCGTCGCCGGGCAAGGCAAGCAGCGCGTCCTTGAATCTTTTTTCCACCTCGACATAGCGTTTGTAGGCCTTGGTGGTTTTCTTGTTCTTGGCTCCGGTGAACCAGCCTTTGAGTATGAACCTGTCAAGAAACGCGATCTGCTGCGTGGATAGTTCTGTACCGGGCATACGAAACTTGTCCTTCTGGTGCGCCGAAACAGTGTCCGGCAAAATCTGTCATTCCATACAATCACTTGTTTGCGGCGCGAGGCGGGAAACAAGGGGGGTACTATATAATCAAATGCAACCCTTGGATGAGCTTAATGTGCCTGAAGGGAATATGACAACCGTTTTCCTGCCCGATGCAGGATTTACCGGCAGGCGCGCATTGGAGCATGCTGCGCAAATGACTGGTCTTGTTCCCTGCAATCAGTCAAAAGCGTACGATGTTCCGGGCCTGTCGCCTGCGTGATGTCAACAACGAGACCTGTATGAGTATCGAGATCCAAGAGAATTCCGCGCGGTGGTCGGACATCGATCTTGCTGCGATCGCCGGAATGGCGGCGCAGGCGACCTTCGAGCGGCTGGGCCTTGACGCGGAGGCGGTCTCGCTCGCAATCCTTGCGACCGACGATGCCGAAATTGCCGAATTGAACGCCGAGTTTCGCGGCAAGCCGGTGCCGACGAATGTGCTCAGCTGGCCGGCGACTGACCTGGCGGCTGCGGAGCCGGGCGGGATGCCCGCCATGCCCCACGCAGATGTCTTTGGCGAGATCGAACTGGGCGATGTCGCGATTTCCTATGACACCTGTGCCCGCGAGGCGAAGGCTGCGGGAAAACCGGTGAGCGATCATGTCACACATCTGATCGTTCATGGTCTCTTGCATCTTCTGGGCTATGACCACATTCGTGACCCCGATGCCACCTTGATGCAGGGCCGCGAAGTCGAGATACTTGGCAAGTTGGGTATTGATGACCCATATTGGGAAAATGACGGGGCCTGAGCGCTCCCATTTGGATAGGAACGATGGACGACACAGACGGCAGTTCTAGCGCGGCGCAGCGCGCGCAGCCACAGGACGAAACGGAACTTTCCGCGAGACATGAGACAGATGAGCAGGAGGAGGCAGAGCGCCCCGGCCTGTTCGGGCGCATCATCGAGGCGTTTTCGCCCCCCGAAGAAACGCCGGCCACATCGGCAGGCGGCGAGACGATCGAATCGCGGGGCATGATCAACCTGCGCCGCATGCGGGTCGAGGATGTCGCGATACCCACGGCGGATATCGTCGCCGTCGCCAACACGATCTCCAAGGACGAGCTGGTGCAGCAGTTCCGCGAGAGCGGCATGACGCGCATCCCGGTCTACGAGGGCACGCTCGACACCCCGCTGGGATTTGTGCATCTCAAGGATTTCGCGCTCAGCCACGGGTTCAATGGCGAAACATCGGATTTCGACCTGAGCTCGATGCTGCGGCCGCTGCTGTTCGTGCCTCCGTCGATGCCGATCGGGGTGTTGCTGACCAAGATGCAGACGGAACGGCGCCACATGGCGCTGGTGATCGACGAATATGGCGGCGTTGACGGGTTGCTGACCATCGAGGACCTGATCGAACAGGTGGTCGGGGAAATCGAGGATGAGCACGACACCGACGAGGACCGCCCCTGGGTCAAGGAAAAGCCCGGGTGCTATGTTGCCCTCGCTAAGACGCCGCTGGCGGATTTCGAGGCCGAGATCGGTCGCTCGCTGACCGACAGCGACGAGGTCGACGAAGAGGAAATCGATACGCTGGGCGGATTGGTGTTCATGCTGTCCGGGCGGGTGCCCGCGCGCGGCGAGGTGGTGCCCCATCCCGAAGGCCCGGAATTCGAGGTCATCGACGCCGATCCGCGCCGCATCAAGCGTTTGCGCATACGTCTGCCAGAGCACGCCGTATGATCGCACCGCCCCGTGGCTTGCCGCTCCGCATGCTGGTGGCGGCAGGGCTCGGGGCGCTGGCCGCGCTCGGGCTTGCCCCCTACGGGTTCTGGGCGATCACGATGGTTGCGCTGGCGCTGGTCCCGTGGATGTTGCAGGGGGTCGATACGCCGCGACGGGTGGCATGGCTGGGCTGGGCACTGGCCTCCGGCTATTTCGCCCATGCATTGATCTGGATCGTCGAGCCGTTTCTGGTGGACGTGGCCCGTCATGGCTGGATGGCGCCCTTTGCTCTGGTTCTGCTGGCCGGCGGTCTGGCGCTGTTCTGGGCGGCGGCATTCTGGGCGGCGGCGCGGCTCGGGCGCAGCGGACCGATGCGGGTCGTGGCCCTCATCGTGACGGTGCCACTCGCAGAATTCGCGCGGGCCTATGTGCTCACGGGGTTTCCCTGGGCGGGGCTGGCGCAGATCTGGGTGGAGACCCCGGTGAGTCTCTTGCTCGCCTGGATCGGGCCGCAGGGGCTTGGTGCGCTGACCCTGATGGCGGCGCTGTTGCCGGGGCTCGCATTGGTCACGCGCCGCCACCCCGTCATGCGACTGATGTCGTTCCTTCCGGCTCTGATCGTGGTGGTGATGGGCGCGGGATTGGCCCGCACGGTGCCGGCCGAAAGCGCCAGGACCGGAACCGTCAGGATCGTTCAGCCCAACGCCCCGCAGCATCAGAAGTGGGACCCGGACTATATGCCGGTGTTCTTCCAGCGGCAGATCGGCTTTACCGCTGCGTCACCGCAACCGGATCTCGTGGTCTGGCCGGAAACGGCGGTTCCGGTCCTGCTCGAATATGCGGCCGAGGCGTTTGCGCGTATGTCGGAGGCGGCGCAGGGAACGCCACTGGCCGTAGGGATCCAGCGCCGCGACGGATCGCGCCATTTCAACTCTCTGGTGAAACTGGATGCGGGCGGGGACGTTGCCGCAATCTATGACAAACACCATCTCGTCCCTTTCGGCGAGTATTTCCCCGGTGGCGATTTTGCTGCCCGGCTCGGATTGCGCGGATTCGCCGCGCAGGAGGGCGATGGGTACAGCGCCGGTCCGGGCCCGGTCCTGCTGGATTTCGGAAGGCTGGGTCGGGGGCTGCCGCTGATCTGCTACGAGGCGGTCTTTCCCGAGGACGCAAAGAGCGGTGAGGGGCGCGGGGATTTCCTGCTGCAAGTGACGAACGACGCCTGGTTCGGGGAATTCGCCGGTCCTTACCAGCATCTCGCTCAGGCCCGCATGCGTGCCATCGAGCAGGGTCTGCCGATGGTGCGTGCGGCCAATACCGGGATTTCGGCGATGATCGACCCATGGGGCCGTATCGTCGAAAGCCTCCCCCTGGGAGAGGCGGGATACATCGATGCGGAACTGCCCCAACCCCTGCCGGCGACGTTGTATTCGCGCATCGGGGACTGGCCGGTTCCTGCGGTCTTGCTGATCGGACTGGTCGGTCTTTGGGGAAATTCACGAAAAATAAAAGCTGTTTAGGCAGTTGACCTCGTAGGCCAGCCGCCTTAACCCGACAAAATCCGTCACAACGGCTTCCTGGCGTGGCGGGATAACCCCCAATGGAGCACTATTCATGTCCCGTAACAATTATACTTTCACTTCGGAATCGGTTTCCGAGGGCCATCCGGACAAGGTCTGCGACCGCATTTCGGATGCCATTCTTGATGCATTGCTGGCGGAGGAACCCGAGGCCCGGGTCGCCGCGGAAACATTTGCCACAACCAATCGTGTGGTCATCGGCGGCGAGATCGGCTTGAGCGATCAGAACAAGCTGAGCGATTACATGGGCCGCATCGACCAGATTGCGCGGGACTGCATTCGCGATATCGGGTATGAGCAGGACAAGTTTCATTATGCGACCTGCGACATTACCAACCTGTTGCACGAACAATCGGCGCATATCGCCCAGGGTGTCGATGCATCCGCCGACAAGGAAGAGGGCGCGGGCGATCAGGGCATCATGTTCGGCTTTGCCACCAATGAAACGCCGGCCTTCATGCCGGCGCCGATCCAGTATGCCCACGCGATCCTGCGGCGCCTGGCCGAGGTGCGCAAGGACGGCACCGAGCCTGCACTTGGCCCGGATGCCAAGAGCCAGCTCTCGCTGATGTACGAGGACGGTCGGCCGGTGAGCGTGCGCTCGCTCGTTCTGAGTACCCAGCATCTGGACGAGGATCTGAGCAGCGACGACATCCGCGCGATCGTCGAGCCTTATATCACCGAGATCCTGCCCGATGGCTGGCTGACCGCGCAGACCGAGTGGCACGTGAACCCGACCGGAAAATTCGTGATCGGCGGCCCCGACGGAGATGCCGGGCTGACCGGGCGCAAGATCATCGTGGACACCTATGGCGGTGCGGCGCCGCATGGCGGCGGTGCGTTCTCGGGCAAGGATCCGACCAAGGTCGACCGGTCTGCCGCCTATGCGGCGCGTTATCTGGCGAAGAATATCGTCGCGGCCGGGCTGGCGGATCGCGCCACGCTGCAGCTGAGCTATGCCATCGGCGTGTCGCGCCCGCTGTCGATCTATGTCGATACCCACGGCACCGGGCAGGTGGAGAACGCGGCGATCGAAAACGCGGTCGCGCAGGTGATGGACCTGACCCCCCGGGGCATTCGCGAGCATCTGCAACTGAACAAGCCGATCTACCAGCGGACCGCGGCCTATGGGCATTTCGGGCGCGAACCCGACGCAGACGGCGGATTCAGCTGGGAGAAAACCGATCTTGTCGATGCGCTGAAAGCGGCGCTCTGAGGGCGATCGGCTGAACAGGGAAACCGGGATGAGGGGCGCTGCCCCTCACACTCCCCGGAGTATTTGGACAAAGATGAAGCCCCCCGCGAAGGGGGTGCCAGCGGCGGCGCCTGGCGCTGTCGGCGGGGATTGTGAACGGACGCCCATCAGGCTAGACCGCGCGCCATGACAGAACGTAGCCGACCGTATCGAAATTTCTATGGACGCCTGAAGGGCAAGGCGCTGAAGAAGAGCCAGCAGGCTTATCTCGACGAAGACCTTGCTGCGCTGTCGCCGGGACCGGTGAGCTGGGACGAGAACCCGCAACGCGACGCTCTCGATCTGGCCGCGCTGTTCGGCGGGCGACCGGTCTGGCTGGAGATCGGCTTTGGCGGCGGCGAGCACCTGGTGCATCAGGCCCGGGAGAACCCGGATGTCGGGATCATCGGTGCCGAACCCTATATCAACGGCGTCGCGATGCTGCTGGGCAAGATTCGCAGGGCAGGGGTGCGCAATCTGGCGGTGCATCTCGGCGATGCGCGCGATCTGATGGATGTGTTGCCGGCGGGGTCGATCCAGCGGGCGTTCCTGCTCTATCCCGATCCGTGGCCCAAGGCGCGGCATCATCGGCGGCGGTTTGTCACGCCGGAGCATCTGGAGCCGTTGCGCGACGTGCTTGCACCCGGTGCGATTCTGCGGGTGGCGACGGATATTCCGGATTATGTGCGGCAGACGCTGGAAGAGGTCCCAAGGGCCGGGTTCGAGTGGCTGGCCGAACGTCCGGCGGACTGGCGCGCGCCCTGGGATGACTGGGTGTCGACCCGCTATGAACAGAAGGCGTTGCGCGAGGGGCGGGTGCCGCATTACCTGACATTCCGCCGTCTGTGAACCGATCCCGGCGGGATGTGGTCACGGGTTGTGGACCCTCTCGCGGGCATCGGATAAAGCGGGGGCACCGACTTGAGGAGAGGCACGATATGTCCAGCCACGGCACCCCGATTCCGATGATGTCAGCCCCTTGCGGGGCGTTGTCCGGCGTGGCCGATGTGCCTGGGGACAAGTCGATTTCGCACCGCTCGATCATCCTGGGCGCGATGGCGGTTGGCGAGACCCGGATCACCGGGTTGCTCGAGGGCGAGGATGTGCTCGACACCGCGAAGGCGATGCGGGCCTTCGGGGCCGGGGTCGAGCGGGACGAGGACGGTACCTGGCGCGTGCATGGCGTCGGCGTCGGTGGGTTCGCGGAGCCCGACCAGGTCATCGATTGCGGCAATTCCGGCACCGGCGTGCGGCTGATCATGGGCGCGATGGCGACCTGCCCGATCAGCGCGACCTTTACCGGCGATGCCAGCCTGAACAAGCGCCCGATGGCGCGGGTGACCGATCCGCTGGCCCTGTTCGGGGTCCGTGCGGTGGGGCGCTCGGGCGGGCGGCTGCCGATGACCATCGTGGGGGCGGCGGATCCGGTGCCGGTGCGATACCGGGTGCCGGTGCCCTCGGCGCAGGTGAAATCCGCCGTTCTGCTGGCCGGGTTGAACGCGCCGGGCCAGACCGTGGTGATCGAAAAGGAGGCCACCCGCGATCATTCGGAGCGG
>JAUIIJ010000019.1 GCA_030431825.1 Alphaproteobacteria bacterium
ATCAGCGTCCTCTGTGCCATGTTTTGTTTTTGTTTTTGTTTATTCTGGCGGATGTGATGATGGCAGTGTAGATCGTGAAGCTGATGGGGTTTCTGGCGGCGAGTTTGAGTTTCTGGGGGAGTGTGAGCGTCGGTTTGCCTTCGTTTTTCATGATTTCGGGGTAGCGTGTGGCGATTTCCCTGACGCCTGTGTCCTGTCTGCGGCGCACGTTGATCAGGTTGCGCAGGCCTTCGACCACCGGCCATTGATAGCCTGCGGGCACGCCGATCCGTTCGTCGGGGGTGAATTGCAGCCTGACATAGGTGTCGTCCGAGATGACCTCGGGAAACGCGCCCCATCTCGCGCGCCCGGCGGCATTCACCGCGAACACGCCGCATCCCGGCACGCCCCGTGTCATGAAGGGCACCTGGCGGTAGATGCGGGCATAGGCGCGGCTGATCCAGCTCTGCGCGGTCATCCGCACCCGGCCGCTTGCATAGCGCGGCTGATCGCAGCTCAGCACCGTGCGGAGCTGCGCGAGGAGGGCCGGCTCCACGACCACGTCGGCATCGAGGTAGACGCGGATCGGCGCGTCAAGGCGGGCATCGCCGGCATTGAGCGCCGCCAGCTTGCCGCCCTGGCGGCGTTCGATCACCAGCAGCTCCCAGCCGCGCGCGGCAAAATCCGCGGTCCGCGCCCGCGCGGCGTCGGCGGTCCTGTCGGTGCAGCCATTGGCGACGACGATCACCCGGACCGGCGCGTCATCGTCCCACCGCGACGCGGCAAGGGCAGCCAGGCAGCCGCCGATCAGCTCCGCCTCGTTGCTGGCCGGGATCAGCACGCCGAGGGCCGGCCCCGCGCCAGAGAGTGTGCCCGGGACTGTGCCGGTGAATGTCCTGTCGGTCACAACGAATCCTGCAGTTGCAATATCCCTGGCATCCTGTTCTCCGTCGCCGTCCGGGCAACCGCCATTCTGCGGTCAGCTGCCGTAATCATAGGTCCCGGCATTCTCGGCATAGCGGCATTTGTTCAGCACGACGCCGACCAGGTTCGTCTGGGCCTCGAGATCCTGCTTGCACCGGGTCACCTCGTCCATTGTCGAGGATTCCGCCGCCGCGATCAGAAGGGTCGCATCGACCTGGTCGATAAAGGCCATCGTGTCATCCGCAACCAGCATCGGCGGCATGTCAAAGAGCATCACGTCCGGCCGGTAGAGCGTTTCGACCTGGTCGATCACATGCGCCGCGGCAACCCCCTGCAACAGCTCGGCCGAGTTCGGGGTCACGTGGCTGGTGGCCAGCGCCAGGTTGCGGCCATGACGCCGGATTTGCCCGGCCGCGGGGGCCGCGCCCGACAGGGCCGCGGCAAAATTCGTATCCGCCTGCAGCCGCATCATCCGGGCCAGGGACGGGCGCCGCAGGTCGAGCTCGATCACCATCACCCTGAGGTCGGACTGCCGCGCCAGGCTGAAGGCGAGGTTCAGGCAGATCGTCGACTTGCCACAGTCATTGCTGGGCGAGGTGATGGCGATCCGGCGCCAGTCATTGCTGCGCATCTCGTGCAGCAGCTTGGTGCGCATCACGTCGAACGGCGTGGCCTGGGGACCGGCCTGGTAGGTCAGGATCCGGTTGCGGGTGAGTATCCTGGGATTGACCTCGAAGGTCGCCAACCCCTGCCACAGCTCGGACAGGGCGGCATCGTTCCCGCCGGCCCCGCGGCCCCCCGCGGCCCGGGTCGGCCCGGTCCCCGGCTTTCCGCCGGCCTGGCGCTCCTTGCGGGCCTTGTCGATGGCGGCGCTGATACGTTCCATATGCTATAACCCCGCCATTTTCCGCAGCTTGACCATGAGGATGTCGATCGGCATGACATAGCTGTGCACCAGGTATATCACCAGCGGCACGCTGATCGTGGCAATCAGCAGAATCACCGCGATCGTCAGGCGCCGCTTCAGGATCTGGCCCGGCGTCGTCATGTAGGGCAGGGTCATGAAGGGCTTGCTGCCCAGGGCCGTGGTCAGTTCGACCGGGCGCCGGATCGACCGGTTCAGCAGTTCCATCAGAACGATCAGGCCCAGCCCGCCCGCCATGCCGCCCGCGACCCCCGCCGCCGCGATCAGCTTGCGATTGGGCGCCGCGGGGGATTCCGGCACGCTGGCCGGTTCGATCACCACGATCCGCTGACCCTTGGACAGCGCCTCGATCCGGTCGCCGGTGCGCGCCTCGCTCAGACCCTCGGTGGCCTGGTTGAACTGCGTCCGGATGTTCTCGTAGGTCCGCTCCAGCGTGCCCAGCGTGATAGCATTCTTCGGCGTCTCGTCGATCGAGGCGATCAGGGTCTTCATCTCGGCCTCGACCTGCTCCTTCTGCTCGGACAGGAAGGAGATCTGCCCGTCGATATCGGAAATCTGCAGGTCATAGGCCGTCACCAGCTCGCTGCTGCCGCTGTCGGGCCCGCTCCGGTTGCGTTCCTCCAGCGCGGCGATGCGCGCCCGCAGCGAGGTGATCCGCGGGTTCTCCGGCGCGTAGATCACCAGCGCCGCCGCCAGCTCGCCCTGCAATTCGCGCAGCAGCCGCTGCTCGGGCGACAGGCTCGCCTCGCTCAGATCGACCCGGCCGGTCTGCTCGAACAGTTCGGACAGGCGCGCCCGCCGTTCGGTCAGCGAGGCGAATTCGCGATTGATCTGCAGGATGCGCTCCTGCAGCGCCGAGACCCGGTTGCGACGATACTCGAGACTTTCGGGCAGCGCATCCTTGTGCTCCAGCTTGAACTCCAGGATGCGCGCCCCCTGCGCCGCCAGGTCCGAATCCAGCCGCGCCACCTCGTTCTCGAAGAAATCCAGCGTCTGCCGCGTCACCTCGGTGCGCAGCTCGACATTCTGCTGCAGAACCTGCGTCATCAGCTCGTTGGCCACCTGCGACGCGGTCACCGCCGCCGGCGCCTCGAACGAGATGAAGATCAGCCCGGTCCGGTCCAGCCGGTCCGGAATGTCGATCCGCGTCCGGTTGCGCATGTCGTTGACGATCTCGTCCGCCGACATCTTGCCGATATCCTCGTAGACGTCGAACCTGCGCGCGATCTCCAGCAGGTTCGCACGGGTCAGCAGCCGCTGCTGGATGACGCGCAGCAATTCATAGGATTCCGCCCGCACCGTCGACGCCGCAAGATCGTCCGGAATCTGCGGCGATTCCACCAGAAGCCGCGCCTGCGCCACATAGACCTTGGGCAGCGTCACAGCCAGAAAAACACCCGTCGTCGCGAGGATCAGGAACACCAGCAGAAAATAATGAATGCGCCGCAGGAACAGCGAAAGATAAAACTTAACGTCTGGGATCATTCCGATACGCCTTCACTCCGGCCCGACGAAACATCGCACCAATAAACACAAACATCCAATACAGAACAAGAACATGAACACATATTCCAAAATAGGTAAATACGGTCCTTCACCCTGCCTCGGCCCTGCGCGTAAAAATGACAGCGCCCCCGTGGATACCAGATCCACGGGGGCGCGACACAGCAGGATCAGCCAGACTGTCAGAAATGCACCGAAAGCGTATCGAGCGGCTTTTGCACCGGCGGGGCGAACTTGGTCAGATCGATACCCTGCACCGCGGTCTTGTATTCGTCCAGCGTGGGCGTGCGGCCCAGGATCGCGGACAGGACAACCACAGGGGTCGAGGCCAGCAGCGATTCGCCGGTCTTGTCCTCGGCGTCCTCGACAACCCGGCCCTTGAACAGACGTGTGGATGTCGCCAGTACCGTATCGCCCCTTGCCGCCTTTTCCTGGTTCCCCATGCACAGGTTGCAGCCCGGGCGTTCGAGATACAGGATATTCTCGTATTCGGTGCGCGCCGTAACCTTGGGGGCGTTGTCGTCAAACTCGAAGCCCGAGTATTTCTGCAACACTTCCCAGTCGCCCTCTTCCTTGAGCTCGTCGATGATGTTGTAGGTTGGCGCCGCAACAACCAGCGGCGCCTTGAACTCGACCTTTTCACCGGCCTTCTCGAGATTGCGCAGCATCTGTGCGACGATCTTGACGTCGCCCTTGTGCACCATGCACGAGCCGACAAACCCAAGGTCCACTTTCTTCTCTGCCTTGTAATACGAAATCGGGCGGATGGTATCATGGGTATAACGCTTGGAGACATCGGCGTTCTTGACGTCGGGATCGGCGATCATCGGTTCGTTGATCGCATCGAGATCCACCACCACTTCGGCAAAATACTTCGCATTGTCATCCGGGGTCAGCGCAGGTTTTTCGCCGGATTTGATCTCGGCTATGCGCGCGTCGGCAATGGCGATCAGTTTGGCGAGCATGCCGTTCTCATGCTCCATGCCCTTGTCGATCATGATCTGGATACGGTGCTTGGCCAGTTCCAGCGACTCGATCAGTGTTTCGTCGTTCGAAATGCAGATCGAGGCCTTGGCCTTCATCTCGGCTGTCCAGTCGGTAAAGGTAAACGCCTGGTCGGCCAGCAGCGTCCCGATATGGACCTCGATGATCCGGCCCTGAAAGACGTTGTCGCCATGCTGTTGCAGCATCTGTTGTTGCGTTGCATGAACAACGTCCCGGAAGTCCATGTGATCGGCCATTTTTCCCGTGAACGTCACCTTGACGGATTCCGGAATCGGCATCGACGCCTCGCCGGTGGCCAGCGCCAGTGCGACAGTGCCCGAGTCGGCACCGAACGCCACGCCCTTGGACATTCGCGTGTGGCTGTCGCCGCCGATGATGATCGCGCGGTCATCTACCGTGATGTCGTTCAAAACCTTGTGAATCACGTCGGTCATCGCGTGATACTTGCCCTTGGGGTCACGCCCGGTGACGAGGCCGAACTTGTTCATGAAGGCCATCAGCTTTGGCGTGTTCGCCTGCGCCTTGGCATCCCAGACGGATGCGGTGTGGCAACCCGACTGGTAAGCGCCGTCCACGACGGGCGACAGAACGGTGGCGGCCATCGCCTCGAGCTCCTGTGCGGTCATCGGACCGGTGGTGTCCTGCGAGCCGACGATGTTCACCTTGACGCGGACATCCGAACCCGCATGCAGCACCTTGCCCGGCGTCGCGCCCAGGGCATTGGCGTTGAAGATTTTCTCGACGGCGGTCAGGCCCTGACCGTCATGCGACACCTCTTTGGAGGGCGCGAATACCGGTGCAGGCTCGACCCCCAGGATCCCGGCGGCGACGGTTTGCAGTTTCTTGCCAAAGACGACGGCATAAGAGCCGCCCGCCTTCATGAACTCCATCTTTTGCGGCGTGAAGGATGCGGACATGTCCGCCAGCTCTTCGCCGCTTTCGCTGTAGAGTTTCTTTTTCCTGGAATTGATCCTGAGAACCGTACCGGTTTCTACCGAGTATTTCTGTTCGAGGATCGGGTTGCCGTCATTGTTCAGGATCGGCTTGCCCTCTTCGTCGAGCTTCTTGACCCAGTTCTTGAGGTCGATGCCGATCCCGCCGGTGACGCCCACCGTGGTCAGGAAAATCGGCGAAATCCCGTTGGTGCCCGCCACGACCGGGGCGATGTTGACGAAAGGCACATAGGGCGACGCCTGTTTGCCGGTCCAGAGCGCCACGTTGTTGACGCCCGACATGCGGCTCGAGCCGACACCCATCGTGCCCTTTTCCGCGATCAGCATGACCCGCTTGCCGGGGTGTTGCAGCTTGAGCTCTTCGATATGTTTCTGTGCGGCTTCGTCAATCATGCATTTCCCGTGCAATTCCCGGTCGGACCGGGAATGGGCCTGGTTGCCGGGAGACAGCAGATCGGTCGAGATGTCGCCCTCGGCAGCAATGAAGGTGACGACCTCGATTTCCTCGTCGACCTCGGGCAGCTTGGTAAAGAACTCTGCCTGCGCATAGCTTTGCAGAATGTCCTTGGCGACGGGGTTGCCGCCCTCATATGCGGCCTTCAGCCGATCCGTGTCGGCCTCGTAGAGAAACACCTGTGTTTTCAGCACCTCTGCGGCCTGCGCTGCTGTGTCGGCATCCTCGCCCAACGCGAGATCCAACAGCACCGCAACAGATGGCCCACCCTTCATGTGCGAGAGGAGTTCCAGAGCGAATTCGCCCGAGATCTCGTCAACCTGCGCTTCACCCAGCACGATTTCCTTGAGAAAACCGGCCTTTACACCGGCGGCGCTGGTCGTTCCGGGCAGCGTGTTGTAAATGAAGAAATTCAGCGCCTCGTCGCGATGCGGATGATCGGCGGTCCTGATGATCGAAATGATCTCGGCGGTCAGGGCTGCATCGTCAATCGGCTTGGGGTTCAGGCCCTGTGCCTTGCGCGAGTCGATCTCGTTGCGGTATTCGGTGTAGAGGTCCATGGGGTTTCTCCTAGGCGCAGATGGGTGCTGAAATGCGAAAACCGGCCTCTCCGATGCAGTCGGAGACCCGGATCGCCTTTCGTTGTATACCGCAGTATACAAACTGCGAGGGGGCCACAAGCCCATTCAGAGCGACCAGATGTCTCAGGTGTCAAAGGCCTTTCCCGCCGCGGTATTGGCAGACGCCGATCGGGCATGTCCGGTCGCCACGTTTCAGATCGGTGTCAGGTCACAGGATGAAATGGGGGTGCGGGCCGCCCTGCCCGGTGGTCCCTGTCAAAGGCGTTCGAGGGTGGCGCGGGTTTTCGGCATCAGCGCAAGACTGGCCGACATGCGTTTGCGCCAGGCGGGTCCTTTCTCGCGTGCTTCGGCATAGGCGTCGCTCAGTTCGACCGGCCGCTCATCGGCCAGCACCTCGATCAGAAAGGCAGCCTGTGCCCGGTCCTTTCCCGATTTCGCCGAGTCCGGCCCGTCGCGCCGACGGTCTGCCACGATCAGCTTGTGAATGGCGAAACGTTCCGGGCGCGGCACCTGAACGAGCGATCCGTAGCGATAGAGGAACGGAACCTGCAGCGGTTCGGCAATGAGATAATTCAGATGATGCAGGCTCTGCGCGCTGACGCCGAGTGACGGCAACTCTCGCAGGCCTTCCTCGTCGTCAAACGAGGGGGTCAGGAATTCGACCATCGTCTGCCGGTCGGTTTGCCGCCAACGCCAGACATGCCGGCGGTCGAGCGCGGGTACGGGGTCAAACCTGAGGTCGCCAAAGACCTCACCCAGCGGAGTCTCGACGCGGTCGTTGATGACGATCGAGAGGCGCTCGAAACTCGCGATGTCGATGTCGTCGGTCTGTGCCGCCGCATCAAACCCGATCCTGACGCCCAACTCGCCCTCGTAGCACAGAAAGGCGTTTGTCCCCACCAGCGTACCGCCCAGCCGAAACACACCGGTGCGGGCCATGGCGGATACGATTTGCCCGGTGTTGATATCCGCCATGCGCAGGCCCTCGGCCCGCAGGATGCGCATCAGCCGGGCGCGTTCCTTTTCCCGTATCCGATCCTGCCCGGCAAGCTCCTTGTGGCGGTGCAGCCTGCTCCGCAAATCTTCGCTGTCCTCTCCGATGTAACGGTCGATGGTCTGACGTCCCAGGCGATAATGGTCGTACCAGTAGGTCCTGGTGCCGACCGCTTTACGTTTCGGTGTGCCGATCAGCCCGGACACGGCACCATCCTTGAGATTTCGCAGCAGATCGATCCAGGCGCTGCGCGCGACCGGGCTCAGGTATTGCATGGATTTACCCCACGGGGAATTTCATGTGGGGTAAGTTATCAGATTTGCGCCTACCCCACAACAATTTTAACGTGGTGTACAAATGTGGCGGCGCCTGCCCGGACCGGGTGAGCAGAAAGATGATGCGGTTCGGACCATTTATCAACGGGCTGCGGCCTGTTTTGCGCCGGCGCGTATGGAGACCCTCTTGGCCGTTTGACTCGGCCCGGAGCCGGCGTCAGAGTCCCCGCATGCCGACGCGCACAGATATTGAAATCCTGCTTCCTGAATTCCGTGCATATGCGCTGGCCATATGCGCATCGGCCAGTGATGCGGAGGACCTGATACAGGATGCAATCGAACGGGCGTTGCGCACGGATAGCAGGCCAGTGCGCATTGACGAGCTTCGGCCCTGGATGTTTCGCGTCATCCGCAACCTGCATTACGACGAACTCCGTAAAAAGCGAGTGCGCAGGGAATATTTGGCCGCCGAGAGACGTCTCTCTGATGAAGCGGGGTCATCGGACGCGGCGCGCGATATTCTGGTCCGTCTTGCCTTTGGCAAATTACCGCCGGATATGCGCGAGGTTCTGTGCCTTGTGGACATAATGGGACTGAAATATGCGGAGGCGGCAGAGGTCATGAACGTCGCCAACGGCACAGTGATGAGCCGGGTCAGCCGGGCGCGAAAGGCGCTTCTGAAATTGGTGGATGGCGCCGAGGCGCGCGATGTTGCAGAGAAACGCGGACAATGAGCGAATTGAACGACAGGGACTGGGAACTGGTCAATGCATATCACGATGATGAGCTGACCGAGAGCGAGCGGAGCAGGATGGACCTGCGGCTTGCCTCAGAACCGGCCCTTGCCGATGCGCTTCGCGATGTGACGGGCGCGTCGGTCAGCCTCGCGTCGCTGCGCCCTGAAATCCCGCAACGGGTGGTATTCCCGACGGAACGGGCGGCAAACAGCAACTGGAAGCCGCGCCGGTGGATCGCGGGTGGTGCACTTGCCCTGGCGATCACGGCGGCCGTCGTTTTCGGCAACGGCAACGCCACACCGACGGTACAGGGCATTCATGCCGATTTTGCCGCTCGGGCGTTCTCGACGGAAGAAGATGATCTTCGGCTGGTTGCCACATTTGCACAAGCCGACACGCCGGATCTGGCCGGTGCCAACCTCATGCCCGTGTCCCATCGCACTGTGGATGCCGGGGATGTTACCCACTACACGGGCCGGAACGGGTGCCGTCTGACCTATTTCCGGGGCAACTTTGCATTGGATCAGGCGGGTCGGACCGACGGCTACCAGATCGCGGAATGGACGACCCCGAACAATCTGCGGCATCTGATCGTTGCGACGGGCATGGATCAGACGCGGTTTGACGCGATCGCGCTTTATCTCAAGCGCATCACGCAGTCAGAGCCGGCCGATCAGGTGATGGCAACGGCGATCCAAGCAACAAAAACGCGCCCCTGCATCGGCTGAGGCCTGCGCCTCTGCACCGGTTGCCACACCGGTCGGAAAAACCAGCGACAGACCCTCTGGCCGCGCCAGAAAGGTGTACGCCGGTCCAAGAGGGTATGGGCTGCCATACCCTCTCGGACTTTACCAAGATCACTCTTTAACAACAAACGCCATGAAACCTGTGGTTACGGCCGCCTCAGTTCAACTTGCGCGGAAAGTTCGGCCGGTCGGTGTTGTAATGCGCCGCCAGGTAATCGAGAATCTCGGTGCGGTCGGGCTCTTCAAGCTCGTCCATGCCCTGTTCGTCGACCATCCATTCGAACATCTCTTCCCATTCGTCGCGGGTCAGGCCCTGCTGCGCCACGATCATTTCGGAATGACAGGCGGTGCAGGCGTAATAGGTCGTCTCGACGCCCGGCGCATCGAAGAGCACGCCGAATTCGTAGTCCTCTTCTTCGGCGGCCTCGGCTGGCGCGTCCGCCTCCGTGGCGCCAAATATCAGCGGGGCGTCGGAAAACCCGTTCAGATAGGCGATCAGATTTGCCCGCTCCGAGTCTTTCCTGAGGCCCGCAAAGGTCATCTTCGTCCCTTTGATTGCGTCTCTCGGCTTGGCCAGAAAGGCGTCCAGGCGTTCCAGGCTCCAGTCACCGCCAGCCTCGGTCAGGGCCGATGAATAGGCAAACCCGTCAACAGCCGCGACAGGTCCGCCGACGACACCGAAGAGGTTCGGGCCAACCTTGGATTTGCCGCCCTGCTCCACGGTATGGCAGGCGGCGCATTTCTTGAATACGCGCTCGCCCTTTTGCGGGTCGGCGGCGGCCAGCGCAGCGTCAAGATCGGCAAGTGCCGGCGATGCTGCGGACACGGCAATGGCCACAACGGTAAGGGTTCGCAGATTTGCGAATGCCATGGGGTTCTCCATCTCTCGAATCTCTGGCTGGGGTGACGGCACGCGCCACCCCGAACAATCAGCTGGCGCGCACACCAACCCTGTGCATGCTGTTGTTGAGATACCCTTTCGGGTTCCAGTCGATGGCAAAGGGCTGCATCACACCTTCGCTGTCCGTCGCGCGGGCCCAGATTTCGTAATATCCAGCCTGCGGAAACGAAACGTCAGCGCGCCAGTTCTGCCAGGCGCCGTTGTTTACCGGATCGTCAAGCTCGGCGGTTGACCATGTCGCCCCGAAATCGGTCGAGAGTTCAACCGTGGTGATCGAACGGTCGCCGGACCAGGCATGGCCGCGCACCTGCGTGCTCATCCCGGTTTCCGCGCCGTTGGCCGGGAAGGTCACCAGCGATTTGACCGGCATGCGTTCGATGATGACAAAATCCTCTTCCGGTACGTCCTGGCCGGGGGCGACCGGATAGCCGGGTACACGATACGAAGTGCCGGTCATCTTGGGGCCGTCATGCACCTGGTCGCGCAGTTCGATCCGGGTCAGCCATTTCTGTGCCGTCGACGCCGGCCAGCCGGGCACCACGAGGCGCAGCGGCGCGCCATTCATCGGATGCAGCGCATCGCCGTTCATTTCAAAGGCGATCAGGATGTTGTCGGTCAGCGCCTTGTCAATGGGCAACCCGCGCGAGATCGGCAGCTTGTCGGCCTTGCCCGAAAGATGCGTGTCCGCGCCATAATGCGCCGTATAGACCACGTTGGACTGGACCCCGGCCTTTTCCAGAACGTCCTTGAGCCGCACACCTGTCCATTCGGAACACCCGATCGCGCCATAGGTCCACTGGTTGCCCTTGGCCGGCGGATTGAAGAAACCCCGTCCGTTGCCGCCACATTCCAGCGTCAGCGCCATCGTCACGACCTCGAACTGCTCGCGCAGGTCGGTGATGCTCAGCTCCATCGGTGTATCCACGAACCCGTCAATGGTCAGCGTCCAGGTCGCGGGGTCGACATCCTGTGGCGGAATACCGTTGTTCCGGATGAAATGCCGGTTTGTCGGGGTGATCGGGTCGTCCAGCAATTCGGGCGGCGTTTCGGCATTGACGGGTCGATCATTCAGGAGCGTCAGGCCGTCCTTGCCCACAAGAACGTCATCCTGTGCCATCGCCGCCGGGACGAACCCGACCGGCATGTTGCGATGAAAGGGGATCGACGTGCCGACCATTGCCGCCATCGTGGCAAGACCGGTCCGTTTCAGGAACCCGCGCCGGTCCGGATTGGCGACACGGCCGAAAAACGCCTTGTCCGCCTTTTCCGGGTCTGTCGCGAAAAACTCCTGAACCGTGTGTTTCTTGTCGTCATCAAGCGCCATCTTGTCCTCCCTTGGGTACCGGCTTGGGTGCCTTTGAATGCCTGGTTCGGAAAAGAGACGTTTCACATGCAGATTTTATTCCGCATGTGATCGATGTTTTTTTAAGGGTATGTCACTACCGCCGGACGCGGCCTTTCAACTGGCGGACAAGGTGGCAAGCGGCGATGTCTCGCCCTCGACCAGATGACAGGCGACGCGATGGCTGGGCGTTACCGCGTCCAGGGACGGCGCGCTTTCACGGCATTCTGGCGCGGCGACGGGGCAGCGTGACGCGAACCTGCAGCCCTTGGGCAGGTTCAGCGGATCCGGGGGGTCGCCGGGGATCAGAATGCGCCTCGCGTTTTCTCTCAGCCGGGGATCGACCGAGGGCACCGCGGACAACAGCGCCTCGGTATAGGGATGCAGGGGCTTGTTGAACAACGACATGCGGTCGGCATGTTCGACAATCTTGCCCATATACATGACCGCAACGCTGTCGCACATGTGCTGTACGACACCCAGATCATGGCTGATGAACAGGTAGGTGAGCCCGTATTCGGCCTGGAGGCGCCGCAACAGGTTGAGGATTTGCGCCTGCACCGCCACGTCGAGTGCCGATACCGGTTCATCGCAGATGATCACCTCGGGTTGGGTTGAAAGCGCGCGGGCGATGCCGATCCGCTGACGCTGACCGCCGGAGAACTGATGCGGGAACAGCCGTTTCTGTTCCGGGCGCAGACCGACCGCCTTGAACAACTGGTCAACGATCTCTCGCTTTTCGGGGTCGGATTTGTCGGTCAGACTGTCCAGAGGTTCGCGTACGATGTCCTCGGCGCGCTTGCGCGGGTTCAGCGAGGAATATGGATCCTGAAAGATCACCTGGACCTTCTGGCGCATGTCCTTGAGATCATCGCGGTCAAGGGGCAGGATATCGCGGCCTTCCAGCTCGACCTTGCCACTCGTGACACCGCTCACAAGGCGGGCAATCGCGAGGGCGGCGGTCGTCTTGCCAGAGCCGGACTCGCCAACGATGGCCAGTGTCTCGCCCTTGCGGACGGTGAACGAGATGTCATCCACCGCTGTCAGGTAGGTCTGCCTGGCAAACATTCCGCCTTTGCGGCGAACGCCAAAGCGGACCGTCAGGTTATGAACGTCGAGAAGGTCGGTCATCACAAATCCTCCGCATGCCAGCAGGCGGAGCTGCGCGCGCTGCCGAACGGCACGTCCGGGGGTCTTGCGCTCAGGCATTTGTCGCTGGCGCGCGGGCAGCGCGGCGCGAACAGGCACAGATCCTGGCCGAACTCGGACAGGCCGGGCACGATTCCGGGAACTTCGGTCAGGTCATGCCGTTCTTCCGTCAGGTTTGCCATGATGTGCGGCACGCAGCTGATCAGCCCGCTGGTATAGGGGTGGCGCGCATGGGTGATGACCTGATCGACGGGGCCTTCTTCGGCCTTGCGCCCCGCATACATCACGATCATCCGTTCGGACATTTCGGCCACCGCCCCCATGTCATGCGTGATCATGATGATCGACGTGCCGGTTTGTGCCCGCAGATCGCGCAACAGATCGAAAATCTGGGCCTGAACCGTGACGTCCAGCGCGGTGGTGGGTTCGTCGGCGATCAGGATCTTGGGGGTGCAGGCCAGGGCGATGGCGATCATCACCCGCTGTCTCTGGCCGCCTGACATCTGGAACGGATAGGCCTCGACCCGGCTTTTGGGATTGGGGATCTGCACCGCATCCAGAAGCTCGATGGCCTGGGCCCAGGCGGCTTTCTGGCCGAGACCCTGATGTGCGCGCAGGACCTCGGCGATCTGTTCGCCGACGGTATAGACCGGATTCAGCGATGTCATCGGTTCCTGAAAGATCATGCTGATTTCGTTGCCACGGATTTGCCGCAGCCGCCGCGGTGACGCGGTGGTCAGCTCTTCGCCGTCGAACTGGATGCTGCCCGAGGCGACGCGGCCGATCCCTTCCGGCAGGAGCCCCATGATCGCAAGCGCGGTCATGGATTTTCCGCAGCCGGATTCACCCACGAAGCTGATGCTCTCACCATGCGCCAGCTCCAGATTGAGATTGTCGATGACCGGAGCGACCCCGGCCCGCGTCGCCAGTTCGATGCGCAGGTTTTCGACCTTGAGTAGCGGCGCCATCAGCGTTTCCTCAGCTTTGGGTTCAGCGCATCGTTCAGACCGTCGCCAACCAGGCTGATTGCAAGGACGGTGATGAAAATCGCGAGTCCGGGTATGGTGACGGTGAATCCGGCCTCGAGGATGTATTGCCGGTTCGAGCCGATGATCTGGCCCCAGCTCACCACATTGGGATCGGTCAGCCCGAGAAAGCTCAGCCCCGCTTCAAACAGGATCGCGGACCCCACCATCAGCGCCGATTGCACGATGATCGGCGGCAGCGCGTTCGGCAGGATCACCTGAAACATGAGCTTGGCATTGGTGGCCCCGGACGCGCGGCTGGCCATCACATATTCAAGCTCGCGGACACGCTGGAACTCGGAGCGCGTGATGCGCGCAACGGCGGTCCAGCTGACGATGCCGATGGCAAATGTGATCATTGGAAGGCTCGCGCCGAAGAGCGCGACGATGACCATTGAAAACAGCAAGGTGGGCAATACCTGGAAAAACTCGGTAAAGCGCATCAGCATCTCTTCGATGATGCCGCCGTAAAACCCGGCCAGCGCCCCCACCGTGACCCCGATCACGACGGTGACGATCGCAGCAGAAAGCCCGATGATCAGCGTCACGCGCGCCCCGTGCAGGATTTGCGACAGCAGATCCCGCCCGAGGTAATCGGTTCCCAGCAGAAAGCCCTCTTCGCCCGGCGGCGAGAACGGTGCCCAGACCATATCGAACGGATCGGTCTGATAAAGCATGGGGCCGAGGATCGCGGCAAGAACGATCAGCGACAACAGGGCCAACCCGAGCATTGCGGAATGGTTGTGGCGGAACATTTCCCACGCTTCGGAAAGCGGCGACCGGGCCCTTGCAACCGGGGCATCAACGGTTTGTTCGCTCATCACGCACGTCCTTTCAGCCGCGGATCCACGAGCCGCAGAACAAAGTCGGTCAACAGGTTGCCCACGATGACCATCAAGGCGGAAAAGAACAGGATGCCCAGGATGGTCGGGGTATCGCGCGCGAGAATCGACTGGAACGCGAGTGTCCCGAGACCGGGCCAGGCAAACACCGTCTCTACCAGAACCGCGCCGGAGATCACCGCGCTGAACTGAAGGCCCGCAAGGGTGATGACCGGCGAAAGGGCGTTCTTGAGCGCGTGCTTGTACACCACTTCACGCTCGGTAAGGCCCTTGGCCTTGGCGGTGCGAACATAGTCGGAACCCAGGGTTTCCATCATCGACGCCCGCGACAGCCGCGAATAGAGCGCGAGAAAGATCGAGCCGAGCGTGATGGTCGGCAGAACCATATGGCGGATGATGTCCAGCGTCTGGACCCAAAAGCCGCCTTCCAGTGTAACGTCCCGCATGCCGGCCACCGGGAACCACTGGATTTTCAGCGAGAACGCGATCAAAAGCAGGATCCCGGTCCAGAAGACCGGCGCGGAATAACCGAACAGTGAGATGAAGGTGACAAAATGCGAGAGTATGCCATTGGGGCGGCGCGCGGAAATCACCCCCAGAACCACGCCGACAATCATCGCGAAAAGCTGTGCGGTAAACACCAGCAACAGCGTCGCCGGCAGGCGTTGCAGGATGAGCGATGTCACAGGCTGATTGTAATAGAACGAATATCCGAGATCGAACCGGATGACGCGGCCCAGATAACTCCCGAGTTGCACGATGAAAGGCTTGTCCAGGCCGTAATCGGCGCGGATTTGTGCCATGGTCTCCTCGTCCGCCCCGCCCATTGACTGTGCAATGGTGTCGGCGACGTCGCCGGGCGCGAGGTGCATCATCGTGAAATTCAGCACGAGGACCGCCAGCAGCAACAGAACCGCGTAGAAAATCCGTGTCGTCGTAACACGCAATGCGTTCATCGAGATCGCCTTTCAGCCGCTAAGCAAAGTCGGATTGCCCGCGACCAGGACAGTCGCAGGCAACCGTATCAGTCTTTCAGATAGATCCGATCCATCGGCGAACTGGAGGCCCAGATACCTTGCGGCGGGTTGCCAACCTTGTTGGAATAGATCGTATGCTGTGGCACGGCATTGATGTAATAGATCGGCACCTCTTCAGCGACGATCTCCTGAAACTCGGCATAGAGCGCTTTGCGTTTCTCGGAGTCCATCTCGGTTGCGGCCTGGGCGAGGATTTCGTCGACGCGTTCGTTCGCATAGCCCTGGGTATTTGACCAGACACCCTTGCCGATATTCGAGCTCAGATAGGTCCGGTTCACACCGATCACCGGGTCACCCCAGTTGTAGACGCTGTCAAACGAGAGATCGAAATCCATGTTGCCCATGACCTGCGCCCAGCTCGGGAAGTCGGGATGCGCGCGAACGGTCACGTTGATGCCGACCTTGGAGAGCGCCGCCTTGACGTATTCGGTCTGCGCCTTGTAGCCGGGGAAACCGGGCACCTCGATATTCAGGTCGAACCGTTTGCCGTTCTCCAGCGGATACCCGGCCTCGTCGAGCAGCGCATTCGCTTTGTCGAGGTCGAGATCATAGGCCTCGACATCGGGCGTATAGAGCGGGCTGTCCGGATGAATGCCGGTTCGCGCCTCGTCGGCGGTGCCGCGCATGAGAGCCTTGAGGATGAAGTTCTTGTCGATGGCATAGGCAATGGCCTGACGCACCTTGACCTCCTGCAGGGGGCCATGGGTGGTGTTCATCGCCAGCCAGTCGATCGCGCCGATGCCGCCGTAACCTTCCTTGGTCACGGTCAGTTCAGCGTCGGATTTCAGGCGGTTGATGATGGTGGGCTCGGATTCGAAAGTCGCCATGTGAATTTCGCCATTCTGCAACGCGATCGCGCGCGCCGAGCTGTCGTTGATGATCCGCGCCACGATCCGGTCGAGATAGGGCAGGCCTTCTTCCCAATAGCCCTCGTAACGTTCGAGGATGACATGCTCGCCGGGTTTGAACTCGACCAGCTTGAACGGACCGGATCCCACGACATTCTCGTTGTTGCGCGGATGGTTCTTGGGATCCTGTCCGTCGCCATAGATGTGTTTAGGAATGATCGCCATGAGTTGCCCGGACATCGCGAGCATCAGGGCCGGATGCGGAGTCGTCAGATTCAGAACGGCCGTATGTTCATCCGGCGTATCGACGCTTTCGACCGGGGCGAACATGGACTTGAACGGATGATATTGCTTGATCACATCCACCGAAAACGCGACGTCTTCGGACGTGATCGGCGTGCCGTCGTGAAAGGTGGCGTTCTCCTGCAAATACAGCGTGACCTTCAGCCCGTCGTCGCTGACCTCCCAACTCTTGGCGAGATAGGGTTGCGGCGTCCAGTCATCGTCATAGCGCAGCGGCGAGGCAAAGAGCTGGGTGCCGGGCATGCCCGTGGCCGTTCCCGATTGCACCGCGGGGTTGAGCACCCGAGGGGTGCCGCCCGGAAGGGAAACCACCAGCGTGCCGCCTGCCTTTGGCGTGTCTTGCGCCACAGCAGCGCCGGCAGAAAACGCCGCGATCAAGCTGGCCGCCAAGAGATTTTTGGTTCGTAGTTTCATGAATATTCGGTCTCCCTGATTGTGACCAGTCGCATGTGTCGCCGTTTTTTCACGGTCGATCAATTCACATCAGCCTAGCGCAGGCATCTTCCATCAAAAAACTGATAAATTAGACAGTTATCCCCCAAAAAACCGGTGAAAGAACTTCATGTCACGACCAGATGATCGAACGCGCCATCCCTGCTCAGTTCAAGGCAGGTCTCGATGAATGCCCTGATCATGCTGGGGACCCCTGTGGTGTTGCTGACGGCGATTCCGAAAGGGGTGGCCGGGGCGCCGTCCAGTATCGGCACGATCCGATACCCGGACTCGGCCTCGCGATAGTCGAGCGGACGTATGTTGAGCAGCGCGACCCCGAACCCGCCGGCAACGAGCGCGCGCAGAATCTCGGATGAACGCGTCGTATGTGCAACTTCCGGATCGAGGCCGGCCCGCTGGAACATGTCGATATAATAGTCGCGTGCGCCCGGCAGATCGAGCATGACGAGCTGTCTTTCGGAAAGCTCGGCGAGCGATGTTCTCCCCGCACTGGCAATCGGATCGTCATTGGATACGATCGCGAAAGGCGGGGCGGAAAACAGAGGATAAAAACGGTGTTTGGCGTCTTTGAAGATGTCGTAGGTAAAGGCGAGGTCGGCCTCGCCTTCGTTGACGAAATCGACAATCGCCGAGAGCGGTCCTTCCAGGACGGTTATGGACAGACCGGGGAAACGCTCGGTGACGCTGCGCAGAATGATCGGCAGAAAGGACGGTGCGGCGGTCACGTAACAGGCAATCCGCAGCGTCCCGCGCGCCGTGCCGGCGACAGACTGGATCTCGGTCTGAAAATTCCTTGCCTGCTGCAGGAACCTGCGGATCAGAACCAGAGATTGGGTGCCCTGCGGGGTGGGCCGAATACCCTTGGACGGGGTGCGGATAAAGAGATCGTGTCCCAGCCCCGCCTCCAGCGCCTCGATTGCAGCGGTGATCGAACTCTGTGAGATCGAGAGCTCGGTCGCCGCACTCGCTATCGATCCGAGCCGGCCGGCGGCCTCGACGTATCGAAGTTGTTTCAGGGTAAAGTTCTGCAATCCGCCATTCCACCAGAAATTAGTCTTTTTCCCCTGATTATATCCATTTTTCTGGCGAATTAAATCTTTCTAGGCTTCTGGCAGTACATGCGTGATGAACAGGATGAAAAAATGAAAACCACGATCTATTCCGCCCGAAAAATCATCACCATGAACCCGAACCGGCCCGAAACAAGCCATGTCGCGGTGCGCGACGGACGCATTCTGGGCACCGGAACGCTTGATGAGCTCGCCGGATGGGGACCCTACGACCTTGACGAACGCTTTGCCGACAAGGTGCTGATGCCGGGGCTGATCGAAGGGCACGCCCACAGCATGGAAGGTGCGCTCTGGAGTTTTACCTATGTCGGATGGTTCGACCGGATGGACCCCGATGGCAAGGTCTGGGACGGGGTGAAATCGGTTGACGATGTGGTTGCGCGGCTCAAGGAGGCCGAAGCCGCCCTGGGTGGCGAGGATGAACCCCTACTGGGATGGGGACTCGATCCGATATATATGGACAACGTGCGCATGACGCGCGCTGATCTCGACCGTGTATCGGAAACGCGACCGGTGGGCGTGATGCACGCGTCCGGGCATATCCTAAACGTCAATACCAGGGGGCTGGAACTGGCGGGTCTGCTGAAGCCGGGCCAGAATCATCCGGGCATCCCGGTGGGCGATGACGGTTTGCCGACGGGGGAACTCAAGAGTCCGGAAGTCATGATGCCTGCGGGAAAACATGTGGGTCTGGACCGCTCGTTCCTGTCATCGGATCCAGGCGCCCTGCGCAATTATGCCCGTCTGTGCGTGCGATCGGGCGTCACGACCTCATCCGATCTGGGCCAGCAGCTGGACGACGATCTGCTCAAGATGTTTCTGGATGTGACCGGCGCCGAAGATTACCCGGTGTGCATGGTCGCCTTTCGGATCAACTTTGGCCTGTCGCCCAAGGAACTGGTGGATTACGCGGCCTCGTTGCGCGAGCAAAGCACCGACCGGCTTGAACTCGGTCGCATCAAGGTGATCGCCGACGGATCGATTCAGGGGTTCTCGGCCCGGATCCGCTGGCCGGGCTATTACAATGGCGCGGAAAACGGTCTCTGGTACATCGCGCCGGATCAGTTGGCCGAGATCTACGAACGCGCGCTTGCGGCAGGCGTGCAGGTTCACACGCATACGAATGGCGACGAGGCGACGCAACTGGCTATCGAAACGATGGAAACGGCGCTGCGCAAGGCGCCCGACGCCGACCACCGTTTCACCCTGCAACATTGCCAACTCGCTTCGGCGGCGCAATTCCGCAAGATGGCAAGGCTGGGGATGTGCGTGAACCTGTTTGCCAATCACCACTTCTTCTGGGGGGACGAGCACTATAACCTGACCGTCGGACCCGAGCGTGCACTGCGGATGAACGCGTGCAATACCGCATTGTCGGAAGGGGTGCCCATGACAATCCATTCCGACGCGCCGGTCACCCCGCTCGGGCCGCTGTTCACCGCCTGGGCGGCTGTCAACCGGCGGACTGCATCGGGGCGGATACAGGGTGCGCATGAGTGCATATCGGTCGAGCAGGCATTGCACGCCATCACGATCGGCGCGGCGGTGACGATGAAAATGGACGATGTGATCGGTTCGATCGAGGTCGGAAAACGCGCGGATTTCGCGGTGCTGGAGGAGGACCCGACACAGGTGGCGCCCGAAGCGCTCAAGGATATTTCCGTTTGGGGAACGGTCCAGGGCGGTCGCATCTTCGAAGCGGCAACCATATGATGGATTTGCCGGTTTCGGTCATTGCCGGCTACCTGGGCGCGGGCAAGACGACGCTGGTCAATCATCTGCTCCGGCATAACGAAGGCCAACGGCTCGCGGTCCTGGTCAACGAATTCGGCGAGTTGCCGATTGACGCCGATCTGATCGAATCCGCGGATGACGGGCTGATTTCAATCGCGGGCGGGTGCGTGTGCTGCGCATTCGGCAGCGACCTGATCGGCGCGCTGACGGATATCCGGAACATGTCGCCACGACCGGATCACGTGTTGATCGAGGCATCGGGCGTTGCCCTGCCGGCATCGATCGCGGCCAGCGTCCGGCTGATCGACGGTCTGCGGTCCGATGCGGTGCTGGTCCTGGCCGATGCCGAACAGATCCGCCGGAACGCCAGGAACACCTATCTGGCCGATACCATCGAGCGTCAGTTGTCCCAGGCGGATATGCTGTTGCTGACCAAGGCCGACCTTGTTTCGAAACAACAACTCGATGAAGTACGCGACTGGCTGAAGGGCAATCATCCGGGCAAACGCATCCTTCCCGTGGTGTCGGGGCAAATCCCGATTTCCGCGGCACTGGGTGCCCTGCCCTTCCCCGCGCGCCAGCCATCGGCGGCGGACACCGCGCATAGCCGGTTCGAAAGTATCGTGTTGAGACCGGACGGTATCGTCGATGCTGACGCGCTCGGGGTCGCTCTGGCCAATGATCCGGGTGTTGATCGGGCCAAGGGGTTTGTCGCGGGTGATGAGGGTATGGTCCTGCTCCATGTTGTCGGCAACCGCCACAATACAGAGGCCGCGAGCGGGGATCACGAGGTTGGCGTGATTTGCATCGGCCTGAAAGACCAGCTTGATCCGGCGCGAATCCGGGGCCTTCCCGACGCAGTTCGCGCCGGTCGTGCGGCGGAGTGAACCCTGCCTCTGACCGGGCGACCGGAACGGCGGCGGCAGCCTGTCACGGATTTGTCAAACCACGGGGCTAGACCTGTGTCAACACGGGCAAACTCGGGCAGGCACGTTGAAATACCGGACCATATTTCTCTCCGACATCCATCTCGGCACGCCGGGATGCCAGGCTGATCTGTTGCTGGATTTTCTCAACGGGCATGACGCGGACAGCTATTATCTCGTGGGCGATATCGTCGATGCCTGGCGCATTCGCCGCAAGGGATTTCTGTGGCCGCAGGCCCACAACGATGTTGTCCAGGCGATCCTTGCGAAGGCGCAGAAAGGTGCGCAGATTTTCCTGATTCCCGGCAATCACGACGAATTTCTGCGTTCATATCCGGGGACGCATTTCGGAGGTATCGAGGTCCTGCGCACCGCCGATTTCACGTCGCATGACGGCAAACGCTATCTCGTGACCCACGGCGATCAATTTGACGCGGTCGTGACCAATGCCAGATGGCTCGCCCATCTCGGGGACCGGGCCTATGAATTCATGCTCTGGCTGAACACATGGGTCAACCGCGTGCGGCATGTCTGGGGCGGCCAGTACTGGTCGCTGTCGAAATGGGCCAAGCACCAGGTGAAACAGGCGGTCAACTTCATCAGCGAATACGAGAATGTCCTGTCGGCGGAAGCCCGGCGCGGCGGCTATGACGGGGTGATCTGTGGCCATATCCACAGCGCGGCGATCCGCGAAATCAACGGGATCAGCTATGTGAATACCGGCGACTGGGTGGAAAGCTGTACGGCGGTTGCCGAACGGGATGACGGCCGCCTGGTGTTGCTCGACTGGGAGCGTTCGACCCGCGAAAGGCGCCACAGGTTGCGACGGATCCGGCGTGCCAGAACCAAGACGCTCGAAAAAGTATAAGGGGCCCGAACCATGAGTCAGTCCGCACAGGTCCAATTGGATGCCGCCATCCTGCAGAACGGCGATACCGCAACGGGATGGCTCGAACGCCTCTTTTCGCGGCTGTTTCTTGGCCTGGTCTATCCGCAGATCTGGGAAGACCCGGTCGTCGACATGGATGCGCTCGAAATTGCGCCGGACGACAACCTCGTTTGCATCGCATCCGGAAGCTGCAATCTCTTGTGCTATCTGACGGCTGGCCCGGCATCGGTCACGGCGGTCGATCTGTCGCCGGCTCATGTCGCCCTTGGCCGTCTGAAGCTCGCGGCGGCCCGCAGCCTGCCCGACCATGCCGCATTCTACCAGTTCTTCGGACGCGGGGACATGGCCAGCAACATGACCCTTTACGACAGCTATATCCGTCCTTTCCTCGATCCTGAAACACGGGCGTTCTGGGATGGGCGGTGCATGTTCAGCCGCCGGATTTCGGTATTCCGGTCGGGCTTCTACCGGCATGGGGCGCTTGGCCGCTTTCTCGGGGCGGTGCATCTTGTCGCGCGGCTGGGGCGGGTCGAATTCTCGCCTCTGCTGACCGCCCGATCCCTCTCTGAACAGCGGGCCTTTTTCGAGTCGAGGGTGGCACCGCTGTTCGATATGTGGCTGGTCAGAAAGCTGGCGGGATGTCGCGCCGCCCTGTTCGGCCTTGGAATACCGCCGGCGCAATACGACAAACTGGCCGCCGATGGGGACGGTGACGTTTTGCCCGTGCTGCGCGAGAGGGTACGCAAGCTGATGTGCGCCTTCCCGATCCGCGACAACTATTTCGCGTGGCAGGCCTTTGCACGCAGTTACGACCCCGCGCCAGACGCGGCTTTGCCGCCCTATTTGCAGGAATGCAACTATCTGGCCCTGCGCGACCATGCCAGCCGGGGGCGTATCGTGAACCGGTCGCTGACCGATCAACTCGCGCTGGAACCGGACGGTTCGAAACAGGGCTATGTGTTGCTGGATGCGCAGGACTGGATGAACGATGGACAGCTCAACGCGCTGTGGCGCGAAATCACGCGCACGGCCACACCGGGCGCGCGTGTCATCTTTCGCACCGGCGGCCGCGACGACATTCTGCCGGGCCGGGTCGCGCCAGACATTCTTGAGCGCTGGCACTATGATCCGGAGCGGTCGGCGCATGGCACCGAGCGTGACCGCTCGGCGATCTACGGCGCCTTTCACCTCTACCGGTTTGCGGGGTAACCGACATGCTCGATTTCACCACGACATCCCATGCGGAACTGATGGACCGCACCTATCGTCACCAGCGACTGTTCTATGACCTGACCCGGAAATACTATCTCCTGGGGCGTGACAGGTTGATCGCCGGGCTTGATCCGAAACCCGGCGCGCATGTTCTCGAGATTGCCTGCGGCACCGGCAGAAACCTGCAGGTTGCGATCCGCAGGTATCCGGATACTGCTTTCTATGGCCTTGATATTTCGTCGGAAATGCTCACCACGGCACGTGCCAATCTCAGGCAGAGCGCCAATCTGGCTCAGGCAGACGCCTGCACCTTCGAGGGGGCGCATCTGTTCCGGCGGGCAAAGTTCGACCGCATTTTCATCTCTTATGGCATTTCGATGATCCCCGACTGGCACATCGCCCTGGCCACCGCCAGCGCGCATCTTGCCCCCGGCGGTGAGTTGCACGTGGTGGACTTTCACGACCAGAACGGCCTGCCGAAATGGTTCAGGTCCGCGCTCTATCGATGGCTCGAAAGGTTCCACGTGACCCCGAGGAGCGATCTGAAATCCACGCTTGACAGGCTCGCTTCGGGCATCGGGGGCACGACGCGGTTTCAGGATCTCTACCGGGGTTATGCACAATACGCCGTGCTGCGCAGGCCACGCTGAGGGCTGCCGCGCCTGACAGGCGGTCTCTCGTCATCCGACACCGTCGATGTCAGAACCCGACCTCTGCGCCGCCTTTAAGCGCCAGGGTTTCGCGGGCTTCGTCGGGGGTGGCCACGTCGAGACTCAGCCCCTCGAGAATATGGCGCAGCTTGCGGACCTGGTCGGCATTGCTTTCGGCGCGCTGGCCGGGCGAGATCCAGAGAGAGTCTTCCAGCCCGACCCGAACATTGCCCCCCTGCGCGGCTGCCTGGGCGGCCACGTTCATCTGGTTGCGGCCCGCGCCGAGAACCGACCACACATACGCATCGCCGAACAGGCGATCGGCGGTGCGTTTCATGTGCATCACGTCCTCAGGATGCGCGCCGATGCCCCCCAGCAATCCGAACACCGTCTGAACGAGGAACGGACCCTCGACGAGGCCGCGATCAACGAAATGGGCGAGGTTGTAGAGGTGGCTGGTGTCATAGCACTCGAATTCGAACCGCGTGCCATTGTCATGCCCGGTCCGCAGGATGTGTTCGATGTCGCTGAACGTGTTCTTGAACACCAGATCGCGGCTGTTCTCCAGATGCTCGCGTTCCCAGTCGTGCTGGAACTCCTTGAACCGGTCGAGCATCGGATAGAGTCCGAAGTTCATCGAGCCCATGTTGAGCGATGCAACCTCGGGCCTGAGTTCGGCCGCGGGGCGCATGCGTTCGGCCACGCTCATGTGAGGGCTGCCCCCGGTGGTCAGGTTGAGGACCGCCGAGGTCGCCTGTTTGATCTGCGGCAGAAAGGCACGAAAGGCATCGGGGTCCTGCGTCGGACGGCCATTGCCCGGATCGCGGGCATGCAGATGCAGGATCGTCGCCCCCGCCTCGGCGGCTGCGACAGAGTCGGCGATGATCTCTTCGGGTGTTACCGGCAGGTGAGGCGACATTGACGGTGTGTGGATCGCGCCGGTCACGGCGCAGCTGATGATGACTTTCCGACTTGATTTTGCCATTTCCTGTCCTCTGGATGTCTTGTGTCGTTTCGGTGCGCGTTGACGCACCGGTATTTCGTCAAGATGGCGCACCGGTGCTTTTGCCCCGCGCCTTGCGCACAACTCCGATCAACCCCCGGCCGATGATCACAAAGCCTCGACATTTCCGCAAACGCTCAGCGCCTGACCCGAGATGTTGCCACCACCGGGGGCGCAGAGAAACAGGCAGGTTGCCGCGATATCTTCCGGCCCGACCATGCGGCGCAGCGACACCTTTGCCAGGTTCTGTTCCTTCATCTCGTCAAACGAAATGCCAAGCTCTTTTGCCCGGGCCGAAATCACCCGATCGATCCGCGGCCCCCTGACGATGCCGGGCAGGATCGCGTTCGCGCGCACGCCCTGCGGGCCCAGCTCGGACGCCAGACTCTTGACGAGGCCGATGATACCCCATTTCGCTGCGGAATACGGGGTGCGATACGCAAATCCGTGTCGTCCGGCGACCGAGGACATGGCAATGAACGCCCCCTTGTTCTCGATCAGATGGGGCGCGCCGAACCGCGCCGCCAGATAGGCGCTGCGCAGGTTGACATCCAGTGTTCCGTCCCACTCGCGGGCCGAGATGTCCGCCACCGTGGCCGTCGGCCCCGCCACCCCGGCATTGGCAACCACCACGTCGATCCCGCCCATCGCCTCGCGCGCGTCATCGAACAGACGCCGTGTATCATCTTCGTCACCGGCATCCGCAATGCTGCCCGTGACAGCACCGCCGACAGCAGCGTTCACAGCGTCCGGATTGACGTCGGAAATGTGAACCCTGGCTTCGGCCTCGACAAACCCGGCCGTGATTTTCTCGCCGATGCCGCCGGCCCCGGCCGTCACCAGCACCCGCAGGCCCTTTGGCGGAATGAGCGATTGAAGAATGGACATGTCACGTGTCTCCTGTCGGACTTGTATGGACCAGAGCGCCCCGGATCATCCAGTTTGATCTGATCGTTTCTGGCTTTCGTCGCTTGCATGCAATTCACGCAAAAGCGCGATCGGCTGGCGAAATTTACGGCAATTTTTCAGTAACATACACCCTCCGTTGAAAACTGTTGACAGAAAAAGCGAACCATTTTCTAATTGGTTCACGCTTGAGGAGGTTCGAATCGGATGCCGCAGAACCGATTGCACGATAACGATCCATTGTTGGAGATCCGGGACTTCGAGCTGCGATTTCGCGGGCACGAAAAGCCGGTCGTTTCCGGTGTGAACCTCAGTGTCAGTGCCGGTGAAACGCTGTGCATCGTCGGGGAATCCGGTTGCGGCAAGAGCGTGACCTCGATGGCGATCATGGGATTGCTGCCCAAGAATGCAGCCCGGATCGACAGCGGCCAAATGCGGTTTGACGGTCGCGACTATGATCTGCGCCACGAGGTGCTTGCACCATCCGCGCGTGGCAATCGCATGGCCATGATCTTTCAGGAACCGATGACATCCCTGAACCCGGCATTCCGCATCGGCGACCAGATCGCCGAGGCGGTGCAATGCCACGAGGAGGTGAGCCGGGCCGAAGCGCTCGATCGTGCCGCCGCGATGCTGGCACGTGTCGGCATTCCCTCTCCGCGCGCGCGTCTGCGCGATTATCCGCACCAGTTGTCCGGCGGGATGCGTCAGCGGGTGATGATCGCGATGGCACTGGTCAACAACCCTGCCCTGCTGATCGCGGACGAACCGACCACGGCGCTGGACGTCACGATCCAGGCGCAGATTCTCGACCTGATCCGCGAGCTTCAGGACCAGTCGCAGATGGGAACCATCATGATTACCCACGATCTGGGCGTGGTTGCCGAAATCGCCACATCGGTCGCGGTCATGTATGGCGGCCAGATCGTCGAACGTGGCCCCGTGGCGCAGGTTTTCGACGATCCGCAACATCCCTATACCATCGGCTTGATGGCTTCGATGCCCTCCCTGACCGGAGCGCGCGGGCGGTTGGCGACTGTGCCGGGCACGGTGCCGGGTATCAATGCGATGCCATCGGGTTGCCGGTTTCGCACACGCTGTCCCTTCGCCGCCGGCATCTGCGCCGAAGCGCCCGAGATGCACGACATGAGCGAAGGTCACGGTGCGGCCTGTCACTTTGTTCCGCTGGACCAACACCTGGTGGTAAGCGCATGACCGATACGATCCTGCAAGCGCGCAACCTGGTCAAACATTTCAAGGCCAACGCCGGTTTCCTGCGTCCGGGCGACACGGTGCATGCGGTCGATGGGGTATCGCTCGACATTCGCCGGGGCGAGACCTTTGCCATCGTCGGCGAATCCGGCTGTGGCAAATCAACGTTGGCCCGGTTGCTGATGCGCCTGCTGATCCCCACCGCGGGCGAGGTGGAATTTGACGGCAGCCCGATCAGCGATATCAAGGGCGCCGACCTGCGCCAGCTGCGGCGCGACCTGCAATTCATCTTTCAGGATCCGTTTTCATCGCTGAACCCGCGCCTCACCGTGGGCAAGCTGATCGCCGAGCCGCTGGAGCTGCATGTGCCGGATCTGACAGCGGCCCAGCGACAGGAGCGCGTGGCGGATATCCTGTCCAAGGTCGGGCTGATGCCGGAACACGCGGACCGGTATCCGCACGAGTTCTCCGGCGGCCAGCGTCAGCGCATCGGCATTGCCCGCGCGCTGGCTTCGGGGCCCAGGGTGATCATCGGTGACGAACCGGTTTCGGCGCTCGACGTGTCGGTGCAGGCGCAGGTGATCAACCTGCTGGGGGATCTGGGGCGAGACCTGGATCTGACGCTGGTCATCATTGCCCATGATCTTGCCGTGATCCGCCACATGAGCGACCGCGTTGCGGTGATGTATCTGGGTCAGATCGTCGAGACCGGTCCGACCGACGCCGTTTACGAGACCGCCCGGCACCCGTATACCCGGCTGTTGCTGGATTCGATCCCGGTGGCGGAACATGGGGCGACGCGCACGGCAAAACCCATTGCCGGCGAAACACCCAGCCCGCTGAACCCGCCGACTGGCTGCCGGTTCCATCCCCGTTGCCCCCATGCGCAGGACCTTTGCAAGACCGAGACACCGGTTCTGAGCGACGATGCGCATGGTGTGGCCTGCCATTTCTGGCGCGAGATTGCCGAAACCCCGGCCCGCGCCGCCCCCAAACCCCGCAGCCGCGGGGCTCAAACGCGGTTCGATCTGTACCGCGCCGCCTCGGAAGGCGAAACGATCGTCACAAGAAACCAACAGGGAAACTCCGAATGACACATATCAAAACCACCCTTCTTGCCAGCCTGCTGAGCGCGACAGCCATCGGACTTGCCGCACCGGCGATGGCCGCCGACCTGCGCATCGCTCTGCAATCGGATGCAGACGTGCTCGACCCGGACCAGTCGCGCACCTTTGTCGGACGCATCGTCTACACCGCATTGTGTGACAAGCTGGTCGACATCACGCCCGACCTGGAATTTGTGCCGCAACTGGCGACCGAATGGTCCTGGTCCGATGACGGCACTGCGCTGACCATGAAGCTGCGCGAGGGTGTAACCTTTCACGATGGCACCCCGTTTGACGCGCAGGCCGTGGCCGACAACATCACCCGCAGCCAGACAATGGAGGAGAGCCGCCGCAAGTCGGAGCTGAAATCCATCGCCAGCACCGAGGTTCTGGGCAGCCACGAGATCAGGTTCAACCTGACCGGACCGGACGCGACCCTGCTGGCGCAGTTCGCCGATCGTGCGGGGATGATGGTTTCTCCGACGGCTGCGGCCGAAGCCGGTGCCGATTTCGGTCTGAACCCGGTATGCTCGGGTCCGTTTTCTTTCGGCGAGCGTGTGGCGCAGGACCGGATTGTTCTGAACAGGTTCGCCGATTATTGGAACGCGGACGAGATCAACTTCGACAGCGTGACCTACCTGCCGATACCGGACACGACCGTGCGTCTTGCCAACCTGCAATCGGGCGATATCGACATGCTGGAACGTCTGGCGGCGACCGACCTGGCACAGGCGAAATCGGATCCGGGCATTCAGGTCGCAAGCGCGGTGTCGCTGGGTTACCAGGGTATCACCTTCAACATCAACAACGGTGAAAAGGGTGACAATCCCTGGGGCAACGACAAACGTCTGCGCCAGGCGCTGAGCTATGCCGTCGACCGCGAGGCGATCAACCAGGTCGTGTTCGAGGGGGCCTTTGCCGCCGGCAATCAGCCGGTGCCACCCAATTCTCCGTGGTACAATGCAAACTACCCGGTACCGGCGCGCGATATTGAGAAAGCCAGGGCGCTGCTGGCCGAGGCCGGATATGCCGACGGCATCGATCTTGAGGTGCAAGTGCCGAACACCACCGTGCCGCTGCAATTGATGCAGGTGGTGCAGGCCATGGCCGCCGAAGCGGGGATCAACATCACGATCACCTCCAAGGAATTTGCCACCCTGCTGTCGGATCAATCCGCCGGTGACTATCAGGCCAGTCAGATCGGATGGTCGGGTCGCGTCGATCCCGACGGCAACAACCACCAGTTCGTGACCACGAACGGCGGCATCAACGACAGCAAATATTCCAATGAAGAGGTCGATCGCCTGCTGAACGCGGCGCGTACCAGCAACGACCCGGCGGAACGCAAGGCCAACTATGATGCGGCGCGCGATATCCTGAACGAGGATCTGCCGCGCATGATCATGTATCACGAGACCTGGATCTGGGCGCTGGACGACTCGATCAAGGGCTTCATCCCCTACCCTGACGGCATGATCCGTCTCGAGGGCATGTCCAAGGCCGAGTAACCCCTTCCGGCCCGCGCCATGCGCGCGGGCCACCGCTCCGAAAGATAGCTCATCATGTTGCCCTTTATCCTGCGCCGCATCGTGATTGCGATACCGACGATCATCCTGATCTCGATCTTCGTCTTTGCCTTGCAAAAGCTGCTGCCCGGCGATCCGGTGCTGGCCATGGCCGGCGAAGAGCGCGATCCCGAGGTGCTGGAATTCCTGCGCGAGAAATATCGCCTGAACGATCCCATTCCGGTGCAATACCTGACATGGGTCGGCAATGCCCTGTCGGGTGATCTGGGAATTTCTCTGCGTACCAATCAGCCGGTGACCGAACTGATCGCGCAGAAACTGCCGGTGACGATCCAGCTCGCCTTGATGGCGATTTGCTTTGCGCTGCTGATCGGTATCCCGGCGGGCATCCTGTCGGCGGTAAAAAAGGGCACCATCACCGATTATATCGCCAACGTGGTTGCGCTGTCGGGGCTGTCGATCCCGAACTTCTGGTTGGGGATCATGCTGATCCTGCTGGTTTCGGTGAAATGGCAGTTGCTGCCGGCCTCCGGCTATGTGCCATTTTCAGAGGATCCGCTGAAATCCGTTACCACGATGATCATGCCGGCCTTTGTTCTGGGAACGGCATTGGCCGCGACGTTGATGCGGCATACGCGCTCGGCAATGCTCGAAGTGCTGACCGCGGATTATATCCGCACCGCCCGCGCCAAGGGTGTGCTGGAAAAACGCGTGGTTCTGAAACATGCGTTTCGCAATGCGCTGACCCCGATTGTCACTCTGACCGCGCTGCTGTTCGGGGAACTGATCGCGGGTGCGGTGCTGACCGAACAGATCTTTACCATCCCCGGTTTTGGCAAAATGGTGGTCGATGCCGTATTCAACCGCGATTACGCGGTGGTGCAGGGCATCGTCCTGGTGACAGCCATCGGTTTTATCGTGATGAACCTGCTGGCGGACGTTCTTTATGTTCTGCTGAACCCGCGTCTGAGGGGACAATGACATGAGTGCGCAAGCCGATCCCGTGCTGGCGAGCAAATCGCAAAGCCGCGTGTGGAAAAAATTCCGTAGCCACCGCAGCGCGATGCTGGGCGGCATACTCGTCACCTTTTTCATCCTGGTTGCACTGGCCGCCCCGATCCTTCCGATCCCCGATCCGGCCGCAACCGACTGGGGTGCGGTGCGCAAGCCGCCAAGCGCGGCGCATTGGCTGGGCACCGACGAGATCGGCCGCGATGTGCTGGCCCGGATGGTCTGGGGCGCGCAGGCGTCCTTGCTGGCGGGTGTGGTGTCGGTCGGCATCGCGCTGTTGCTGGGCGTGCCGCTGGGCATTCTGGCGGGGTATTTCGGCGGCTGGACGGACGCGATCATCTCGCGCTGTACCGAGGCGCTTCTGGCCGCGCCGTTCCTGATCCTCGCGATTGCGCTGGCGGCGTTTCTCGGGCCGTCGCTGACCAACGCGATGATTGCCATCGGCATTTCCGCGATGCCGATCTTCGTGCGGCTGACCCGCGGGCAGGTTCTCAATATCAAGACCGCGGATTACGTGGAATCCGCCCATGCCATCGGGCTGTCCAATTATCGTATCCTGTCGCGGTACATCTTTCCCAACGTGCTGCCCCCGATTCTCGTTCAGGCGACATTGACCATCGCCACCGCGATCATCGCCGAGGCGTCGCTGTCGTTCCTCGGACTGGGCCAGCAGCCGCCTGCCCCGAGCTGGGGTTCGATGCTGAACACCGCCAAGAATTTCCTGAACCAGGCCCCGTGGATGGCGATGTGGCCAGGGATCGCGATCTTTCTTGTTGTGCTGGGTTTCAACCTTTTGGGCGACGGGCTGCGCGATGCGCTGGACCCGCGCGAACACTGAGTATCGGAGAATTCATGTCTGACTTTACCACCCGTCCCGAAATTCGCGGTACCTTCGGGGTCGTCACGTCGACACACTGGCTTGCTTCCTCTGTCGGGTTCGGCATTCTGGAAAAGGGTGGCAACGCTTTTGATGCCGCCGTGGCCACTGCCTTCGTGCTGCAAGTCGTCGAGCCGCACCTGAACGGGCCCGCGGGCGATATGCCGGCAATCCTGCATTCCGCTGAGACCGGCGAAACCACCGTGCTTTGTGCGCAGGGGATCAGCCCGGCAGCGGCGACGATCGAGGCACATACCGAGCAGGGGCTCAAGCTGGTGCCGGGCTCGGGATTGTTGGCGACGGTTGTGCCGGGCGCGTTCGACGGCTGGCTGATGATGCTGCGCGATCACGGAACGATGAGCTTGCGGGAGGTGCTGCAACCGGCGATCGACTATGCCCGCGACGGCCATCCGGTCCTGCCACGCGTCGCCGCGACCATTGCGGATCTGCGCGAATTCTTTGAAACCGAATGGCCCAGTTCCGCCGCTGTCTGGACACCGGGCGGACAGGCGCCCGAGGCCAACACGCTGTTCAGGAACCCCGATCTGGCCGACACCTATGACCGGCTGGCGCGTGTGGCAGATAAGACCGGGGGCGACCGCGTGGCGCAGATCGACGCCGCCCGCGCGGAATGGCGCGAGGGATTCGTCGCCGAGGCGATATTTGACTACCTAAAGGACGCCTGCGTGATGGATGTGTCCGAGGAAAAGCACAGCGCCATTCTGGCCCCCTCGGACATGGCGGACTGGCGCGCCACCTATGAAGAGACGCTGACGCTCGACTATCACGGCTGGACGGTGCACAAGACCCACGCCTGGAGCCAGGGGCCGGTGATGTTGCAGGCCCTGTCGATTCTCAAGCACCTTGACCTGGGCGCGATGGACCCCAATGGCGCGGAATTCGTGCACACGGTGATCGAGGCCATGAAGCTCGCCTATGCCGACCGCGAGGCCTATTACGGTGATCCGGATTTCAGCGAGATCCCGATGGATCACCTGCTGTCCGATGGCTACGGTGCCGAACGGGCGCGGATGATCGATGCGACCGCCTCGATGGAGCAGCGTCCGGGTCGCGTGCCCGGATTCGAGCATCTGGCGGATGCCTATATCGCCCGCGCGCAGCAGGATTTCGGCGTGGCCGGCGTCGCAGCGCAGGAGCCGACCATGGCGCACCTGACCGAGAAGCGAGGCGATACCGTGCATCTGGACGTGATCGACCGCTGGGGCAACATGGTGGCTTCTACACCGTCGGGCGGGTGGTTGCAGAGCTCGCCCGTCATTCCCGGGCTCGGCTTTCCACTGAACTCGCGCGCACAGATGTTCTGGCTGATCGACGGCCTGCCCAGTTCGATGGCCCCGAAACGGCGCCCGCGTACCACGTTGACACCCTCTTTCGCGGAAAAGGACGGTGCGCGGCTGGTCTTCGGGACACCCGGAGGCGACCAGCAGGATCAGTGGAACCTGATCTGGTTCCTGCGTTTTGTCCATCACGGGCTGGGTCTGCAACAGGGGATGGACGCGCCGCTGTTTCATACCATGCACTTCCAGGGTTCTTTTTTCCCGCGGGAAGTGAAGCCGGGCGAAATGATGATGGAGCCCGCATTCGACGGGCAGGTCATAGAGGCGCTGCGCGCGCGCGGCCATATCGTCACGGTGTCCGAGCCGTGGGCCGTGGGCCGGCTCACCGCCGCGATGCGCGAGGCGGACGGAATGCTGCGCGCCGCTGCCACGCCGCGCCTGATGCAAGCCTATGCGGTCGGGCGATGACCTGGTCGATCATCGCACGTGATCCGTCGGATGGCGCCATCGGCATAGCCGTGGCCAGCCGGTTCTTTGCCTGCGGTGCGATGGTGCCCTATGTCGGCGCGAAATCGGCGGTCGCGAGCCAGGCGTTCTGCAACCCGGTCTGGGGCACCGAGGGCCGCGACCGGCTGCAGGCAGGCGAAGCGGCGCGCGACGTGCTGGCCGATTTCGTCAAACGCGATGCGGGCCAGGCGATCCGCCAGTGTCACATGATGGATGCGCAGGGTAATTTCGTCGCCCATACCGGCGCGGATTGCACGGAATGGGCCGGCCATCTGATCGGTGACGGATTTTCCGTCGCGGGCAACATGCTGGCGGGCTCGCGAGTGATCGAGGCCACAGCCGAGGCGCTGGTCCAATATCGCGATCAGCCCCTGCCCCGGCGACTCCTCGCGGCGATGCGGGCGGGCGAACAGGCCGGTGGTGACAAGCGCGGGAAACAGGCCGCGGGTCTGGTCATTCATCACGGCGAAGCGCATCCCTGGCTGGATCTGCGCGTGGATGACCACGGCGATCCGCTGGCGGAACTTGACCGGTTGCTGGATGTGGCGGGCGAACGCTATCTCTTTTTCGCCGACGCGATGCCCGGAGCGCAACGGTTCTCGGGTCTTCCGACGCGCGAGGCGCTGGACGCGCGCATCGAGGCCGAGTACGATCGGCGACTACGCGCTGGCCAAGTCAGCCGTTCCCTGTCAACCGACCCCTGATACGAACAGATGAACACGCACCAGCACCCGAACCCGGACCAGCACGCCAAGTCCCAGATCCTGTCGTTGTTGTCCTCCGGCACGCTGGGTGACAGTGGCCGTCTTCCCAGTGAACGGGCGCTTTCGGAACGGTTCCGGATCGGGCGGCGGCGGGTACGCGAGGCCCTTGCACAGCTTGAAGCCGAGGGGCTGATCTGGCGCAAGCAGGGCTCGGGCACCTATGCGGGCAAGCCGGCGGATCCGACCGGGGAACTCGCCGCGCGCATCGCCGGTGAAACCAACGCGATCCAGGTCATGGAGGCGCGCCTGTGCATCGAGCCCGAACTCGCTGCGCTCTGCGCCGCACGGATCAAGCCGCCGGCCGTCGAACAGTTGCGTGCACTGGCGGCCCGGATCGTGCGTTCGCTGCCCAACAGCGAGAATGAGATCTGGGATGGCGCATTGCACAGGATGATCGCCGAAGAAGCCCGCAACAAGCCTCTTTTGACCTGTTTCGCCATGCTGGATGAAATCCGTGTCAGCGCCGATTGGCTGGTCTTTCGCGCGCGGGCCCGTCCACCGGGGTCTTTCGAACGCACGCTGCGCCAGCACGATCGCATCATCGACGCGATTGCGGCGGGCGATCCAGAGGCCGCCCGCGCGGCGATGCACGCGCATCTGGATGAACGTTTCACCGCCCTGCGCGCAGAAGTGACCGACCGCTGACTATTCGGAAGATTTGCCCCGATCCGGAAATTTCTGCCGCCCGCGCCGATCAGGTCCCGCAAATACCGGTGCAGCGGGGATTATAAAATCCTGTAGGATCCCGGCGTCCGACTGGTCCATTTTCGAAAGGCGCGATGGAAATTCGCAGGGGCGGAGAACCCGGTTTCAAAGGCGATGTGTTCAATGCTGTCGTTTCCCTGTTGAAGGGCGCGAATGGCCATGTCCCGGCGCAGCGCATCCTTGATGTCCTGAAACGAGGTCCCTTCCTCCTTTAGCCGCCGATTCAACGTGCGCGGTGTCATTTTCAGCGCGCTGGCCGCTTCGGGAAGCTGGCAGTTCTGCCACGCGGCACCATAGAGAAAGGCTCGCACCCGTAGCGAGCAGGTATGCGCCCGTGATCCGGTGAACATCCAGTCAAGCGGTGCCCGTTGCAGGAATGCGGTCGCCTCGGCCGGGCTTCGTGCCACCGGCCGGGTAAATTCGCGCGGGTCGAAACGGATGCTGGTCCGGGGCGCCGAGAACCGCACCGGGCATGGAAAAACCACCGCGTAATCGGCAGCGAAATCCGGGCGCGCAAAGGCAAAGCGTACCTCTTTGACCGGCAGTTCGAACCCGCCAAGCCAGGACAGCAACCCATGCGCCAGCTTGAGCAGCAGCATGTGACCGAAACGCTGTGGCCGGGTTCCCTGTTCACAGGGGTTCAGGACAAGGTCGATCGCGTCCTGGCTGCGTTGCAAATCCAGATGGAAATCGTCCAGCAGCAGGTTCCAATAGGTTGAAAACCGGTAAAGCGCCGAGGTCAGGCTGCTCGCTTCGCGCTGTACCGTGACGAGGTGTTGCAGGGCGCGTGGCCGGATGGGGCGGCTCCACAGGCCCATCATCTCGTCGCCGGTTTCCGGTGCGGCAAGCTGATAGAGACGCGCGATCTCGTTCAGTGTGATCCGCTGTTGCGGCATCATCGGTCCGACCTGCAGCCCCGAGCGCCGCAGCAGCGCGCCCATCACCTCGGGAGTGCAACGCGACTGGAGCGCATCGAGCCAATCCTGGATGAATGCGGCCGATACCGTGGTCAGGGATATCGGATCGTGATTGGTCATCGGCGGGCCCTTGGCGTAATCCGATACATTTTTGGCAAATTATGAGATTATCGGCAAGAGAAGCGCCATTTAGATGACGTAAAACCATAGCCGCAGGACAGGAGGCCCGCATGTCATATAATCCCCCCTTTCAGGATCTGATGTTCTGTATCGAACATCTGTCACACTGGGATACGGTGTCGGCGATGGACGCGTATTCCGACCTGGACCTGACGGATATCGCCGCCGCGCTTGAGGGCTATGCCCGCTTTTGCAGTGAACAGATCGCGCCGCTGTCATCTGCCGGGGACGAGTCGGGAGCGCAATTTCTCGACGGGCGCGTGACGATGCCCGAGGGCTTTGCAAGGGCCTATGCGCAATTCGTCGAGATGGGCTGGCAGGCGCTGACCCATCCTGCAGAGTATGGCGGCATGGGGTTGCCGCGCGTGGCCGGGGCCGCCGGGTCCGAGATGCTGAACGCTGCGGATATGAGCTTTGGTCTCTGCCCGCTCCTGACGGATGGTGCAATCGAAGCGTTGTTGCTGACCGGTTCGGACGAACAGAAGGCCACCTATCTCGAGCCGCTGATCTCGGGTCGCTGGTCGGGGACGATGAACCTGACGGAACCGCAGGCGGGCAGCGATCTGGGGCGCGTGGCGACCAGGGCGCAGCGGCGCGATGATGGCACCTATGGGGTCTCGGGGACCAAGATATTCATCACATTCGGCGCGCATGACCTGACCGGCAACATCATCCATCTCGTCCTTGCCCGCACGCCCGAGGCCCCGGCGGGCCCGAAAGGGCTGAGCCTGTTTATCGTGCCGCAGAAACTGGTGGACGCGGATGGCACGCCCGGTGCCGCCAACGCAGTGACCTGTGTGAGTATCGAACACAAGCTGGGCGTGCGCGCGAGTCCGACGGCGGTGCTGGAATACGACGACGCGACCGGGTTCCTGATCGGCGAAGAGAACCGCGGGCTCGAATACATGTTCATCATGATGAATGCCGCGCGGTTTGCCGTGGGTGTGCAGGGCATTGCCGTTTCGGAACGGGCGTATCAGCGGGCGCTGGCCTATGCGCGCGAACGCGTGCAAAGCCGCCCTGTCAATGGCTCGGCCAAAGATGCCGTGGCGATCATCGAGCACCCGGATGTCCGCCGGATGTTGGTGCGCATGCGCGGCCTGACCGAGGGTGGCCGCGCCATGGCGGCGGCGACCGCCGGGCTGCTGGACATGGCGCATCACGGCGCGGATCCGCAAGCCGGCGCATTGGCCGAATTCATGGTGCCGCTGGTCAAGGGATACTGTTCGGAACGCGCGGTCGAGGTCGCTTCGCTTGGTGTGCAGATCCACGGCGGGATGGGTTTCATCGAAGAGACCGGAGCGGCGCAGCATTATCGCGATGCCCGCATTCTGCCGATCTACGAAGGCACCACAGCCATTCAGGCCAATGATCTGCTGGGTCGCAAGGTGATGCGCGACGGGGGCGACACCGCACGGCGTTTCGCGGCGCGGATTGCCGATACCGAGGCCCTCCTGTCCGGGGGCGACGACACCGCGCAGACCATCGGCAGGGCGCTTGCAGAAGCGCGCGGCGCGTTCGAAACCGCGCTGGACTGGCTGATGGACCACACTCGGAGCGACGTTGACGCAGCCTATGCCGGCGCGGTTCCCTTTCTGACGTTGTCGGGCACCCTGGCCGCCGGATGGAAGCTGGCCCAGGGGGCGCTGGCAGCGCAGGCTGCGCTGGACGCAGGCCAGAACCCGGAGTTCATGAGCCGTAAAATCGACACCGCCCTGTTCTTTGCCCGGCATATCCTGCCGGAATGCCAGATCGAACGCATTCGCATCGTCAACGGCGCGGCCAGTGTTCTGGCCACCGACTTCCCTGACTGACCCCTTCTGAAAGGACCCGAGCCATGAACGACGTCGTGAACCCCGACACCTATGAAAGTCTTGCCATTTCCGAACGCGACAACGGCCTTTACGTGGTGACGCTGAATCGTCCGACCAAGCGCAACGCGCTGGACGTGGCCACCATCGAAGAGCTGATCCGCTTCTTTTCCGGTGCCCGTATGGCGGGCGTCAAGGCGGTGGTTCTCGCGGGCGAAGGCGATCATTTTTGCGCCGGTCTGGATCTGATCGAACACTGGAAGGCGGACCGCAGCCCGGACGATTTCATGCATGTGTGCCTGCGTTGGCACGAGGCTTTCAACAAGATGGAATATGGCGGCGTGCCCATCGTTGCCGCGCTCAAGGGCGCGGTTGTCGGTGGCGGTCTGGAACTGGCCAGTGCCGCGCATATCCGGGTGATCGACCCCGGCACCTACTTCGCCTTGCCCGAAGGCCAGCGTGGCATCTTCACCGGTGGCGGCGCCACGATCCGCGTGTCGGACATGATCGGCAAATACCGCATGATCGACATGATCCTGACCGGTCGTGTCTATCAGGGTCAGGAGGCCGTCGACCTCGGCCTGGCGCAATACATCGTCGAAGATGGCCGCAGCTTTGACAAGGCAATCGAGATTGCCGACAAGGTGGCGCAGAACCTGCCGTTGACCAACTTTGCGATCTGTTCGGCGATCAGCCACCTGAACAACATGTCCGGTATGGACGCAGCCTATGCAGAGGCAGTTGTCGGCGGCGTGGTCAATACGCAGCCCGCAGCCCGCGCCCGGCTCGAAGCCTTTGCCAACAAGACCGCTGACCGCGTTCGACCCAAGAGCTGAGATCACGGCAACCGGAACCAGGTCTGGCCACGACAGGCCGGTGGAATGCGCCGGTCAGTGTCGGTATCATCGCATGACTTTGGTTCCGGAGGCGTGTCGGCGCTGCCGGTCGCGCGAGGGGTGGATCGGTGGCGAATCCGAACAGGGGCAGAGCTTGAGCAGATGAAACGATGGATCGCCTTCGCGCTTCTGGCCTGCGCCGTCTTCCTGATCGCTGCCGAGATCGCATTGCGCCGTATCGGGCTGGGTGACCCGCCGATCGCGGTGCGGGACGCGGAACTCGAATACCGTCTGGTTCCGAACGCCCGCTATGAAAGATGGGGCAACCGTATCGAAATCAACCGCCACGGTTTCCGTGCGCCGGATCATTCGAACGAGGTGCCAGATGGCGAAATCAGGCTTCTTCTGATCGGCGACAGCGTGGTCTATGGTAACCACTTTCTCGATCAGGACGACACCATCGCCCTGCGGCTGTCTGCGGCGTTGTCTTTGCCGGATTGCACTGTGCGCGTGATCCCGATGGCAGTTTCCAGCTGGGGTCCGGTCAACCAGGCCGCGGCCCTTGCCCGCCATGGAACCTTTGGTGCAACTGAAATCGCCATCGTGCTTTCGGCACATGATCTTGTTGATACGCCCACGTATAAGGGCGCATTGATCCCTTACCGCTTGTCAAAGCCGAAGGGGGCAATCGGCGACGCGGTGGAAGCGATACTGGAAAGACGGTTTCCCGCCGCGGCAGAAGAACCTGCCGACCCGTTCGAGACACGCGCCAGTGCTAGCCTGAATGCACTGAACTCGATACGCGCGCGAGCGCTGGCGGAAAATGCAAATCTGACGGTCGTTTACCATCCGACCACTGATGAGCGCATATCCGGTATCTCCGATCAGGGGCGTCGTTTTGTCGATTGGGCGAGGCAGCAAGGGATCCGGGTATTGGATCTGGGCGCGACACCCGACATCACCTATCGCGACAATATACACCCGGACGCCGCTGGCGCCGCCGCGATCGCCGATACGCTGGCCGAAGAATACCGGGGAAAACTGGTCTGCGACACCAAGGGCTGACTGGCCTGCCCGATCCCGCAGCGCCGTGTCGGGACATCACCAATGTCAACGCGCACAGCTTTTGATTTTCCCTTCGGTTTCAACCGTCCAGCATCTGGTCTTTCCCGGAACCTCGGGTGTAAGAAACCGCATCGCCTGCATGACCCATTCCAGCAGAATGTGCTGTCGATGCGGGCGCAGCAAAAGACCATGCAAGGGATCGGGGACATGAAAGACTGGAGCGCGGCGGCAACGGCTCTCTACGACGGTGGACTGCGCCGGATGTTCATAGGCGGGCAGTGGTGCGATGCGCGCTCGCGCGAGGTTATCGACGCGCGCAACCCGGCTGACGGGGCCTTGCTGGCAACCGTGCCCAGGGGCGGCGCAGCCGATATCGATGCCGCGGTGACTGCCGCGCGCCAGGCATTCGAAGGCCCCTGGTCGAAATGGACGCCGTTCGAGCGGCAGGCGCTGCTCTTGCGCATCGCGGATCGGTTCGAGGCGGAATGGGAAGATCTCTGCCTGTCCGACACGCTGGACATGGGCATGCCGATCCAGCGCACGCTCGCCAACAGTCGCAGGGTTCTGGGCATGCTGCGCTTTTACGCCGGTCAGGCGGTGGCCATCCACGGCGCCACGATCCCCAATTCGTTTCCGGGAGAGATCTATTCCCAGACCGTGCGCGAACCGATCGGGGTGGTCGGTGCGATCATTCCGTGGAATGCCCCGATTGCCGGATCTATCTGGAAAATCGCACCCGCCATCGCGACCGGTTGTACCGTGGTTCTGAAACCGTCCGAAGAGGCGTCGCTGACCGTCTTGATGATTGCCCGCATCATGCAGGAGGCGGGCCTGCCCGACGGGGTTCTGAACATCGTCACCGGCTTTGGCGCCGAGGCGGGTGCCGCGTTGGCCGAACATCCGGGCGTCGACAAGATCGTCTTCACCGGATCGACGGCGACGGGTCAGGCGATCGCGCGTGCGGCGACCGGCAACCTCAAGCGGGTCTCGCTGGAACTGGGCGGGAAATCCCCGGTGGTGGTCTGTCGCGACGCGGATATCGAAAAGGCCGTGCCGGTGGCGGCCATGGCGGTCTTTGCCAATTCGGGCCAGATCTGCATCGCCGGGTCGCGGCTGTTCGTTGCCCGCGAAATCCATGACGAATTTGTCCGCCGCGTCGCCGATTATGCCGCCGCCCTGAAAATCGGGCACGGGATCAAAGAGGACACGGATATCGGGCCGATCATCACCGCACGGCAGGCCGAGCGTATTGCCGGTTACCTCGAGGCGGGCCCGCGCGAGGGCGCAGAGGTGTTGACCGGTGGGGCGCGTGCAGGGGGGCCGGGGCTTGACGGCGGGCATTTCTTTCAACCCACGGTGCTGGGCGGCGTCACCGACGAGATGAGTGTTGCGCGGGAAGAGATATTCGGCCCGGTGATTGCGGCGCTGCCCTTTGATACCATCGACGAGGTCGTCGCGCGGGCCAATGCAACGCCCTATGGGCTGGCCGCCGGGGTATTTTCCACCCATCTCAGCACCGCACATAAGCTGGCGCGTCGTCTAAAGGCGGGGTCGGTCTGGGTCAACATGTATCACGCCATCGATCCGGCGGTGCCGTTTGGCGGTGTCAAGATGTCCGGTTATGGTCGCGAGGGCGGGACCGAACACATGGAAGAATATCTCGACACCAAGGCGATCTGGATCAATGCCGACTGATGTCCGCATTGAACCGGAACGGTCGCGACGAAAGAGGGAGTATTGACATGCATGTCGGCATCATCGGTGTTGGTCTCATGGGGCACGGGATTGCGCGCAACATTCTGTTGAAGGGCGGTTTCAGGCTGAGCTTTCTCGACCATCCGGGCAACCAGCCGACAGACGATCTCGTCGCATTGGGGGCCGCCGCCTGCACGACCCCGGCGGATATCGCTCAAACGGCTGACGTCGTGATCCTCTGTGTCACCGGGTCGCCGCAGGTCGAAGCGATCATCGCGGGCGCTAACGGCATCGCGTCGGAGCTCAGGGCGGGCGCGGTCGTGGTCGATTGTTCGACCGCGCTGCCCGACTCGACCTTGCGGATGGCAGAGGTGGTCCGGCGGGCGGGGGGTGACTATCTCGACGCGCCGATGACACGCACGGCCAGGCATGCGCATGAGGGCACGCTGAACCTGCTGGCAGGGGGCGAGGCCGAGGTGCTGGACCGGGTTCGCCCGGTGCTCGCCGCGTTTACCGAAAAGGTCGAGCATGTCGGCCCCCTTGGACATGGCCATCGCCTGAAGCTCTTGCACAACTATGTCTCGGTCGGCTTCATGACGCTGCTTGCCGAGGCCGCCGCGCAGGCCGCCGATTCCGGGATTGATCCGCAGGTTTTTGTCGACGTGCTCGCCAATGGCGGCGGGGCCAGTGCCGCGCTCGACCGGCTGGCCCCCTACATCATCGATCAGGACCGGGATGGCCTGCCCTTTTTCGTTTCCAACGCTCTGAAAGATATTGATTATTATCGCGAGATGTCGAAAGCCGCCGGAGCCGCGACAACCGTTGCCGATGGGGTTTCGGACGCGCTGACGATACCGGTCGATGCCGGTCAGGGCGACGCATATGTTCCCGAACTCGTGCGGCTTTTCCGCAAAACCGGGGGCAGTTGAAAACACCGGCCCCATGCACGTTGCAGGGGTTGCCACCGAAATTTGCCTTGTGTAGCAACATGACACCTTAATTGGGAGGATTTCCATGACATTCGCATATCGCGGTCTGGCATCTGCCAGCCTTCTCCTTGCAATGGGCTTGCCCGCTCTCGCGCAGACAGATGTGAAGATCGGCTATGCGCTTGCACCCGACAGTCACTACGGCGTTGCCGCCGCCAGGTTCGAAGAGGTCGTGACGGCCGAAACCGGCGATGATTTCGCCTTCAAGCATTTCCCGTCATCCGGGCTGGGCGGCGAGCGTGAAGTCATCGAAGGTCTGCAACTGGGGACCATCGAGGCGACCATCGTTTCGTCCGGCACGCTTGCGAATTTCGTGCCCGATACCGGCGTCTTTGACATTCCGTTCCTGTTCCGCGATCTCGACCACGCGCGCGCCGTGCTCGACGGGCAGATCGGGCAGGACATTCTCGCCAAGTTCGACGATGTCGGCATGCACGCGCTGGCATGGGGCGAACAGGGGTTCCGCCACATCACCAACAACCGCAACGCCATCGAAACCCCGGCGGATGTCGAGGGCCTGAAGCTGCGCACGATGGAGAACCCCGTTCACCTCGCCGCGTTCAACGCGATGGGTGCCGCGCCGACACCGATGGCGTGGCCCGAAGTCATTTCGTCGCTTCAGCAAGGGGTGATCGACGGGCAGGAAAACCCGCTCTCGGTCATCGTTTCGGTCAAGCTTGACGAGGTGCAGAAATACCTCACCCTCTCGGGCCATGTGTATTCGCCTGCCGTGTTGCTGGTCTCCGGGCCATTCTGGGCCGGGCTGGATGACGACCAGAAGGCCGTGTTCGAAAAGGCCGCAGCCGAAGCCGTTGCCGCGATGCGCGACTATGTGGACAATGTGGAAACGACCGGTGTGGAAACGCTCAGGGAGCGCGGGATGGAAGTCAACGCCCTGTCTCCCGAGCAGAAAGCCGCATTCCAGTCTTCGATTGCGAGCGCCTATGAAGGCTACTACCAGACCTATGGCAAGGACCTTGTCGACTCGATCGTGAATTTCGAGTGAGACCTTGGCGCCGGCATCAACGCGATGCCGGCGCAATTGCGGGAGCACGCGGTGAAACGGCTCGAACATATCTTCGTCCTGCTGAACGGTTGGGCAGTGATCCTGATGTTGTCGGGAATGGCGATCATCGTCGGCGCCAACATCTCGCTGCGTTACCTGACCTCGCATTCGCTGCCCTGGGCCGATGAGGCCGCGCGCTACCTGATGATCTGGCTGACATTTACCGGGGCCGGGCTGATCCTGCGGATCGGCGGCCATGTCGCCATCACCAATCTTCAGGACAGCCTGCCCGAAACCGGACAGAAAATCCTCAGAGCCGCCATTGTCCTGACGCTGCTGGCCTTTTTCTGCTTCATGGTTCAGGTCGGTGTGCAATATGCACAACGCATGCAGTACCAGGTGACCCCGGCCATGCGGCTTCCGTTCAGCTATGTCTATGCCGCGATGCCGGTCGGGTTTACCCTGCTGATCGTGCATCTGCTGTTGATTGCCCGTCGCTTCATTCTTGCGGGCCGATACAAGCCGCTCGATACCGACGCCTCTGACGCGGGCACATTGCCGGGCGGCGCGAATGGCTGAGATCCTGTTTCCCGCGCTGTTTCTTCTGCTGGCCTTTGGACTGCCCGTCGCCTTTGCGATGGCGATCTCGGTCTTTCTCGCGATCAGTCTCGCGTCGTCCTACCCACATCTCGTCGTGGTAAAGGAAATGTTCGCGGGCCTTGACAGCTTTCCGTTGCTGGCGGTTCCATTCTTCATTCTCGCCTCCGAAATCATGACCGGCGGTGCGGTCACCCATGCAATCCTGCGGTTGGCACAATCCTTTGTCGGCCATATGCGCGGCGGTCTTGGCCATGCGAACGTCATCAGTTCGGCGATGTTCGCGGGCATTTCCGGCAGCGCCCTCGCCGATGCCGCCGGCCCCGGTACGATGATGATCCGGATGATGGAAAAAGGCGGATATGACCGCCCCTATGCAGGGGCGCTGACGATTGCCAGTTCCGTCGTCGGCCCGATCATCCCGCCCTCCATCACCATGATCATCTACGCGATGCAGGATCAGAACGTCTCGGTCGGCTCGCTCTTCATGGCCGGTGTTCTGCCCGGATTGCTGATCACGGTGATGATCCTGCTGGCCAACGGGCGTGTCAGCAAGAAACGCAACTATGCGTCCGGAGAACCGATGCCGTCCCTTGCCGAGATCGTGTCGATCGCGCTCCATGCGGTTCCGGCCCTGCTCCTGATCCTGCTGATCGTGGGCGGTATCCGGTTCGGGGTCTTCACCCCGACCGAAGCGTCGGTGATCGCGGTGTTCTACGCGCTGATCGTCGGCATGTTCGTCTATCGCTCGCTCCGGCTGCGCGATCTGCCCGGTATCGTGCTGCGGGCGGCGCTGACCTCGGGTGCGGTGCTGTTGATCCTTGGCGCGGCCCGTGCCTTTGCCTGGGTGCTGATCATCGAAGGCGTGCCGCAATTTCTCGCCGAGACCATCATTTCCTGGAACCTGTCACCGATCGTCTTTCTGCTGGCGGTGAACCTGCTGCTGATCGTGTTCGGGTTGTTCATGGACCCCCTGCCCGGCGTGATGATCCTCGTGCCGATCCTCGCCCCGATCAGCTATGCGCTCGGAATTGATCCCGACCATTTCGCGATCATCGTCATCGTCAATCTGACGCTCGGTCTCGCGACGCCGCCGGTGGGCAGCCTGATCTTCGTTGTCTCATCGACGGTCGATCTGAAACCCTCGACACTGATCCGCGAAATGCCGCCCTTCTTTCTGGCCCTGGCGGTGGCATTGCTGCTCATCACCTTCGTGCCGTTCCTGTCGACGTGGCTGCCCACGGTCAGCGGCTTCTGACGCCGGGTCCGATTGGCCGCGAGATTCCAGCGATCGGGCGCGCTGCTCGGTCGCGTTTCGGCGCCGCGCCGAGAAACCGGCGCGAAACGCGTCAGCAGGTATAGTTGAGGCCAAGCCGCCCGCCATCGACATAGATGGTTTCACCGGTGATGTAGCTGGCCTTTTTCGAGCAGAGAAACGCCACCACGTCGCCGATCTCACGCGCGGTTCCGGCGCGGCCCAGCGGCGTGCGTGACATCGCGACCCTGAACGCTTCGGGATTGGCATTCACACCGGCCATCATCTCGGTATCGATCGAACCCGGCCCCACGGCATTGACGCGGATATTGTGTTTGGCCAGCGCCAGGGCCGCCGCCTTGGTCAACTGCATCACGCCGCCTTTCGATGCGCAATAGGCCGGGATCGCCGGGATCGCCACCTGCGCATTGATCGACGACATGTTGACGATGGCGCCTTCGATCTTGTCCCCGATCATGGCCCGCGCGGCAATCTGGGTGGCCAGGAAAACACCGCGCAGGTTGATGTCGATCACCCGCTCCCAACTGGCAAGGTCGTAGTCCAGGAAATCACCGGGCATCGCAACGCCGGCATTGTTGACAAGCGCGTGCAGCGGGCCGTGATCCCCGGCGATCCGGGAGAACAGGCTTTCGATCTGGCTGACGTCGCCCATGTCGCAGGCGATGGCGGCGGCGGCCCCCAAGGTGTCGCCTGCCTTCGCCACGCCCTCGGCATTGATATCGGCCAGGATCAGATCAAAGCCGTCTTCCTTCAGGGCCTCGGCACAGGCATAGCCAATACCCTGCGCTCCGCCGGTGATCAGTGCGAGTGGTTTCCGTGTCATCGTTCTATCCTTTGTAGCCATAGTCCTGCTCTGCCTGCTCCGGTGTGATGAACCCGGCGCGCAGGTCTTCCGCGACCCGGTCGGCGGCGCGATCCGCGGGTGTACCATAGCCGCCGCCGCCGGGCAGGCTCAGGCGCAGGCGCTGGCCGTTCCGGACCAGTTGCCGACCCTTGCTGCGAAGCGCCGTCCCATCTGCGAGCTCGACCCGGCCCGGGGCGCCCGCGCCACCACCATCGCGGCCACGGGCAGGATTGTCGACCCGATCGAACATCGCGTTGAAATAGAAATCGTATCCCGCGCGCGGCTCGATCTCGATGACCTGGCCCAGTCCGCCACGCCATGCCCCCGCGCCACCCGACCCCTCGCGCAGGTCCTTGCGCCAGACGGTGATCGGGCCGACATGTTCGGTCGCTTCGACGCTCATCGTCGAGACACCCGAGGGAAAGGCCGTGGCCGAAAGCCCGTCAAGCGCAGGGCGAGCGCCGGTGCCGCCCGAGTTGAACATCAACACCTCGCGGTTGGGCAGTCCGCTGTCCGGGTCTCTGGGCCGTGCGGAAATCTGGATATTCCACAGCGCGCTCGCCCCTTCGGCGGGAACGGTTGCGGGCAGCGCCTGATGCAACGCGCCCAGCACCACGTCGGGCACCAGATGCCCGAGGACGTGACGCACCGACACCGGTGCCGGTCGCCTTGCTGCCAGAATGCAGCCCTCGGGCGCGGTGATCTCGAACGGTTCGAGCGAACCGGTATTGTTGGGCACCTGCGGTGCGATTGCGCATTTCAGGCCGTAACAGGCATAGGCGCGGGTATAGACTTCGGGACAGTTCACCCCGAAACGGCTCATCCCCGACGTGCCCGCGAAATCCGCCCGCAGCGTATCGCCGTTCACGTCTAGCCGGACCACCATCTGTACCGGTGCGTCATAGCCATCGACCTGCATCCGGTGGCTGAAACTGCCGTCCGGAACCCCGGCAATGGCCTCGCGGGTGGCCTTGCGGCTGGCGTCGATGATGAAATCGGCGAGACCGTCCAGATCCGCAATTCCGAACTCGCCCATCATCGACTGCAACCGCCGGTCGCCGGCCTCGTTACAGGCGGCGAGCGAGTACATGTCGCCCACAACCTGATCCGGTTCGCGCACATTGGCGCGCACCAGCCGGATCAGGTCGCGCGCAACCTCGCCACGCTCGGCGAATTTCATGATCGGGATCAGCAGGCCCTCTTCGAATACCTCGTTGCCGTCGGGGCCAAAACCGCGCCCGCCGATATCGACCACATGGGCAGTACAGGCAAAGAAACCGATATGCCGGCCATCCCGGAACGACGGTGAAACAACGGTGATGTCGTGCAGATGGCCCGTGCCCATCCAGGGATCGTTGGTGATGAAAACATCGCCTTCGAAAATGTTCTGCGCACCGATTTCGCGCACGAAATGCGTGACACTCTCGGCCATGGCGTTCACATGTCCCGGCGTGCCGGTCACCGCCTGCGCCATCATGCGCCCCTGACGGTCGAACAGCCCGGCGGACAGGTCCCCGGCCTCGCGAACCGACGTGGAAAAGGCGGTGCGGATCAGCGTCGTCGCCTGCTCCTCGACAACCGCGATCAGGCGGTTCCACATGATCTGATAGTCGATGGCGGTGGGGGTCATGGCCGGTCTCCCTTGCGGATCAGGCGCAGGCTGCCGTCGCCCTGCCCGATGCAGCGATAGCCCGAGGTGACAATGGTTGTGGTCTCGCTCTCGACGATGATCGCGGGGCCTTCGACGGCGCGGCCGGGCGTCATGCTCGCGCGCTCGACCTCCTGCGCCCTGACGGTCTGGCGCAGGGCCGCGTCATAGAATTCACGCTGGCGCAGCGGCGCGACCGTCGTGCCGCTGTCGTGGCGGGTCACCGGTGGCGTTTCGGGCAGGTGCGAGGCAACCACAAGCGACCAGTTGGTGATTTCGACGCCAAGCCCGTCAATTGTCCGCCCGAACAACGTGCGATAGGCGGCCTCGAACGCCGTCAGTATCTCGGCCCGGTCGCCATCTGCAAACGTCTTGTGGGGCAAAGGCACCGGAATTTCCCAGCCCTGCCCGGCATAGCGCATGAACGCCGTCAGCCGTGTTGTGGTCTCGGCCTCCTTAGCGCCGTCTCGGACAAAGGCGGTGGCCTCTTCCTTAAGCTCGGCCAATGCGGCATTGACACTGTTCGCGTCAAAGGCGTCGAGCCGCTGGAACAGCCCGCGCGTGGCCTCGTAGCTGAAGGGTGCCTTGAGAAAACCGATGGCCGATCCGACCCCCGCGCCGGGCGGAATGATCAGTTCGCGGATGCCAAGTTTCTCGCACAGCCGACAGGCGTGCAGCGGCGCGCCGCCGCCAAAGCCGATCATGGTGAAATGTTCGATATCGCGGCCGTTTTCCACGCTGTGCACGCGCGCTGCATTGGCCATGTTCTCGTCCACCATTTCGGTGACGCCAAAGGCCGCTTCCGCGGCCGACATGCCCAGCTTTTGGGCCAGTTTGCCGGTCACGGCGGAGTCCGACGCGGCGACCGACAGCGGGATCGCCCCCCCGGCGAAATTGTCGGGATCGAGCCGGCCCAGCAACAGGTTTGCATCGGTCACCGTCGGCTCGTCGCCTCCGCGTCCGTAGCAGGCGGGTCCGGGCTCTGAACCGGCAGAGCGCGGGCCGACCTGGATACGGCCCAGCGTGTCGATCGACGCGATCGATCCGCCGCCCGCTCCGATCTCGACCATCTCGACCACCGGGGTGGAAACCGTCATGCCCGACCCTTTCTTGAAGCGATAAGTCCGGGCAACCTCGAAGGTGTTCGCGGTCTTGGGCATCCCGTCCTCGATCAGGCAGATCTTGGCGGTGGTGCCTCCCATGTCAAATGACAGGACCGCGTCGCGCCCGTGCCCACGGGCGTAATCTGCGGCAAAGATGGCCCCGCCCGCCGGTCCGGATTCGAGCAATCGAACCGGCTGTTCCGCCGCCGTTTCGACCGAGATCAGCCCGCCGCCGGAATGCAGCATGAAGACCGGCGCGCTCACGCCCGCCTCGTCCAGTCGCCGCACCAGCCGGCCAAGATAGGCAGCGACCTGTGGCTGGACATAGGCATTGGCGATGACCGTGTTGAACCGGGGCAGTTCACGCATTTGCGGCGAGATCACGGAAGACAGTGAAATCGACAGTTCCGGCGCGGCCGCGCGCAGGGCTTCGGCCATCTGGCGTTCATGGGCATCATTGGCATAGGCATGCATCAGGCCGATCGCCACCGCCTCGTATCCACCATCCAGAACGCGCCGGACCATCTCGGCGACCTCGGCCTTGTCCAGCGCCAGCAGCACCTCGCCGGACGGGCCGATGCGCTCGGACAGCGTGAAACGATGCTCGCGCGGGACCAGCGGTTTGGGCAGCGAGAGGTTCAGGTCATATTGCTCGAACCGGTTTTCCGACCGCATTTCGATGACATCGCGAAACCCCTCGGTGGTGATGAACGCCAGCTTTGCCCCGCGCCGCTCGATCAGCGCGTTGGTCACGAGCGTGGTGCCATGGATCACCTGCCCGATCTCGGACATGGCAACCCCGGCCTTGTCGGCGGCAAGCCCGATCCCGTCCAGGATTGCCTGTTCGGGTTGCGCGTAATTGGTCAGCACCTTGCTGGTCGCCAGCCCGCCGGCATGGGACAGGGCGGCATCGGTGAAAGTACCGCCGATATCTACTCCGACGCGGATCATGGAATGGGTCATGGCTCAGATTGCCCTGATTATCTGGTTGGCGGTAAAGGCGGACTGATACAGTCGCGACATGAGCGGCGCGGTGGGCACTGTCGACATGTCGCTTATCGGCAGCGGCAGGTCGGCAGGGTCCATGCCGGTCAGCAGATCGGACATGGTTTTCCCGAAAATGGTGCCGGTGGTAATGCCCCTGCCGTTATAGCCGATCGGGGTATACAGGTTCGGGGCGAGTTGATGAATGCGCGGCAGGTGATCGGGCGTCATCGCGATCTGACCGTGCCAGGCCTCGTCGAATTCGACCGGGCCAAGGCCGGGAAACAGGCGGGCGATCCGTTTTTGCGCCCAGCGATGCGTCAGCCCGCCATCCTTGTGCCCCATCACCTTGCCCATCGAACCGATCAGCAGGCGATCATGGGCATCGCGGCGCAGGTTGAACATGATCTGCCCGGTGTCCCAGACGCCCTGTCGCCCCGGCAGGATATACCCGGCTTCCGGGCCGAGCGGCCTGGTGGCAAGCTGAAAATAGTTGATGACCGTAAAGACGCGTTTCAGACCCGGCCAAAGGTCATCGGAATAGGCGTTCGTGCCCAGCACCACCGACCTTGCCGTCACAACGCCTCCCTTTGTCTCAACCTTCCACAAATGGCCGTCCCGGCGCAGTTTCGTGGCGCGCAGCCCGGTGCTGATCCTTGCGCCGGCCCCGAGTGCGGCACGGGCAAGGCCGCGACAATAGCCCATCGGGTTGATCGTGCCACAGCGGTGATCGACCAGACCGCCGTGAAAATGATCGGTGCCGATCAGTTCGGAGACCTCTTCCCGGCCCAGCAGATCGACAGGCTCGCCCAGTTGCTGCCAGTCCTTGTGGCGGGCTTCAAGATCGGCGAAACCGCTCGGGCCATGTGCCGCGTGAATCGTACCGCTGCGGGTGACTTCGCAGCGGATCTGGTGCTTTTCGATCAGCGAAAAGACGATTTCCGGCCCTTTTCCGAACAGCCTGACAAAGCGCGGACCGTATGTATCGCCCAGAACTTCACGTACCTTGCGCGGCGGCAACCAGACCCCGGCGTTGACCAGCCCGACATTGCGTCCCGATCCGCCATAGCCAATCTGCTCGGCCTCGATCACATGCGCCGACAGACCCTTTTCCGCACAATGCAATGCCGTCGACAGACCCGTGAAACCTCCGCCCACGATGGCAACATCCACGGTGGTGTCCTGGTCCAGAGATGCGCGAAAATCCGGCTCCTGCGCCGACACATCCCAAAGCGATATGGCATCATGTGCGCTCATGGCTTGATTCTCCTACGCCGAGACGGCTGTCATCGCCAGACGAAACGTTGCACGGCGATTCTTGTCGTGTCAATATATGCAATAGTTGTTTCTTATATCAGCACAGGAAGCAGGATGTCACAACTCAAGACCTCTTCGGCACAGATGGTGGCCGATGCCCGCGCGCGCATTAACGAGATCGAAACCAGGGACCTCATCGCCATGCTCGATGATCCGAACGTGGTGGTGGTCGACATAAGGGACGTGCGCGAACGTCAGCGCAGCGGTTACATCCCGGGCAGCTTTCATGCGCCGCGCGGCATGATCGAATTCTGGGTCGACCCCGAAAGCCCCTATTTCAAGGATATCTTTGGCCAGCGGGACAAGACCTTTGTCTTTCATTGTGCCTCGGGCTGGCGCTCGGCGCTGACAACGGCGACGCTGCAGGACATGGGGTTTGAGGCCTCCCACCTCAGGGAAGGTTTTTCGTCCTGGGAGAAACAGGGCGGACCGGTGGAGTTCCCCGAAACCAAATCCTGAGCCGCGGCGAAGCGTTTTGCGACACTCCCGGCTCGCCTGACACTCTAGGTGGCGCGCAGCTTGTCCGAGACGCTGCGCGCCGCATGCACGACAAGCGCGCCAAAGCGTTCCTCTCCGCCCCCGGGCAGGTTTATATCCGGCAGCGAGATGCCCAACGCCCCGACAGGCTCTCCCTCGGGCAAGGTAATTGCGGCTCCAAAGCTCAGGATCCGGTCGCGGAACTCGCCGGTGTCAAAGGCATAGCCACGCTTGAGCGTCAGTTGCATGTCCTGTTCCAGCGTCGCAGGGTCGGTAATCGTGCGGTCGGTATAGCGTTCCATCGCGACGCCGATCTGGTCGCGAAGGTTGTCGAAATCCGCCGCAAGGATCGCCTTGCCAGTGCCCACGCAATGCAGCGGCGCCGTACCGCCGATGGCGTTCCAGGACCGGATCGGCTTTTGGCTGTCGACCTTGTCGATATAGACCACCGACAGGTTCTCGCGCACTGCCAGATAAACCGTTTCACCGGTTTCCTGCGACAGAAAGCTCAACTCGGCGGCGGCCAATTCCCGCAGTTTCAGGTTTTCGACCCGTGCACGCCCAACCCGCCACGCCTTGAGCGTCGCCGCATAGGTCTTGTCGGGAAGGTGCTGAACATAGCCCAGCGTCGTCAGCGTCTGCAGCAACCGGAACGTGTTCGACTTGGTCAGTCCCAGTTCCCTTGACAGATCGGTGACCCCCTTGCCCTCCTGTGACCCGGCGAGGTTTTCGAGGATCGACAGCCCCTTGGACAGGGTGGAATCTACCCTGGGTTCTTTCCGCTCGCCTGAAGTCATCTGGGCCTGTTCCTGTTTTGCGCAGGGTAGCAGCTTGGCCGGCGGTTCGGAAGATGGCGGATTATGTGTTCCGATCGGGTGCCATTCTGCGCACCCGGTCGTATATCCGCCTGGTGCGGTGTCATGTCATGTGAACGTCACCTGTCATCAGGAGAGTAGACACGTCGATGTCCTTTGCATGCAGGATTGCGGCAACGAGTTTGAGAGAAGCCAGGCGCGCCGCGACCGGAAACAGGTTGCGATGCGGAAGGAACAAAAATAGAACTGCGCCCAGTTGAAGGAATCGCCCGACATGTCCATGTTTCGTACCGCTCTCATTCTGGGGCTGCTCTCGGCAGTGGGACCCTTTGCAATCGACATGTACCTGCCCGCGATGCCAGCCATTTCCGCAGGGCTTGGGGCGGAGGTTGTGGAAGTTCAGTACACCTTGATTGCCTATTTCGTGGCTTTCGGCGTTGCGCAGCTCGTCTATGGACCCTGGGCCGATCAGGCAGGGCGCAAGGCACCCATGTATGTCGGGATCACCGTGTTCCTGCTCGCCACGGTCGGCTGCGCATTGGCACCGTCGATTGACTGGTTGATTGCGTTCCGCGCGCTGCAGGGTGTGGGTAGCGCCGCCTTGATGGTGGTACCGCGCGCGGTGATCCGCGATCTGCACACCGGACCGGACGCGACGCGCTTGATGGCGATGGTCATGCTGGTCATCTCGGTCTCGCCGATGCTGGCCCCTCTCGCCGGCAGCGCGCTGATCATGTTGGGAGACTGGCGGCTTATCTTCTGGGCGCTCGCCTGTGCCGCGCTGATCAGCCTTCTGCTGACGGCAACCGTGCTGCCGGAAACCCTGGCCCCGGAAAACCGCATACCGATCAACCTGCGCAACCTTGTGAAGGGTGCCGGAATATTGCTGCGCGATCCGGTGTTCATGGGGCTGACCTTTGTCGGGGCCTGCGGCTTTGCCAGCTTCATGGTCTTCATTGCCAGTGCCTCTTTCGTGTATACAGAACAGTTCGGTCTCGGCCCGACCCAGTTCAGCCTTGCCTTCGCGGTCAACGCGATCGGGTTCTTCGCGGCATCGCAGGCCGCCGCGCCACTTGGAGAACGCTGGGGTGCGCTCACCGTCATTCGATGGGCGTCAATCGGTTTCGCCCTGTCTGCCGCGCTGCTTTTCGCAGTGCTGTCACTCGGTTTCGTCGGTCTTGGAATTGTCATGACGGGTCTGTTTGCGGCCAATGCCTGCCTTGGCCTGATCATCCCCACGACGATGGTCATGGCACTGGATCCGCATGGTGAAATTGCCGGGCTGGCGTCTTCGCTGGGCGGCACATTGCAGATGGTGACGGGCGGGTTGATCGTCGTTCTGAGCGGAGGGTTTTTTGATGGAACGGCAATCCCGATGGTCGGAGCCATCGCGTTCTGTGCACTGGCCTCCCTCGTTCTGGCCCTGCTGACCCTGCGCAGCATGGCGCGCGTGGACCTGTCTACACCGACCTGACCCATCGACCACGTGGCCCGAGCGGATATCGGTTTCGGGCGGCCGCAGTCACGATGCCGGGGCGCAACGAACCGGCGGGCGCCTGCGTTCCGGATTCCGTGCAGACGGGCATGGGTTTTCGACCGGAACCAGCGCTTGGGCGGAATGTCACAGCGGATGAGTCCAATTGCGCGCCCTGGTCAGGCACGCCCGGGCTCTGCGTGCCGCTGATTGCCTCCGGGATAGGCACGTTAGCGCAAGACACTGAAAACCCGCCGATAATACGGAACAGCGCAGTCGCGCCGGGCAAGAAAACGATCTCGACGAAATCCCTTAGTTAAAAAAATTTTCCTGTTGAGAAGAAAATGCTTTGGAAAATTGGCATTTTCCCTGCATCATAGAAAAGGTCGTTCGACCAATCCGTCTGAATTGGTCCATGCGGCGCGGGCATTGGTCTTCCGAGGGACGACCCTGAGTCCGCCAACGGCGTCCGGGGGAAACCCGGCGTTAGAACAAACCAAGAGGGAAGACAAAATATGTCACTGGACATAAGTAACATCTATGCGGAACAGGTGACGCTCAACTCACTTGTGCAAAACCTGCTATATGCATCGGGCACAGTGGGCGCGATCCTCGTCGTGGTCGGGCTTCTGATGATTGACGCCGGTACCGCACGTCGCAAGAGCCTGTTCAATTCCACCATCGAAAAGACGCTGGGGTTTTTCCTGGGGTTCGCTACCTACTACGTCATCGGCTTCGGCTTCTGGGCCGCGCAATATTACATCATGGTTGACGGCACCCTGATGGATTCGATCAAGGACTGGTGGATTGGCGGCGCGATGACCAACAGCCTTGCGCACCGCGTTGATCCGGCGCTGTTCCCCGGCCTCAACACCTTTCAGATTTTCGTCTTTTTCCTGGCTGTCTTTGCCGGAATCATCAATATCCTGCTGCACTTTTCGGTTGCGGAACGGATGAAACCCGCCGCGTATTACATTACCTGCGTGGTGGCGACCGTGGTGTCGTCGGCCCTGAGCCTCGCGACCTGGGGGTCGGTCGGACCGCTGACCAATATGGGTTTCCACGACTTCTTTGGCGTGGGCTTTGTCTACATGTTCCCGGCAGGGATGATCCTGGTCTTTGCGCCGATGCTGGGCGCGCGTCCGGGCATGATGGAACCGCATCCGCGCGTCTCGGCCTATCTCGCGCCGAGCATCGGGCTCTGCGCTCCGGGTCTGCTGCTGATCTTTGCCGGTTTGCCGACGGTCATCCTGTCCTGCCTGTTCTTCTTTGACCCCGAAGCGATGGCGGTCAGCGTGACCATGGCGGAAACCAGTGTCGGCGTCGCACTCAACAACTATGCCCTCGTCTGGGCAGGTGGCGCGATCACCGGGATGATCCTGGCGTATTATTCCAAGAACTATGCCTACACGCTGCTGGGTCCGCTCGCCGGTTATGTGGCCGGCGCGTCCGGATTTGACGTCTACCTGCCGTGGCAGGCCCTGATCCTTGGCCTCATCGCGCCGCTGGCGGCCTATGCGGTGTATGAATTCACCCTGAAACGCGGAATCGACGAACACAAGCTGTTCCCGCTCTTTCTTGGGGCCGGGACGCTGGGCATGGTCTTTCTCGGCATCTTCAAGGCCGGCACGCCGCGGGGTGGATACCTTGGGATCGAGGAAGGCGCCTATGCCTTTCAGCACGGCGAGATCTCGCTGCTGATGCAATTGGTGGGCATTGTCGTCTGTGTCGGCGCTGGTGTCGTCACCGCCCTGATCCTGTCGGTGATCCTCAAGGCAACGGTTGGTCTCAGGGTTGACGAGGACGATCAGATCGACGGCCTGGATATGCTCTACTGGGAGCTTGAGCCTGACGTGATCACCCACGCGGACAATGTACCGAACCCGCGCACGGCCGCACGCTCGGGCAGCGCCGCCGGGGTGCCTCCGTCGGCCGACGCCGTCGCGCGCAGCTAAAGCGTTCCGCGATTGACTTGAAACATCTCGCATCATCTAACGCGTTGAAATATCTGATTTCAGTCAGCGTCAGGTGATTCAGGTTTATCGCTAAATGCTATAGGCAACCCGTAAAATCCCCAAGGCCCCGGCAATGAACCGGGGCCTTTTGCATTTGTGAACACCTGTCAAGGCGGGACCCGGTTTGCCGCCTGCGACCGTCCAGGGTCTGGTTGAGCGCATTTCTCCTGGATTTTCCGGGTTCTGGCCATTCTTTGAAAGTTGGCACATGGACTGTTCCCGCATCACCGGAATTCACCGCACCATCGCGCAGATTGGTACGTTTTATATCCAACGCCGCTTGTCGCCCGTCGGGTCGATGTTCTACGATGGCACAGGCCAGTGCCATCACCGCCGCGACGGAAACACGTATGAATCAAAACAGAAATACCGCTTTCTCCAACGATCAGAGCGTCGGAAAGACGGTCCGCATCGTGGTGGACAAGTTGCTGGTTCGCATCCAGTCGGGAGAATACCCGCCGGATTCGCGATTGCCGAGCGAGCGGGCCCTTGCCGCCGAACTCGGCGTGTCACGCAATACCGTGCGCGAAGCCCTGGACGTGCTGGAGAGTCGTGACATGGTAAGACGAAGACAGGGCAGCGGCAGCTTTGTCACCTTTGAATCCTATCGCACCGAGGCACCACTGCCCGGCTCGGTCGGGGAACGCACCAGCCCGCTGGATCACCTGATCGTCCGGTCGATCATCGAACCCGAGATGACACGGCTGGCGGTGATGAACATGACCCCGCGCGATCTGGAAGAGTTGGCGCAGGTGGTGGCGCAGATCGAGGCCGTGCGCACGGATCTGAATGAATTCATCCGCTGCGAAGAGGCGTTCTATCGCTCGATCGCGCATGCCACGCGCAATCCGTTGCTCGAAGCGTGTTACGACCTGACGATCGAGGTCTGCCGCCAGAGTTTCCGCACCGCACTGATGCGCAAGCACCTGACGCCGGACCGGATCCAGAGTTATCAGGTGCGGTTCAATTCGCTTTTTAACGCAATCGCGACCCGCGATGTCGAGGCGGCGGTGGAAATCACCAAGCTTCATCTGGTCGAGGAACAACGTCTGTTCCTGCACGACACATAGCCCTGGACGATCAGCTCATCGCGTCGCGGGCCAATAGGCTGGCTGGTGATGCACCGGTTTCTATGCGCTGCTGCCAGAGCTGGCCCAGCTGTTTCATATGATCGCGCAGGCGCGGCTCGTGCCGATCCAGCCAGTCCGGAACCGAGCGGAACTCGGCGATCCGGGCCCTGCCCTCTTCGATCCGGACCACGGGCCAATCGCCGATCAGCGCATTGTTGATGCCGAACATCTGCTCGCCCCACCACCGCGCCGGGCCAAAGGCATGCGTGACCGGCTCCATCTGCTTCATCGTGGTCAGCACCGAAACCGGCGAGACAGAGGCGACCTTTTCGACCGCCGCGTGCCAGATTTCGAGGATCGCGACAAATTCCCAGCTCACGGCGCTCCAGCTTCCCGGATACCGCGCGTTGTACTCCTTGAAGAATTCACTGGGCCGATTGAAGAAGAACGCCTTGCGCGCCAGCTTGGGATCATCGAAGTCGGGGAACTGGAAAAGCGTACCTTCCATGAAATCCTGCGATGTCCGCGCGACGACGCGCTGGTAATGATCCATCGTGCACGACAGAATGCGGCCGCTGAAGCCCGCCGAATAGGCGTATTCGGTCATCGCGTGCACCATTGGCGTATAACTGGTGCACCAGCAGAGCACATCCGGGCGCTCGGCCAGCATGGGATCGACGATGGCGGCGACATCGGTTTGTTGCGGATCGTACAGGATGTCCTTGACCACGGGCAGGTTCGCGGCCTCGAAAGCGGCGCGATAGGTTGCCGTCGACGGCAACCCCAATGCGTCCTTCTGGCTGCACATGGCAACGCGACGCCGTTGCGGTTCATTCTCTGCCAGCCATTCGACTCCGGTGACGTTGAACACCGGGTGCACTTCGGACGGCGCGATCAGGTAGCGTGTGTCCGGCGACAGATCGCTCGGCAGCAGGGTCGAGGTCAGAACGCGGTTCTGCGTCAGGAACTGTCTGAGCGGCGTAAAGGTATCGCCTCCCAGCATCATCAGCAAACGCACCTGTTCGGTCAGGACCAGATGGCGCGCGCCCTCCATGGCGCGTTCCGGGTCATAGCCACAGTCATAGGACACGATTCGCAGCGGATAGCGCCGGCCCCCGATCAGGATACCCCCGGCGCGGTTCAGCCATTCGGCCCAGAGCTGGCAGCCGTTCAGACCCGGCAACCCCCAGGAGCTTACCGGGCCGGTCAGCGGTGCGAGAAATCCGATGCTGACAGGTTCGTCCATGCCCACCCGGTCATTGGGAAAGAGCGACGAAACAGCGATGTTATGGGCAAAACTTGAACCTAGCATACCAATTTCTACCATTGGCCAGCCCAAATTCAAGCGGGCATATACTTTACCCTAAGAGAAATAAATTACCTGATGTGAAAAAATCATTGACACAAAGGGACCACAGCGGCGAGATTTGGTTCAACCAATAGTACCAATTCACGCACGCTCAGCACGGGAGAGAGACATGACACAGAAACGGATAGCGATCATCGGTGCGGGACCATCCGGCCTGGCACAGCTTCGCGCATTCCAGTCGGCGGCGGAAAAGGGAGAGGAAATCCCCGAAATCGTCTGCTTCGAAAAGCAGGACAACTGGGGTGGGCTCTGGAACTACACGTGGCGCACCGGACTGGATGAAAACGGCGAGCCGGTGCATTGCTCGATGTATCGCTACCTGTGGTCGAACGGCCCCAAGGAGGGTCTGGAGTTCGCCGACTATTCCTTTGAGGAGCACTTCGGCAAACAGATCGCGTCTTACCCGCCGCGCGCCGTTCTGTTCGATTACATCGAAGGCCGGGTCCTCAAGGCCGGCGTTCGCGACCTCATCCGCTTCAACACCGCTGTCCGCTGGGTCACCTATGACGCGGATTCAGGCAAGTTCACGGTGACGGTGCACGATCACAACACCGATCATGTCTATTCCGAAGAGTTCGATCACGTGATCTGCGCCTCCGGGCATTTCTCCACGCCGAATGTACCCTATTACGAAGGCTTCGAGAGCTTTAACGGCCGACTGGTGCATGCGCATGACTTCCGCGATGCCCGGGAGTTCGCCGGCAAGGACATCCTCGTTGTCGGTGCCTCCTACTCGGCGGAAGACATCGGTTCGCAATGCTGGAAATACGGAGCCAAGTCGATCACCTCCAGCTATCGCAGCGCGCCCATGGGCTTCAACTGGCCCGACAACTGGGAAGAAAAGCCCGCCATGCAGAAGGTCAGCGGCAACACCGTGTATTTCGCTGACGGCACCACCAAAGACGTTGACGCCATCATCCTGTGCACCGGCTACAAGCATTTCTTCAACTTCCTGCCCGATGACCTGCGCCTGAAAACCACAAACCGGCTGGCCACCGCCGATCTCTACAAGGGCGTCGTCTTCGTGAACAATCCCAAGCTGTTCTATCTGGGCATGCAGGACCAGTGGTTTACCTTCAACATGTTCGACGCGCAGGCATGGTGGGTGCGTGACGCTATCATGGGCAAGATCGACATTTCCGGGATCTCGCGCGAGGAAATGCTGGCGGACGTCAAGGAGCGCGAAGAGCGCGAAGAAGCCAGCGACGACGTGAAGTATGCGATCCGTTACCAAGCCGATTATATCGAGGAACTGGTTGCCGAGACCGATTATCCCAGCTTTGACATCGACGGTGCCTGCCACGCGTTCTACGAATGGAAAAAGCACAAGGCCGAAGACATCATGGGCTTCCGCAACAACCGCTACAAATCGGTGATGACCGGAACCATGGCGCCGGTGCACCACACCCCGTGGAAAGACGCGCTGGACGACAGCATGGCGGCCTACCTGGCCAACTGAGCAACGTATCCCGCGGCGGCGTGCGCGGCGGCGGGATACAGGTGCCGCCAGCGGCCGACCGTGGGATGACCCTGGCGAAAATATCATTCGGATGCCTGCGGCCCTGGCCGCGGGCTTTCTTCATCTTGGGTTATTTGCCGCCGCAAAAAATCGCGTCATGTCCGATCCTGACCCATTCCTGTCTGAATGTGACAGCGACTCTGCGCTGGTTCTGGCGGAATATGGGGAAAAGGAGTCCGAATCTATGCACTACTCAGGGTTCAAGGTCATCAAGGAGGCGCTGACCGGTCATCGCGGTTGGGGTCCGGCCTGGCGCGACGCCACGCCCAAGGCGCAGTATGACTATGTCATCATCGGCGGCGGCGGGCACGGATTGGCGACGGCCTATTATCTCGCAAAGGAATTCAAGCAGGCGCGCATCGCGGTGGTTGAAAAGGGCTGGATCGGTGGCGGCAACGTCGGGCGCAACACCACGATCATCCGCTCGAACTACCTGCTCGACGGCAATGAGCCGTTTTACGAATTCTCGCTTCAACTCTGGGAAAACCTCGAACAGGAACTGAACTATAACGCGATGGTCAGCCAGCGTGGCATTCTGAACCTGATCCACTCGGATGCGCAACGCGACGCCTTTATCCGGCGCGGCAACGCGATGATCCTGAACGGCGCCGGTGCGGAGTTGCTCAGCACCGAACAGATCGTGGCGCGCTATCCTTTCCTGAACGTCAACAACGCCCGTTTCCCGATCAAGGGCGGGTTGGCGCAGCATCGCGGCGGCACCGTGCGCCATGACGCGGTTGCCTGGGGGTATGCCCGCGCCGCGGACAGGCACGGCGTCGATATCATCCAGAACTGCGAAGTCACCGGTTTCCGGATCGAGAATGGCGCCTGTACCGGTGTCGAGACTTCGCGTGGCTTCATCGGCGCAAAGAAGGTCGCGGCCTGTGTCGCCGGGTCTTCCTCGCGGCTGATGGAGAAAGCGGGCATGCGGCTGCCGATCGAGAGCCATGTCCTGCAAGCGTTCGTGTCCGAAGGTCTGAAACCTCTTCTCCCCGGGGTGATTACCTTCGGCGCGGGCCACTTCTATTGCAGCCAGTCCGACAAGGGCGGACTGGTCTTTGGCGGCGATATAGACGGTTACAATTCTTACGCCCAACGGGGCAATCTGCCGGTGGTCGAAGATGTCTGCGAAGGCGGCATGGCGATTTTCCCCAACCTTGGGCGCGCGCGCCTTCTGCGCATGTGGGGTGGCATCATGGACATGTCGATGGATGGCTCGCCGATCATCGACCGGACCCATGTGGACGGGCTCTATTTCAACGGCGGCTGGTGCTATGGCGGGTTCAAGGCAACCCCGGCCTCGGGATTTGCCTATGCGCATCTGCTGGCCACCGACACGCCGCACAAGACCGCAACAGCCTATCGTTTCGACCGTTTCGCAACCGGGCACATGATCGACGAAAAAGGCATGGGCAACCAGCCCAACCTGCACTGAGCGAGGACAGGACATGCTGATCAATCACCCCATTCTCGGCCCGCGCGATGCCGGCGAGTTTGTCTACAAGGGCGATGCGTCGCTGATCCGGCGCCCGGACTGGCAGGCGGACGATGCGGTCGCGCAATTCATCGACTATGGCTATCTGCGCGACAACCCTGCCGGGTTGCACCGCGAATTGTGGTTCCACGAACAGGGCGACCGCTCCTGGCTGGTCGTGACCCGCGACACCACCACACATGAAATCACCAAGGTAGAGCTGGCGCGCGATGTCGCGCGGGCCGAGGGGCGCTCGAAATGACCGGCAAGACCCGACTGAGCGGCGGTCTGATCGACCGAAGCAAACCGATGTCCTTTACCTTCGACGGCAAGCGCTACAGTGGCTTTGAAGGCGATACTCTCGCGTCGGCGCTGTTGGCAAATGGCGTGCGGCTGATGGGGCGCAGCTTCAAATATCACCGCCCGCGCGGCCCCATGACCGCCGGGTCCGAAGAACCCAACGCCATTGTCGAACTGCGCGACGGAGCGCGCAAGGAACCGAACACACGCGCCACCACGGCCGAGTTGTTCGACGGGCTGACCGCGACATCGCAGAACCGCTGGCCATCGCTCAAGTGGGACGCACTGGCCGTCAACGATATGCTGTCACCCTTTTTCGCCGCCGGGTTCTATTACAAGACCTTCATGTGGCCCAAGGCGTTCTGGGAAAAGCTCTACGAGCCGATGATCCGCAAGGCCGCCGGGCTTGGCTCGCTGTCTCATGACCCGGATCCCGATTGCTATGACAAGGGTTTCCTGCATTGCGATCTGCTGATCATCGGGGCCGGACCTGCCGGTCTTGCTGCCGCCCTGACGGCGGGCGAATCCGGTGCGCGTGTCATCCTGGCCGATGAAGATTTCCTGCTGGGCGGCCGGCTGAATGCCGAGACCGGATTGCTCGCCGATCAGACCGGAGCAGGCTGGGCCGCCGAAACCGTTGCACGACTTCGGGCCATGCCAAATGTACGCGTGATGGCGCGCAGCACCGTGATCGGTGCCTTCGATCACGGCATTTACGGCATGGTCGAACGGGTCAGCGATCACCTGGCGCAGCCGGCCCCCGGCAAGCCGCGCCAGGTCCTCTGGCGGATCTACTCCAGACGCGCAATCCTTGCCGCCGGTGCGACCGAACGGCCCATCGTGTTCGAAAACAATGACCGGCCCGGTATCATGCTGGCCTCGGCCATGCGCAGCTATGCCAACCGGTGGGCCGTCACGCCGGGCCAGTCGGTGGCGATCTTTACAAACAATGACGACGGGCACCGCACCGCGACGGACCTGCACGCCAAGGGTGTCAAGGTCACGGTGATCGACACCCGCCCCGATGCGGGGGTGACCCCGGATTACCAGATCCTGTCCGGTGCCCATGTCATCGACACCGCCGGGCGGCTCGGCCTCAAGCAGGTCGATGTCATGCAGTCGAATGGCGAAACCCGGACCCTGCTGGTTGACGGGCTCGGCGTGTCCGGGGGGTGGAACCCGAACGTGCACATGACTTGCCACCAGCGCGGCCGCCCGCAATGGGACGAGGCGCTCGCCGCGTTCGTGCCCGGCGGCACCATGCCCACCGGACTGATCCCGGCAGGCGCGGCCAATGGCGTCTTCAGCACACATGGCGCTCTGAGCTCGGGCCAGACCGCTGCCACGCAGGCATTGAACGATCTCGGCATCAACGCCGCTGCCCCCGACCTGCCACAGGCCGAGGATGCACCGGTGCGGATCGTACCTTTCTGGCACGTCAAGGGCGCCAGGCGGGCATGGGTCGATCAACAGAATGATGTCACCGCCAAGGATGTGAAGCTGGCGCATCAGGAGAACTTTGTCTCGGTCGAGCATCTCAAGCGATATACCACCCTGGGCATGGCCACCGACCAGGGCAAGACTTCGAACATTGCCGGCCTCGCCATCATGGCCGAGGTCGCGGGCAAGCAGATCCCCGAGGTCGGCACCACCATGTTCCGCCCGCCCTATACGCCCACCGCGATGGGTGTGCTGGCGGGACGCTCGCGCGACGCTGACTTCCGTCCGGTGCGCAAGACACCCAGCCACTACTGGGCCGAGGAGCAGGGCGCGGTGTTTGTCGAGGTCGGCATGTGGCTGCGGGCGCAATGGTTCCCGAAACCCGGCGAAACCCATTGGCGCGAAAGCGTCGACCGAGAGGTGCTGCAAACCCGCAAATCCGTGGGTGTCTGCGATTGCACCACGCTGGGCAAGATCGACGTACAGGGCAGCGACGCGGCAGCGTTTCTCAACAAGGTCTACGCCAACGGGTTCGCCAAGCTGGCGGTGGGCAAGACACGCTATGGCCTGATGCTGCGCGAGGACGGGATCGCCATGGACGACGGCACCGCCGCGCGATTGGCCGAAGATCATTTCGTGGTCACCACCACCACCGCCAACGCGGTGCCGGTCTATCGTCACATGGAATTCGTGCGACAGGTTCTGTTTCCGGACATGGATGTGCAGTTGATCTCGACGACCGAGGCGTGGGCGCAATATGCCGTCGCCGGTCCGAATTCACGCAAACTGCTGCAAAAGATCGTGGATCCGGAATTCGACATCTCGAACGAAGGCTTTCCCTTCATGGCCTGCGGCGAGATCACGGTATGTGGCGGGTTGCGGGCACGGCTGTTCCGGATCTCGTTCTCCGGTGAACTGGCGTTCGAAATCGCGGTGCCGTCGCGTTACGGCGATGCGCTGATGCGACGGTTGATGGACGAGGGCAAGGAATTCGACGTGACCCCCTACGGCACCGAGGCGCTCAGCGTCATGCGGATCGAAAAGGGGCACGCGGCCGGCAACGAGCTGAACGGCACCACCACCGCCAACAACCTTGGCATGGGACGCATGGTGTCCAAGAAAAAGGACTCCATCGGCTCGACGCTCTCCGAGCGCCCCGGCCTGAACGAGGAAGATGCGCTCAAGCTGGTCGGGTTCAAACCGGTGAACAAGGACAATAGGGTTCCCGCCGGCGCCCACCTGATGACCAAGGGATCGCCAGTCGATGCCGCGCATGACCAGGGCTATGTCACCTCGGCCTGTTATTCACCGAATCTCGGCTGCCATATCGGCATCGGTTATCTGAAATCCGGCGACACGCGCCTGGGCGAGGTCGTGCGCCTCGTCAGTCCGCTGACCGGCGTCGATCATGACGTCGAAGTGGTCAGCGCCCATTTCGTCGACCCAGAGGGGGAACGTCTCCGTGCATGATCTGAAACCCCTGACACCGCTCGGTGCCCACGCGCCCCGTGTCGATAAAATCGGCCCTGTCACCCTGACCGAAATCGTGTCCGTCGCGCTTGCGTCCGTTGCCGCGCGGCTCGGCGCCGAAGAGGCAACCCGCGAGGCGTTGTCCGATCTGCTGGGCGCGGCCGCCCCTGCCCCGTCGCGGCACGGGGGCGGTACGCTCTCCGCACTCTGGACCGGCCCCGATCAATGGATGGTCGAGGCTCCCATCGACAGCCACGAGGATCTCGCGCGCCGCTTGTCCGAAGAGTTGGGCGCCAAGGCGAGCGTCACCGAACAGACCGATGCCTGGTGCCGGTTTGACCTGACCGGAGACGCCCTGCCCCGCGTGATGGAGCGCCTCTGCGCAGCGGATGTCGGGCAATGGCAGGGCGGCGAGGTGCAGCGCACGACCATCGATCACCTGGGCTGTTTCGTGGTCTGCCGCGATCCGCAGCACCTGTCGGTGATCGGCCCGCGCAGTTCGGCGGGATCGCTGCACCACGCGCTGCTCGCGGCCTGCAGATCGGTGTTCTGATCCGGGTTACACCGAGGGCACCGGACGGTTGCCCTCGGTTCTGTAGAGGTTGATCCGCTTGCGATCCTCCTGCGGGCTCAGCCCGTATTCGGCGCGATAGTGGCGGGTGAAATTCTTGGCGCTTGCATAGCCCACCGCCGCCGCTACATCCGCCACCGCGTCATTGGTGTACATCACGATCTGGCGCGCCGCCTGCATCCGAAGCCAGCGAAAATAGGTGGTCGGGTTCTGCCCCGTCGCCTGTTTGAAGGACCGCTCGAGGTGGCGCGGCGAAATCTCGAGCCTGTCCGCCACCTCGCCCACGGCGAGCGGCAGCGACAGGTCCTGTGTAAAGATCTCTATGGCCTGCGCGACCACCGGCGAGAGATCATCCTCGATACCGCTCTGAAGATGGACCGGCACCGATTGCTTGACGCCGATCTTGCGCATCATCGGATGCTGGAACCAGCACGCCACCTCGGTTGCCACATCACCGCCAAGGGCGGAATCGATGAAGGTCAGCGCCAGATCAAACGCTGCCGCCGCGCCGGATGCCGTCACACAGCGCCGCGATACCTCGATCACCTCGTCGCTATAGGCGATCTTGGGAAACTCGACAGCAAAAGCGGCCTCGTAGCACCAGTGAACCGACAACCGTTCGCCCGGTACGGCCGCACTCCGCACCAGCGGGAATACCCCGCCGCTGATCGCACCGAGGGTGGTTGATCCGTGACGCGACAGGCGGCGCAGATGCGCGGCGCTGCGGGCATTTGCAAAGCGGCCCGACGGCGCAGACAGCAGCAACAGGTAATCCATCTGTTCGACCGTATCCAGCGTGCGGCCGGGCTCGAACGGAATGTTCGCGCTCGACAGCACCGGCCCGGCGCTCTCGGCGATCAGCATCCATTCAAAGGCGGTCTGCCCGGAAATCTCGTTCGCGGCGCGCAGGGGCTCGATGACCGACGTCAGGCAAGCCATCGGGAATCCGGGGAAGAGCAGAAAGCCGATTGTCTTAGGCATGGGATCCAATCTCTGACCAATCAGACCAATTTTTAATGACAGGAAAACTTTTTTGCAATGCAGTGAATATCAGCTAGACTCGTGGTCGGTAGAATTTGCCGCGCGAAGTGACTAGAATACAGAGGGCCAGCCTGCATGAACGCTGAAACATCCAAGACCATGACCAAGCTTGTTCAGGACCCTCACAGTCTGCGCGACGAACGTGAGAAAGTACTTGAAGTCGCCATCGGCCGTGAAGTGCGCGCCTATCGCAAGCAACAGGGAATCACCGTTGCGGAATTGTCGCGGCTGACCGACCTCTCGATCGGGATGCTATCCAAGATCGAGAACGGTAACACCTCGCCTTCCCTGACCACGTTGCAGGCCCTGGCCAACGCGCTTTCAGTGCCGATCACCTCCTTTTTCAAGGGCTTCGAAGAACGCCGCGAAGCAGTGCATACCAAGGCCGGCGAAGGTCTGGAAATCGAACGCGCGGGAACCCGCGCGGGACATCAATACAACCTCCTGGGCCATATCGGCGCGAACTCCAGCGGTGTGATCGTCGAACCGTACCTGATCACGCTGAACAGCGAATCCGACACGTTCAAAACCTTCCAGCATGACGGGATCGAGATGCTCTACATGCTGGAAGGCAAGGTCGGCTACCTGCACGGCAAGCAACACTATCCGCTCGAACCCGGAGACACGCTGTTTTTCGATGCCGACGCCCCGCATGGGCCCGAGGTGCTGACCGAGCTGCCCGCCCGCTACCTTTCGATCATCTGCTATCCGCAGAAGACCTGAGCGTGCTGCGTCACGGCCCCTTCCGCCAGACATTTCATTCGCTGGTCCCTGACCCGGGAACCCGGAATGCACCCCCCCCCCGCGCCTCCTCCTCTTGGTGGTGTGGAGGCGTGGAGGGTATTCCTTGCCTTGAGCCCGATGATCAGAGCTGGAAAATAGTGTTTGCGGCAAAGGCGATTGCAACGCCTGCGGCCAGAGCCAGATAGGGTTTCATCCCCGCCTTGCGCACCTTCAGATCACGTGATGTCACGTGCAAGTCTTCCAGCATTGCCTTTGGAAACTGGCCCTTGTCCTGAACGTAATGCCGGAAAGCAAAGACCGGCAGGATCAGTGCCGCGGCAATAATGCCCGACATCAATGTGCCTTCGCCCCAGACGTTGGCCCCGGCACCCAGTAGCATCGCGTTAACGAAGCTCAGGCCGACACCGATCGCCATCAGCGGCGTCGGGCAGCGCCATGGGCGCGGTGTGTCGGCGCTGTCGATCCGGTGGATCCAGCCTGCGTTGAGGTTCAGGAAGTTGAAGATCAGGTAACAGCAGTTCGACACCGCCAGCACGAAAAGGTAATCCGACATCATCAGCAGGATCAGGTTGAAGCCAAGGTCGGTCCACATCGCGGACGTCGGCGCACCGTGGCTGTTGACCCCACCCAGGTAGCGCGGCAGCCAGCCGTCGACCGACCCCTGATAGAGCGTGCGCGACGAGCCTGCCATCGAAGTCATGACCGCGAGCAGCAGCGCCAGGATCAGCATGATCACCATCAGCGAGAAGACCAGCGATCCGCCGCCAACCATGCCCGCCATGGCACCGGCCACGGCCGAACCGTCGACGATGCCCTCCTGCAACATACCCTCGACACCGAGCACACCCTGGAATGACAGTGGCACCAGCGTGTAGACCACAATACAGAGCAAGCCCGCGAACAGGATCGCGCGGGGCGTGTCATAGGCCGGGTTCTTGAATTCGGACGTGTAGCAGATCGCCGTTTCGAAGGCATAGGCCGACCAGGCGGCAATAAAGAGACCGCCCAGGAACAAGGTCCAGCCCGGAATGTTCCAGACGCCTTCGGTCACGTTACCGGCATCGTCGAAGGCCAGAGGTCTGAGCGGCGTCAGGTTCTCGGCAAGTACATCGCCTGTAACGAGCGGGACGATACCGACAATCAGCAGCGGCACGACCACTGCAAGTCCGATGATGGTCTGAAACTTGGCGGCGCGCTGAACCCCGCCGTGTTGAACCGCAAAGACCAGCAACAAGAGAGCGGCTCCCAGAACGAAGGTGGCGTCGATCCTGAGACTGAGGCCGGATTTCAGGCCGTCTAGGTTGACCAGCGTGATTTGCCAGCTGCGGATCGCCGACTCCGGCTCAAAGAACACGTTTAGGATATAGCCTGCGGCAAGGCCGCCGCCAATCGCTAGCACCGGCGTCCAGGCCAGCCAGTTACACCACACAGAAAGCGGTGCCAGAAGGCGACTGTAGCGCACCCAGGCCGCAGCGCCATAAACCGATGCGCCACCACTCTTGGACGGGAAGAGTCCCGCGATCTCGGCATAAACGAAGGCTTGCAGGAAGCCGAAGCTCACTGAAATGATCCAGATCACCCATGACGGGTTTCCGATCGTGGCGGCGATGCCGCCGATGGAAAACAGCACGAGTGCGGGCACCCCGCTTGCGAGCCAGAAGGCCTGGGGCCATCGGATCGCGCGGTGCAAGCCCTGCGTGTCAACCGGCCCGGCCGGCGCGGAAACATCTACTGGCATTTTTTTCTCTCTCCTGTCCGTGTTCGGCCGTTCGTGACCGCCTTCTCGTTGCGGTCCGGGTCATGGTTCGCACAACAACACCAAGACCCGGCGCCGGGTGTACAGGTCTGCGGGCACAATCATCCGATGTCTTCCGCAACCATGTACGAAAGGATCGTTCAGATGCCGTTCAAACGATAAAGCCTCCGAAACCGATCCAGGAGCAGCCGGGTCATCTCTGCAAGGGCGGCTCCGTATCCAGATCCGGCCAGACACCCGGAGACGTTGGCAATCCGTCGTCAAAGCGGCCGAGATACTCCAGCATTTTCGGGCGGTTGTCGATGAACCCCTTGTAGGTCGCCAGCTCGTCGGGCAGATCGCGCACGACCCGGTGCAGGCGGCGGCCCCATTTCGGGATCGACACGAGATCCTGGAACGCGATCAGGTAGCAGCGGATCGGGAACAAGAGCGCGTTCGAACGTGGCAGGCGATAGAAGGTCTGCAACTCCACGCGCAGATGTTGTTTCGCTCCGATATTCTCGGGGGTCAGCGTGGTCTTCTGGACACCCCATTTGTGATAGTTCTCGGGGCTGGTATCCAGCAGCGGATTGACCGTCATGGTCCAGTTCAGCCGCCGCGCCGGGGCCCCCTGCTGAATGTTCAGAAGAAACTTGAGCGCCCGTTTGAAAATGCCCATTTCATGCGCCAGCGGCACCGGGGCGTGCCATTCGAAAAAGTCCATGCCGATGTCGAAGTCGAGCGACCAGTCCGCCTGGGTGGTGACCATGCCCGCGTCCATATAGAGCATCTCGCCCCGCTGATCGAGCACCGCGAAATCGCCCTGCGCCTGACGCGTGATGTATTCCAGCGGCCCGCAGGGCAGCGTGGTCTCGTCGAGGAAGGTAAAGCTGTGGTCGATCCCCATCGGCTTGTTGATCCAGCGCCAGCGATCGCCGTCGCGGTGTAGTTCAAACAGGTCCGGATAATCCTCGGACTTGCTGACCATGATCAGTTCCAGCGTATCCCAACCTGCCAGCGTCATATGTGGCAGGGACTGGCAGCGCAGCGGATCCTCGGCCAGGACCAGCGCCCGGTCCTGCATCTCCGAGACATAATGTTCATCCACATCGAAGCGCATTTCGAAGACCGACCCCGCAGGCCCGCCCCGGTGTTGCTCCATATTCACCGAGTACATGTAGCTGTCTTCGTGAAACGGGAATGGAAAGCGCTTGATCGCCCGGTCCGAGTTGCGGAACGAGTAATCGTCGCGGAAGGTTTCCGTGTTGAATTGCAGCGTCATCGTTGCCTCCCCTATCGGTCCAGAACCAGCGCCTTGCCGACAAAGCGGCTGACGCAGGGCATTATTTTCTTGCCGCTGGCATGTTCATCATCATCCAGCCAGTGATCGCGGTGTATGAATTCCCCGTCCGCTTCGACCACATCGGTTTCGCATTGACCGCAGGCCCCGCCACGACACAGGAACGGGGCATCCACGCCGCAACGCTCCATCGCCTCCAGCAGGCTTTCGTGCTCACCCACCTGGATGACCATGTCCGACTTGCACAGGCGTACCTCGAAGGGTTTGCCGGGCTGCGGCGCCAGGAACTCCTCGGAATGCACATTTTCGTCCGGCCAGCCATGCGTCTGCGCCGTTTCGTGCACCCATCGGATCATGCCCTGCGGGCCACAAACATAGACATGCGTGCCCAGCGGCTGGCCGTCCAGCAGATCCTCAAGTGCGATCGCCTGTTTCTGGTCGTCGTAATAGACATGCACCTTGTTCGGGTGGCGCGAGCTCAGCTCGTCGGCATAGGATCCGAGCGCCTTGCTGCGGCACGCATAGTGCAGTTCCCACGCCCCGCCCATCCGCTCAAGATGCGCGATCATCGCCATGAAGGGCGTGATGCCGATACCCCCCGCGAGAAAGACATGCTTTCGTCCACGCAGGTCGAGCGGAAACAGGTTCACCGGATAGGTGATCGTCATCGCGTCGCCGACCTTGACGTTGCGGTGCATGAACAGCGAGCCGCCTCGACCTTCGTCATCGCGCCGCACCGAGATCGCATAGATCGACTGATCCGCCGGGTCGGACATCAACGAATAGGGGTTCAGGCGGGTGCGCCCGGCATCCTGCATCTCGACAACCGTGTGGGCACCGGCGGAAAAGGGCGGAAAGGCCGCGCCGTCCCGGCGTTTGAATTCGAATCGGGTCACCAGGTCGTTCAGTGGCACCACGGCGCTCACCTCGACCTCGATTTTCTCGGCTCCGGCTTTGGCTTTCTGGGGGGCGGCGGTCATTTGTACAACTCCACGGGTTCTGGCACGTTTCCGGGATCCTCGGCATCGACGCGGACACCCTGAAAAGCTGCCAGCCTGCGCGAATAGTGATCGCGCACGAACAGGTTCAGACCGCAATGCGAACAGACGAACGGGTCGGTCATCACATCCTCGGTAATGCCCTTGCAGTGAACGCATTGCATCCGGCGTGCCACGGATCCGCGGTGTTCCGTCTGGATCGCGGTGTGCGGAATGCCGGCGTTCATCGCCTCGTTCTGCGCCTGCCCCATCAGGCCCTCGGTTCCCGCCAGATAGACCTGAAGCCCCATATGCGCGTCCGACAGGACCCGGCGGATACGCGGGATCGAAGATTCGTAGCTGGGTGCGACATGCAGGATCGCGGGCTGCCGGGAGCGGAGTTTTTCGACAAAGGTCTCGCCGGTGCCCTTGGGTATGAAAATGATGTGCGCGGCGTGAAACAACTCGGCATCCTGCGCCGCAAGATCAAGCAGTGCCTCGGCGCCCTCTGCGTCGGCAATCATCAGGTGGCCCTTGCCCGAACGCGGCTCCAGCGTGCCATAGACCGGACGGCTTCGAATGCTTTCGGGGAATTTGAATTTCGACATGCTGCCGTTTCTCCCTGCGGATTTTAGGTGGCAAAAAGGCGCGGCCCCGGGGGCGCGCGCCTTTCGCAGTGTCGGGTCAGCCCTTGGCGGTGCGGACCTTCTTGTCCTTGTCGTAGAATGGCATTTCCTCGGCGACGCAGGGAATTTCGGTCCCGTCCGCGTTGCGCACCGTCATCTTGGTGCCCGGAACCGCGCAATCCACCGGCATCCGTGCGATGCCAACCGTATGATCGAACAGATCGGAGCGCATGCCATAGGTCACCACGCCGACCTTTTCACCATCCTTGAGCAGTTCCGCTCCTTCGTCGGCGGCGGTGGTGCCGTCGAGCCTGACACCGTAGATCTTGAACCGCTCCTTGCCTTCCAGCGCATAGTGGTTCTCGGCTCCGCGGAACCCTTTCTTGCCTGGCGACACGGTGAATTCCAGCCCAAGCTCCCACAGCGAGTCGCCGCAGGGGTCGTTGTCGAAAGGATAGGTCTCGGAGTTGTCGCCGGGATAGAACAGCAGGTAGCTTTCCGTGCGCAGCAGGTCGAGGGTCGAGAACTGGACCGGGCGGATACCCATGTCCTTTCCGTCTTCGAGGATCGCATCCCACAGTTCGATGGCGTGACGCCCTTCACAGAAGATCTCGTAACCGCGTTCGCCGGTGTATCCCGTGCGCGAAATCATCACCGGTTTGCCGAACAGCTTGGTCTGGATGATGCCGAAATAGGCAAGGTCGCGGATGCCCGGGATATGTTTGGCAAGGAAATCCACCGCTACCGGGCCTTGCAGAGACATGTCATGCAGATCGTCGTCGAAGATCATCGAGACGTTCTTGCCGTAGGCTGCCATGGCGAGGCTCTCATGGCCGGTCCCGGTGCCATGCACCAGCAACCAGCTGTTGACCGAGAGACGATAAATCACGCAGTCGTCGATAAACAGACCGCGGTCGTCCAGCATCGCGCCATAGACCGCGCGGCCGGGCATCAGCTTGTCGACATTGCGCGTGGTGGCGCGATCGATCACCGCCGCCGCATGCGGCCCGCTCAGGTGAATTTTCTTGAGGCCGGACACATCCATCAGGCCTGCCTTGGTGCGCACCGCTTCGTAATCGGCCTTGGCGCGCTCGTCCGACTGGTCGTAGAACCAGGCCGTTCCCATGCCGTTCCAGTCTTCCAGCTCTCCACCGATTTCTGCATGGCGCTGTGCCAACGCCGACGTTCTGTAGATGATCGCCACGACGCGTCTCCCTCTCCTGTATCTGGTTGCCGGTAGTGAGACCCAATCCCGCGAAAAAATCAATCCCTTGGTTCATATTTTTTTCATGATGGGAAACTTGCCTGATTTTTCAACGCGTCGCCGCCGCCCGAATCACGGGCGCATTCCGGGCTGCGCTGCTGCTTTATTTCCCGGCTGCGGCCCCGGTCGCCTCTGCTGGTCATCAACGCCGCCACGACGCATTCGACTATCACTCTGAACCCTGGTGTGTCGCGAATGACCGATGTTCAGGATGGCCGCCAAGGCTCGGCCGTCGTCCTGACGGATGTTGACCCCATACGATCATGTGACGGATATGAATTGCCCGGGATTGCCGCGGGTGTCATCTTTGGTTTCGGCAGAAACCGGGTCTGGTTAATCCGCGCATCCGCAGCCATCACGCGCACAGGAATGCGGGCTCTGAACCGTTGAAATGTTCAGAAAGGCGTCGTGCACTCCCGAGCATCGAGGGCGCGGACGGCAGCAGGCATGCCACTACTTGCCTCATAGGAAAATAATATTCATATTGGTTGCAGTAACGCTATTCCGGTGCTAGTCTGACCACGTCACCCGTACCGGGAAGAATCAAGAAAATGGAGCGAGACCAGAATGTGCGGAATTGTCGGACTGTTCCTGAAGGACAAGGCGCTTGAGCCTCAACTGGGCGCGCTGCTCACCGATATGTTGATCACGATGACCGATCGCGGCCCTGACAGCGCCGGGATTGCCATCTACGGAAACGAAGATCGCGCGGCCTCGAAATTGACCGTGCAGGCCGAAGATGGCGACACCGCCTTTGACGGGCTGGCCGACAGGCTGGGCGCGGCGATTGACGGCGAGGTCAGCCTCAGCCGCAATGACACGCACGCCGTGCTGACCGTTCCGGCGGGCAAGGCGGAAGCGGCGCGCGCGGCCCTGCGCGAGATTGCACCGGACGTGCGCATCATGTCCTTTGGTGACACGCTGGAGATCTACAAGGAGGTCGGACTGCCCAAGGACGTGGCGGACCGTTTCGGCCTGTCGTCCATGTCCGGCACCCACGGCATCGGCCACACCCGCATGGCGACCGAAAGCGCGGTAACCACCCTGGGCGCCCACCCGTTCAACACCGGTTCCGACCAGTGCCTCGTGCATAACGGCTCGCTGTCGAACCACAACTCGCTGCGCCGCAAGCTGCAGCGCGAGGGCATCCACATCGAAACCCAGAACGACACCGAGGTCGGTGCCGCCTATCTGACGTGGAAGATGCAGAATGGCGCGACGCTGGGCGAAGCGCTGGAGGCGTCGCTGGATGATCTTGACGGATTCTTCAACTTCGTGGTCGGCACCAAGGACGGCTTTGGCGTGGTGCGCGACCCGATAGCCTGCAAGCCCGCTGTCATGGCGGAAACCGATCAATACGTGGCCTTCGGTTCGGAATACCGCGCGCTGGTGAACCTGCCGGGTATCGAGAATGCCCGTGTCTGGGAACCCGAGCCCGCGACCGTATATTTCTGGACCCATGCCGAGGCCAGCAACCCGAACAAGAAGGCGGCATAAATGCAGACCTATGATCTTCAGGCCAACAGCCTGCGCGAGTTGAACGCCGCGCTGCACGCCCAGACGGCGGACACCAACCAGACCGCCTGGGAAATCGTCAACCCCCGTGGCAGCCACGCCATCGCCGTCGGGCTCGACGCCCCCATCGAAGTCGAGGTCAAGGGCTCGACCGGCTATTACTGCGCCGGCATGAACAAGCAGGCCACCGTGCATGTGCATGGCTCGGCCGGCCCCGGTGTTGCCGAGAACATGATGTCCGGCACCGTGGTCATCGAAGGTGACGCCAGCCAATATGCCGGTGCCACCGGTCATGGCGGATTGCTGGTGATCAAGGGCAACGCCTCTTCGCGCTGCGGCATCTCGATGAAGGGTATCGACATCGTCGTGCATGGCAACGTGGGCCATATGTCCGCCTTCATGGCGCAATCCGGCAACCTCGTCGTTTGTGGCGACGCGGGCGACGCGCTTGGCGACTCGATCTACGAGGCCCGGCTGTTCGTGCGCGGATCGGTCAAGTCGCTCGGTGCGGATTGCATCGAGAAAGAGATGCGCCCCGAGCATCTGGACATCCTGCGCGACCTGCTGGAACGCGCCGGAAGCGACGCCAAGCCGGAAGAGTTCAAACGCTATGGTTCGGCGCGCCAGCTCTACAATTTCAAAGTCGACAACGCATATTGAGGGAGACCAGACCGTGAAAGACATCAAGGATAAGCGTCCCCCACAGACGGTGCCCATCCAGTCGGCAACCTTTTCGAACCCGATCAATGCCGAGATCCGGCGTGCGGCGGCAACCGGCATCTATGACATTCGTGGCGGCGGTGCCAAGCGCCGGGTGCCGCATTTCGATGACCTGCTGTTTCTCGGCGCATCGGTGTCGCGCTATCCGCTCGAAGGCTATCGCGAAAAATGCGACACCAAGGTGACGCTCGGCACCCGGTTCGCAAAAAAGCCGATCGAACTCGATATCCCGATCACCATTGCCGGCATGTCCTTTGGCGCTCTCTCCGGACGTGCCAAGGAGGCCCTGGGTCGCGGTGCCTCGGCGGCAGGCACGTCAACCACCACCGGCGACGGCGGCATGACCCCCGAAGAACGCGGCCATTCCACCAAGCTGGTCTATCAGTACCTGCCCTCGCGCTATGGCATGAACCCGGATGACCTGCGCAAGGCGGACGCCATCGAAGTCGTGGTCGGCCAGGGTGCAAAGCCCGGCGGCGGCGGCATGCTGCTGGGTCAGAAGATCTCGGACCGCGTGGCAGAGATGCGCAACCTGCCCAAGGGCATCGACCAGCGGTCGGCCTGCCGGCACCCGGACTGGACCGGCCCGGACGATCTCGAGATCAAGATCCTCGAACTGCGCGAAATCACCGCGTGGGAAAAGCCGATCTATGTCAAGGTCGGTGGCACCCGCCCCTACTATGACACCGCGCTGGCGGTGAAGGCCGGGGCCGACGTGGTGGTGCTCGACGGGATGCAGGGCGGCACCGCGGCGACGCAGGATGTGTTCATCGAACATGTGGGGCTGCCGACGCTGGCCTGTATCCGCCCCGCCGTTCAGGCGCTTCAGGATCTGGGCGTGCACCGCGAGGTTCAGTTGATCGTATCCGGCGGTATCCGCAGCGGAGCGGACGTGGCCAAGGCCATGGCACTGGGGGCGGATGCGGTTGCCATCGGCACCGCCGCTCTGATTGCCCTGGGCGACAACGATCCGCACTGGGAAGCCGAATACCAGAAGCTGGGCACCACGGCGGGCGCATATGATGACTGGCACGAGGGTCTCGACCCGGCCGGGATCACCACCCAGGATGCGGAATTGCAGAAGCGGCTGGACCCGGTGGAAGCGGGACGCCATCTGCGCAATTATCTCAGCGTGATGACGCTCGAGGCTCAGACGATTGCCCGGGCCTGCGGCCACAACAACCTGCACAACCTCGAACCCGAGGACTTGTGCGCGCTGACGATGGAAGCCGCCGCCATGGCCCGCGTGCCACTCGCCGGCACCGATTGGTATCCCGGAAAACCCGGTTTCTGAAACAGTACGGCGCGGCCTCACCCCGGGGTCGCGTCGTTTCACGAGAGATGGTGCGCGGATCAACTGACGACCATCGCGAGATAATTCGACAGAGAGGATGACACACATGGCCAAGGATCAAGTCGCGCCGGGCGCACAGATCGATCTCGCCACATTTGCCGCCGAACGCGGCGTCAAGTATTTCATGATTTCCTTTACCGACCTGTTCGGCGGACAGCGGGCCAAGCTGGTTCCTGCGGCGGCGATTGCCGACATGCAGGAGGACGGCGCAGGGTTCGCCGGCTTCGCGACGTGGCTCGACCTGACGCCTGCCCACCCAGATATGCTCGCCGTGCCGGATCCGGCCTCGGTCATTCAACTTCCCTGGCAGCCGGATGTCGCCTGGGTCGCGGCCGATTGCGTGATGGAAGGCAAACCGGTCGCGCAGGCACCCCGAAACGTGCTCAAGCGACTGATCGCCGAGGCTGCCGAAGAGGGTCTGCACGTCAAGACCGGTGTCGAAGCGGAGTTTTTCCTGCTGACACCCGAAGGCGACCAGATCTCCGACCCCTTCGATACCGCAGCCAAGCCTTGCTACGACCAGCAGGCGGTGATGCGCCGTTACGAGGTGGTGCGCGAGATCGGCGACTATATGCTTGATCTCGGCTGGCAGCCCTATCAGACCGACCACGAGGACGCGAATGGTCAGTTCGAGATGAACTGGGAATTCAACGACGTTCTGACCATGGCGGATCAGCATTCGTTCTTCAAGTTCATGACCAAATCGGTCGCGGAAAAGCACGGCTTCCGCGCCACATTCATGCCCAAGCCGATCGCCGGACTGACCGGCAATGGCTGCCATGCACATATCTCGGTCTGGGATGCGCCGGGCGCAGCGTCGGAAACCAACGTTTTCGCCGGCACGGGCGAAGGGCAGACCGGTGAAGTCGGCCTGTCCGAACGCGGCAAGCATTTTCTTGGCGGCATCATGAAGCATGCGTCCGCCCTCGCCGCGATCACCAACCCGACGGTGAACAGCTACAAGCGGATCAACGCGCCGCGCACGATGTCAGGGGCCACCTGGGCACCCAACAGCGTGACGTGGACCGGCAACAACCGTACCCATATGGTGCGCGTGCCCGGACCGGGCCGCTTCGAACTGCGCCTGCCGGACGGCGCGGCGAACCCCTATCTGTTGCAGGCGGTCATCATCGCGGCGGGGCTGTCGGGTATCCGTACCAAGGCCGATCCCGGCAAGCGGCACGATATCGACATGTATGCCGAGGGTCACAAGGTTCGCGGTGCCCCCAAGCTGCCGCTCAACATGCTGGACGCGATCCGGGAGTACGACAAGGACAAGGAGCTCAAGAAGATGATGGGCGACGAATTCTCGGCATCCTACATCAAGATGAAGAGGCAGGAGTGGGATTCCTTCGTGACCCATTTCACCCAGTGGGAACGCGAGAACACGCTCGACATCTGAGCGCGGGTCGATACCCGCGCGGCGGATCGCGCTCTTTCCCCCTTGCAGTCGCCTGCAAGGGGGTTTTCTTTGGCTCACACTTTGGGTTGAGGATTATGCTGTGGCTGCTGTCTCGCCGCGGCGCCAATCCGGCACCTCGTTGACCAGCTTGTGCGCGCTGCGCTGCAATGTGGCGCGGAACCGGTCCACCGCCGGCCCCGCAAGACCCACGTCCTGCAACGCCCTGTCGAATGTCTCGAGCCACAGGTCGGCATCTGCAGTCCGGATCGGCACGTGTTCGTGAATCTCGCGCAGGTTCATGTGCCCGAAGCGTTCCCGGTAGTGGGGCCGCCCCCCGAGAAACCCGCACAGGAACTCGAACTGCGCCTGCCTCGTATGTGACAAACCGTGGCCACGGAAATGCAGGCGGTGCAGCTCGTGCACCGCCGGGTCGCTTTCCATCAGGTCATAGAACCGTTCGACAACGGCTTTCAGGACGGTTTCACCGCCAATCTGTTCCAGTGCGCTCGTCATGATATCAGGATCCCCTTTCTACCCGCCGGCCGCATTGACCAGAGTCAAGAACGCGGACGTTCCTTTTTCGGATCATAGGCCGCCAGGTCGGCCCGGATGGTCGCGGGCAGGCGCTTCTGGTGGCCGTCCAGCTTGCCGATTTCCAGCCGTGTGCCCGGTTCGCAATGCGCCACGTCGACCCGCGCCAGTGCAATGTTGCGGCCCAGCAAGGGCGAGCGCATCGAGGAGGTGACTTCGCCGATCTGCGCCCGGCCCACATGCACGCAATCTCCATGACCGACCTCGACGTTGCTGTCGATATCCAGCCCCACCAGCTTGCGCGCCGGAGTTTCCTTGCGACGGATCAGCGCCTCGCGTCCGATGAAATCATCCTGTTTCGATTTCAGCGGCACGGTGAATCCGATGCCCGCCTCGAACGGATCGGTCTGGTCCGAGAAATCGAAACCGGCAAAGATCAGCCCCGCCTCGATCCGCACCATGTCCAGCGCTTCGAAACCAAGGGGGGTGATCCCGTGCGCCTGCCCCGCATCCCACACGGCGTCAAAAACCGCGCTCGCGTTTTTCGGATGACAGAAGATCTCGTAACCGAGTTCGCCCGTATAGCCGGTGCGGCTGACCACCACCGGGATGCCCTGGTCGTCGCCGATCCGCGCGGGGGTAAAGCGGAACCAGGCGAGATCGTCGAAATTCGGATGATGCGGCGCGGTCCAGATGATCTTGCGCAGCAGATCGCGGCTTTCGGGCCCCTGCACGGCGATGTTGTGCTGCATATCCGTGGACGAGCGGATCAGCACGCGAAGACCCAGTTCCTCGGCCTTTTCGCGGATCCATTCGCCACCGTAATCCGATCCGCCGATCCAGCGGAAGTTATCCTTGCCCAGCCGGAACACCGTACCGTCATCGACCATGCCCCCGTGCGGATAGCACATGGCCGTATAGACCACGCCCCCGATGGGCAATGTCTTCATGTTGCGGGTAAAGACATACTGGCAAAGCGCCTCGCTGTCGGGTCCGGTGATTTCGAACTTGCGCAACGGGCTGAGGTCGGTCACGACGACCTTCTGCCGGCACGCATGGTATTCCTCGATCGGACCGGCGGTGGACATGCAATTGGCCAGCCAGTAGCCGTTGTATTCGATGAAATTGTCGGTGAACCGGTCGAACCGGTCGTGAAAGCCTGTCTGTTTCGTCATTTTCGGTTCCGCATCTGGGGTGGGCCGGTACGCCACGGCGCGTTGAAAGGTTTCCTTGCCGCTATAGGTGCGCACATGAATGTCGGTCGGGTTCCAGCCGTTCGCCGCCGACGTATCGTCCGGGCAGGCCGAACTCACGCAGACCAGATCGGTCAGCGCCCGCAGCAGCACATAATCGCCGGGGCGCGACCACGGCTCGTCCGAGTACATGACGCCATGCTCGTCCAGGCCGGTGTTGAAGAAGAAGTTGATTGCCATCCAGCCCTTGCGGCCCGTCACCCCGTGCGGCGCCAGCGCCGCGTTGAAGTTGTCCGAACAGTTGACATGTCCCGGATAGCCGATGTCGTCGTAATACTTGGCCGAACAGGCCAGCGCGAAGGCATCGTGCCGCCCGCAGGTGTCCTGGATCACCTCGACCAGCGGCAACATGTCCTGATCATAGTATTTCGCGTGCAGCCCCGGCATGGGATAGGCATGTTCCATCAGGGTCCGGGTGGTGGTCACATCCAGCGCGTCTTCGACACCCTTGTCCAGCTTGCGCGCCGAAAAGCATTGAAAATCCGTGCATTGCCGTCCGTCCACATCGAGGATCTGGATATAATCGCCAGCTTTCACGAAATAGGCTTCGGCGGTTGCGGAATGCACGCGCACATCCGCCACCGGGTCGGCCAGGGGATCGGGCAGCTCGAACCGGGGAAGCGGCTTGATCGTGGCGCGGCGGATATAGACGGTAAGCGGTGTCGCGGTATCCTGCGCTTCGAAATCCATGATGCCGCCGGGCGCGGCGATGATGGCGATGCCTTCGGCCGTCGCGGTGAAATGTTCGGTGGTTCGGGCCGGCGTCGTACTCTCGAACAGCTGCACGGCCTGCGCCCTGGCCAGATCGAGCCCGCGTGCCTGGATACCCATCCGCAGACTGCGCAGAGATTGGTCGGAAGAGGACAGCAGCGCCTTGAGTCCTGCGGCATCCCCGCCGGCACTGGCCCCGATCAGCCCGGGATCAAAGCGGCCGTCCGCGCGGGCGCAGACGATTTCACAGACCTGGCCGCCCTCGGTATTCTCGATATCCAGACGATCGCCCGCCTCAAGACGGACCAGGATCGCACCGCTGCCTTCGACCACATAGCGCTCGGTTCCCGGCGGCATGGAAAAGACCCGTGGCTCGATAATGCCGCTGGGGCGCGGCGGGCCTGGCACCACTGTGGGATAGCTGTCATCAAGCACGTTCTCTCCTCCCGGCATTTGCCTTTACGGAAAAAAATATTAATGATGAGAATATAGACCACTTCCCAATCGCGCAAGCGATCCGTTGAAAATTCTCACCCTGACGAGGGACGGTTTGATGAATACGCTATTTCTGGGTCTGGTGGCCGCCTTTTGCTGGGGGTTGCACGACATCGCGATCCGCTACCTCAGCAAGACGGTTCCGCTGCTGGGGGCGCTGCTGGTTGTGCTGCTTACGGCCCTTGCCTTTCAATCCGGGGTGATTCTGATCAATGGCACGACGATGTTGCCCACCGGTCCCGCGCTTTGGCTGTCGATCGGCGCCGGCATTGCGTTCCTGTTGGCAAGCCTCGGTCTCTATTTCGCATTCGAACGCGGGCCTGTCAGGCTGGTCAGCCCGATCATCGGCGCCTACCCCATTCTGTCCCTGGTCTATGCCATGCTCGGCGGATCGCAGGTCAGCGCGGACCAGATTGCCGCCGTGCTGGTGATCGTCTGTGCCGTCGGGCTGGTGGCCATCCTGTCCGATCCCGCCGCCGACGATGTGCCCGCGCGCGGCCCGACAATCGCGCTTTCGCTGCTCTCGGCCATCGGGTTCGCCAGTACCTTCAAGCTCGGTCAGATGGCGGCGGAATACGGCGGGGAGTGGCAGAGCACCTTTGCCACGCGCGCCATTGCGCTGGCCGGGCTCTGCGCCCTGTTGCTTGTGCTGCGTCCGGATTTGCGCATCGGGCGAAAGGCATTGGTGCCGTTGATCACGATGGGCGTGCTCGATGGCATCGCCCTGCTTGCGGTGATTTCTGCCGGGGTGCTCGAGCGCCCGGAATTCGCTGCCGTGGCCGCCTCGATGTTCGGCCTGTTCACCATCCTGCTGGCGCGGGTTTTGCTCAAGGAACAGATGGGCGCGGCGCAATGGGCCGGATGCATCGTGGCTTTTCTGGGCATCGGCTACCTGACGCTGTAGCCCGCGCAGCGGCCGGGCGGCAGATCAACTCCGCCAGCCCGCCGCCTTTTGCCGCGCGTATGCGCGCATCGCGTTGCGCATCAGGATCGCCACCGTCACCGGGCCGACGCCGCCGGGCACCGGCGTGATCCAGCCGGCAATTTCCCTGACCGCGTCGGTGTCGACGTCGCCGACAATCCGCGTGGCGCCATCATCCCCGACGATCTGGTTGATGCCGATGTCGATCACTGCCGCACCGGGTTTGACCATATCGGCCCCGATCAGGTGCGGCTTGCCCACGGCCACCACGATGACATCTGCACGGCGCGAATGCATGGCGACCGACCGGGTCAGATGGTGGCAGACCGTTACCGTCGCGCCTTCGGCCATCAGCATCATCGCCGCCGGTTTGCCGACAATCTCGGAGTGACCGACCATCACCACCTCAAGCCCCTTCATGTCGAGCCCGGTCTCGCGGATCAGTTCGACCGCTGCGGCGGCGGTACAGGGTGCCATCGCGACGTCGTTATAGACGATATTCCCGATCGAGGCCGGATTCATGCCTTCCACATCCTTGAGCGGATGGATCGCCGATTGCAGCGAGCGCACGTTGATATGATCGGGCACCGGGCGTTGCAGGATGATACCCAGAACCTCCGGATCGTCATTCATCGCCTGGATCAGCGCCTTGCAGTCCTCCTGGCTGGTCTCGCCACCCCAGAACTCCTGATCAAAGGGCAAACCCGCTGCCGCCGCCGCGCGCGCCTGGTTGCGGACATAGACCGCAACCTCGGGCACCTCGCCAATGGAGATCGACACCAGCTTGCCGATCCGGCCCGCCGAACGGGTCAGGGCCCGCACCTCCGACAGGATGCGATCCTTGACGGGCTTGCCGAGCAGTAACCGGGGGTCCGGATTCATGCGGTCAGGCCCTCGGGTTCCGGCAACCCGTTGGCGCGGCAACAGGCGGTCAGCGTGTTGGCCAGCAGGCAGGCGATGGTCATCGGACCGACACCGCCGGGCACCGGGGTGATCGCGCCGGCAACCTCGGCGCAGCTCTCGAAATGGCAATCGCCGACAAGTCGTGTCTTGCCCTCACCCTTTTCCGGCGCATCGATCCGGTTGATGCCCACGTCGATCACCGTCGCGCCGGGCTTGATCCAGTCGCCCGGCACCATCTCGGGCCGCCCGACCGCCGCGACCACGATATCCGCACGCCGCACCACTTCGGGCAGATCCCTGGTGCGCGAATGCGCGATGGTCACGGTGCAACTGTCGCCCAGCAACAACTGCGCCATCGGCTTGCCCACGATATTCGACCGGCCGATCACGACCGCATCCATGCCCGACAGCGAGCCGTGATGATCGCGCAGCATCATCAGGCAGCCAAGCGGCGTGCACGGCACCATCGATTTCTGTCCGGTTCCCAGCAAGCCGACATTCGAGATGTGAAACCCGTCCACGTCCTTGGCCGGGTCGATCGAATTGATCACCAGATCCTCGTCCAGATGTCCGGGCAGCGGCAACTGCACGAGAATGCCATGCACCGCGGGATCGTTGTTCAGCTTGTCCACCAGCGCGAGCAGGTCGGCTTCGGACGTGTCGGCCTCCAGCTTGTGCTCGTAGGAGTTCATCCCGACCTCGACGGTCTGCTTGCCCTTCGAGCGCACATAGACCTGCGATGCCGGATCCTCGCCCACCAGCACCACGGCCAGTCCGGGCGTGATGCCGCTTTCCTCTTTCAGGCGGGCCACATGTGCAGCGACCTTGTCGCGGACGGTGGCGGCAAAGGCCTTGCCGTCGATGCGTGTTGCTGTCGTGTCTTTCATATCTCTCGGTCCTTTTCCCGGCGCGGTGTCACGCCGTCGGAATGATGAAAAGGTGCGGCTGCCTCACGCCGCCGCACCTCGCTATCGGGGCCTGGTCCACAGACCCGTGTTCAGGTGGCGATCAGAACAGGCCCTCGATCTGACCGGCGTCGTTCAGACGGATATTCTCGGCCGACGGCACGCGCGGCAGGCCCGGCATGGTCATGATCTCGCCGCAGACCACGACGATGAAACCGGCCCCCGCCGAGAGTCGCACTTCGCGCACCGGGACCGAGTGGCCCGTGGGCGCGCCGCGCAGGTTCGGATCGGTCGAGAAGGAATACTGCGTCTTGGCCATGCAGACCGGCAGGTTGCCATAGCCCTGCTCTTCCCAGAGCTTGAGCTGATCGCGGATCTTCTTGTCCATCAAGGCCGCGTCGGCGCGGTAGATGCGTTTGCAGATCGTCTGGATCTTGTCGGCCAGCGACATGTCGTCGGGGTAGATGGGGGCAAAATTCGCCTGCCCGGCCTCGGCCACCGCAACCACCTTGCGCGCCAGATCGGCAGAGCCTTCGGATCCCAGCTCCCAGTGGCGGCTCAACACCGCCTCGGCCCCGTGCGACTTGGCATATTCCCGGATCGCCTCGACCTCGGCGTCGGTGTCGGTCACGAAATGGTTGATCGCGACAACCACCGGCACGCCGAAGGATTTCAGGTTCTCGATGTGGCGGCCCAGGTTCGGACAGCCTTTCCTGACCGCCTCGACATTTTCCTCGCCCAGATCGGCCTTGGCGACGCCGCCGTTCATCTTCATCGCCCGCACCGTGGCCA
>JAUIIJ010000053.1 GCA_030431825.1 Alphaproteobacteria bacterium
CCTCGTAACCTATTGAAAAGTGACCCTGAACGAAACAAGCACGTTTACAATTTTTCCCTTTGAAATCAGCAAAATTTTTCGGATTGCAAATCCGTGTACACCGGTTCGATTCCGGTACTCGCCTCCAATATTTTCAATGACTTGGGCCATAGCCGCTCTCCGCTTTCTCGATTTTTGAAACTGCCGTTGAAACATTCACGTTCTAGGCTTGTTCCATTCCATTTGATTCCGCGCGTCTTGAGCACGTGTCGCCAGCTCTCGTTGCCTGGTATGCCCCCCGTACTTTTTCAGCATCTCGACGCCGGAATGACCGGTGACGGCCCTCACCATCTCGTGGTCGCATCCGGCTAGGTAGAGTTCGATTGTCGCGTTCTTGCGCAGCCCATGGGTGACGTACTTTGCCGCCTCGGGGTGCTGCATCGTCGCCTTCACCTTACGCATTTCCTCGGCGACCGTCCGATAGCGCACGGGGCGTCCGCTCTTGTCGGTGATGACTGTCAGGCCTTTTTTTCGACCGCGCCAAGTGTGCCGTGAGGCGATCCGTCAGGGGGATCCACAGCGGCTTGTCAGTCTTGCCTTGGATGAAGTCATAGGCCCCGTCTTTGATATGCCCGAGCTGATTTTCAGAACGTCCCCGATCCGCTGGCCAGTGCCGATGCACAGTTCGTAAACCAGCCGTGCGCGGGGCGTTGCCAGCCGGGTTGTTTCGTCTTTCTTTTGATCGGGCAAAATGCGACGAATCCTGCAGGATTCGCCGGAGTTTACGGACCGCATTTCGATGGCAGATAGAAATCGTTCGCAGCATGGGAGTGTCCGTTGGTCGGCTCCTCGTGGCGCGAGATGGGGGCTGCCGTTGGGGCGTATCGCGCGGGGCAGGCTTTCGTCTGAATTTGCTCTTTTCATGGCGGGCTATCCGGTCTATACGCGCGGCTTCACGCGGGGATACAGCCTTGGAGGATCCCTGCCCCAACATTTGGAGACATACAATGGCCGGAGAGATCCCAGATCTTCACGCCGAGGAACGGACGGGGACAGGCAAGGGCGCCGCTCGTCAGGCACGCCGCAACGGCATGGTTCCCGGAATCGTTTTTGGTGGCGATGTTGACCCGCTGCCGATCAACATCCCGTTCAACGCCCTGCTGACCAAGCTCAAGCAAGGCCGGTTCAAATCGACCCTGTTCAATCTCAAGGTTGACGGTCATGACGACGTGCGGGTGATCTGCCGCGACGTTCAGCGCGACGTGGTCAAGGACCTTCCGACGCATCTCGACCTGATGCGCCTGCGCCGCACCACCAAGATCAACCTGTTCATCCCGGTCGTTGTCACCGGTGAAGAGGTGTCTCCGGGCCTGAAAAAGGGTGGCGTGCTGACGCTGGTTCGTCCCGAGGTCGAACTGATCGTGACGGCGGGCGATATCCCCGATCACATCACCATCGATGTGTCCGAGCTGGAAATCGGCGACAGCGTGACCATTTCCTCGGTTTCGCTGCCCACCGGCGCCAAGGTGACAATCGACCGTGATTTCGTGATCGCGAACCTTTCCGCTCCGTCTGGCCTGCGTTCGGCAGAGGACGAAGAGGAAGACGCGGACGATACAGAAGTGGCTGAGGATGACGTCGAGGCGGAAAACGCCGAAGAGTGATCGTCCGGTTACGGACAGTCTTGAAGCGGGGTCCGGTCGGGCCCCGTTTTTCTTTGGTCATGTCTGGTAATCAGCCCCCGTCACACGGCGTCTTCCCGGCACCGCGGCATGCCGAGGGGCTGGCATTTGCCGGCATCATCGGGCATCAGATCCCCTGACGAGACATGAAACGGTGAGGTCGGCCATGAAGCTGATTGTCGGATTGGGCAATCCCGGAGCGAAATACGCGAGGAACCGGCACAATATCGGTTTCATGGCGCTGGATCGCATCGCGGACGATCACGGGTTTGCGCCCTGGCGAGCCAAGTTCCAGGGTCAGTTGAGCGAGGGCCGGCTCGGGCGCGAGAAGGTGATATTGCTCAAACCCGAGACATTCATGAACAATTCCGGACAATCTGTCGGCGAGGCCATGCGGTTCTTCAAGCTGGAGCCAGCGGACGTGATCGTGATCCATGACGAGATCGATCTTGCGCCCGGTAAATCGCGGATCAAATCCGGCGGCGGTCATGCGGGGCATAACGGCTTGCGCTCGATCCACGCCCATATCGGAGAGGCCTATGAGCGGGTGCGCCTTGGGGTCGGACATCCGGGGCGCAAGGAACTGGTGCCGGGATATGTGCTGCGTGACTTCCCCAGGGCCGATGACGACTGGCTCGACGACCTGTTGCGCGGCATCTCGGACGGCGCGCCGCATCTTGCCGACGGGGATGGCGGGCGTTTCATGAACGCGGTCGCGCTGCGCACCGCCCCGCCCCGCTCATCTGCCGGTACGCCAAAACCATCGGCCACCCCTGCGGTCAAACACGAGGCTCCTGCCCCTGCCGATGACCGGTCCGCCCTTCAGAAGCTGGTGGATCGCTTCAAATGACACTGGCCCGCGCCTTGCTGGCGCAGGCCGACGCCTGTCGCCATCTCGGGTCGCCTTTCATGGGGCGGCTGCTGACCCTGCTGGCGCGGCATTGGCCAAGAGGCAGCGCGCTGGACCGGCGCTGCGCCCTGTGGAGCGGCGACATCGGCCCTCGCGGTGCGTCGCTGCCCCTGCGTATCGCGGGCGGGCTGCATGCGCTGGTTCTGACCGGGCGGGATACCGGACTGGCGGCCGCTTACCCGCCGGCCGACGTATCTGATCCGGTGCTGTGCGACGCGCTGCTTGCCGCGCTCACAGAGCATGAGGCCTTCTTGCTGGAGTGGATCGAAAGCGCGCCGCAAACCAACGAGGTCAGGCGCAGTTCGGTCCTGATTGCGGCGGCGCACTGGATCGCCGCGCAACATGATTTGCCCTTCGTGACCTCCGAACTCGGTGCCAGCGCCGGGCTCAACCTTGCATGGGATCGCTATGCCTTGTGCGCGGCGGATCAACGGCTTGGTCCGCGCGACGCCGTTCTGTGTCTTTCGCCCGACTGGTCCGGGCCAATGCCCGCCGCCAGGCCGGTCACCGTGGCGCAGCGACGCGGTGTCGATCTGAATCCGCTGGACGCGCGCGATCCGGCGCAGGCGCTGCGTCTGTTTGCCTATCTGTGGCCCGATCAACCGCACCGTCAGGACCTGACCCGGGCCGCAATCGACGCGCTGGATGGCCCGGTCGACCGGGGCGATGCAATCGACTGGCTCGGCCCCCGCCTGGGCGATGCGCCCGAGGGGCACATTCACCTGGTCTATCACACGGTGGCCTGGCAGTATTTTCCGGCTGCGGCGCAGACACGGGGCACCGCGATGATCGAGGCGGCCGGCGCGCACGCCACAGCGTCGCGCCCGCTGGCCTGGTTCGCGATGGAAGCCGACGATGAAAGCGATGGTGCCGCACTGACCTTGCGGTTGTGGCCCGGTGATCTGCGCATCACGCTTGGCCGCGCGGATTTTCACGGTCGCTGGGTGCGGTGGGCGGGTTAACCAGCCCCCTGCCCCGGGAAACGAAAGAGGGAGACGGATGCGAACACTCGGCAAATGGTTGGGCCGGATATTGCTGTCACTTGTGCTGGCGGCGGTTGTCGTCGGTGTCTGGAAACGTGAAGAGATCATGCGGCTCTGGGCCGTCAATTCCCTGTTTTCCGAGGACCGGATCGTCAGCAACTTTTCACATATGGACCGGGCCTTCCTGACCGCACCGCTGCCACGCGGCGAAGGTCCCGTCAGCCCGCTGCCCGTGGGCACCCCTGCCCGACTGCCCGACGACGCAGAGGCCTGGATCGTCGAGCGCGCGCTCACCTCGTTGCTGGTGATGAAAGACGGGGAAATCCGCTACGAAGACTATTTTCTCGGCACGACCGCAGAGGATCGGCGGGTTTCATGGTCTATCGCCAAGAGCTACCTCTCCGCCCTTTTCGGCATATTGATCGAGGAAGGGGCGATCGGCTCTCTCGACGATCCGGTGACGCGCTATGCGCCGCTGCTGGCCGGCACGGCCTATGACGGCGCAAGCATCCGCAACGTGCTGAACATGGCCAGCGGTGTCACCTTCGACGAAGATTACCACGATCCCGATTCCGACATCAATCGCATGGGGCGGGTGATTGCCCTGGGCGGCACGCTCGACGATTTCACGGCGAGCTTTACCGAACGTTTCAGTGCACCGGGGCAGATCTGGCGATACGTGTCGATCGACACGCATGTGATCGGCATGGTGATCCGGGGCGCAACCGGGCGCAGCGTGAGCGCGCTGCTGGCGGAAAAGATCATTGCACCGCTCGGGCAGGAGCAGGACGCCTATTACCTGACCGACGGCGCGGGGGTGGCATTTGTGCTGGGCGGACTGAACATCACGACACGCGATTACGCGCGTTTCGCGCAGATGATCGTGCAAAACGGCGAATACAACGGACAACAGGTGGTTCCCGCCGACTGGATTGCCGCCTCGACGGCGGCAAGCGCGCCGACCGAACCCGGCCGCATGGGGTATGGCTATCAATGGTGGATTCCAAGCGCACCCCGCCCCGGCGAATTCATGGGCCGCGGCGTCTATGGCCAGTATCTTTACATTGACCAGGCAAGAAACATCGTCATCGTGGCCACCGCCGCAGACCGGGATTTTCGCAAGCCCGGCGTCACCGACGACAACATCGCGATGTTCCGCCACATCGCCGACACCCTGTAAGGAGGACCCCATGGAACCGGATGACAGCATCAACGTTCTGGGTGGCGCAATCGCATCCTGCTCGGCCGATCCGCTCACCGGATTCTTCCGCGACGCACATTGCAATACCTGCGCCGCAGATCAGGGCAGCCATACCGTCTGCGCCGTCATGACGGACGAATTCCTCGCATTTTCCAAATACGTGGGCAACGATCTGAGCACCCCGCGCCCGGAATTCGGCTTTGTCGGTCTCAAGGCCGGCGATCGCTGGTGTCTGTGTGCCGCGCGGTTCCTTCAGGCCCATGACGAAGGCTGCGCGCCCAGGGTGAACCTGGACGCCACCCACCGCCGCGCACTCGAAATCGTGCCGCTTGGCGTGTTGCAGACGCATGCCGACGGCGCAGAGAGCTGATTGACCGGACGTCGCGCGCCTCAGCTCGCGTCGCGCCCCTCGGTGTCGGACATGTCAAAACCCAGGTGCCGGGCAACCGTGAATATATCCTTGTCGCCGCGACCACACATGTTCATGCAGATCAGGTGATCCTTTGGAAGGGTCGGCGCGATCTTCATGACATGGGCCAGCGCATGGCTGGGTTCGAGTGCAGGAATGATGCCTTCCTGTGCGCAGCAGAGTTGAAAGGCCTCGAGCGCTTCGGCATCGGTTATGCTGACATATTTCGCGCGACCGGTTTCATGCAGCCACGAATGCTCGGGGCCGATCCCCGGATAGTCGAGCCCGGCAGAAATGCTGAACCCCTCGAGGATTTGCCCGTCATCATCCTGCAGCAGATAGGTCCGGTTGCCATGCAACACGCCGGGGCGGCCGCCAGTGAGAGACGCGCAATGCTCCATCTTGTCGTTCACACCTTTGCCGCCGGCCTCGACACCGATGATATTGACGCTCTTGTCATCGAGAAACGGAAAGAAAAGACCCATGGCATTGGAGCCGCCGCCGATCGCGGCAACCAGAGTATCCGGCAAACGCCCCTCGGCCGCTTGCATCTGCTCTTTCGCTTCCTTTCCGATGATGCTCTGGAAATCGCGCACCATCGCCGGATACGGGTGTGGCCCGGCGACAGTTCCGATGCAGTAGAACGTATCCCGGACATTGGTCACCCAGTCGCGCAATGCATCGTTCATCGCATCCTTGAGCGTGCCGCGTCCTGACGTCACCGGAATCACCTCGGCGCCCAGAAGTCGCATGCGGAACACGTTCGGGGCCTGGCGCTCGACATCATGCTTGCCCATGTAGACCACACATTTCAGGCCGAACTTGGCGCAGACCGTGGCCGTGGCGACCCCGTGCTGACCGGCACCGGTCTCGGCGATGATCCGTGTCTTGCCCATGCGACGGGCCAGGATGATCTGGCCGAGAACATTGTTGATCTTGTGCGCTCCGGTGTGGTTGAGCTCATCCCTCTTGAGATAGATCCTGGCACCGCCCAGGTGCTCGGTCAGGCGTTCCGCAAGATACAGAGGGCTGGGGCGGCCCACGTAATGAGTCCAGAGGTCATTCATTTCATCCCAGAAACTGTCATCGCTCTTGGCCTTTTCATATTCCTCTTCAAGGCTCAGGATGAGCGGCATGAGAGTTTCGCTGACAAAACGCCCACCGAAATTTCCGAAGCGCCCGTTTTCATCGGGACCGGTCGTGAAGGAATTGAACAGATCGTTGGCCATGCTGCGCCCTTTCAAGTCTTTCCCCTGTCCTAGTGCCGCGACCGGACGAGGGCAAGCCAAGGCATTTCAAAATGCCTTGAAAACGCGGGTTGAACCCGCGTGGCAAGACGCTTCAAGCGTCTTGCGGAAGGGCTTTTCAAAGCCCTTCACTTCAATCGGCGAATCGGATGGGGGTTGCAGAAAATCACAAAATGCCGACCGTTCTCCACCGCCTGATATCCATGCCGGCGCACTGCGGCCAGGAATGCATCGCGCCCGACAAGACGTTCGACATCGCGGATCTGGCGTTTCACGACACCGCCACGTCGCGCCTCGTTCGAGGCGAAGACTTGGCAGAGCCAGTTCTCGGCGGTGAGATGGGGTGGCAAGACAGACATGCACCCATGTCTGACCCGCGGCGGTAAATTCCGGGTTAAGAAAACGCCGCCTCGACAAATGACCGGATCATCCCCGGATCCTTGACACCGGGCATCACTTCCACGCCGGACGAAACATCGATCTGATGCGCCCCGGTCAGCGAGATCGCTTCAGCGACATTATCCGCCGCCAATCCGCCGGCCAGCATCCAGGGAACCGCCCATCTTCGACCCGCGATGAGACGCCAGTCAAAGGCCAGACCATTGCCGCCGGGCAGTTCCGCGTCTTTCGGAGGTTTCGCATCGACCAGCAGTTGATCCGCAACTTCCTGATAGTCCAGCAGCGCCGGCAGATCGCCCTCATCCGCCACCCCCACCGCTTTCATGACGGGCAAACCGAAACGCGAGCGGATTTCTGCGACCCGATCCGGCGATTCCGACCCGTGCAGTTGCAGCATATCCAGCGGCACGCGCTCGACCAGTTGATCAAGCGTTGCATCATCCGCGTTGACCGTGAGCGCAACCTTGCAAACCCCTGCCGGAACGGTCCCGGCCAGCTGGGCCGCACGCACCATATCGACGTTGCGCTGTGATTTCGCGAAAAAGACAAACCCCACATATCGGGCACCCGCCGCAACAGCGGCGGAGAGGGTGTCTGCGGTGCTCAACCCGCAGATCTTGATGCGAATGTCTGAAGGCATGGAAACCTCAGGCGGTTTCGTCCAGGATCGCCAGAACTTCGTCTTTGCCCCTGTTCTTTTCGGTCTTCAGTTTGCCCACCTGACGCTCGAGTTTGCGAACCTCGCGGGACTTCACGTCAACCTCGCGACGATGTTTGTATTCCCGCATCCATTCCCAGAAAAACCCGATCACCAGGCCCACGGCGATGCCGCCGAGAACGACCACGAAGAGGGGAAGCGACACCGTCATGTTGAAACCAAGCAGTTCCGCAACCGCGTCGGGCATCAGCTTCAACGTGACGAACCCCCGGTTCGCAAGCGAAACCGAAATCAACAAGACAGCCAGCAAGGCCAGGACAGCGTAGCGAATATACCGCATCAGATCACTTTCCGTTCAAACGGTCCCGCAGGAGTTTTCCTGTCTTGAAAAACGGGACATGTTTTTCCTCGACATGCACTGTTTCTCCGGTACGTGGATTGCGACCGATCCGCGCATCACGCTTTTTCACCGAAAACGCACCGAAACCACGCAGTTCGACGCGGTCGCCGCGTGCCATGGCCCCCGTGACTTCTTCGAACACCGTATTCACGATACGCTCGACATCACGCTGATAGAGGTGAGGGTTTTCATCAGCGATTTTCTGTATCAGTTCAGACCGGATCATTCAGCGCGTCCCTCCCAAGGCAGCATCGCGATAACAAGACTGGTTTTCAGAGTATATGAGCAAATTCCCTTCGCGGGAACCAGAACTATTGGATTATGAACGAAAAAACATGCGCGGTTCCGTGGCGGCAGCCGGATTTCAAGCCAGTTTGGAAGCTTGGGTTTAGCCCCTGCGCCGCTTTACCACCAATCGGCGAGCCGCACGATTCGCCGCACCCGCGTGCGTGATGTGCCAGAAACCGGGCACGAAAAAACCCGCCGAACAGCGTCCGGCGGGTTTCTGTCTTGTGTCCGGGTTTACCGGCAGGATCAATCGTCGCCCTTGAGCGCCGCGCCCAGGATATCGCCCAGCGATGCGCCGGAGTCGGAGGAACCGTACTGTTCCACGGCCTCTTTCTCTTCGGCGATCTCGCGCGCCTTGATCGACAGGCCGAGACGCCGGGTCTTGCTGTCGACATTGGTGACACGCACGTCGATCTTGTTGCCGACGCTGAAACGCTCGGGGCGCTGCTCGGCACGGTCACGGGACAGGTCGGAGCGGCGGATGAAGGATTTCATGCCTTCGTATTCCACCTCGATACCGCCATCCTCGATCGCCGTCACTTCGACAGTGATGATCGAACCACGCTTCACGCCGCCGACGGCCTCGGCAAACTTGTCGCCGCCAAGCGCCTTGATCGACAGGCTGATGCGCTCTTTCTCGACATCCACCTCGGAGACAACGGCCGAAACCATGTCGCCCTTGCGATAGTTCTGGATCGCGTCTTCGCCGCGCTCGTCCCAAGACAGGTCGGACAGGTGCACCATGCCGTCGATGTCGCCTTCGAGACCGATGAACAGACCGAATTCGGTGATGTTCTTGACCTCGCCCTCGACCTCGGTTCCCTCGGGGAACTGCTCGGCAAAGACTTCCCACGGGTTGCGCATGGTCTGCTTGAGACCCAGCGAAACGCGCCGCTTGGCACCGTCGATTTCAAGAACCATGACTTCGACTTCCTGCGAGGTCGACACGATCTTGCCCGGGTGCACGTTCTTCTTGGTCCAGGACATTTCCGACACGTGAACCAGACCTTCGACACCGGGCTCAAGCTCAACGAATGCACCGTAATCGGTGATGTTGGTGACGCGACCGGTATGCACCGAGCCAAGCGGGTATTTCGCGCCGACCAGGTCCCAGGGATCTTCCTGCAGCTGCTTCATGCCGAGGCTGATACGGTGGGTTTCCTTGTTGATCTTGATGACCTGAACCTTGACGGTCTCGCCGATCGAAAGGATTTCGCTCGGGTGGTTGACCCGGCGCCATGCCATGTCGGTGACGTGCAGCAACCCGTCGACACCGCCCAGGTCAACAAACGCACCGTATTCGGTGATGTTCTTGACCACACCATCCACGGCCTGGCCTTCGTGCAGGTTGCCGATGACCTCGGCGCGCTGTTCGGCGCGGGACTCTTCGAGGATCGCGCGACGCGACACCACGATATTGCCACGGCGACGATCCATCTTCAGGATCTGGAACGGCTGCTTGAGACCCATCAGCGGGCCGGCATCGCGCACGGGGCGCACATCGACTTGCGAGCCGGGCAGGAAGGCCACGGCACCGCCGAGATCGACGGTGAAACCGCCCTTGACCCGGCCAAAGATCGCGCCTTCGACGCGCTGTTCGTCGGCATATGCCTTTTCCAGACGATCCCAGGCTTCCTCGCGGCGGGCCATTTCGCGCGAAATGACGGCTTCGCCACGGGCGTTCTCGACCTGACGCAGGAAGACTTCCACCTCATCGCCGGCGGCGATGTCGGGGGCTTCTCCGGGATTTGCGAATTCCTTGAGATCGACGCGGCCTTCCATCTTGTAGCCTACGTCGATGATGGCCTGGCCCGCTTCGATTGCGATCACCTTGCCTTTGACAACAGACCCTTCTTCGGGCGTGTCCATTTCGAAGCTTTCGTTCAGGAGGGCTTCGAATTCCTCCATGGATGCGTTAGCTGACATATATAAGTCGTTTCCTTTTTCACATTTTTGCGGGCCGTGCGGTTGTCTCCGCCGGTCTTGGATTGGTCAGAGGGACGCAAAGCAAAGAGGGCCGGATGGTCCGACCCTGCTCGTCTCGTTGCCATTGCGGTGATTTCCACCTTGTCGACGCCTGCGTCTTAACGAAGCGCCGCGCGCTTGGCAAGCCCTGCATCCACTGGCCCCGGCGCAACAATCGCGCCTCTCCTGCTCTGTGGGTCGGCCCGCGCGGCGGGAGGAGAAAACCGCGCGGGCCGGCCGCTCTTCATCCAAAGAGCGGGTCTTCGAAGACGAGGAGCGGCGCCTCGAATCCATTCGCCGGATCGCTCCGCCCGATAACGCGCGGCATCGCCAACGCGTCGGCGTCAACGGTGCCGCCGGGGATCACCGGATCAACATGCATCCCGTCGCGCGATACACCATCGCTGCCAGCGACAGCGTCAGGATCAAACCGGCTTTCTCCGGCGATGTCCCCGATCTGACGATAGCCGCCGGCATCACGCGCGGCGTTCCTGAAAACAAATGTGTCCATATCCAACCACTTGAAAATAAATCAGATTCATGTACCGAGCCCACCGGATCGGCTGCGAAGACGTTAACCCGGATCGCAACGCGGCATCAGTCCGGAATACGTGACTGAGGTTTTCCCGACCTTGACGCTCAGTCGTCGCGCGACAATCGATCCCGGATCAGACGGGTGACATGCGCAAGCGCATCGTCAATGGACATGTCGCTGGTATCGATCAGGATCGCATCGTCCGCCGGCTTGAGCGGCGCATCGGCCCGGTTCATGTCGCGCTCGTCCCGCGCCCGGACATCGGCAAGGACAGTGTCGTAGCTGTCCGTCGCGCCCCGCGCAACCTGCTCCTCATACCGCCGCCGGGCCCGCACTTCGGGACTCGCGGTGACGAAAAGTTTCAAATCCGCAGCCGGGCAGATCACCGTCCCGATATCGCGCCCATCCAGCACCGCACCGCCCGGCCGCGCGGCAAAGTCGCGTTGAAACGCCACCAGCGCCGCCCGCACCTCGGGAATCGCGGCGACCTTGCTTGCCATCTGCGCCACCTCGGCCCCGCGCAGGTTGCCGCCTTGGAGTTGCCCGGCCGTCAGCGCACGCGCCGCGGCAATCGGGTCCGCACCGTTCAGCACCTCTGCACCCACCGCCCGATACAGCAGTCCGGTATCCAGATGATCGAACCCGAATTGCGCGGCAACCGCCTTGCCGATGGTTCCCTTGCCCGCCGCGGCCGGACCGTCAATCGCGATGGTGAACGTCACTGGCTCCCCCTGAATTTGCCCAGGCTCCACCCGACGACCTGCCCGATCACGCAGAGCAGAAGCAGCAGCACGGATGCCTCGTATAACTGGAACTTGAGAACCGTGTAGGTGTTGGCGAGCTCCACTTCTTCGGGCCCGAGCAACGGTGTCTTCAGCATTCGGCCAACAGCCGCGTTTTCAAGCATGTCCACATAAAAGGCGAGCGCTGGAAAAACCGCGCCCGCCAATGCCCAGCGACCGAAATTGCGGCGCAGGCCCATGCAGATTGCCAGCGCCAGCCCACCCGCCAGTCCGACAGCAAAACCGGTGTCCAGAATCCGCTGTTCCCGCAGGTACAGGCGGCGCGCGGTTTCCTTGATCTGCGCGACATAGGCCTTTGCAGCGTCGTAATCATACCCGTCGTCGCGCAGGTCGAATACCGCTTCACCATTCGAACCAGCCATGATCGCGGGAAGGGTCCAGGTCCACATCAAAAGCAGACACAGCGCCGCCAGCACGACCAGCGCCAACAGCATGCTCCACGCCCGGCGCATCGCGTCGCTACGCCGGATGCCGCGACAGCGCGGCGCCAAGCCGCTGCATCAACGGTTCGAAAATCGGGAAAGACGTGGCAATCGGGCCACCGTCGTCCACGCTGACCGGTTGCTGCGTTGCCATGCCCATCACCATGAACGACATGGCGATCCGGTGATCCAGATGGCTGGCGCAGGTCGCGCCGCCCTTCACCGATCCCGGACCATGACCGGTGACCGACCACCAGTCTTCGCCCTCTTCGACATCGACGCCGTTCGCGCGCAGCCCGGTGGCCATCGCATCAATCCGGTCGCTTTCCTTGACCCGCAATTCCCTGACACCGCGCATCATCGTCACGCCATCGGCAAAACCCGCCACCACCGACAGCACCGGATATTCATCGATCATGCTGGCCGCGCGCTCGGGCGGCACGTCGATCCCTTTCATGGCCGGCGAAAACCGCGCGCGCAGGTCGGCCACCGGTTCGCCGCCTTCCTCGCGCTCGTTCTCATAGGTCAGGTCGGCCCCCATCTCGCGCAGGGTGGTGAACAATCCCGCCCGCGTCGGGTTCAGCCCGATCCCCGGCACCAGCACATCCGAACCGGGCACGATCAGGGCCGCGCAGACCGGAAAGGCCGCGCTGGACGGATCGCGCGGCACGGCAATCACCTGCGGCTGCAACTCGGGCTGGCCGGTCAGGGTGATGACCCGCCCCTCGTCGGTCTCTTCGGTGGCGATCTCGGCGCCGAACCCCGCCAGCATCCGTTCCGAATGATCGCGGGTGGCCTCCGTTTCGATCACCACGGTCTTTCCCGGCGCGTTCAACCCGGCCAGCAGAACGGCGGATTTCACCTGCGCCGACGGCACCGGCACCTGGTATCGCACGGGCACCGGATCTGCCGCCCCCACGATGGTCATCGGCAGCCGCCCGCCCGAGCGCCCCACCGCCCGGGCCCCGAACAGGGCCAGCGGATCGGTCACCCGCGCCATGGGGCGCTTGTTCAGGCTGGCATCGCCGGTAAAGGTCGCGCTGATCGGGCAGGTCGCCATCGCACCCATGATCAGCCGCACGCCGGTACCGGAATTGCCGCAATCGATGACCTGGTCGGGCTCCGCGAACCCACCGACGCCAACGCCATGCACACGCCAGGTGCCGTCCTCAT
>JAUIIJ010000081.1 GCA_030431825.1 Alphaproteobacteria bacterium
GTTACATGGGCAAGGGCGTTCTGGAAGCCGTCGAAGCCGTCAACGGCGAGATCGCAGATGCGCTGGTCGGCTTCGACGCGACCGAACAGGAAGCCATCGACGCCGCGATGATCGAGCTGGACGGCACGGACAACAAGGGCCGTCTGGGCGCCAACGCCATTCTGGGTGTTTCGCTGGCGGTCGCAAAGGCGGCGGCCGATGCCTCTGCCCTGCCGCTTTATCGCTATGTCGGCGGGGCCTCGGCACGGGTGCTGCCGGTGCCGATGATGAACATCATCAACGGCGGCGAACATGCCGACAACCCGATCGACATCCAGGAATTCATGATCATGCCGGTTTCGGCAGACAACATCCGCGAAGCCGTGCGGATGGGGTCGGAAGTGTTCCACACGTTGAAAAAAGAGCTGTCCGCCGCGGGCCTGTCCACCGGCATTGGTGACGAAGGCGGGTTTGCGCCCAATATCGCCTCGACCCGCGATGCGCTGGATTTCATCATGAAGTCGATTGAGAAGGCCGGATACAAACCGGGCGAGGATATCTATCTGGCGCTCGATTGTGCCGCGACCGAATATTACAAGGACGGCAAATACGTTTTGTCGGGCGAAGGAAAGTCGCTGACATCGGACGAGAATGCGCAATACCTGAACGCGCTGTGCGACGATTATCCGATCATCTCGATCGAGGATGGCATGTCGGAAGATGACTGGGACGGCTGGGTCGCACTGACCGACCTGCTGGGCGACAGGATCCAGCTTGTGGGCGACGACCTGTTCGTGACCAACCCCGCCCGTCTGGCCGAGGGGATCGCGAAAGGGGCTGCCAACTCGATGCTGGTGAAAGTGAACCAGATCGGCACCCTGTCCGAGACCCTGAAAGCCGTCGACATGGCCCACCGCGCGCGCATGACCAACGTCATGTCACACCGCTCGGGCGAGACCGAGGACGCAACGATTGCCGACCTTGCCGTTGCCACCAATTGCGGCCAGATCAAAACCGGCTCGCTGGCGCGGTCCGACCGGTTGGCGAAATACAACCAGTTGATCCGGATCGAGGAAATGCTGGGCGTGACGGCAGAGTATGCCGGGCGCAGCATTCTGAAGTGAGCCGATACGGCGCAGAATTGAGAAAGGCCGGGGCAATGCTCCGGCCTTTCTTTTTTTTTGACTTGCAAAGCTTTGCGCGAAGGGCCGCAGAGACCCGCGGGGTGGCGCGATCGCGCCGCCCCATGGGGGCGGGTCGGCGCGGCCCGGTCTGGCGTCCGGGCAACCAGACAGTCTAAACTTAGCTACTCGCCAATTCAGCAGCGTGTATTTACTCTGGTCAAAGCACTTCGCAATCTTCAGGTCGCGCAATCGCTGTTTTGCCATCACCAAACCCGCAAAGCTCGAAAGAGACAAAGCGCTTGTGAATCACCTCTCTAACAAACAGCCACGATTGACCACGCCACTTTATCTTATCGTAGCCTGAGATTGGCACGATGCCATTACTGGCCTGACAGCCCGTTACTAGGTTATCCATTGATGATCTCCGCTGTAGTGATTTCAGAACCTACTGATAATCTGAGCTTGCCACGCTGTGCGGCAAATCTTCATGAGGCCCCAATGACCCCCGACCAGATCATCGCCCACCTGAACCTCTCCCCTCATCCCGAGGGTGGGCATTATCGCCAGACATGGGTGGATACGGATGCCGCGGGGCGTCCGTCAGGCACCTGCATCTATTTCCTCTTGAAAGACGGCGAGCGGAGCCATTGGCACCGGGTCGATGCGACCGAGATATGGCTGTATCACGCGGGGGCGCCGCTGGTTCTGTCGACGGCAGACACCGACACGGGACCGGCAAAGGACCATGTGCTTGGCCCGGATTTGGCCGCCGGGCAGTCACCACAACTGATTGTGCCGACGCATCACTGGCAGGCCGCGCGGTCCACTGGCGCCTATACCCTGGTCAGTTGCACCGTGTCACCGGGATTTCAGTTCGAAGGATTCGCCCTGGCGCCCGACGGGTTCGACATCCCCCGCGCCTGAGCGGCTTAGCTGCCCAGAAGCAAGGCCGAGACCGGCGCCATCGCCACCGTTTTCGCCCGGTTCCCCAGATTCCATTCGATCAACGCTTGCAGGGTTTCGGCGCGCGCGTGGCCCAGCATGATCACCCCGTTTTCCTGACCGGCCTTGAAGGCGGCATTGTCCAGGAACCGGCGCATGACCTTGCTGTCCTGCCCCTCGCCATCCAGTTCGCGAAACACCGTGCCCGAGGCAACGCCGTTTTTCAGCGCCGTCTTGTGGCCGGTGTTCAGCCCCTGCGGCTCGGACACCAGGCCATGCCCGCTGGCGATCAGGATTTCCGAAATCTGGGTGGCCAGTTGGCTGTTGCCCTGAAAGCCGCTTTCCTCGGGCATGAAGACCGC
>JAUIIJ010000054.1 GCA_030431825.1 Alphaproteobacteria bacterium
ATTGCGCGCTGGAAGGGATCAACAAGCGGTATCATGCCGGGGAGCCTAGCGTTTTGGCTGTGGCTGAGCAAGTATGCGCGGGACAGGAAATGCGGCACCAAGGTCGGAGTGGCGAATGAAAAGAAGTATAGGCGTTTTGAGCCTTTGCGGGCTGCTCGGGGCCTGTGGATCATTGGGCGGCGGGGTTTTGCAATCTCCGGCGGAGAGTGATGGGCAAACACGGCCAAGCGCGCGGCCGGACTCCTTGGCCACCACTGTACGGCGACCGCCGAGCACGGCGCGAACGGTGGGCGAGTTTGACACCACGACAGCAGAAGAGCGAGTCGCGGCCTCTGCGTCGGCTACTGACGCCCAAGGGCAGGCTCTGGGCACCACAATCGTCTCTCTGGGCGATCCGGCGCAACCGGGATTCTGGTTGGAGACCACGCTGGTCAGTGCGCCCGGCGAAGGACGCGTGGTCTATGCCGCGACGGGAGAGCAGGTCCAGGTGGATTTGCTTCCCTTGGCAGATGGCGGCAGCCGCTTGTCCTTGCCTGCGATGCGATTGCTTGGCGTGCCGCTCACCGAACTGGTTGAGGTTGAGGTGTTCTCAAACGGGTAAAAGACGCGCTGCCTCTTTGCGGGCGAAGGGTTTGAGACGACTTCCGTGCTCTGCGAGGAAGGCGCGCGTACGCTCCGGGTCGTGTTTCGAGAGATCCCGCAGCCACCAGGCGATGGCTTTCTGGATAAACCATTCCGGATCGTCCAGATAGGTTTCGGCCCAACCGAGCACGCGGTCGCGCGCCCGTTCTTCATCGGCGCTGGGGTGGTTCTGCTTCGTCCAGGGCAGAGTGATGACCAGCGCGGCACGGCGCGTCCACATGCGATCGCTGGTGATCCATGTCTCAACCATGTCGAGTCGCGATGGATCCGCGGTCAGGCGGCGTTGTCCTGACATGCAGACGTGATCCGCGATTGCCCAGCTGTCAAAATCCGGCACCCAGGATTGGATCAGCGTCCATGCAGCTTCGTCGGAGGGCTTTATCCGTGCCTGTGTGAGAAGCTTGGCGGCGGCCACGCGGGCCTCGAATATATTGGTCTCCCAAAGCAGGCGCGCCAGGTCCAATCGCGCTTTGAGGTCGAGCGACTGTCGCCATTTTCGCGCCAGAGAATCGGTTTTTGGATTGGCCACACCAAGATAGGGGCGGTCGATTTTGTGATAGGCTGCCATCTGGGCAGCGCGCCCCGGGTCTGCCGCTTTGCGCAATTCGGCAAGAGCGTCGTCGAGCGTCATTCGACCGTGACGGATTTGGCAAGATTGCGCGGTTGGTCCACGTCTGTCCCTTTGGCAATCGCTGCGTGATAGGCGATCAATTGCGCCGGAAGCGCATAGAGCAGTGGCGAGAGCGTCGGGTCGACCGCGGGCATGATGATGGTGCGCCAGACATCTCCGCCAGCCGCCTCTGCACCTGCCGCGTCGGTGATCAGGCACACTTTGCCGCCGCGTGCCATCACCTCTTGCATGTTGGATACGGTCTTTTCGAACAAAGCGTCGCGGGGTGCCATGACGATCACCGGTACGGTTTTATCAATCAACGCTATTGGACCGTGTTTCAGCTCGCCTGACGCGTAAGCTTCGGCATGTATATAGCTGATTTCTTTAAGTTTAAGAGCACCTTCCAAAGCGAGGGGATACATCAGGCCACGGCCAAGGAAAAGCACATCCCGCGCCTCGGCGATCTTGTGTGCGGCGTCCGCCATTGTCCCGTCGCGGTCGAGCGCTGCGTTGAAGAGGCCCGGTAAGGCGCGCAATTGGGTCAGCTTTTCGTCCAGTGCGTCCGCACTCAACATGCCGCGTGATACGGCTGCATGCAGCGCGAGAAGGAACAAGGTGTTCAGCTGACAGGTGAAGGCCTTTGTGGAGGCAACGCCCACCTCGACACCAGCGTGGATCGGCAGAGCGACATCGCTTTCTCGAGCGATTGAGCTTTCCGAGACATTCACCACCGACATGATACTTTCGGCGCGCCCTTTGCAGTATCGGAGAGCGGCGAGCGTGTCGGCGGTTTCGCCCGATTGCGAGACGAACAGAGCGAGGGTGCCGCCGGGGATCGGCGGTTCACGATACCGGAACTCGGAGGCGATATCGACCTCGACCGGCAGTTGCGCCAGTTGTTCGAACCAGTACTTTGCGGTCAGGCAGGCATAGAACGCGGTGCCGCAGGCGACCATCGTCAGACGCTCGACCTTGGTGAAATCGGGCAGTGTCTTGGGCAGAACGATGCTGTTGCCATCGAGATAGGCGCGCAGAGCGTCGGCAAGAACGGTCGGCTGTTCGGCGATTTCCTTTGCCATGAAGTGCTTGTAGCCAGCCTTGTCGACCCGTGCGGCATCGGTGTTGATTGTGCGGCTTTCCCGGGTGACCCGTGCGCCGCTTTCATCAAAGATATCCACTGTCTGGCGTGTCAGCACGGCGCAGTCGCCTTCTTCGAGATAGGTGACCGTGTCGGTCATCGGCGCCAGCGCAATGGCGTCCGAGCCGACAAACATCTCTCCATCGCCATGCCCGATGGCAAGCGGGCTGCCCTTGCGGGCGGCGACGATCAGATCGTCCGCCCCATCGAACAGAAACGCCAGAGCAAAGGCACCCTCCAGCCGGGCAAGACAGGCGCGGGCGGCGTCAACATGGCTCATGCCCTGGCGCATGTAATGGTGCGTCAATAGGGCGACAGTTTCGGTATCCGTGTCGGTCTCGGGTGTGATTTGATGCGCCGCCAATTCTGTGCGCAGGTCTTTGTAGTTCTCGATGATGCCATTGTGTACAACGGCCACCGGGCCCGATTTGTGAGGGTGGGCGTTCTGGGTGTTCGGTTCGCCATGTGTGGCCCAGCGCGTGTGGCCGATACCGGATTTGCCGGGCAGCGGATCATGCACCAACAGGTCCGACAGGTTCACCAGCTTCCCAACCGCGCGGCGGCGGTCCAGAACGCCTTCGTTGACGGTGGCAATGCCGGCGCTGTCGTAGCCGCGATATTCCAATCGTTTCAAAGCTTCGACCAGCAGCGGGGCCGCTTCGTGTTGTCCGAGAACGCCGACGATGCCACACATATACTTAACCCTTTGCCTGTTTGGCTTTTTTGGCACGCAAAATACTGAACAGCTTGCGTGCAAATCCCTGTTTGTTGGTCTGATCGGTGCGGGAAATCGCCATCGCGCCATCTGGCACGTCTTTTGTCACAACGGTGCCTGTGGCCGTCATCGCTTCGTGGCCCACGGTAACAGGCGCAACAAGCAGCGTATTGGAGCCGATAAAGCTGTCACGACCAATCGTGGTCTTGTGCTTCATCACCCCGTCATAGTTGCACGTGATGGTGCCAGCGCCGACGTTAGAGCGTGCGCCAATCTCTGCGTCCCCGACATAGGTCAGGTGATTGACCTTAGCGCCTTCATCAATGCTGGCGTTTTTGATTTCGACGAAATTGCCGATGTGAACATCCTCGGCGAGCTCTGCCCCGGGGCGGAGCCGTGCGAAGGGGCCCACGGTGGCACCGCGGCTGACATGTGCGCCTTCAAGATGGCTGAAAGCCCGAATGCGTGCACCGGATTCAACCGTCACGCCGGGTGCAAAGACAACATTTGGCTCTATTTCGGCGTCGCGACCGATGATGGTGTCGAAGGACAGGAACACAGTTTCGGGGGCCTGCATAATAACCCCGTCTTCGATCAGGCTCTGACGTTTTGACCGCTGAAACAGTGCTTCTGCAGCGGCCAGTTCACTGCGGGAGTTGATCCCCAGCGTCTCGGCTTCGTCACAGGAGACGGCTGTAGCCGAGAGTCCGCGCGCGTTGGCAATCGTGACGATATCCGTGAGGTAATATTCGCCCGACGCATTGTCGTTTCCGACCGCGTCCAGAAGATCGACTAGTGTTGCTGATTCCGCGCAAATAACGCCAGAATTACAGAATGTTATTGCGCGCTCATCGTCTGAGGCGTCTTTGTATTCGACGATCCGTTTCAGCGCATCGCCCTGCATCACCAAACGTCCGTATCGACCGGGATCAGCCGCGTCGAAACCAAGCACAACAACATCATTCTGCTTGCGTGATGAAATCATCTTTTCCAGCGTGTCGCTGGTGATGAAGGGTGTATCGCCATAAAGAACAATGACGTCGCCGGAGAACCCAGCCAACGCCTCGCGCGCCTGCAGGACCGCGTGGGCCGTGCCCAGTTGCTCGGCCTGACGGACCGCGATTGCGTCTGCGTCAAAGTCATGTGCAGCCGCCTCGACCTGGTCTGCGCCGTGACCGGTCACAACCACAACCCGCGCGGGTTCCAGTGCCGAAGCCGAGAGCATTGCGTGGTGCAAAAGAGGTGCGCCACCGACCTTGTGCAGGACTTTCGGAAGGTCCGAATCCATGCGGGTGCCTTTGCCCGCAGCAAGAATGACCAAGGCTGTGCTCATCAGGTTTCTCTTTTTCTTTTGCCTGTTGTCCTTTTATCGGTCTGGCCCATTGCCGCAAGGCGGCTAATTTCACACAAGGTTGCGAGTTGTGACAGGAGAGATGCCGTGCGGACTGTGATTTTCGATCTCGATGGAACTTTGGCAGATACAAGCGGCGATTTGATCGCGGCGGCCAATCATTGCTTTGAGCGGATGGACATTTCAAGCCGTCTGGACCCGGCATCCGACGCAGGCACGGCCCTGCGCGGGGGAAAGGCGATGCTGACACTAGGGCTGGAACGGGCTGGGCAGTATTCCGCCGATCTTGTCGAGCGCTGGTATCCGGAATTGCTGAGCGCGTATGGCGATGCGCTGGACGTGCACACAGTGATATATCCCGGTGCGATGGAGGCAATCGAGGTGCTCAAGTCCGAAGGGATGAAGGTTGGGATTTGTACGAACAAACCCCAAGGGCTGGCAGAGACGCTGATGACACGACTGGGTGTGCGGGACGCATTTGGTTCATTGATCGGCGCAGACACCCTGCCGACACGCAAGCCGCACGCCGCGCCTTATGTTGCGGCGGTTGAACGGGCAGGTGGCGCAGTGGCGCAAAGCTGTCTGATCGGGGATACAGTAACCGACCGCGATACCGCGCGTGCAGTTGGTGTGGCCTGCGTTTTGGTTGGCTTCGGTCCGTCAGGTGAAGAGATGGCCGCACTGGAGCCGGATGCAATTATCCAACATTTCGATGAATTGCCTGGCGTTGCTGCGCGGTTGTTGGGCGGTAGGGCGTAGCCTAAGGGATTCCTGCAAAAAACCTAGGGTGTGTACCGAGGTTTCCAGCTTCTATTCTGATCCATATAGCGGTACGGTGGACATGGAAACCTTGGCCGACCCATCCGTCAATTCCGCCGCGTGCGCGATGTAGATCAGTGTCTGGTTCTTTTCGTCAAAGATTCGCTTCACTCGCAGCGATTTGAGGATGATCGATCTTGAGGCGCGAAACACGTCCTCACCATTGTCGTCGCGGTCGATGTCCCCGATAACAATCGGCCCAGTCTGGCGGCAAGAGATCGAAGCATTCGATGGATCCTCGAACCAGTTTCCTTTGCTTAACCTATCAATGAGTCCGCGTTCAAAATACGCGACGTGGCAGGTCACTCCTGCCACGTCAGGGTCAGCGATGGCTTCGATGATGATATCGTTTCCCACCCAATCGACACCGATTTCGCCAACCTGCTCGGCCTTGGCTGATGTAAAGGGCAAAATGCCAAGGAGGCAGGCAGCTGCAAGTCGGTTCATGATAGGTCCTTAGAAGTGAATTGTTCCGTATTCGCCGGTATCTGGTGTGCTGTCGGTGACGTTTGCTTTGATCGTTTCAAACAGATACTTCGCGTTGCCATCGCTTGACCAGATTTCGGCCTCGCTTGGAGTGTATTTCATCAGGCGAACGGAGTCATCCTCGCGACCGTTCTCGAACCACGCGGCCGCCATGGGCGACCAAAGTTCATCCAGTTTGTCCTCGTCCTGTGAGGCCGAAAGGGTACCTTTGATCGTGCCATAAATGCCACCCGACGAGTCGCTGAGATAGATATCAGCCGATGCTCCGGATTTGGCGGCGTCGAAAGTGTCGTGATCCGCTGCGGTGATGAACCAAATGGCGTTGTCATCTTCGCGTGGCAGCGGCGACATTGGCACCGGGTTGCCCCCGTTCGCGCCCAAGAGCACGACATGGGTCTTGTCCATCTTGTTCCAAAAAGTTTCTTTCAAAGTCGCGGTCATGGTTGTCTCCTTTCGCAGAAATGCGGTTCGAAGGGACAACGCCGAATGGAGCCGCGAGTTCCTTGCGCTTGACCTGACGCCGAAACATCCACTAAGATTTGAACAAGTGTTCAATAAATCCGCTTGGGGAGAGGCGAATGTTCAACGCGACCATGCAGTTTGATCTGGGGGAAGACGTCAATTCCCTGCGCGAAATGGTGCATCGCTGGGCGCAGGAACGCGTCAAGCCGATGGCGGCGGAGATTGATCAGAAGAACGCGTTTCCACCCGAATTGTGGACCGAGATGGGCGAGCTTGGTCTTTTGGGCATCACCGTGGACGAGGAATATGGCGGGGCCGGAATGGGCTATCTTGCGCATACGGTCGCGGTGGAAGAAGTGGCGCGGGCGTCGGCTTCGGTGTCGCTCTCCTACGGTGCGCACTCCAATCTGTGTGTGAACCAGATCAAACTGAACGGAAATTCTGACCAAAAGGTAAAATATCTGCCGAAGTTGATTTCCGGTGAACATGTCGGTGCTCTCGCCATGTCCGAACCGGGGGCCGGGTCGGACGTGGTTTCCATGAAGTTGCGTGCGGAAAAGCGGAACGATCACTACCGGCTGAGCGGCAACAAATACTGGATCACCAATGGCCCGGATGCGGACACGCTGGTGGTCTATGCCAAGACCGACCCCGACGCCGGGTCCAAGGGGATTACGGCGTTCCTGATCGAAAAGACGATGAAGGGTTTTTCCACCAGCCCGCATTTCGACAAGCTGGGGATGCGCGGGTCGAACACTGCCGAACTGATCTTTGACGATGTCAAAGTGCCATTCGAGAATGTACTGGGCGAAGAGGGCAAGGGCGTGCGTGTTCTGATGTCCGGTCTGGATTACGAACGCGTTGTGCTGGCAGGGATCGGGCTTGGCATCATGGCAGCCTGTCTGGACGAAATCATGCCCTACATGGCCGAGCGCAAACAGTTCGGCCAGCCTATTGGCACTTTCCAATTGATGCAGGGCAAGATGGCCGACATGTACACGGCCATGAATTCGGCCCGCGCCTATGTCTACGAGGTCGCCAAGGCCTGTGACCGGGGGGATGTCACCCGGCAGGACGCTGCCGCCTGCTGCCTGTACGCCAGCGAACAGGCGATGGTGCAGGCGCATCAGGCGGTGCAGGCGATGGGCGGTGCGGGCTTCCTGTCCGATGCGCCGGTCGCGCGGATTTTCCGCGACGCCAAGCTGATGGAGATCGGGGCAGGCACGTCCGAGATCCGGCGCATGCTGGTAGGACGCGAGATGATGGCGGCGATGGGCTAGGAAGATGGGGCGCTTGGTCTGGTTTATTCCTTTAGGCGCCTTACTGCTCTGGACAGCTTGGTTGGGGATCAGGTGGGGTATTATCGCCGCATCTATAACGGAGTCGGATGTGATAGACGCCTATGCTCAGAGGTATCTGCGGGACCGCGCCCGCGACGGCAGTAGAGTCGGCGCTTCACTTTCGGATTGCGTTGCGTATCCTGGGGAAGAGAAGGGAACTTGGCTTGTGATCAGCTGCGGGCCGACTCCGTATGATGCTTCTCGCCACTACGAATACTACGTCGATCGGCTAGGACAGCTTCGCTTTTCTGGCGGACCGTATCAATGGGGTGCTACACCACCAAGTCGACAAGTGCCTGAAATCTGATGCTCAAGCCTGCTCCATACGAAGACTTGCGCAAGGGATTCGACTGGGACCTGCCCGCGTCGCTGAACATGGCGCATCAGGTCTGTGACGGTTGGGCCGCGACAGAGCCCGACCGCGTTGCGATTATCGAAGTCACGCCGGACCGCGTGCGGCGGATCAGCTATGGCGATCTCTGGTATCGGTCGCGGCAGGTAGAGGTGGCGTTGATCGAACGTGGCGTGATGAAAGGCGACCGGGTCGGTGTGCTTCTGTCGCAATCGCCGCTTTGCGCGGCGGCGCATATCGCAGCGTGGCGGCTTGGGGCGATCTCGGTGCCGCTTTTCAAACTGTTCCGCACCGACGCGTTGAAATCCCGGATCGAAGACGCGGGGCTTGGCGTGGTAGTGACCGATCTTGAGGGGGTGGTGCAACTTACCGGTCTTGGAGTTGCGACCGTCACACGCAGTGATTTGGGCGCATCGTCAGGCACCCGCGCGATTGTCGAAACCGGGCCGGATGACGCCGCGGTTCTGATCTATACCAGCGGTACGACCGGAGCGCCCAAAGGCGCTCTGCACGGACATCGTATTCTGACTGGCCACCTGCCGGGGGTCGAGATGAGCCACGATTTTCTGGGGCAGGACGGCGATGTGATCTGGACGCCCGCCGATTGGGCGTGGATCGGCGGCTTGTTCGACGTGCTCATGCCGGGATTGGCCTTGGGGGTTCCAGTTGTTGCGGCGCGGATGCCGAAATTCTCGGTCGAGGAATGCGCGCGGATTTGCCGGGAAGGTACTGTACGCAATGTATTTTTCCCGCCGACCGCCCTGCGCATGCTCAAGGCGGCGGACGCAAAGATTGAGGGCCTGCGCTCGGTCGCCAGCGGGGGCGAGCCGCTTGGGGCCGAGATGCTCGCCTGGGGGCGCGCGGCGTTCGGCGTGACGATCAACGAATTTTACGGCCAGACCGAATGCAACATGATCGTGTCGTCCTGCGGTGCATCCTTTGACGCGGTGCCCGGGTCGATGGGACGTGCGGTGCCGGGGCATCAGGTGTCGGTGATCGGAGATGACGGATTGCCGTGCGATGGTGAGGGCGACATCGCCGTGCGGCGCGGATCGGCGTCGATGATGCTGGAGTACTGGCGCAAGCCTGAAGCAACGGCCGAGAAGTATCGTGGCGATTGGATGCTTACTGGAGATCGCGGGATCAAAGAGGGCGATACGATCACCTTTCTGGGCCGCGAGGATGACGTGATCACCTCGGCAGGGTATCGGATCGGCCCGGCGGAGATCGAGGATTGCCTGCTCACCCATCCGGCGGTGGCAACCTGTGGTGTGGTGGGCAAACCCGACGCTTTGCGGACCGAGATTGTAAAGGCTTATGTCGTGCTTAAAGAAGGGGTTAACACCTCGGCAACCGATCTTCAGAATTGGGTGAAGGATCGCCTCGCAAGTTATTCTTACCCAAGAGAAATCGAATTTCTTGAAGACCTTCCGATGACCGTCACTGGCAAGGTGATCCGCAAGGAATTGAAGGCGCGCGCCAGTCGGGAGGACACAGAATGACACGTTATTTGATGATTGTGGCGCTGATCTGCGCTCCGCAGTTTGGCACGGCACAAAACCTTGAGATCGACCAGCAGATCGTCCGCGACTGTTTTGAAAATACCGAGATCGGCGCGCTTTATCCCTTTTGCCTTGGGGAAGCGTCAGGCCAGTGTCAGGAACTGCCCGGCGGATCGACCACCATCGGGATTGCGGAATGCATTCAGGCGGAAACCGCGATGTGGGATGTGATCCTGAACGAAGAATACAAATGGACACAGATGGCGAATGAAACGGCGGACGAAAAGGGGCTGTCTCAGGTGATGGACCGCTCGGACGCGTTGCGGGACGCGCAACGCGCCTGGATCGCCTTTCGCGACGCCGATTGCACGGCGCGCTATGCGATGTGGCAGGACGGCACGATCCGCACGATCGTAGGCGCAAACTGCCATCTGACCATGACGGCGCAGCGTGCTATCGAACTGCGTGATATGCGGGGGCAATGACATGAAACTCAAGTCACAGGCGATTGCGTCGTCTGAACATTTCAAGGCAAATGTCGTCGCCCATGAAGAGGCGTTGCGGGTTGTTCGTGAGGCGGCTGAGATGGCTGCGGCCGGAGGTGGCGAACGCGCCCGCGAACGCCATGTATCGCGCGGCAAGATGCTGCCCCGCGACCGGGTGGCGAACCTGCTTGACCCCGGTTCACCCTTTCTCGAGGTCGGCGCGACGGCGGCGCATGGGCTTTACGACGGTGCCGCGCCCTGTGCCGGGGTGATCGCCGGTGTGGGCCGGGTGATGGGCCGTCAGGTCATGGTCGTCTGCAACGACGCCACGGTGAAGGGCGGCACGTATTACCCGATGACCGTCAAGAAGCACCTCCGCGCGCAGGAGATTGCCGAGGAAAACCATCTGCCCTGTATCTATCTTGTTGATTCAGGCGGCGCGAACCTTCCCAATCAGGACGAGGTCTTCCCCGACCGCGACCATTTCGGGCGCATCTTCTACAATCAGGCGCGGATGAGCGCCATGGGGATTGCTCAGATCGCTGTTGTGATGGGCTCCTGCACGGCGGGCGGGGCCTATGTGCCCGCGATGTCGGATGTGACGATCATCGTGAAGGAACAGGGCACGATCTTTCTCGCGGGCCCACCGCTGGTCAAAGCCGCAACCGGCGAGGTGGTGACGGCCGAAGACCTGGGCGGTGGCGATGTGCACACGCGGCTCTCGGGTGTGGCGGATTATCTGGCCGAGGATGACGGGCATGCGTTGGCGCTGGCACGGCGGGCGGTTGGGTCTTTGGGCGGTGCGTGCAAAGCACACACCCTACGGCAAACCGCCGAAGCGCCGGCATATGATCCGGAGGAGATCTTCGGCGTGGTGCCGGGTGATCTGCGCACGCCCTATGACATCCGCGAGGTGATCGCGCGGGTGGTGGACGGCTCCTATTTCGACGAGTTCAAGCCGCGCTTCGGCGAGACCCTTGTGACCGGATTTGCCCATGTCGACGGCTGGCCGGTGGGGATCATCGCCAACAACGGTGTGCTGTTTTCCGAGGCCGCGCAGAAAGGCGCGCATTTCGTCGAGCTCTGTTCGCAGCGCAAGATCCCGTTGGTGTTCCTGCAGAACATCACCGGCTTCATGGTGGGCCGCAAATACGAGAACGAGGGCATCGCCCGGCACGGGGCAAAGATGGTGACGGCGGTGGCCTGCACCTCGGTGCCGAAGATCACCATGCTGGTCGGCGGCTCCTTCGGCGCGGGCAATTACGGCATGGCCGGGCGGGCTTATCAGCCGCGCTTTCTCTGGACCTGGCCTAACAGCCGGATCTCGGTGATGGGCGGTGAACAGGCGGCAGGTGTGCTCGCCACCGTGAAACGCGACGCGATGGAGAAGCGCGGCGAAAGCTGGTCCGCCGAGGACGAAACCGCGTTCAAGCGCCCGACGATCGAGATGTTCGAGGAACAGGCGCACCCGCTCTACGCCTCGGCCCGGCTCTGGGACGATGGGATCGTCGACCCGCGCAAGACCCGCGCGGTGCTGTCTCTGTCGCTGGAGGCCGCGCTGAACGCGCCGATCGAGGAGACGCGTTATGGCGTGTTCCGGATGTGATTGGAGGCCAGCCCTCAAACACAGGTCAAATTGGGGGCCATCCCCCAAACCCCCGGAGTTTACGGGCAAGATGAAGAGAAGCGGTGGTGCGAGATGTTTGATACGATCCTGATAGCCAACCGGGGCGAGATCGCCTGCCGGGTGATTGACACCTGTCGGCGTCTGGGCGTGCGGACTGTGGCGGTGCATTCGGACGTGGACGTCGATGCGCGCCATGTCGAGATGGCGGATGTCGCCGTGTCGCTTGGCGGCGCTTCGCCCGCCGAGAGCTACCTCCGCGGCGACGCGATCATCGCTGCGGCGCAAGCCACGGGCGCCCAGGCGATCCATCCCGGCTACGGGTTTCTGTCCGAGAACCCGGATTTCGTGGAGGCTGTCGAGGCGGCGGGGCTGGTTTTTATCGGACCCTCGGCCACGGCGATCCGCGCGATGGGGCTCAAGGATGCAGCCAAGGCGCTGATGGCCGAGGCCGGTGTGCCGGTCGTGCCCGGCTATCACGGCGAGGATCAGGACCCCGGTCATCTCGAGCTCGAGGCGGCGGAGATTGGCTATCCGGTTCTTATCAAGGCGGTCGCGGGTGGCGGCGGCAAGGGCATGCGCCTCGTTGAACGGGCCGAGGATTTTGTCAGTGGTCTCGAAAGCGCCAAAGCCGAGGCGCGGGGCGCGTTCGGCAATGACGCGGTGCTGATCGAGAAGTTCATCACCAGCCCGCGCCATATCGAGGTGCAGGTTTTTGGCGATGGTGTATCGGCGGTCCATCTTTTTGAACGCGATTGTTCGCTGCAGCGGCGGCACCAGAAGGTGATCGAGGAAGCGCCGGCGCCGGGTATGACAGCCGAGATGCGCGACGCGATGGGGCAGGCGGCGGTGCGCGCGGCCGAGGCCATCGGCTACAAGGGCGCGGGCACGGTGGAATTCATCGTCGATGGCTCGGACGGGCTGCGGCCTGACGGGTTCTGGTTCATGGAAATGAACACACGGCTGCAGGTCGAACACCCCGTCACCGAAGCGATCACCGGTGTCGATCTGGTGGAATGGCAGTTGCGGGTTGCTGCGGGCGAGTCCTTGCCCTGCGCGCAAGAGGGCCTCACGATCTCGGGGCACAGTTTTGAGGCGCGGCTTTACGCCGAGGATGTGCCGGCCGGGTTTTTGCCCGCAACCGGCCGGCTGGCGCATCTGGCGTTTCCCGAAAGCGCGCGGGCCGACACGGGGGTTCGTACGGGCGATGTGATCAGCCCGCATTACGACCCGATGATTGCCAAAGTCATTGTGCACGGCCCCAGCCGCGCGGTTGCTT
>JAUIIJ010000020.1 GCA_030431825.1 Alphaproteobacteria bacterium
GGACGATGAGAGGCCCGAGATACCACCGGTTGGCTTCTTGCGGCGCGGCTCGAAATGGCATCGCCATCTGAATGCCCGGGAGGAAGACGGCCACCGGCTCTGGGAAGTGGCGGTGTTGTTCCACCTGTGGGACGCCTTCCGCTCAGGCGATATCTGGGTGCCTCATTCCCGGCGCTACAGCGATCTGAAGCAGGCTCTGGTTCCGGCCGAGGTGGTGAAAGACATACCAAGACTGGCCGTGCCGCTTGATCCGGAAACCTGGCTTGCCGACCGCAAGGCACGCATGATCGATGGCCTGGCGCGGCTGGCCAAGGCGGCGCGTGCGGGGGCCATCCCCGGCGGGTCGATCGAGAACGGTATCCTGAAACTCGATCGTCTGACCGCCGCTGTGCCCGAAGAGGCGGACGAGATGGTGCTCGATCTCTACGACCGGCTGCCCGCCATACGGATCACCGAGCTGATGCAGGAGGTCGATACGGATATCGGCTTCACGGAAACCTTCACCAACTCGCAAACCGGCGCGCCCTGCAAAGACCAGATCGGCATGCTGACGGTGCTCTTGGCCGAAGGCCTGAACCTCGGTCTCAGCAAGATGGCGGAGGCAACCAACATTCATGATTACTTCCAGCTCTCCCGTCTGTCGCGATGGCATGTGGAGAGTGACGCCATCAACAAGGCCCTTGCCATGGTGATCGAGGCGCAGTCTCAGTTGCCCATGGCCGAGTTCTGGGGTGGTGGCGTCACCGCCTCCAGCGACGGGCAATTCTTCCCCGCCGCCCGGCAGGGCGAAGCCATGAACCTCATCAACGCGAAATACGGTTCCGAGCCGGGCCTCAAGGCCTATACCCATGTCTCTGATCAGTTTGGGCCCTTCGCGACCCAGAACATTCCGGCCACCGTGAGCGAAGCGCCCTACATCTTGGACGGGCTGTTGATGAACGAGGCTGGGCGAAAAATCCGCGAGCAATATGCCGACACCGGCGGATTCACCGATCACGTCTTTGCCGTGACCTCGCTGCTTGGGTTCCGGTTCATCCCGCGCATCCGCGACCTGCCATCCAAACGGCTCTACCTGTTCGACCCCGCAGCAGCGCCGGGCGAACTACGTGGTCAGATCGGGGGTAAGATCCGCGAGGGCCTTGTCGTCCAGAACTGGCCCGGCGTGTTGCGGTCCGCGGCCACGATGGTGACGGGCGTCATGCCGCCCAGTCAGTTGCTCAAGAAGTTCGCAGCCTATCCGCGCCAGCATGAGCTGGCCCTCGCGCTCCGCGAAATTGGGCGCGTCGAGCGCACGCTCTTCGTCATCGAATGGCTCCTCGATGCTGACATGCAGCACCGGGCCCAGATCGGCCTGAACAAGGGTGAGGCCCATCACGCCCTGAAAAACGCCCTGCGCATCGGGCGGCAGGGCGAAATCCGCGACCGTACCGCCGAGGGGCAGCACTATCGCATGGCCGGCCTCAATCTGCTCGCCGCCATCATCATCTATTGGAACACCAAGCACCTCGGTCAGGCCGTGGCCGCGCGGCAGCGGGCCGGGTTGAACTGCGACCCCGCTCTGCTCGCGCATATCTCGCCGCTCGGGTGGGCCCACATCCTGCTCACCGGCGAATATCGGTGGCGGCGGCAAGCCGGGGCACGGTTGTGAAATAATCATCCCTATATCTTGCCACCTTCACGGCCAGAAAACGCGCGCGCAAAGCTCATCGCCGCCAGGAAAGCGAGCACAGCGCTCAAACTGAAAGAAAATGATGGGGCGAGAGGCTTAGGGTGTCATCCTGCCCCCTACCGGAATCTACCCCTTCCGGTGCGAATCGCTTGGCATCAGGGCGCAGATTTCGGTTTTCGGAGCCAAATGCGTCGGCACGCGCGATCCGGGCGCTCACGGCAATGATTCATGGTGCAGTAAACCGTGATCAATTTCGCGATTTGGGGGTAAAAACTTCAAGTCCTGTTCACGCAAACGTGTCGGAAATAGCGTTGCGTGACCGAACTTTGCCAGTGTTGTTACAGCCGTGAGCCAAGATTGGCTCATGCGGCCGAACTTTTTTCTGAAACGCCTTGTACGGCGCCGAAGGGCTTCTATGTACGCGTACTGAGCCGGCAGAGACCAATCACAAGCGTCCGGTTTGAACGACAATACAACTACTCCGAAGGAGCAATAGTAATGATTAGAACAACAGCACTCGCGATGCTCATGTCCACCGCCGCAGGCGTTGCGGTTGCAGGCAACACGGCGCCCGCACCGGTAGATCCGGTTATCACGGTTCCGGCCCCGGTCGTCGAGGCACCGTTCTGGGAAGGTTTCTACCTTGGTGGACAACTCGGATACGCGTTCAGCGATTTCAACATCGATTCCAACACCCTCAGCGATTTTGACGAAGACAACGTCATCGGCGGTATCACCGCAGGTTACCTCTGGTCGCTCGGCAATGGCTGGTACATGGGTCCCGAATTCCAGTACGACCTCACCGACATCTCGGTGACCGACGCAGCCACCGGCACCACCACGTCGCTCGACGGTGTTGCGCGCCTGAAGCTGCTGGCCGGTTACGAACTGGGTAACGGCATGCTCTATGGTAACGTCGGCTTTGCCTATGCGGATTTCGACAGCCCGGACTCGGTGCTTGATTTCGATTCCAACAGCTATGTGGTCGGTATCGGCTATGACTGGCGCGTGGGTGAAAACTGGACCGTTGGTGCGGAATACATGTACCAGACGTTTGACGGTGCCGGTTCCAACGGCGGTGATGTCGATCTGAACTCGATCTACTTCAAGGCGGCCTACCGCTTCTGATCCGATCGAGAGGTCAGAACCTGACTTCGAAACGGCCATTGCAGGGAGACCTGCAATGGCCTTTTTCATGTATTGCCCGGCCTAACCGTTCGGCCTCGATGCCTTTTCGGCAATCCCGCTGGTGCCCTGGCGGCGGGCCAGCTCGGCCAGCACGTCGTCCAGCGCCACATCCCGTGCCTGCAGCATGACCAGCAGGTGAAAGAGCACATCCGCCGCCTCTCTGGTCAAGGCGTCGCGATCACCGCGGACCGCTTCGACGATTGCCTCGATTGCCTCTTCGCCAAACTTCTCCGCGCATTTTTCCGGCCCCTTTGCCAACAGTCTGGCGGTCCAGCTGCTGTCGGGGTCCGCATCCTCGCGTGCGGCGATCGTGGCGGCAAGATCGGTCAGAACGCTCATGTCAGCCTCATTGGGATGCCCGCGTCTGCCATGTGCTGCTTGGCTTCGCGGATCGTGTAGTCGCCAAAGTGAAAGATCGATGCGGCAAGCACGGCGCTCGCGCCGCCCTCGGTCACGCCTTCGACCAGGTGATCGAGCGTGCCGACACCGCCCGAGGCGATCACCGGGATATCGACCGCATCGGAAATCGCGCGGGTCAGTGGCAGATTGAAGCCCGCGCGGGTGCCGTCGCGATCCATGCTGGTCAACAGGATTTCGCCGGCCCCCATGGCGGCTACGGTTCGGGCGAACTGCACCGCGTCGATGCCGGTCGGCTTGCGGCCGCCATGGGTGAAGATCTCCCACTTGCCGGGGCTGACTGTCTTGGCGTCGATGGCCACGACGATGCACTGGCTGCCAAACCGGTCGGCGGCCTCGGCGACCACGTCGGGGCGGGCAACGGCGGCAGAGTTGAAGCTCACCTTGTCGGCCCCCGCCAGCAGGAGATCGCGCACATCCTCGCGGGTGCGCACACCACCGCCCACGGTCAGCGGGATATAGCATTGCTCGGCGGTGCGCCGGACCACGTCGAACATGGTGCCGCGGTTTTCGTGGGTCGCGTGAATGTCGAGAAAGCAAAGCTCGTCGGCGCCGGCGGCATCATAGGCGCGGGCGGATTCGACGGGATCGCCTGCGTCGACGAGATCGACGAAGTTGACCCCCTTGACCACGCGGCCATCGGCGACGTCGAGACAGGGAATGATGCGTGTCTTGAGCATGTCCGGTCCTTTTGGCCCATCTCCTAAAGGCAAAGCCGCGCCGATACCAGAGATGTGATTGGACCCTCGCGCGGTATCGTGAAGACATGCACGCGGGAAACCCAACAGGAGAGAGATCGACATGCGAGGAAATACCATACTGGCGGCGGCGATGGCCCTGTCCGGCGCGGGGCAGGCGATGGCCGATGACCTGGTGAAGGTCAAGACCGACAAGACCGTGGATGCGGCGATGGATGCGCTTCAGGCCGCCGTCGAAGGGGCCGGTGCAACGGTCTTCGCTCGCGTCGATCACGCCGCCGGTGCAAAAAAGGTCGAAATGGAGCTGGGCGATGCGCAGGTGCTGATCTTTGGCAATCCCAAGCTGGGCACGCCGGTGATGCAGGCCGATCCGCTGGCCGGGCTGTTCCTGCCGCTCAAGGTACTGGCCTACGCGGATGCCGACGGGCAGGTCTGGTTCGCCTACGAGGATCCCGAGGATATGCTCGATGATCTGGCTATCGACGACAATCTGCCGGCCATCGGCATGATGCAGGGCGCGCTGGCCAAGCTGACCGGCAAGGCGGCAGAATCGTGATCACCGGCCTACGGGTGCGCTGATCTGGCGCGTTTGGCGACGCGTGCGAGTATGTGTTTCGTTATGAAAACGTGAAACGGCATGACACCCGCCAGATAGGCGCGCCCGAGCCAGTTGTGACGATGCACCCACGTCGCGCAATAGACATGGCCATCGCGCGACAGGATGCTGATCCGGAAATCCAGGTGCTTGTCGTCAAAGCCGAGCACGAGTTCCTGTTCGGTGTCCTTGCAGACCGGAAAGATCGCGATGCTGTCCTTGCCCGAGCCTTCCCCTTTGAGGCCGAACGGCCACATGATGATCTGACGCAGACCGAGCAGGGCGCGGACCCAGACCGGAAATTTCATGGCGATTTGTGCCGCCTCGCGGGGCGCATAGGGTGCCTTTACCCGATAACCATCGATGAAATCGCCGGACCGATACAGTGCCCAGAGCGCGCTGTCCCGGGGCAACGGGGCGGTCTCGACCGACGGAAACAGCATCAGTCCCTGAGCGCGGCCAGCGCGTCCCGCAGGTTCAGTGCTCCGTCATAGAGCGCGCGTCCGGAAATCGCACCGTTCAGCTTGGCGCCGCAATCGCGCAGGGCGATCAGATCCGCGAGTGAACTGACACCGCCAGAGGCGATGACCGGAATCGAAACGGCGCGGGCGAGGGCGGCTGTGGCCTCGATATTCGGCCCCTGCATCGCGCCGTCGCGGTTGATGTCGGTATAGATGATCGCGGCGACACCGGCATCCTCGAAGGATCTGGCGAGATCGGTCACCTCGACATCGGTTTCCTCTGCCCAGCCCTTGGTTGCGACCATGCCGTTGCGCGCGTCGATGCCGACGGCGACCTTGCCCGGAAAGACCCGCGCCGCTTCGCGCACGAGATCGGGATTTTCGACCGCAACGGTGCCGAGGATTACCCGCGCGAGGCCCTTTTCGATCCAGCTTTCGATCGTAGCCATGTCGCGGATACCACCGCCAAGTTGTACCGGCACGTCACAGGCCGCGAGAATCGCCTCGACCGGGGCGGCATTGACCGGCTCGCCCGCGAAGGCGCCATTCAGGTCCACAAGGTGCAGCCATTCGCAACCGGCCTCGACAAAGGCGCGGGCCTGCGCCGCCGGATCGTCATTGAACACCGTGGCCTTGTCCATCTCACCGCGCACGAGCCGCACGGCCTGTCCGTCCTTGAGATCAATGGCGGGGTAGAGAAGCATGTCGCGGCCTTTCGCTGGAGAGTCGGCGCGATATGGCATGGCGCGGCGCGGGAATGCAATGCGACCCAAGGTCAGTCTTGCCAGACTCGCGCGCGGTGAGCAGAGTGTCCGCATATGGGAGGATTGCACGATGAAAAAGCTGCTTCTGGGCGTCACGATTGCGTTTGGTCTGGCCGGGATGGCACTGGCCGATCCCGCCGAAGGCACCTGGAAAACCGAAGTGGACGACGGGTCCTATGCCTATATCGACATGAGCATGTGCGGCGCTGCCGTCTGCGGGGTCATCGCGCGGACTTTCAACAGCGATGGCGAATACGCCTCGCCGAATATCGGCAAGACGCTGGTGATCGATATGGTGCCCGGCGGTGACGGTTCCTACGCAGGCAAGGTGTGGAGACCGTCCAACGACAAGATCTATGTCGGCAAGATGCAGTTGAACGGCAACTCGCTGGCCCTGCGCGGCTGCGTGGCCGGTGGTCTGATCTGTTCGAAACAGACCTGGAGCCGGGTCAACTGATCCCGCCGCTCAGGGCGACCAGCGCAGAAAGTTCGATATGAGCCGCAGACCGGTGGCCTGGCTCTTCTCCGGGTGGAACTGCATCCCCAGCATGGTGTTGCGACCGATGACCGCTGTGACGTCGCCGCCATACTCCACATGCGCCAGCCGATCGTCGGGATTTGAAACGTCGAACTGGTAGGAATGTACGAAATAGGCGTGATCTCCCGTTGTCACACCATCAAAGACCGGGTGGTCGGTATCGATGACCAGATCGTTCCAGCCCATATGAGGCACCTTGAGGGCCGGGTCCGAGGGGGCGATCCGCACGACTTCGCCATCGACCCAGCCAAGCCCGCGCGTGTCTTCGTATTCGCGCCCCCAACTGGCCATCAGTTGCATGCCGACGCAAATTCCAAGGAATGGCCGGCCACGGGTCTCGACCGTTTCGACCAGCGCGTCAAACAGCCCCGATTTCCCCCGCAATGCCGCCGCGCAGGCCGGAAAGGCCCCATCGCCGGGCAGCACCACGCGGTCGGCGCGCGCAACCTCATCCGCGTCGGACGTGACCACGACGGTGCCGGCATCAACTTCGCGGGCCATCCGCTGAAAAGCCTTTTCGGCGGAATGCAGGTTGCCGCTTTCATAATCGATGATGGCGGTCAGCATGGTGTCACAGGGTCCCTTTTGTCGACGGGACGGCATCTGCTTTGCGCTGATCGGTTTCGACGGCTTCGCGCAGCGCGCGGGCAACGGATTTGAAGGCCGCCTCGGCGATGTGGTGGCTGTTCAACCCGTGCAGGGCATCGACATGCAGCGTGATGCCGCCATGCGTCGAGAATGCCTGGAAGAACTCGCGCACGAGCTCGGTATCGAAAGTGCCGATCTTGGCGGTGGGCATGTCCACGTTCCACACCAGATAGGGGCGCGCGGACAGGTCCAGCGCGGTGCGTACAAGCGCATCATCCATCGGCAGCAGGCAAGCGCCATAGCGCCGGATCCCGCGCTTGTCGCCAAGCGCTTCGGTCAGGGCCTGCCCCAGTGCGATGCCGACATCCTCGACCGTGTGGTGATCGTCGATGTGATAGTCGCCCTTGGCCCGTATCGTCATGTCGATGAGCGAGTGCCGGGCAAGCTGGTCCAGCATGTGATCGAAAAAGCCGACGCCCGTCTGGTTGTCGTAGCTTCCCGATCCGTCCAGATCCAGAGTCACCGAGATATCGGTTTCCGCCGTTTTACGGGTTACGGTCGCGTTGCGCATCCTTGGTCCTCGCTGCCGGTTGCCCGGCCCTTATAGATGCTGGACCGGGCAGGTAAAGCCGTCACCGGCCTGCGCCGGTCTGGAAAACACCCGACATCGCGGCAAACGTGATGTCGATACGTCACGGAAGTTTCCCGATCCCACGTCGCCGCGCCGGATGCCCGCCGATCAATCCGTTTGTCCTGCCCTGCCGAGGGGGATTGCACCTGTTCGCACCCCGTGCCAGCCTGTCTGCACAACCAAGCAAGGGCCGCCCATGTCTACCTGTGTCTACGTCCAGATCCGTTGCAAACCCGGCACCACCTACAAGGTGGCCGAGGAAATCGCCCTGCGCGAAATCCACTCTGAACTTTATTCCACGAGCGGTGATTACGACCTGCTGATGAAGCTCTATATTCCCGAAAGCGAAGATGTCGGGAAATACATCAACGATCAGTTGCTCGACATACCCGGTATCGAACGGTCGCTGACCACCATGACCTACAAGGCGTTTTGACCGCTGCGCTCATATTCGCCTGCGCCGTGCCGCGCCTGCATCGCTGATCACCGGACAGCCCAGCGTCTGCCGAAGCGCCTGCACGAGTTCATCGACGGTTTCGGTCGAGAGATAGAGCCCGCCCGTGCGATCCGCGAGACATTGCGAGGGGCTGGACGGGACTTCGAAATCGGGGTTGCCATCGCCGCCCTCCCACCCGAAAAAGCTGCTCCGCACCTTGAAACCGATCACGTGCACCACGAGAGAAGGGGCCGTCCTGGCCAGTTCCGCGGCCAGTTGGCAAGGGGCGCCGCCGCAGGTCTCCTTGCCGTCACTGACCACAACCACGACCCCGGGACGTTCCGGCGCGCCAAGAACGCGGGCCGCCTCGGCCACGGCACGGCTGAGCGCGGTGTTGCCGTCCGGTTCGATCGCGTCGATCTCGGCGAGGATTCTCGCCGAGGCATCCGGCGCCGGGGGCAGGCGCAGGGCGACATGGCTGCAGGCCTGTTCATCGCCGCCCGGCCCGTAGGTGATCAGCCCGACATTGCGCAAGGGCGTGATGTCGGGAAGCACCTTGTGCAGCGCGGCGCGCGCGTCGACGATGCGCGGCGTGTCTATCCCGTTGTAACCCATCTCTGCCATCGATCCCGAAGCATCGAAAACCAGCATGGCGTCGGCATTGCAGCGCTCCTGTGACAAGGCGGTGCCGGTGCCGCCCAGGGCGAACGTGGCGCAGAACGCGAGCGTGGCGATCTTTTGCTTCATGCGGAACCTCCGGCCCGGATTATCGCGGTGCGCGCATCGGACGTCCATTGCACATTGGTCCCGATGCAACGGGGTCAGGAAGCAAACGGGTCGCCGGTCTTGGGGCTGCGTTCCCGTGACGCGGCGGACCGGGCGGCGCGGGCCTTGCGGTGAAACTCATGGCATTGGCGCACCGCGGTGAAGGCGTTGTTCGACCCGGATAGCGAGAAGGTCCCGAGCGTCTGGTCCGCGTGCCGCCACAACATGACGCGCTCGCGCTTGAATTCCCGGGTGAATTGCCGGGCCGAGGGGGTATCCGCATCGATCAGGATGTGAAATCCCGGATATCCGTTCAGCACCACCCCGTCCATGTTCAGCGTCCATGCCGCCTGATCTCCGAACCGCAGGCGCACGGGATATTCCTCGCCATGCTCGATCATGTCCCACGCCGAGTTGAGCAGCGTGACATCCAGCGCCGGATTATCGCCCTTGCCGTCAAAACCGATGAAAAACGCGGTTTCCTCGTCAAACAGGGTGAAGGCCTGACAGCCCTTGGAGCCGGGGTAATAGGCCACGTCCCAGCCGTCGACATTGGCCCAATCCACCGGCTCGGCGCGCGCCCCGGTCGTGAGCAGCGTGACCGCGAAGAGAGAGGGAAGAACGCGGGTGCGGATCATCTGAGCTCGGCCATGGATTTTCCAAGCCGGAACGGCGCGGCAAAGGCCACGAGACAGAGCGCGAGGGTCTGCAAGACGAGGATCGCGGCGCTGGCGCGCAGGAACTCCCACTCGGCCATCAGGCTGCGCACCTGTTCGATCAACCCGTCATAGGTGCTGGCAAGTATCTGGAAATCGGCGGCTATCGCGGGCTGCGGTTCGCGCAACCGGACAAGCGCCGGGCGCGTGGTGTCGTCCAGTGCCACAAAGGCCAGGAACGCGGCGTCCTCGAAGGAGCCGGCGGTCATGGGGTCGGCGGCCTCGGGTTTGGAGAACAGTGGCAACCGGCGCAGCTGGCCGGTCGATTCGGTGATGGCAAGGAACAGGGGCAGGTCGGCATTGCCGGCCGTGGATGCGGACAGGAACTCGACCTTGTTGCAAAGCGCCCGCACATCGCCCCCGTCGCCCGTCTCGCAATAGCGCAACCGGAACCGCGCCGCGTCGCGGTCGAACGCGTCGGTCAGCGCATAGGCGATCCCGATCTGCCGGTCGAGCCGGGAACTGTCGGACGTGTAGATCCCGGCCAGGACGGCGGTCACCGCGCCCAGCCCGCCCAGCACCACCCACAGCAGGTCGGCCAGCTGCCACGCCCGCGATCCCGCAGGCGCACAATAGATTACGGACGTGCCGACACAGCCCAGGACAAAGCAGGCAAAGAGCAGGGCAAGCTGATGATCCAGAACAAAATTCATCCGGCGGAGTTTACGTCGCAAAACGCCGGACGCAAGATTGCAGTTTGTGTTTGCTGTCGCTGCCTCACGAGAAGGCCGCGCCAGAGGCCCGGCGCATTGTTGCAGGATCGAAGGGGCGGAACCCCGGACGTAGCGGCCATATTGCAGAACAGGAGGGCCGCGCCCGACTTCGGGCCGGAGAGCGTCCTGCAACTTGTCCGCCAGGCTGTTTCCAGTTCGACAAAGCAGAACCTTCGCGGGGGCGGTCCGGGCGTGTTCCAAGCTCGACCTCTCGTTTACGCGAATTAGTCTGGAAACGGTTGCCGATAGCTGTATTTCTGTCGATTGCGATATGTGCTTGGAGAAATACAATGAATGAAGACGCCAAAGACCTCTTTGAGCACGTTATAAAAGATTTTTTTACTTTGAGACTGGAATGGCGTCTGTATCGCTCCTTTTGGGGGACGAACAAGGAAACTTTCGATTTTCTCAAATCAATATCGGCGACTACCTCTCAGATGTTAGAGACCATTGTTTTCGAGAGGGTATTGCTTGGTTTAAGAAAGCTGACCGACCATCCAGGAAGCGAACGTCGAGAGAGACGGACAGTGACCATGCGTGCGCTACCCAAATATTTTGATGACGAAGACAAGAGCCTTCAAAAGTTAGTGACACGTTTTGTTACGTCAGCCGATGCTGCACGCAACTGGTCGGATAAAAAAATAGCTCATTCAGATTTCAAATTCCGCCAAGGTGATTATTCTCTAAAATCAATATCAAGGGAAAATATTGAAAGTGCGTTGGATCGCGGTTCTGACGTGATCTGTTGGATTTCTCATAACCATTTCAACGTAACCCAAGGAACTCATCCAATGACTGGCGCTGAAGATGAACGTGCTTTTCTAAAATGTCTCTATCACGGTAAGAAGGCAATGGAGCAGAAAAATCAGCTTTATCGGGAGCTACATGAAAAGCGAGAATACGCCAAGCTCCGCGCTCTTTATGAGATACCCGCTTGGTTGGAACGCAAAGATCCCCCGTTCAATGCCTAAGGTCTAAACATCCAATTCCTCCACGAACCGCGCGTTCTCCTGGATATACTGGAACCGCATTTCGGGTTTCTTGCCCATCAGCCGTTCCACCAGGTCGCCGGTTTCGCCGGGTTCGTCTTCGTCGATGGTGACGCGGATCAGCTTGCGGGAATTCGGGTCCATCGTGGTTTCCTTGAGATCCTTGGCGTCCATTTCGCCAAGACCCTTGAAGCGCGAGACGTCGATCTTGCCCTTGCCGCCCAGACCCTTTTCCAGCCAGGCGTCGCGCTCGGCCTCGTCGGTGCAATAGACACGTTTTGCCCCCTGCGTCAGCCGGAACAGCGGCGGGCAGGCGAGATAGAGGTGCCCGGCGTCGATCATCGGGCGCATCTGGGTAAAGAAGAAGGTCATCAGCAGCGACGCGATATGCGCGCCGTCCACATCGGCATCGGTCATGATGATGACCTTGTCATAGCGCAGGTCGTCCACGTTGAACCTGGAACCCAGCCCGACGCCGAGCGCCTGCGTCAGATCGTTGATTTCCGCGTTTGATCCCAGTTTGGAACTGGCCGCGCCGAGCACGTTGAGGATTTTTCCCCGCAGGGGCAGCAGCGCCTGTGTCTTGCGGTCGCGTGCCATCTTGGCCGAGCCGCCGGCGCTGTCGCCCTCGACGATGAACAGTTCCGTGCCCTCGCGGCTGTTTGACGAACAGTCGGTCAGCTTGCCCGGCAGGCGCAGTTTCTTGGTGGCGGATTTGCGGGCGGTTTCCTTTTCCTGTTTGCGGCGCAGACGTTCCTCGGCCCGCAGGACGAGGAAGTCGAGGATCGCCCCGGCGGATTTGGTATCGGCGGCGAGCCAGTTGTCGAAATGGTCGCGGACCGAATTTTCCACCAGCCGCTGCGCCTCGGTCGTGGCGAGCCGGTCCTTGGTCTGGCCGACGAATTCAGGCTCGCGGATGAAACAGGACACCAGCGCACAGCCGCCGGTGACCAGGTCGTCGCGGGTGATCTGGCCGGCCTTCTTGTTGCTGACCAACTCGCCATAGGCCTTGATCCCCTTGAGGATGGCGGCCCAGAAGCCCGCCACATGGGTGCCGCCTTCGGGGGTGGGGACGGTGTTGCAGTAGGACTGGATGAACCCATCGCGGGAGGGCGTCCAGTTGATCGCCCATTCCACCTTGCCGGGGGTGTCGAATTTCTCTCTGAAGTCGACGGTGCCGGAGAAAGGCTTGTCGGCATAGGTGCTGGCCGCGCCGAGCGTTTCGGTCAGGTAGTCGGAGAGGCCGCCGGGAAAATGGAAGCTCGCCTCGGTCGGGGTCTCGCCGTCGTCTATGGCGGATTTCCAGCGGATTTCGACACCCGAGAAAAGATAGGCCTTGGAGCGGATCGACTTGAACAGCCGGGCAGGCTTGAAACGGTGGTGGCCGAAGATTTCCTCGTCGGCGTGAAAGGTGACGGTGGTGCCGCGCCGGTTGGGGGCCGCGCCGACCTTTTCCACGGGCCCAAGCGGAATGCCGCGCGAGAAACGCTGTTCGTAGAGTTCCTTGTTGCGGGCGACCTGCACCACCATGGAATCCGACAATGCGTTCACTACCGAGGCACCGACCCCGTGCAGACCGCCCGAGGTCTCATAAGCCTTGCCCGAGAACTTGCCGCCCGCATGGAGCGTGCAGAGGATGACCTCCAAAGCCGATTTTCCGGGAAATTTCGGGTGCGGGTCGATCGGAATGCCACGGCCGTTATCGCGGATGGTGACAGCGTAATCTTCGTGCAACTCGACCTCGATACGGTTGGCGTGCCCGGCCACGGCCTCGTCCATGGAGTTGTCGAGCACCTCTGCCACGAGGTGGTGCAGGGCCCGCTCGTCGGTGCCGCCGATATACATGCCGGGACGTTTGCGAACCGGTTCCAGGCCTTCGAGCACTTCGATCGAGGAGGCATCGTAATCGGAGGGGCCCGAGGGCGTCAGGAGATCGTTCATACCGCTGCTCTGTTGTTGTTTTGCGTATTATGGCAAGTTGGCGGGCAATGGGGAAGGGCGAAGGTGACCGCCGGTCGCGGTGTCATGTGCCGGTGACCTCAGCCCAGCAGTGTCAGCCACATCCAGATGCTGAACAGGGATGTGCCGGTCGCGATCAGCACCGAGGAGGCCGCGACCCGCTTGGCGCGGCCATACATGCTGGCAAAGATATAGGCATTGACCCCCGGTGCCATTGCCGCGTTCAGAACGCCGGAGCGAAACATGTCCTGCGGCAGCGCGAACGCCCGACTGAACAGCCAGACCAGCGCGGGATGCATCAACAGGGCGATGACGCAGACATAGGCAATGGTGCGCAGGTCGCCTTCGGGGCGGTATTGCACCAGCAGCCCGCCAAGCGCGAAGAGGGCGCAGGGCAGGGCGGCACGGGTGATGATCGACAGGGCATCGTCCGCGACCTCCGGGATGGTGAGGCCGCTGAGATTGAACAGGAACCCGAGCGCGATCCCGAGAATAAGAACGTTCTTGAACATCGCCCTGAGGGTCGCGCGCGCGGTATCGATACCGCGGCCCCCGCGATTTGAAACGATCTCCATGGCGGTGATGCCAAGCCCGTAACAGAACGGTGCGTGAAAGGCGATAATGGCGTAGTTTCCGGCGAGATTGTCCGCACCATAGGCCCGTTCGGTGATCGGCAGCCCCAGGAGCACGGAGTTCGAGAACAGGCAGCAGAAGCCGATGGCGATGCAGTCTTCCCAGTCGCGGCCGAAGAGGAAGCGGGCACCGTAGATGCCCAGCAGAAAGCAGATCAGGGCGCCGCTGTAGAAGCTGATCAGCAGGCCGGTGTCCAGCCCCCTGGAGAGATCCAGCGTGGCGATGGCACGAAACAGCAGGCAGGGGATTGCAAACGCCTGCGCAAAGCGCATCAACGCCTCCATCTGGTCGAGTGAAAAATAGCGATACCGCGTTGTCAGGTAGCCGGAGCCGATGACCAGGAAAACCGGGAGGATGACGGTGATCAGTGTCTGGAACATGGGCGAACGCAGGGACCGCCGCGAAGGACGGACGCCTCCGGCGGGAGTATTTGGACAAAGATGAAGGGCGGGCCGCTCACAGCGGGAAGCGAAGGGTCAGGCCGTCATGGGCGGCGATGACATTGTCGGGGGTTTCGGCCATGACGGTGTCGTAATCCATGTCGATATGCATGTTGGTCAGCACCGCCTGCCTGGCCCCGACATGTTCAATCCAGCCGAGCGACTGTTCGAGATGCGTATGGGTGGGATGGGGCGTGCGCCGCAACGCATCGACGATCCAGCAATCGAGATCTTCGAGCGCGGGCCATGCGTCATCGTAGATGGCCGCGACATCGGGCAGGTAGGCGACTTTGCCGATGCGGAAGCCCAGCGAATCGATCGAGCCATGCCCGACGCGGAAGGGCAGGAAGGGGATAGGTCCGCCCGGCCCGTCGATCCGGAACGCGCCGTCGATGGTTTTCATGTCGAGGATCGGCGGGTAGGGCGAGCCTTCGGGCTGCACGAACGCATAGCCGAACCGCGAGAGCAGGGCATTCTGGGTATCGCCATCGGCCCAGACCGGCAGGCGGGTGCGCATGTTGAAGACGATCATGCGAAGGTCGTCGATCCCATGGACGTGATCGGCATGCGCATGGGTGTAGACGACCCCGTCGAGGCGCCCGGTGCCGCTGTCGAGAAGTTGGCTGCGCAGGTCGGGCGAAGTGTCGATCAGCACCGACGTGGTGCCCTCGGACCCGTCCCTCTCGACCAGCAGCGAACAGCGGCGGCGGCGGTTCTTCGGATTGGCGGGGTCGCAATCACCCCAGTGTCCGCCAAGACGGGGCACGCCACCGGACGATCCGCAGCCGAGGATGGTGTAACGGATATCAGCCATCAGGCGGCGGCCTCGTAGCGCGCGACCCTGGTGAACAGGCGGTCAAAATTCCGTTGTGTCCGGGCGGCGAATTCGGCGTAGTCGAGTCCGAAAACCTCGGCGCCTCTCCGCGCGGTATGCGCGGTATAGGCCGGCTCGTTTCGTTTGCCCCGATGCGGCGGCGGTGCCAGATAGGGCGCATCGGTTTCCACCAGTATCCGGTCGAGCGGGGCGGCGGCGAAGATGTCGCGCAACTCTTGGCTCTTGGGGAAGGCGGCAATGCCGGACATCGACAGGTAGAACCCGAGATCGAGTGCTGCGCGGGCAAGTGCCGCGGACGACGAAAAGCAATGCATTACGCAGGTGAAGGCACCGTTTGCATATTCCTCGGTCAGGATGCGCGCCATGTCATCATCCGCCTCGCGGGCGTGGATGATCAGGGGCAGTCCGGTGTCACGGGCTGCGGCGATGTGAACGCGCAGGCTCTCTTGCTGAATCCGGGCGCTGTCGGCGGTGTAGTGATAATCGAGCCCGGTTTCGCCGATACCGACGAATTTGGGATGATCGGCCAACGCCACGAGGTCGTCGACAGTCACCAGCGGGACGTCTGCCGCGCTCATCGGGTGGGTGCCGGCGGCGTAGAATACCGGCGCATGGGCCTCGGCGATGGCCCGCACTGCCGGTTCATTGGCCAGCTTGGTGCAGATGGTCACCATGCGGGTGACACCGGCGGCGGCGGCTCTGGCGATGATGTCGTCAAGCTGTCCGTCGAAATCGGGGAAATCGAGATGGCAATGGCTGTCGGTAATCTGGGGTGTGTCTGTCATGGCCCTTGGTCCGGGCCTAGCCCGCGGCGGTTTCCTGCATCTTGAAAACCGTATCTAGGACAAGCGCGGCAGGGTCAAGGTTGACCGCCTGACCATGTCGTGCGCGCCGGGTGATCGTGGCCGCAATTCCGGCCCAGGCGCGGGCTTTTCGGTTATCCTGTGAAAGTCGGGTCAGGATGGCGGCCTCGTTGGGGGCGGCCTCGGGCAAGGGGGCTGTCCCGGCGGCGCCGGTGCGGGCGAGCCGCGCAAGTGCCGTCTCGATCAGCGTCAGCAGGAGTTCGAACCGCTCGCCCGCGCCGCGTTGTGCCGCCAGATCCGCCAGGGCCAGCGTCCGTTGGCGATCGAGCCTGGGCAGCGAATCGAGAATCGCGAAGAGTTCGGCATAAAGCCTGAGGCCGTCATGTGTGACGAGCCGAAGCGCTTCGCCCACGGAACCGGAGGCCAGTGCCGCGAGGCGTGAGGCCTGATCCGAGCCGGTGGGGATGTCCGCCCCTGCCTGGGCGAGCGCCACTTGCATGTCGGGCGGGCCGAGGGGGGCAAGCCGCAGCGTCCGGCACCGGGATCGGATGGTCGGAAGCAGCGCCGAAGGCTGGTGCGAAATCAGCAGCAGCGTGGTGCGGTCCGGCGGCTCTTCGAGCATTTTTAGCAGGGCATTGGCGGCCGAGACGTTCATCTCGTCGGCGGTATCGACGATGACCACGCGCCGCCCGCCATCTGCCGCGGACAGTCCGAAAAAGCGGTTGAGCTTGCGGATATCGTCCACGACGATCTCGTTGCGCATGCGGCCGGTCTTTTCGTTGATACTGCGCGTGATCGAGACAAGGCCCGGATCGGCACCTGCGAGGATCCGCCGGGCCACGGGATGCTCCGGGTCGATATCGAGCGTGTCGGGCGGTGGCGGCGCGTCGAACAATCCGCCGCCTTCCACGTCCGGCGTTGCCAGCAGGAAGCGCGCAATCCGCCAGGCCAGCGTTGCCTTGCCGATCCCGCGCGGTCCGGTCAGCAGCCAGCCGTGATGCAGCCGACCGGCGGTGAAAGCGTCGAGAAACGCTGCCTGTGCCGCGTCCTGACCGATGAGGCGGGGGCAGTCCCTGGGGTGGGGCGCGCCCGGAACCTGGTCGGGCGGAGGGGGCGTGTCGGTCATGTCAGCAGCGCCCTGGTCGCGGCAAGGACATCGCGGGCCACGCTTTCGACCGGCCGGTTGCCGTCAATGACGCGGAAACGTTCGGTAAATTCCGTGGCCAGTCCGAGGAAACCGGCGCGCATCCTGTGTTGCAATTCGGGGCCGAAATCCTCGAACCGCTCTTCGCTGCCCTGACGCTCCCGGGCGCGGCGCAGCCCGGTTTCGGGGTCCATGTCGATCAGCACGGTCATGTCCGGTTCGCGCCCGATCATCAGGTCGTGCAGCGTATCGACCAGCCCGCGCAAATCGCCGCGTGACAGCCCCTGGTACATGCGGGTGCTGTCGGTAAACCGATCGCAGATCACGACCTTGCCCTGCGCGAGAGCGGGCAGGATCGTACGCTCCATGTGATCCCGGCGGGCGGCGGTGAACAGCAGGATCTCGGTTTCCGCCGACCAGCGGTCGGGATCGCCTTCGAGCACCAGGCGACGAATTTCTTCGGCACCTGTCGACCCGCCCGGCTCCCGGGTCAGCACCACGTCGTGCCCATTCTCGCGCAACCGCCCGGCCAGCAACCGTGCCTGTGTCGATTTACCGGACCCGTCAATACCTTCGAAAGTCAGAAAGACGCCGCTCCCGGCCCGCCGGTCGGTCACATTGCCTCCGTCTGGGGGCCGTTGAGGAACTGGGTGATCAGGTATTGCGCCGCGGTCCTGACCCGCACGATGAAGCCGCCGTTGCCCACCGCATGTCCCGCCACCAGCGGCAGGCGGGTTTCCGGCAATCCCTCGGGCGAAATCACCAGTTCGGCGAGTTCCTGTCCCTGGGCGATCGGTGCCCTGATGGGGCCGTTGTAGACCACTTCGGCGTTCAGGTTTCCGCTGCCAAGAACCGGCAAGAGGATTGTCATGTCTTCGGCAGGAACCAGGTCTACCGTGGGCTGTCCGCCCATCCAGACCTCGGCTTGCGTGACCGGCGTTCCCGTTCTTGCGATGGTTTTTTCGGCAAATTGGCGAAACGACCAGTTAACAATGGCTTCGGCCTCCTCTGCGCGGCGGGCTTCGGTGTCGAGACCGGAAATTACGAAAATCACCCTGCGGTCGCCCTGTTTGGCCGAACCGACAAGCCCGTACCCCGCCTCTTGCGTGTGGCCGGTCTTGAGCCCGTCCGCGCCGATGTCGAGGGTCAGCAACGGGTTGCGGTTGCGGGTATTCGACGGGGCGCGGCCGTCAAAGGCAAATTCACGCTCGGCGAAAAGCGGGTAGAACTCGGGGAAGTCGGTGATGAGACGGTTGGCAAGCACCGCGAGGTCATGCACCGACATGCGATGCCCGGCCTGCGGCCAGCCGTTCGAGTTGGTGAAGGTAGAATTGGTCATGCCGATCTGGCGCGCACGCTCGGTCATGTAGCGGGCAAATCCCGGCTCGGTGCCGTCAGGGCTGAGAGCTTCGGCAATGACGGCGCAGGCATCGTTGCCCGACAACACGATGATCCCCCGCAGCAGGTCCTCGACGCGCACCCGGTCATTGGTGTCCAGGAACATGGTCGAACCCTTGTAGCTCATCGCGTGGGTGGAGACCGGCAGACGTTCGTCCAGCGTCAGCCGCCCGTCGCGGATGGCTTCGAACGCGACATAGAGCGTCATCAGCTTGGACATCGAGGCAGGCGGCAGCGGTTCATCCGCGTTTTTCGACAACAGAACGGTGCCAGTGGTCTGGTCCAGAACATAGGCGGCGGCGGCGGAGGTATCAAAGGCATGTGCTGCAATCGGCTGCGTCAGCAGCACCGCAACGGCCAGGACGGATTTGATAAGACGTTTCACGGGGAAGTCTCCCTGCTCAGGTGGTGGAGGGCTTGGTTTTCGCGAGCCGGAGTTGCGCGGACCGGTGCCGGGCGGGGGCGGATATGCCGTTGTGGTCGCGATCCCGCAGGGCGGCCGCCTCTTCAGGCGGCTCCAGCGGCGTTTCCAGAACATCGGCGGGCGCGTCGAGCGGTGTAATCACGCTGTCGGTCGCTGCGTCGTCATTCCGGGATCTGGACCAGGGCCAGCGGAATTTCCTTTCTTTCGGCGCGGGCGCATCCGGCTCAACGGAGGTGACTGCACCGGCAACGATGTCGTCGTCGACAGGTCCGGTCGCATGGCTGTCCTGTGCGTCTGTTTGCGGGGTTTCGGCCTCGGCTTCTTCGGCGACGGGCTCGCGCAGCAGCGCGGTGACGTGCAGGTTTACCGGTGCGCCGGGCAGCATGGCCAGCGCCTCGGCCGCGTCCGACGATGCCTGGATGCGCGGGCCGGGTATATCGCGTTCCCTCCGGAACAATGCGCCGACAACCGAGGTGTCGTTCGACGTGTTGCGGATGATGACGCGATGCGGATCGGTCACGTCAGGATGCGCCACCCAGATGCCGCCGAGCGAAGGGCGGCCATCCCACAGGCCGGCTTCGGAGATGTCAAATACCTCGGGGGCTTCGATATCGCGCTGAGTGCCTTTGGTGTCGGTTCTGGTCACGGTGTTCTCGGTCTCGGAACCGGCGCTTTTCAGCCACGGACCGTTATCGCCGCAGGCCGAGAGTGCCGCCGCGATCAGGACTGCCGCGGTCAAACGAAAGGATGGCCCGAGGCCAGGTTTCATTCGGTTCATGCCAAATTCCTTGCCTGCAAACAGGCGTTTCATGCGCCCTGGCCGGTTTTCCGGTCATACTGCTTTGGCGCAAACCGCCATTTTTGCGGCATCATAGCCCGGCAAGCCGGGCATTGAAAGTCCACAGGCAAGGGCTTGGCAAGAATTCCCCTGAAATCGCGGACACGTGAAGCCGTGATGAAACGCGCGCAGGACAAGGCAATCGGCCTGGGCGCATTCATCTGGTTGCGTGATGCGGTGTCGCACAAAACCGAATAACATCGGCGTATCGTTTTGATGTATGGAAATAGTCATGGATATTGACCTTTTTCTCGCACTTGCGCTCTTTGCCTTTGTCTCGTCGATCACTCCGGGGCCGAACAACCTGATGCTGATGACCTCGGGTGCGAATTTCGGCTTTCGCCGCACCATCCCGCATATGTTGGGCGTCGGACTGGGGTTCGTGGTGATGATCCTTTTGCTGGGCGCGGGTCTGGTCGGGCTGTTTGAGGCGTTTCCGGTGGCATATGACCTGCTCAAGGGGATCAGCGTGGTCTACCTGCTGTTCCTTGCCTACAAGATCGCCACCGCCGCACCGACCGATGAAGCCGCGGCTGTGGGCCGGCCAATGACCTTTCTTCAGGCAGCGGCGTTTCAATGGGTCAACCCCAAGGCCTGGGCCATGGCGCTGACCGCGATCAGCGCCTATACCCCGACGCAGAGCTTTGGGTCGGTCGTGCTGGTGGGGCTGGTCTTTGGCGCGATCAACCTGCCTTCGGTGGGCAGCTGGACGCTGCTGGGGCAACAACTGGCGCATATTCTCACCAACCGGACCCGGCTCGTCGCGTTCAACTGGACCATGGCCGTGCTGCTCGTGGCCTCGCTCTATCCGGTGCTCTGGCCCTGACGGGCCGCAGGGCATGACGCGCAAATTCACCGGTTTGAACGCCGCAACGCGGCAACCGTGATCTCCGGCAATTGCAAACCCCCGCGCCATTGGTCATATACGCATCAATCACGGGAGCCCGACTATGACCCAGTATCTGGATTTCGAAAAACCCCTTGCCGAAATCGAAGGCAAGGCTGAAGAGCTGCGTGCGCTGGCGCGCGCGAACGAGGAAATGGATGTTGCGGACGAGGCGACGGCGCTGGACCAGAAGGCGGCCAAGCTGCTTGACGATCTCTATTCCGACCTGACGCCCTGGCGTCGGTGCCAGGTGGCCCGCCACCCGGGACGACCCCATTGCAAGGATTACGTCAAGGCGCTGTTCACCGAGTTCACACCGCTGGCGGGTGATCGGAATTTTGCCGACGACCTTGCGGTGATGGGCGGTCTTGCCCGGTTCCACGACCGGCCGGTGATGGTGATCGGGCATGAGAAGGGCAGCGACACCAAATCGCGTATCGAGCACAATTTCGGCATGGCGCGCCCCGAGGGCTATCGCAAGGCCGTGCGCCTGATGCAGCTCGCCGACCGGTTCAACCTGCCGGTGGTGACGCTCGTGGACACGACCGGCGCCTATCCGGGCAAGGGCGCTGAGGAACGTGGCCAATCCGAGGCGATCGCCCGCTCTACCGAAGCCTGCCTGCAAATCGGTGTGCCGCTGGTCAGCGTGATCATCGGCGAAGGCGGGTCGGGCGGGGCGGTTGCCTTTGCCACGGCGAACCGGATCGCGATGCTCGAGCACTCGGTGTACTCGGTGATCTCGCCCGAAGGCTGTGCCTCGATCCTGTGGAAGAACTCGGAAAAGATGCGCGAGGCCGCCGAAGCGTTGCGCCTGACGGCGCCCGATCTCAAGAAACTGGGCGTGATCGACCGGATTATCCCCGAGCCCAAGGGCGGCGCACATCGCGACAAGGCGGCGGCGATTGCCGCGGTCGAAAAGAACATTGCCGCCATGCTCGGCGAACTTGGCGACAAGGACAGGGCGACGCTGATCGCGGATCGCCGGAACAAATATCTTGAAATGGGTGCCCGGGGCCTGGCGGCCTGATAACCGACCCGGCGTCCGTCGTCGATGCCGGGCGTATTCCTTCGGATGCCCGGGGGGCGGCGCGCCGCCCTTGCTTGTACATTCCGGAAGCCTCCCCATATCTCATTCGTTGGGAATGAAAGAGGTTCCGGAGACGGCAATGGGCTATGTAAAGACCGCGATGTTGATGGCGGCGATGACCGCGCTCTTCATGGGTGTCGGGTATCTGATCGGTGGCTGGGGCGGCGCGTTGATCGCGCTCGTCGTTGCCGCCGCGATGAATGTCTTTACCTGGTGGAATTCGGACCGCATGGTCCTGCGGATGCACTGCGCGCAACCGGTCGCACCGGGCGACCGGATGGGCCTTCATGCGCTGACCGCCGAACTGGCCCGGAACGCCGGCCTTCCGGAACCCAAGGTCTATCTGATCGACACACCGCAACCCAATGCCTTTGCCACCGGGCGCAATCCGGCCAACGCGGCGGTGGCGGTGACATCCGGCCTTCTGCGCAGCCTGAGCCGCGAGGAACTGGCCGGGGTGATCGCCCACGAACTGGCCCATATCCGCAGCCACGATACCGCGATCATGACGGTCACGGCGACATTTGCCGGGGCGATCTCGATGCTGGCCAATTTCGCCCTGTTCTTTGGCGGCTCACGCGAGCGGCTGGGCCTTTTGGGTACGCTCTTGATGATGATCCTCGCGCCGCTTGCCGCGACGCTGGTACAGATGGCAATCAGCCGGACGCGGGAATATGCCGCCGACAAGGCGGGGGCCGAGATCTGCGGGCATCCGCTCTGGCTGGCCTCTGCGCTGGAGAAGATCGCGATGGGCGCGGCGCGGATCGACAATGACGCTGCCGAACGCAACCCGGCGACGGCGCATATGTTCATCATCAACCCGTTGCATGCGCACCGGCGCGACAACCTGTTCACCACCCATCCGGCCACCGAGAACCGCGTCGCCGCGCTGCGGGCGATGGCGGGCCAGACGCGCCGCGCGCCCGAACCTGCGGTTGCGCCAAGCCGTGTGCCGAAGGTACGCAGGCCCGCCGGTTCCAGAGGGCCCTGGTCCTGACCCCGGGCCTCAGCCGATCCGCAGCCCGCGACACCAGACCGCACGCACCATCGGCGTGTTTCCGGCCATGGCCACACGCAGCACGTCACCGCGTTGCCCCGGCACCAGATCGCCGCGATCGGTGAGTCCCGCAGCGCGCGCCGGGTTGCGGGTGACGCAGGCGATGGCGCGCGGCAGATCCTGCCAGACCTCGGCCAGCCGGAATGCGGACAGCAGCAGCGCCGACGGTACATAGTCGGACGAGACGATGTCGAGCAATCCCGCGTCGGCCAGCTCGAGCGCGGCGACGTTGCCGGAATGCGACCTGTTCCGGATGATGTTGGGCGCCCCCATCATCACCGCGACGGCATGCTCGCGGCAGGCGGCCGCCGCCTCGTGGGTGGTTGGAAATTCGGCAAAGGCGACGCCTTGCGTGCGCGACACCGCCACCTGGTCCGCCGTGGTATCGTCATGGCTCGCCAGAACCGCGCCGAGCCGGCGCGATTCGGCGACCGCCCCGGCCTGGTGCTTGTCGCCGTTGGCAGCTTGCAGCGCCTTCAGGTTCTCCACATGCTCGGCAAATTCGACGTCGTCAAAGCCGCGTTTTTTCGAAAGGTAGGTCTTGAGCGCCGCCAGATCGCGGAACTGCCGCTGGCCCGGCGTGTGATCCATCAGGCTCAGGATGCCCACGCGGTCCTCGGGGCCGAACTCGGCCAGCTCTTCGAGCAGCGTTTCCGAACAGATCTCGGCACGCAGGTGCAGAAAGTGGCTGACCCTGAGATGGCCTGCGGCGCGTGCGGCCAGAAGTTCGTTCGCAAGGGTACGCGCATAGGGCGCATATCGCATCTGGCCGCCATGGATGGAGCCGACGCGCAGCGCGTCGAACACCGTTGTGATGCCGGTCGAGGCCAGTTCCGCATCATGGGCGAGAATCGCGGGCAGGTGGGGCCAATCCACTTTCGGACGTGGTTCGATATGGCGCTCCAGATTGTCGGTGTGCAGTTCCACAAGGCCCGGAATGACAAAATCGCCATCGCAGTCGATCGCGCTATCGGCAACCATGCCGCCCTCCGAGATGGAGTCGATCACGCCGTCCCTGATCGTGAGGCAACCCGTCACCACCGTGTCGTCAAGAACCAGTCGGGCATTGGCAAGACGGAGTTCCTCTGACATGGAACCTTTACCGGCGGATGCGAGGGATGTCGGTACGATAGGAGAGTTCATGTCATATACTCGCTTTGCGATCTACTTCGTTCCGCCCGATGGCGCGTTGGCCGGATTCGGGGCGCGTTGGCTGGGATGGGATTTGGCAACCGGCAGCGCGGTGGCACAGCCGGACCTTGACGGGCTTGCCACGATCACGCGAACTCCGCGCAAATACGGGTTTCACGGCACGCTCAAGCCGCCATTCCGGCTGGCCGACGGATGCGATCCGGACGGGCTGGAAAGGGCGGTGCAGGCCGTGGCGGCAGCTTGTGCACCTGCGTGCTGCGAGGGTCTCTACCTGTCGCGGATCGGCCGGTTTCTGGCCCTGACGCCTGTCGGGGATACGGGTGGCATCGAACGGGTGGCGGCAACCTGCGTTCGCGCGCTCGACGAGTGGCGCGCGCCCCCGGATGCGGCAGAGCTGGAACGCCGCCGCCGTGCGCGCCTGACCGAACGGCAGGACGCGTTGCTGACGCGTTGGGGCTATCCCTACGTGATGGAAGAGTTCCGTTTTCACATGACGCTGACCGGTCGCGTGGCTCCTGACGAGGTGGATCGGTGGCGCGAAACCGCCACCGCGCACATGCCGGAGCTGCCCGCCCCGTTTGAGCTGGACGCGATTGCCCTCGTCGGCGAGCGGAAGGATGGGCATTTCGAATTGATCCAACGCTACACCCTCACCGGCTGAAGCGCCGCCAGCGCCATTTCGACGGTATGCTCCAGCGATCCGTCATTGCATATCTCGATCACATCCAGACCATCGGGCAACGGTTTCGCAGCCTGTGTGAGCCGACGGTCGATTTCATTCTCGGATTCGCGCCCGCGTGCGACCAGGCGCTGGCGCAGCACCGATGGGCTGGCCGTCATGTTGAGCACGCGCAGGCGGGGAAAGATGGCATCCGCCTGCACCAGCGCGCTCCGCGAGAGATTCGCAATGCAAGTGATCCCGGAGCGGACATCCGCCAGCACATCGGCGGGAATGCCATAGTGCAACCCGTGCGCCTGCCAGTTCACGCAGAATGCGCCATCGCGTGCCATCTTTGCGAATTCCGATCCGGTGACCGCGTCATAGTCTTCTCCGCCCAGACCGGGGGCGCGGGTGATGACGCGGCGCACCAGCCGGAATGCCGGTTTCGCGGCGGCGATGCCGGACATCACGCTGTCCTTGCCGACGCCGGAGGGACCGACAACCGCGATCAGGGCCGCGGCGCTCATGCGGCTTGCTCCGGTGTGAATCGTCCGACATCGATCTCGCGGTCGCAGACCCGGTTTCTGGCATCGGTGTCGTGAAAGATGCCGACAATGGCCGCCCCGCGCTGTTTCGCGGTTTCGATCAGGCCGAGAACGATGTCGCGGTTTTCAGGATCGAGGCTCGCCGTGGGTTCATCCAGCAACAGCGCCGGATAGGGATGCACGAAACCCCTTGCGATGTTCACCCGCTGTTGCTCGCCGCCGGAAAAGGTTGTCGGCGACAGCGACCAGAGGCGTCGTGGAATGTTCAGCCGGGTCAACAGATCGCGGGCCTGCGCCTCGGCACGGTCTGGCGGCGCGCCGATGGCGCGCAGCGGTTCGGCGACAACCTGAAGTGTCGGAACGCGGGGCACGACGCGCAGGAACTGGCTGACATAGCCCAGTGTCTCGCGCCGGATGCGGATGATCTCGCGCGGTTCGGCCTGAACCAGATCGACGCCCCCGACGCGGATCACGCCGCTCCGGGCCATGTAATTGCCATAGATCATCCGCATCAACGTGGATTTGCCCGCCCCGGATGACCCGGTCAACGCCACACATTCGCCGGGCCGGACATCGAGATCGACATGCGCAAGCACGTTGATGACGGCGCTGCCCTGGTTGTGCAGCGTGAAGGTCTTGGAAACATTTCTGAGTTCGATCATCTTCGTGCCCTTACACCTGCAATACCGAACTGACGAGCAACTGCGTATAGGCGTGTTGCGGATCGTCAAGTACCCGGTCGGTCAGCCCGTGTTCCACCACGCGCCCCGATTTCATCACCATCAGCCGGTCCGCCAGAAGTCGCACGACCGCAAGATCATGGGTAACGATGATCGCCGAGAGCCCCATGTCGCGCACCAGCCCGCGCAGCAGGTCAAGCAGCCGCGCCTGCACGCTGACGTCCAGCCCGCCCGTCGGTTCGTCCATGAAGACCAGCCTTGGTCCGGTCACGAGGTTTCGCGCGATCTGAAGCCGTTGCTGCATGCCGCCGGAAAACGTGACCGGACGGTCGTCGATGCGCCCCGCGTCGATCTCGACCCGGTCCAGCCAGTCGATTGCGTGTCCGCGAATGTCGCCGTAATGGCGGTTGCCGATCGCCATCAGGCGTTCGCCGACATTGCCGCCCGCCGACACCCCCATGCGCAGCCCGTCGCTGGCGCGCTGGTGGACAAAGGCCCAGTCGGTCCGGCCGAGCATCCGGCGTTCTGGTTCCGACATCGTCACGGTGTCGCGCGGGCCGTGCCCCCGCGTGTCGTAGATCACCGATCCGGCATCCGGCGTCAGGTGACCCGCCAGACAGTTCAGCAGGGTGGACTTGCCCGACCCGCTCTCGCCGACGATGCCCATGACCTCGCCGGGGTAGAGATCGAACGACACGTCCGAACATCCAAGATGGTTGCCGTAGCTGCGGGTCATGCCCTGCACTGAAAGCAGCGGGGTCATCCTGCGTCCTTTCCGCGATAGCCGGCATTTTGCCGCGTCTCGCAATGATCTGTGTCGGAACAGACGAACATCCGGCCGCCGGCATCGTCCATGATCACTTCGTCCAGATAGGTTTCAACCGATCCGCAGAGACCGCAGGGGTGATCGGCCCTGGACGGATCAAACGGATGATCGTCGAAATCGAGGCTGGCCACGGTGGTATAGGGTGGCAGCGCGTATATCCGTTGCTCGCGTCCCGCGCCAAAGAGCTGGATCGCCGCGCAGTCCGACAGTTTCGGATTGTCGAATTTGGGGATTGGCGACGGATCCATCACATAGCGCTCCTCGACCTTGACCGGGTAGGCATAGGTCGTCGCGATATGGCCGTGGCGGCTGATGTCCTCGTAGAGCTTGACGTGCATCAGGCCGTATTCCGCGAGGCTGTGCATCTTGCGGGTCTCGCTTTCGCGCGGTTCGAGAAAGCGCAACGGTTCCGGGATCGGGACCTGATAGACCAGAATTTGCCCTTCGCGCAGCGGCTCTTCGGGGATGCGGTGGCGGGTCTGGATCACCGTCGCGTCACGCGTCGCGGTGGTCGTGGCGATACCGGCCGTCCGTTCGAAGAAGCGCCGGATCGACACCGCATTGGTCGTGTCGTCGGCCCCCTGGTCGATCACCTTGAAACGATCTTCGGGCGTCAGCACCGCGGCCGAAACCTGAACGCCCCCGGTGCCCCAGCCATAGGGCATCGGCATTTCGCGGCTGGCGAATGGCACCTGGTAACCGGGGATGGCCAGCGCCTTGAGGATCGCGCGGCGGATCATCCGCTTGGTCTGTTCGTCGAGATAGGCGAAATTGTATCCGCTCATTCGGCTGCCTCCCGCGTCTGGGCATTCGCTTCGCGCCGCATCTTGCGCACCAGTTCCAGTTCGGACTGAAAATCGACGTAATGGGGCAGCTTGATATGTTCGAGAAAACCGGACGCCTGAATATTGTCGGCGTGGTAGAGGACGAATTCGGCATCCTGCGCCGGGGCGCCCGAGTTGTCTTCGCCCAGTTCCTCCCACCGCAGGGCGCGATCGACCAGCGCCATCGAGATTGCCTTGCGCTCGGAATGACCAAAGACCAGGCCGTAACCCCGGGTGAATTGCGGCGGCTCGGTGCGCGAGCCCTTGAACTGGTTCACGGTTTCGCATTCGGTCAGGGTGATTTCCCCGATCTCGACGGCGAAACCCAACTCCGGGATTTCCATTTCGACCGGAACGGTCCCGACGCGCAGTTCTCCGACAAAGGCGTGGTTGCGCGCATAGCCCCGCTGGGTCGAATAGGCCATGGAGAGCGTGAACCCCTCGTCCGCGCGGCTGAGCGCCTGAAGCCGCAATGCGCGCGCCGCCGGGAGTTCCAGCGGTTCGCGGGTCAGGTCTGGCGGGGGCGTGTCGTCCCGCGGCGCTTCTTCGATCAGCGATTCGCGGTTCAGGAATTCGGTGACATGCGGAACCGGGGCGGGGTCTGCATCCCGCTGCTCCGCCGTCACCGGTTCGCCCTCGGCGGCCAGCTTGAAGTCCAGCAGACGATGGGTGTAGTCGAAGGTCGGCCCGAGGACCTGACCGCCGGGAACATCCTTGAACGTGGCGCTGATCCGCCGGTCACAGGCCATTTCGGCGGTTTCGACCGGTTTGGTCGTACCGAACCGGGGCAGGGTCGTGCGATAGGCGCGGATCAGGAAAATCGCCTCGATCAGGTCGCCGCGTGCCTGCTTGATCGCGAGTGCGGCGAGGTCGGGATCATGCAGCGATCCCTCGGCCATGACCCGGTTGACAGCGAGGCTCAGCTGTTCGCGTATCTGCTGAATGTCGAGTTCCGCAACATCCGTGTCGCCCCTTCGTTCCTCGGCGAGCCATGCGTGCGCGTTTTCAATCGCACGTTCGCCTCCTTTGACTGCAACATACATCAGGACACCTCGGTTGTGCGGGGCAGGGCCGCCAGTTGGCTGCCGCTGGTAAAGATGAAATCGAGCCCCAGCGGAAAATGCGCGCGATTGGTCCGGAAGGCTTCGGTGTCCGGCAACGACAGGCGTGCGGTTTCCCTGATCCCGGGGCCCCGCAGCGTTGCGCCAGAGGCAGCGAGTTCCGCGCATTCGACGATCAGTGTTGCCGAACGGTCCGGATATTCCGAGGTGCCGACCGGATAGCTGGACAAGGGCGCAAGCGCCCCCCATTCCCCTACTGCGAGCATGCAATGCGATGGCCCTGACAAGGGCGCGCCCGTGTGAAAGGCAAGCCACGTGCGCACCGCGTCACAATCGGTCGCGCCGGCCAGATGAACCGGTGTTTCGGTATCACACAGTGTCAGCAGAACCGCGCCCGCGGCCCTGGACAAGGGTGCAGGGGGCTCTGCTCCGGCGATATCATGGATCGTACCGGGACGCGCCATCGCCTCCATGACGGCGCGAAACGCGTGCGCCGACTGGACGGACGGATCGGTGAAGCCTCCGGATAGGTTTTCCGTCCGCATCAGTCCTCTCCTCTGACCATCGTGAAGAAATCGACCTTGGTGGCTGCTGCCTTGGCGGCGCGGCAGTGTCTGGCTCTCGCGGCGTCTTCTGCCAGGGGGCCGAGTACCTTGCTGCGCATCAGGGTTTCGGCCGGTGTCTGCATCAGTGCGTCAACCACGGCGGCGGCTTCGGCGTCACCCTTGCGACGTCCCTTGAGACAGGCATGACCGACCTCGCCGCTGCTCAGTCGCAGGGTGCAGCGCGTCACGGTCATTTCGCCCAGGTTGAATGGCGCGCCGGTTCCGCCGGTGCGGCCCTGCACCATCACGCTGCCGATTTCCGGGGCGCGCAGCCATTCGAAATCCGGGCTGGGTCCGGCCTGCCCGAGCAATTCGGGGACGCGGCCTGCGTCCGCCCTGGCCAACAGGCCCATCCAGGTCTGGCGTTTGGTATCCTTCATCTCGACAACTTCGCCTATTACTATACAACTAGACATATCATAGCAGAGACGACGATTCGCGACAGCAGGGATTTGTGAATTTTGTATGAACATGACCGCCCCCGCACACCGGTCTGGCGTGCCATCGCAAATGCATTGCGCAGTGACATCGCGGAGGGCCGCTACCATCCGGGAGACAAGTTGCCGACCGAGGCAACGCTGGCGGCGCGGTTCGGGGTCAATCGGCATACGGTGCGCCGCGCGCTGGCCGATCTTGTCGAGGCCGGGCTGGTCCGCACCCGCCGCGGGTCGGGCGCCTTTGTGGCCGCGACTCCAGCGAGCTATCCGATCGGCCAGAGGGTGCGGTTTCACGAAAACCTGCTGGCGGCCGGACGTATCCCTCTCAAGCGTGTGTTGCAGGTTGAAATCCGTGCCGCAACACCGGCCGAAGCAGAGACGCTTGCCATTGCGGCGGGCAGCGAGGTCTGCGCCTATCACGGCCTGTCGCTGGCGGATGGCGTCCCGATCGCGGTGTTCGAAAGCGTGTTTCCGATGCAGCGGCTGGCGGGAATCGACGCGGCATTGGCCGAGACCAGCAGTGTCACCGAGGCACTGCGCCGCGTAGGCATTCCCGATTATACCCGCGCCTCCACGCGCCTGACCGCGGTGCTGGCCGATGCGACGCAGGCCCTGCATCTCGAAATCCGGGAAGGCGACCCCCTGATGCGGACCACAAGCGTGAATGTCGATGACGGCGGGACACCGGTGGAATATGGCCGGACGTGGTTTTGCGGCGACAGGGTGACGCTGACGGTGGATGTCTGACGCGTGGTGCGCCAAATGGGCGATTTGGTCCCATTGCCCTTGCCCGGCGCGCGACGCATAAGGTCGTGACCAAAGCAGATGAGGAAAGATTCATGATCGGACGCCTGAACCATGTTGCCATCGCCGTACCAGACCTCGAGGCTGCGTCAGCGCAATATGCCGGTGCTCTTGGTGCCAAGGTCGGTGCGCCACAGGACGAACCCGATCACGGGGTGACCGTGGTGTTCATCGAATTGCCGAATACCAAGATCGAACTTCTTTACCCGCTGGGAGAGAACAGCCCGATTCAGGGGTTTCTCGACAAGAATCCCTCGGGCGGCATCCATCACGTGTGCTATGAGGTCGAGGACATTCTCGCGGCGCGCGATCACCTGAAATCGACGGGTGCGCGGGTGCTGGGCGACGGTGATCCCAAGATCGGCGCCCACGGCAAGCCGGTGCTGTTCCTGCACCCCAAGGATTTCAACGGCTGTCTTGTCGAACTGGAGCAGGTCTGAGCAACGGCCTACTGAAAACGGGAGTCTCGCATGTCCATCGCATCGGCAATCGTTCTGTTCGCGATCATCTGGTTCATGACCTTCTTCATCGCCCTGCCGATCCGGCTGAGGACGCAGGGCGACATGGGAAAGGTCGAACCGGGCACCCACGCCGGGGCGCCTGAAATTCACAATATCAGGAAAAAGGCGCTGATCACCACGGGTGTGGCGCTGGTGATATGGGGGGTGGTCGTTGCCATCATCCTGTCCGGCGTGATCAGCGTGCGCGATCTCGACTGGTTCAACAGGATGGGGCCGGAGGGCTAGAGCGCCGTTTCAGCGCTCGATCGGCAATATGTTGTGAAGACGGTGATACGGCGCCGATTTGACGCTTTTGCTGACATCCGGCACCGCCTCCGCCTGACGCGCGCGAAAGCTCATGTACGACGCAGCGCCCAGGCCGATAAGACCCGCACAGACGCTGGTTCCCAGTATCAGGCCATCCAAACCAAGAGTCTCAAACATCACAGAACTCCTTCTCTGAACCCAATATAGGCGATCCCGGACAAGATTTCCACTATCGACAGGCGCGAATATGCCCGGAATTCGTGTCGAAACCGGCAGGTCCACCCGAATTGCGCGAGATATACCGGAACACCCGCTGTTCCGGGCGCGACAATAACGCGTAGCACATTGTGAGCAAAGGATTCGTTACGACGGCTCCGCGCTACCGCGAATCCTGCACGTTTCGCAGCAAATGCTCGGTTTCCTCACGCTCCCGGCCAATGGCGGCCTGCCCCCTGCGCAGCCGCAACCTGCCGAGCGCCACGGCGATTCCCCCCACCGCGGGCACCGCCAGCGCCGCAATGGCGGACGTGCCGATCAGGGCACCGGCAACGGCCGCACCCGCCGCCGCCAGAAGTGCCCCGGCACTCAGCCGCTGGGTCCAGACACCGATCACCTCGTCAAGGTCGCGCAGGCCGCTTTCGCGTTCGCGCAGTCGCGCGATCCGTCGCCCGATCAGGTCGCACAGCACAAAGGTCATCTCGTCGTGGTTGACCTGCTGCAAGGCCGACACCAGCGCGGCCCGTTCGGCGGGATCGGCGCAGACCGAATCGACAAGCGCGTCAACCTCGGCAAGTGCCACCGGCTCTTCCATGGAAAGAGCGCGGACAAAGGCGATCAGCGCGGTCGCCGGGCGGCGTTTCTTGGGCAGGGGGGCGGTCATGCAGGCATCCTTGCCCCCAATCGCGCGAACGGCAACCGGATTATGCCGCGCAAGGCGCATTAGCACGATCCCGCAATCGCCCCGACAGGTCGCAAGCAGGGGGTTGCCGGATATTCGCGGTGACGTTACGGTATACGAAAGCATGCGGGAGAACCGGGCGAATCGTCCGGTGCCGAAGGAGCAACCGCCCCGGAAACTCTCAGGCGAAAGGACCGTCTGCTTATCGAACTCTGGAGAGTGACGCCTGGCGTCCGCCGAAGGGATAGCGATCTCAGGCGAAAGGACAGAGGGGGCATCGTGCCGCGCCACATCGCGCGGGTTTGGGGTGCCGGGATGATTCTACATAATCGCATCGGCCTGTGACAGGAGCAGGTATGACCGATCTGAAACACACGCCGCTGCATGCGCTGCATGTCGAGTTGGGCGCACGTATGGTTGGCTTTGCCGGATATGACATGCCGGTACAATTTCCCGACGGGATCATGGCGGAACACAGCCACACGCGGCAAAGCGCCGGGCTGTTCGACGTCAGCCACATGGGGCAGGTCATCCTGTCCGGCGCGCCGATGGCCGACATCGCCGCCGCTTTTGAAACGCTTGTTCCGATGGACGTGGCGGGCCTGCCCGAGGGGCGGCAGCGGTACGGTCTGTTCCTGAACGACGAGGGCGGCATCCTCGATGACCTGATGTTCGCCAACCGGGGCGATCACCTTTACGTGGTGGTCAATGCCGCTTGCAAGGACGCGGATATCGCACGCATGAAGGCGGCTCTGGAACCGGCTGTTTCGGTGACCCCTGTCACCGACCGTGCGCTGCTCGCGTTGCAGGGGCCGGCAGCCGAGGCCGTGTTGGCCGGGCTGAACCCGAGTGTCGCCGAGATGGCATTCATGGATGTCGCGACCCTGGAACTGGATGGCGCGGATTGCTGGATCTCGCGGTCGGGCTATACCGGTGAGGACGGGTTTGAAATCTCGGTTCCCGAACACCATGCCGAGTCGCTGGCGCGCACCCTGCTGTCCAATGACGCGGTTGCACCCATCGGCCTTGGCGCGCGGGATTCCCTGCGTCTGGAAGCCGGGCTGTGCCTTTATGGCCATGACATTGATGAAACCACTCTGCCCGCCGAGGCCGGGCTGACCTGGGCGATCCAGAAGGTCCGCCGTGCCGGGGGCGACCGTGCCGGCGGCTTCCCCGGGGCCGAGGCCGTGCTGGGGCAAATCGCTTCGGGGCCGGATCGCAAGCGCGTCGGCCTGAGGCCGCAGGGCCGGGCACCGATGCGCGAGGGCGTTGCCTTGTTCGCCGAGACCGAAGGGGGCGAACAGATCGGCGCCATCACATCCGGGGGCTTTGGCCCGAGCGTTGGGGGGCCGGTCGCGATGGGCTATTTGCCTGCCGACCTCGCGACACCAGACACCACCGTATACGGCGAGCTGCGCGGCAAGCGCCTGCCGCTCACGGTCGCGAAGCTGCCGTTCGTGACCGCCAATTTCAAGCGCTAGTCCAAGAGGGAAAACCGGACATGAAATTTACCGAAGAACATGAATGGCTGCTGGAAGAAGGTGAACTGATCGTTGTCGGCATCACCGAGCACGCGGCGGAACAACTGGGTGACGTTGTTTTCGTGGAACTGCCCGAGGCCGGCAGCGCGGTCAGCAAGGATGACGAGATCGTCGTGATCGAGAGCGTCAAGGCGGCGAGCGATATTCTCGCCCCGCTGGATGGCGAAATCGTCGAAGTGAACGAGGCGCTGGCCGACAATCCGGGGCTGGTCAACGAGGACGCGCAGGGCGAAGCATGGTTCTTCAAGATCAAGCCGTCCGACACCGGCCCGATGGCGGATTACATGGATGAAGCCGCCTACAAGGATTTCATCGCATAAACGTCCCGCGCGCCGGGATTTTGTTCTGGCGCGCATCTTTGCGGCACGAGAATGACGAACGGGGCGCCGATGGGACCGGCCCCGCCTTTTCTGGAGACACCCGATGCCTTTTGAGCCAACCGACTATCTGCCTTATGATTTTGCCAATCGCCGTCATATCGGCCCGTCCCCGCAAGAGATGGACGAGATGCTGGCCACGGTCGGCGCCGAGAGTATCGACGCGCTGATCGACGACACGGTGCCAAAGGGTATCCGGCAGAAAGACAAGCTTGATTTCGGTCGCGCCAAATCCGAGCGCGAATTGCTGCACCACATGCGCCTGACGGCGGGCAAGAACAAGGTCCTGACCAGCCTGATCGGTCAGGGCTATTACGGCACGATGACGCCGCCGGCGATCCAGCGCAACATCCTCGAGAACCCCGCCTGGTACACCGCCTATACGCCCTATCAGCCGGAGATCAGCCAGGGACGGCTCGAGGCGCTGCTGAATTACCAGACCATGATCAGCGACCTGACCGGGCTGGAGATCGCAAATGCGTCGCTGCTGGACGAGGCGACCGCCTGTGCCGAGGCGATGACCATGGCGCAGCGCGTCGCGAAATCCAAGGCCAAGGCGTTCTTTGTGGATCGCGACTGCCATCCGCAGAACATCGCGGTGATCCAGACCCGTGCGGCACCATTGGGAATCGAGGTGATCGTCGGCAATCCGGACAAGCTCGAAGCGGACAAGGTATTCGGCGCGCTCTTTCAGTATCCCGGCACCTACGGGCATGTGCGCGATTTCACCGACCAGATCGCGGCACTGCACGAGAACAACGCGATTGCCGTGATGTCGGCGGATCCGCTGGCGCTGACCCTGCTCAAGGAACCGGGGGCAATGGGTGCGGATATCGCCGTGGGCAGCACCCAGAGATTTGGTGTTCCGCTTGGCTATGGCGGGCCGCACGCGGCCTATATGGCAACCAGGTCGAACTATGCCCGTGCGATGCCCGGTCGGCTGGTCGGGGTCAGCGTCGACAGCCACGGCAACCGCGCCTATCGCCTGTCGCTGCAAACCCGCGAACAGCACATCCGCCGCGAGAAGGCGACCAGCAATGTCTGCACGGCACAGGCGCTGCTGGCGGTAATGGCGTCGATGTATGCGGTGTTTCACGGACCCAAGGGTCTTCAGGCCATTGCGCAGCGGATCCACCGCAAGACCGTACGCCTTGCCCGCGGACTGGAAGAGGCGGGCTTCAAGGTCGATCCCAAGTCGTTCTTTGATACCATTACCGTTGATGTGGGGCCGTTGCAGGCGGCGGTTCTGAAATCCGCCGTGGATGAAAACATCAACCTGCGCCGCGTCGGCGAGCACCGCGTCGGGATCAGCCTGGATGAATGCACACGCCCCGAAAATGTCGAAGCGGTCTGGCGTGCCTTTGGCATCGTCCGCAAGGATGACCAGTTCGAACCGGAATACCGGGTGCCCGCCGAGCTGCATCGTACGAGCGAATATCTGACCCACCCGATCTTTCACATGAACCGCGCCGAAACCGAGATGATGCGCTATATGCGCCGTCTTGCGGACCGTGACCTTGCACTGGACCGGGCGATGATCCCGCTTGGCAGCTGCACGATGAAGCTGAACGCCGCTGCCGAGATGATGCCGGTGAGCTGGCGCGAATTCGCCCGTCTGCACCCGTTCTGCCCGGCGGATCAGGCGCAGGGCTATCACGAACTGATCACGGACCTGTCGAGCAAGCTGTGCCAGATCACCGGTTACGATGCGATCTCGATGCAGCCGAATTCGGGCGCGCAGGGCGAATATGCCGGTCTCTTGACCATCGCGGCCTATCACCGCGCGAATGGTGAAGCGCACCGCAACATCTGCCTGATCCCGATGAGTGCGCATGGCACCAACCCCGCAAGCGCCAACATGGTGGGGTGGAAGGTCGTGCCGGTGAAATCGGCGGCAAACGGCGACATCGACCTGGAGGATTTCCGCGCCAAGGCGGAAAAACACGCGGACGACCTCGCCGGGTGCATGGTCACCTATCCCTCGACGCACGGGGTGTTCGAGGAAACCGTCATCGAGGTCTGCAGGATCGTGCACGAGCATGGCGGGCAGGTCTATATCGACGGTGCGAACATGAACGCCATGGTCGGCCTGTCGCGTCCTGGCGATCTGGGCGGCGACGTGAGCCACCTGAACCTGCACAAGACCTTCTGCATCCCGCATGGCGGGGGAGGGCCCGGCATGGGGCCGATCGGGGTCAAGGCACATCTTGAGCCGTATCTGCCGGGACATCCGGCCACGGGCGGACAGGAGGGGCCTGTCTCGGCGGCGCCTTATGGCTCGCCCTCGATCCTGCCGATCAGCTGGGCCTATTGTCTGTTGATGGGCGGAGACGGTCTGACCCAGGCGACGCGGGTTGCCATCCTCAACGCCAACTATATCGCCAAGCGGCTGGAGGGGGCCTATGACGTCCTGTATCGTGGCAAGACCGGCCGTGTGGCGCATGAGTGCATCATCGATACGCGCCCCTATGCCGAGAGTGCGGGCATCACCGTCGATGATATCGCCAAGCGCCTGATCGACAACGGTTTTCATGCGCCCACGATGAGCTGGCCGGTTGCCGGAACCCTGATGATCGAGCCAACCGAGAGCGAAACCAAGGCCGAGCTTGACCGCTTCTGCGACGCGATGCTCGCGATCCGTGAAGAGATCCGCGATATCGAAGAGGGTCGCATCGACAAGGACAACAACCCGCTCAAGAACGCGCCTCACACCATGGAGGATCTGGTCAAGGACTGGGATCGTCCCTATTCGCGCGAACAGGGGTGCTTCCCGGCGGGCGCGTTCCGGGTCGACAAGTACTGGCCGCCGGTGAACCGCGTGGACAACGTCTATGGCGACCGCCACCTGATCTGTACCTGCCCGCCGATGGAGGATTATGCCGAGGCCGCTGAGTAGCGCGATCAGATACGAACCTGCATCATCCGGCGCGGCCTGAACATCAGCGCGTTGGGTGGTGCATGATGTGCTGCGCCGAACCGAGCCGATGCACCTGCGGTGTCAGGTCAGCCAAACGGGTCGTGAGGATAGCGCACCGCGGCCAGGTACAGCCCCTGTGGCGGGCAGACAGGTCCGCAGGCGGCGCGATCGCGGGCATTCAGGGCGGCTTCAACATCGTCGGGCGTCCATGCGCCACTGCCGACACGTTCCAGCGTTCCGACAAAGCTGCGCACCTGGTTATGCAGGAATGACCGGGCCCGGACGTGAAACCGCACTTCGCGACCCGACAAACCGTCGATCTCTTCGACGCGCAGTTCGTCCAGCGTCTTGAGCGGGCTTGCCGCCTGACAGATCGAACTGCGGAAGGTGGTGAAATCGTGTCGGCCGATCAACCGGTCGGCCCCGGCCTGCATCGCGTCCGCATCCAGCGGATGCTTGACCTGCCAGACCTGACCATCCTCGTGCGTTGCGGGCGCGCGGCGGATCAACAGGCGAAAGAGATAGCGGCGCTCGATGGCGGAAAACCGGGCATGCCAGTCATCGCTTACGGCGGCGCAATCGACGATCGCGATCGGGTCCGGTTTCAGGTGATAGTTCAGGGCTTCCGACAGGCGGAAAGTATCCCAGTCCCGCAGCATGTCGCAATGGGCCACCTGGCCAAGCGCATGCACCCCGGCATCCGTTCGTCCGGCGGCGGCGATCGTATGGTCGCGGGGTTCGAGCCGGGCAAGCGCCGCCTCGATTGCGCCCTGTACCGATGGCAGGTCTTTCTGCCTTTGCCAGCCGGCAAAGGGTGCACCCTGATATTCAACTTTGAGAGCGTAACGCGGCATGGCGCGCTGCTACCGCGCGCCGCGACAAACGGCAAGGCTGGTAACACCGGCGTGCCCGCCCTATCTTGGGGCTGACAATGCGAGACAGGGTGCGGGTTTGGTGATTTCTTCGATAGCGGACGGGCTGGTGCGCAGTGTCGAGAGCGTGGGCGACACGATCAGCGAAACGCTGTTCGAGCCGGTGATCCGCCTGGGTGTGACCGGCCTTGCGCGGTCCGGCAAGACGGTGTTCATCACGTCGCTCGTGGCCAACCTCATGGATCGCGGACGCATGCCCGGCCTTGCCGCCGCGCAGGAGGGACGGATCGAGGCCGCGTTCCTGCAACCGCAGCCCGATGATACGGTGCCGCGCTTCGACTATGAAACCCATCTGGGCGCGCTGACCGCGAGCGAGCCGCGCTGGCCGGACAGCACGCGCGCGATCAGCGAATTGCGCCTGTCGCTGCGCGTGCGCCCGACCGGCCTGCTGTCCGGGATCAAGGGACCGCGCACGATCCACCTGGACATCGTGGATTATCCGGGGGAGTGGCTGCTCGACCTGGCGCTTCTCGACAAATCCTATGCGCAGTGGTCGGAGGAGACGCTGGAGAGATTGCGCGATCGCCCCTCTGCAGAAGATTACCGCCGGGCGCTTGCCGCCGTCGATCCGCTTTCGGCGCTTGAGGAACCCGTGGCGCAAAACCTGGCGCGGGCATTCACCGGCTACCTGAACGCGGCGCGGGCCGCGGGCTATTATGATTGTACGCCGGGGCGGTTTCTGCTGCCCGGAGATCTCGCCGGGTCGCCGGTGCTGACCTTTGCGCCGCTGCCTGCGCAGGGCAGCGCCCCGCGCCGATCGCTCGCGCGCGAGATGGAACGGCGGTTCGAGGCCTACAAATCCGAAGTGGTCAAACCCTTCTTTCGCGATCATTTTGCGCGCATCGACCGGCAGGTCGTTCTGGTGGATGCCCTGGGCGCGATCCACAAGGGGCCGCGCGCGGTCGAGGACATGCGAGGGGCGATGACCGATATCCTCGCGGCGTTTCGCCCGGGCACGAATGCCTTTCTGACCAGGCTGCTCCTGGGGCGGCGGGTCGAGAAGATCCTGTTCGCCGCGACCAAGGCGGATCACCTGCATCACCTTCAGCACGGACGCCTGACCGCGATCATGCAGGCCCTGACCCGCGAGGCCCGGGATCGTGCGCAGTTTGCCGGAGCAGACACCGCCGCGATGTCGATTGCCGCCCTGCGCGCCACCACCGAAGAGGTGCGCAGCCACGAGGGGCGCGATCTGAACTGCGTGCGCGGGCGGTTGCTCGATACCGGCAAGGCCGCGGCCTTCTATCCCGGCGAATTGCCGCAGGACCCGGCGCAATTGCTCGGCCCGGCGCGTGAAGGGGCAGAGGCGTGGCTGGACGCGGACTACCAGGTGATGTCCTTTGCACCCGCGCCGCTGGAGTTGCGGCCGGGGGATGGCCCGCCGCATATCCGGCTTGACCGCGCGGCGCAGTTTCTGATCGGTGACCGGTTGTGAACGTCGTCCTGCGCGCGGCAACTCCGCTGGATGCGGGGGCAACCGGGGATATCCTGTGGCAGTCGCTGCGACAGGTCGCGAGTGACGAACTGAGCTCTGCGGCAGAGGCGATCGGCTGCTGCGACGTGATGATCGCGCGCAACTGGATGACCGTGGCGGTGAACGCGGCCGGCGTGCAGGCGTTCCTGGCGCGGGACGGTCAGGAAATATGCGCGCTGTATACCGCGGCCGAGGCGCGGGGCCTCGGGATCGGCCGGCAGCTGGTGCAAGAGGCAAAACGCAATGTCTCGCGGCTGCACCTGAAAACGCCTGCGGCGAATACGGGCGCGCGCCGCTTTTACGCGCGAGAGGGGTTCGTGCCCGTTGACCCGGTCGGTGTCGTGCCGTGGGACGAGACGCCCGACGCCGCACGGACCTATGTCTGGCAAAAGGAGATCGCGGCATGACAAGGGGCCCGATTCTGATCGACCTGGAAGACCGCGAACCGCCCGTATCGGTCGCCGATGCGCCGCCGGTGCCCGATGCGCCCGCACCTGACGGACAGGCCATGCAGATGGCGGCCCGGCTGGCGGCGCGTCGGCCCTCGCGGCTCGCCAGCTGGTTCTGGGGGCTTGCGGGTGCGGTGGTGGGCGCGATGGTTTCCGTTGCGGCGTGGGATTTCGTGACCGGCCTGCTGGCGCGCGCGCCGGTGTTTGGCATGATCGTCACGGTCCTCTTCGTCGCCATGCTGGGTGTCCTCCTGGTGATCGCGCTGCGTGAACTGGCGGCGATCGCGCGGCTGGGCCGGATCGACAGCCTGCACCGCGCCGCGGACACGGCCCTGGCCGAAGAAGATCTGGAACAGGCACGTGCCGTGACCAAGCGGTTGCTCGCGTTCTATGCCGGTCGCGACGATACGCGCTGGGGTCGGTAATCGCTGAGCGAGCGGATGGACGAACAATTCGATGCCTCCGGGTTGCTGAACCTCGCCGAGGTAGAACTGCTTGCGCCTCTGGATGTCGCCGCCAGCCGCGAAGTCGAGGCGGCCGCCCGGCAGGTCGCGGCGGTAACCGCGCTTGTTCCCCTGGCGCTGGCGGATGTGGCGACCGCGCTCGCGGCGAACCTGCGCATGATCCGGCGGATCGCCGAGATCTATGGTGGGCGCTCGGGTCTGATCGGAAGCTGGCGGCTGACGCGCGCGGTGTTCACACATCTCGTGGCGACCGGCGCTGTCGCGGTGGGCGATGACCTGCTCGAACCGTTGCTTGGCGGGTCGCTGCTCTCAAAGTTGTCGCGGCGCTTTGGCGAGGGGCTGGTGAACGGCGCATTGTCGGCGCGGGTGGGGGTGGCCGCGATGGAAGTCTGCCGACCCTTGCCCTTCTCGCCAAGGCGCAAGCCCTCGGTGCGCAAGATCATCAAGAACGCGCTCAGCGGCCTCTTCGGTACAAAAGAGGCATAAAGCTGCCGGTAATATTTCGTGTGTTGACGTTAGGTCATTTTGTGACGGTATGATTACGTGACACCCTGCGGGAGATGTGCAGTGACGGAGCTTTCCGAAGTCGCGAAACACTATTCCAGCACTGCGCTGCTTGACCGTATAGAGGACGCCCTTGAAAAGGTCGGCGCGCGTCGGCCGCTGGATCTCGAAACCCTTGCGTTGTTCGACGAGTTCCATATCGGCGGGCGCAGGGCCACGCATCACCTGCTTGAAAAGCTGATGGTCTCGGCGGGCAGCAAGGTGCTGGATCTCGGATGCGGCCTTGGCGGCCCGGCCCGGTATGTTGCCAAGACCCGCGGCGCACGTGTCACCGGCCTCGATCTCAGCGCGGATTTTGTCACGGCGGGCAATGCGCTGACCGGTCAGGCCCTGATGGCGGATCTTGTCGAGTTGCGACAGGGCAGCGTGCTGGACATGCCGTTTGACGACGATCAGTTCGACGTCGCCTATATGATCCATGTCGGCATGAATATCTCGGACAAGCCGGCTCTTGCCGCCGAGGTTGCGCGGGTTCTGAAGCCGGGCGGCGTATTCGGCATATTTGACGTGATGGCCGTGGGCGACGCCGATCTGTCCTATCCGGTTCCGTGGGCGAGTGGTCCTGAGCAAAGCGCGCTCAGCCCGCCGGCGGCCTATCGCGACGCGTTGACGGGCGCGGGGTTCGATATCCGCTCGGAAACCGACCGAAGCGAATTCGCGCTGGAGTTTTTTGCCCGCATGATGGCGCGACAGAACAAGAGCGAAGGCCAGCCGGTGCTGGGATTGCACCTTGTGATGGGGCCGGAGGCCGGGCTCAAGATCAGCAACATGGTCGCTGCCCTGCAGGGTGGGCAGATTGCGCCGGTCGAGATGATCGCACGCCTTGGTTCCTGACTCGCAACACGGGATCGGCGGGATGAGACCCGCGGAACGCGCGAGACGATGACCGGGGCGAACGCCATGCCGGAGGCAGCCTTTTATGACGCCGGGCGCAGCCAGGGGTAGATCGCCCAACGGATCGGAGTGCCCGTTTTTACTGCGCGCCTGCGGCGCGTCCGGAGTCTCTGGACCATCCGTTCGCCGCGCCCTATAAGCCGGATCATGATGCGCATGGTACGGATCATTATTCGAATTATATCCCCGGCGCTCTGACCCTGAGACGCCGGGCAAAGGTGTTTGAGTGTTCGCACCGACCGCTTTCAATCCTTCCGACTTGACTGATCCAGAGGACGCCACCCATGTGCGCCGATACGACGACCGAAACTCCCGATTACAAATCGACACTGAACCTGCCCAAGACCGATTTTCCGATGCGCGCGGGGCTGCCCAAGCGCGAGCCGTCCTGGCTCGAACGATGGGAAAGGATCGGGGTCTATGATCGCCTGCGCGAGAAAGAGGGGCGTGCGCCGTTCACGCTGCATGACGGCCCGCCCTATGCCAACGGGCATCTGCATATCGGTCACGCGCTGAACAAGACCATCAAGGACATGATCGTGCGCAGCCATCAGATGATGGGATATGATGCGCGTTACGTTCCGGGCTGGGATTGTCACGGTCTGCCGATCGAGTGGAAGATCGAAGAGCAGTATCGCAAGAAAGGTCGCGACAAGGACGAGGTCCCGGTCATCGATTTCCGTCAGGAATGCCGCAAGTTCGCAGCCGGCTGGATCGACATCCAGCGCGACGAGTTCAAGCGTCTGGGCATCACCGGCAACTGGGCCGACCCGTATGTGACCATGGACTATCACGCCGAGGCGGTGATCGCGGACGAGTTCATGAAGTTTCTGATGAACGGCACCCTTTATCAGGGCTCGAAACCGGTCATGTGGTCTCCCATCGAAAAGACCGCGCTGGCCGAGGCCGAGGTCGAGTATCACGACAAGGAGAGCTTTACCATCTGGGTAAAGTTCAAGGTGGTGAATACCGGCGATACCACGCTGGACAATGCCTATGTGGTGATCTGGACCACGACGCCCTGGACCATGCCGTCGAACAAGGCGGTGGTTTATGGCAAGGACATTTCATACGGGCTCTACGAAGTGACGGGTCGCCCCGAGGAATGCTGGGCCAGGATCGGTGAGCGTTACCTGCTGGCCGACACGGTGGCCGCCGACGTGTTCGCACGCGCGCGTCTGGACGAGTCCATGTATCGCCGCCTGTGTGACGTCACCCAGGACGATCTGGCCAGGATCCAGTTGCAGCACCCGCTGGCAGGTGCCGAAGGAGCCAACGGCGAATGGGATGACATCCGCGATTTCCGCGCAGCCGATTTCGTGACCGACACCGAAGGAACCGGTTTTGTCCACTGCGCGCCGTCACACGGGATGGAGGAATTCGAGCTTTACCGCGATCTCGGCATGCTGGAGCAGGTCATCACCTACAACGTGATGGACGATGGCAGCTTCCGCGCCGATCTGCCGTTCTTTGGCGGCACATACATCCTGTCGCGCAAGGGCGGCGAGGGCGATGCCAACAAGACCGTGATCGACAAGCTGGCCGAAGTCGGCGGGTTGCTGGCGCGCGGCAAGATCAAGCACAGCTATCCGCATTCCTGGCGGTCCAAGGCGCCGATCATCTATCGCAACACGCCGCAGTGGTTCGCATCGGTGGATCGCAAGCTGGATGACGGCATGAACCAGATGGGCGACAGCATCCGCGAGCGCGCCCTGCGTTCGATCGACGAACTGGTGAAATGGACGCCGGCTTCGGGTCGCAACCGCCTGTATTCGATGATCGAGGCACGCCCCGACTGGGTGCTGTCGCGCCAGCGCGCCTGGGGTGTGCCGTTGACCTGTTTCACCAGAAAGGGCGCCTTGCCCACCGATCCGGACTACCTGCTGCGCAACGACGAACTGAACGCCCGCATCAAGGCCGCGTTCGAAGAGCACGGCGCCGATGTCTGGTACACGGACGGGTTCAAGGAACAGGTACTGGAGGGAATCGCAGCGCCCGAGGACTATGACCAGGTGTTCGATGTGCTCGACGTGTGGTTTGATTCGGGTTCGACGCATGCGTTTGTCCTGCGCGATCGTGCGGACGGTACGGCGGACGGTATTGCCGATGTATACATGGAAGGCACCGACCAGCACCGCGGCTGGTTTCATTCCTCGATGTTGCAGGCCTGTGGCACAATCGGCCGTGCGCCATACCGTAACGTGGTGACACACGGGTTCACGCTGGACGAAAAGGGCATCAAGATGTCCAAATCGCTTGGCAATACCATCGTGCCCGAGGAGGTGGTCAGGCAATACGGTGCCGATATCCTGCGCCTTTGGGTCGCCCAGACCGACTATACCGCCGACCAGCGGATCGGCCCCGAGATCCTGAAAGGTGTGGCCGACAGCTATCGTCGCCTGCGCAACACGCTGCGGTTCATGCTCGGTTCGCTCGGTGACTTCGACAGTGTCGAACCGGTCGATCCCGCCGACATGCCGCCGCTGGAGCAATGGGTCGCGCACCGTCTCGCAGAACTGGATTCCGAGGTGCGCGCGGGCTATGCCGCATTCGATTTCCAGGGCGTGTTCCAAAAGGTCTTTACCTTTGCGACAGTCGATCTGTCGGCGTTCTATTTCGATATCCGCAAGGACGTGCTCTATTGCGATGCGGATGACAGCCTGCAACGTCGCGCGGCGCTGACCGTTCTTGACATGCTGTTCCATCGGCTGACCACCTGGCTGGCGCCGATACTGGTGTTCACGACCGAAGAGGTCTGGCTGGAACGGTTCCCGGGCGAGGACAGTTCGATCCACCTGCAGGACATGCCCGACACGCCCGAGTGCTGGCTGCAACCCGAGCTCGCATCGACCATCGAGCAGGTCCGCAAGGTCCGCCGTGTCGTCACCGCGGCGCTCGAGCTTCAGCGCCGCGACAAGGTTATCGGATCGAGCCTTGAAGCCGCGCCGGTCGTCTACCTGGAAAACGCCGACATGGTCGGGGTATTGCAGGGCGTAAACTTTGCCGATGTCTGCATCGCGTCACAGATCGAACTGAGCACCGATGCGGCCCCGGAAGGGGCGTTCGCGCTGGATGATGTGCCGGGGATCGCCGTGGTGTTCGCCGCGGCGCAGGGCGAGAAATGCCAACGCTGCTGGAAGATCCTGCCGGATGTCGGCACGCATCGCCATCCCGGCGTCTGCGGTCGCTGTGACAGCGCGCTCGGCTGACACGCACGCCGGCCCCGCCTCGGGGCCGGACCCATCCCCGCTCGTGTTGTGCGGGGCGTGGATCGGGGGCAATGTGGTCGCATGCAGGATGCGGAGACCATGAGATGCGTCGACTGACGGTGCCGACGCCCACCGGTGCGGTGACGATCACCGAAGAGAACGGCGCGATCACGCGGATCGACTGGGGTGGGGCATGCACCGAGCATTCCGCACTGCTGGATCAGGCGGCGCGCCAGTTCGCCGCCTATTTCGATGATCCCGAAAACGGGTTCGACCTGCCGCTCAGGGTCGCGGGCAGCGCGTTCCAGAAATCCGTGTGCGACGCGATGCGGGCGATCCCGGTCGGTCATACGCGGACATATGGCGACATCGCCCGCGATTTGAATGTCCCGGCCCAAGCGGTGGGCCAGGCGTGCGGCGGAAATCCGATCCCAATCATCATCCCCTGTCACCGGGTACTTGGCGCCAGCGGGCTGGGCGGGTTTTCCGGTGCCGGCGGGATCGAGACCAAGGTGGCCCTTTTGCGCCACGAAAGGGCGGCGGGTTTGCTTATCTGACGGGTCGCCATGTTGTTTCGATTGCAAGTTGTGGCCACGATGACCACTTTATCATGAATGCCCTTCAGCAAGAGGAAATCGACCATGAACAACCAAGACCCCGCCGCGTTGAAACAGGCCCTGCGCGACAAGTTGATGACGCTGGAAGAGGGCGAACTGGCCGAGGCCAAGGCGCATTACGAGAGTTTCCTGCGCGAGGCGCAACTCGACGACCGCGAGGCGCATGACAAGGACGATATCGCGGATGCACGCGAAAATGCGGATCTGGCGGCTGCGTTCGATCACCCGGTTCATGCGCATCACGCCAAGATCGACGTGATCGAAAACACCGATTTTTCAGTTACGGACAGGGTGCGACCCGGCGCCGTGGTATCATTCAACGGGCGACATTTCGTCGTCGTGGTGTCAACGACCAGATTCGAATGCAATGGTGTGACATATATGGGGATTTCGACGCAGAGCCCCATCTACAAGGCAATCGACGGATTGGGAAAAGGTGATCGCTTTACCTTCAACGGGAGCGAGATCACGCTGGACGAGGTGATGTGACGGGTTGCGCGGCTACGGGTTGGTGTTCTGGTCGGATTTGGGGGGAATGATCTGCTGCGCGATACCTGCGAACAACAGGTAGAGCGAGGTGACCACCAGACCCCAATGCGCCCAGCTCTGCGGATGAAAATCGACCCAGGCCGCCCAGCCCGCAAAGAATGTCCAGGCCAGCGCCATCGGCAAAGTGACCGGCCGCCAACGCTCGGTGCGCACCGGATGCACGAATTTCAGCGGCGTGAACATCGTGATGGCGAGTGCGGTGACAATGGCGAGAATGACCCAGAAATTCGGATGAAGCGCAAAGATGACCAGCACCACCATGTTCCAGCATCCGGGAAAGCCGGAAAAGGAATTGTCCTTGGTCTTCATGCGTGTGTCGGCGAAATACAATGCGCTGGTAAAGGTGATGACGATGATCGCGAACCAGCCCGTCCAGCCATCCATCAACCCCGACTGGAACAATGCAAAGGCCGGGATGAACACATAGGTCAGATAGTCGATGATCAGGTCGAGCAGCACCCCGTCGAACTCCGGGGCATAATGTTTGACCTGATAGCGGCGGGCAAGCGGTCCGTCGATCCCGTCGACGACAAAGGCCACCACCAGCCACAGGAACATCAGGCTCCATTCGGTCTGTGCAGCGGCGAGCATCGCGAGCATGGCGAAAACCGCACCGGTTGCGGTGAAAAGGTGAACGAGAAGGGCGCGAATATTCGGAGTCATGGCACTGCTTGTGCCGGATGTGTTGCGGCGATGCAAAGCAAAACCTGCGGTATTTTCCGGCCGTGATCCTTCATGCCTTTGGGTGGGTGCGGTCGTAAACTTCCATCAGACGCGCGGTATCGACGGCGGTATAGGCCTGGGTCGTTGACAGCGAGGCGTGCCCGAGCAGTTCCTGTATCGCGCGCAGATCACCCCCGGCGCTCAGCAGGTGGGTGGCAAAACTGTGGCGCAGCGCGTGCGGCGTCGCCGTCGATGGCAAGCCAAGCTGCATGCGCGTGCGCGCCATCACGCCCTGGATAAGTCTGGCGTGCAGAGGGCCGCCGCGCACGCCGCGAAACAGTGGCGCGTCCTGTTCGAGAGGGTGGGGGCAAAGCCGGACATAGGTGTCAACCGCCTCGCGGGCGGCATCCAGCACGGGAACCATGCGTTCCTTGCCGCCCTTGCCGACAATCCGCAGCGAGGCGGGCAGCGGGCTGTCCGCGCCCCTGAGACCGAGCGCCTCGGAAATGCGCAATCCACACCCGTAAAGCAATGTCACCACGGCCACGTCGCGCGCTCCGACCCAGCCCTGCGCCGATTGCAACTCGATCGTGTCGAGCACCGCCTTTGCGGCGTCCTCCGCCAGCGGTCTTGGCAGTTTCTTCTGAAATTTGGGAGAACGGGTCGAGAGCACGGCGGTGGGTTCGAACCCTGCGCGCTCGGCCAGCCAGCGGTAGAAATTCTTGACCGCCGAGAGCTTGCGGGCGAGCGATCGGGCGCCGACGCCATCCGCACGGGCCTGGGCCATCCATGCGCGCATATCCGAAATCGAGATCCGCTCCAGCGCGCCCAACCCTTGCGGACTGCCGTGATGCGTCGTCATGAAGGACAGGAAATCCCCGACATCGCCGCGATAGGCGACGATGGTGTTTTCCGACGCCCCTGCAAGTGCCCGTTGTCCGTCAAGCCAGGTTTGCAACGCATCGCGACACGCCGGCGATACCAGCGTCATGACAGCCAGCGCCGCATTGTTCTCTCGAATACCCCGGTAAAGAACGCCAGGATATCGGTCGCCTGTTGTGGCACAAAATGCGTCGGTTCCGCCGCGCCCATGACCAGCAGGCCGGGCAGCTTGTCGGGGCCGAAGTCGAGCTTCATGCAGGCTTCCGAGCCGATCTCCGGGGCCTTGTCGCCATAGACCCTGACATCGGCGTCGCGCACGGCGCGCAGGCTGACCTGACGCGGGGCGCCTTTGCGTCCGCGTGCGAGATAGCTGTCGACAAAGCCCGGTTCGGCCAGCACAAGCGTGCCGTTGAGATGCCGGCCTGCCGTGTCGTGATCGCTCTGCGTGGTTTCAAGCACCAGCGTGATCGCCTCGACGCGCAGGATGCCGGCAACCGGGCCGCCAAGATCGCGCAGAAAGGTTTCGAACTCGGTCGCATCGAGCATGCGGAGGATCGCGCGATGCACCTGGTTGGTGCTCGACAGGTTCTCATAGGCCGCTTCGATCACGCTGCGATGGGTGTCTTCGAGCCGGTCAAGCCGTGCCTCCAGACGCTCCATGGCGACGCCGCGCAGGTCGATGATGTTGTCGCCTTTTGATCGGTCGTCCGCCGCGATCAGCGCCTGCATCACCGCCTGATCATCGAGAATCGCATCGGGTTTGGCGATGATCGCATCGCGCAGGGTTTCTTCCAGCTTTGGGGTGCTGCTCATGTCTGCCTCGTTGTTTTTTTATCGCGTATATCACGGGTGCGGACTCTGATGTGGTGAAAATGCCCTGATCAAGGCGAAATTTCCTGGACTGTGGCCAAGGTGTTTTCCCGGACACTGCCGCCGAATGGCAAAGAAAAACCCATCGCTCCCTTTTGATGGGTTGGCGCTGGCACGGCTTGGGCTTACCTCGTATTCAGTGATGCGGTCGGCTTCCGGGTTCGATACCGCGCAATCGAAAGCGAGGTTGGAACCGTTGTCGCCCCCCAAGGCCCCCAGGAGTTTTTTCGATCAGGGTGAACTGGTTGCGGTCCTGACGACGCAGCCACTGGACAGGCTGCTTGACTACAAGGCGCCCGAAGGGGGCTGTTTCGCCGGTGCCTATGTCGAGGTGCCGCTGGGTCCGCGCAAGGTGATGGGTGTGGTCTGGGGCGCGGGCAGCGGCGATTACGACCACAGCAGGGTCCGCTCTGTGATCCGGGTTCTCGATGTGGCTCCGATGCGTGAGGAGATGCAGGTTTTTCTCGGGCGCGCGGCGGATTATACGCTGACGCCGATGTCGGCGATGTTGCGGCTGGCGACACGGGCGCCGGGGCTGAGCGATCCGCCATCCATGCGCAAGGTGTACCGGCTGGGCAATGGTGTGACCGAGCGGATGACCGACGCCCGCCGGCGGGTCCTGGATACGCTGTCCGACTATGGCGGGCTGTCCTTCACGCTCAGGGAACTGGCCGAGACGGCAGGCGTCACACCGTCGGTTGTCAAGGGGCTGGTCAAGCTCGACGCGGTGCGCGAAGAGGAAAGCCCGCGCGACCTGCCATTGCCGGGTCTGGACCCGACGCGGCGGGGCAAGGCTTTGACCGAGGATCAGGCGGCGGCCGCCGCGCATCTGGGCGCGGCGATCGACGGCGGGCGCTATGGCACGACCCTGCTCAAGGGGGTCACCGGGTCGGGCAAGACCGAGGTTTATCTCGAAGCCGTGGCCGAAACCCTGAAACGCGGACGGCAGGCGCTGGTGCTGCTGCCCGAGATTGCGCTGACCGCCGAGTTCCTGACCCGCGTCGAGGCACGGTTCGGCGCGCGTCCGGCCGAGTGGCATTCCGGCGTCACCATGACAGAGCGGCGGCGCATCTGGAAAATGGTCGGGCAGGGCGACGCGCAACTGGTGGTGGGTGCGCGGTCGGCGCTGTTCCTGCCGTTTCGCGACTTGGGCCTGATCATCGTGGATGAAGAGCACGACACCTCCTACAAGCAGGAAGACGGCGTGCTCTACAACGCGCGCGACATGGCGGTGTTGCGGGCGGCGATCTGTGGTGCGCGTGTGGTCCTGGCCAGCGCGACACCCAGCCTCGAGAGCTGGTCGAACGTGCAGGCGGGCAAATATGACATGGTCGAACTGACGTCGCGGTTCGGCGCGGCGGTGATGCCCGACATGCGGGCAATCGACATGCGCGCGGAACAGATGCAGGCGGGTCGCTGGATCTCGCCAACGTTGCAGACGGCCATTGCCGACCGGCTCTCGCGGGGTGAGCAGGCGATGCTGTTCATGAACCGGCGCGGTTTTGCACCGGTCACGTTATGCCGGGCCTGCGGGCAGCAGATCGGCTGTCGCCAATGCGACGCGCGCATGGTCGAGCACCGGTTCCTGAAACGCCTGATGTGTCACCAGTGCGGCGAGACCACACCCATTCCCACGACCTGCCCCTCTTGCGGGGTCGCGGACAAGCTCGCGCCGGTGGGACCCGGCGTGGAACGCATGGGAGAAGAGGCGGCGGCGCTGTTTCCAGAGGCCCGGATCGCGGTTCTGAGTTCGGACCTGTTCGCCAGCGCCCGCGCCCTGAAGGAGGGGATCGAAAAGATCGCCCAGGGCGAGGCCGACATCATCATCGGCACGCAACTGGTTGCCAAGGGGCACAATTTTCCGCTGCTGACACTTGTCGGTGTCATCGACGCCGACCTGGGTCTGCAGGGGTCCGACCTGCGCGCCGCCGAGCGGACATTTCAGCTCATGCGCCAGGTGGCCGGCCGGGCCGGGCGGTCCGACAAACCCGGCAGCGCGCTGCTGCAGACCTTTCAGCCAGAGCATCCCGTCATTCACGCCATCCTGTCCGGTGACGAGGACGGGTTCTGGCGGGCCGAGGCGGCAGAGCGCGAGGCGGCGGGCGTTCCGCCGTTCGGACGCATGGCAGGGATCATTCTGTCGGGCACGGATGTCGCACAGGTGTTCGATCTGGGAAATGCGCTGGCGCGCTCGGACGCCCCCCTGCGCGAAATCGGCGCGCAGGTCTTTGGGCCTGCCCCCGCTCCGATCGCACGGATACGCGGACGGCACAGGGTGCGATTGCTGGTCAAGGCCGCCAAGGGCGCGCCGCTGCAGGATGCCCTGGCGCGATGGACCGGCGCCTTGCGCCTCAAGGGCGATCTGCGTCTCAGCATCGATATCGACCCACAGAGTTTCTACTGAGCCATCCGCGCCTGCACAGTGCCCCTGAACCCGGATCGGCCATGCGGATTTGGTCTCGCCAATCCCGCTGAACGGGCGTATGGCAAATTCATGGCCAGCTACGTTCCGATATCCGAGGCGCGGCAATTGCCGTTCTGGCGGCGTCCGACGACATTGCTCTTCGTGATGGCGATGACCATGCCGGTGTCGTTTTACACATGGTATGCGCTGCTCAACAATTTCGTCGTCGAGATCGCCGGTTTCGACGGCGCGGACATCGGACTGCTGCACACGATACGCGAAATCCCCGGTTTTCTGGCCGTCGGGGTCATCGCGATCATCATGTTCGTGCGCGAGCAGGTCCTGGCGCTGATGTCGCTGGCGCTCCTCGGTGTGGCCACGGCGTTTACCGCGTGGTTTCCAAGCCTGGGCGGCCTGCTGTTCCTGACACTGCTGAGTTCGATCGGCTTTCACTATTACGAAACGGTCAACCAGTCGCTGCAATTGCAATGGTTGCCCAAGGCGCGCGCGCCCCAGATCCTGGGCTGGCTCATGGCGGCTGGATCGGCGGTCACTCTGCTGGTTTTCGTGCTGATCGTGATCATGTGGGAGCCGCTGGGCCTGACCTACAATCTTGTGTTCATGGTTGCCGGGGGCGTGACCTTCGGTCTGGCCCTTCTGTGTCTGATTGCCTATCCGCAATTCGAGGCGCCGCATCCGCAGATCAAGAAGATGGTGCTGCGCCGGCGTTACTGGCTGTATTACGCGCTGCAGTTCATGTCGGGCGCGCGGCGCCAGATTTTCATGGTCTTTGCCGGTTTCATGATGGTCGAGCGCTTCGGGTTCGAGGTGCACGAGTTGACCGGACTCTACCTGATCAACCTGATCGTCAACATGCTGGTCGCGCCGTTCCTGGGCAAGGCGGTCGGCCGGTTCGGCGAACGCCGCACGTTGACATGGGAATATGTCGGGCTGACCATTGTTTTCACGCTATATGGCGGGCTCTACTGGTTCGGCTGGGGCGTGGCGCTGGCGGCGACGCTCTATGTTGTCGATCACATCCTGTTCGGCCTCGCGCTGGCGCTCAAGACCTATTTCCAGAAGATCGCCGACCCGCGCGATATCGCCCCGACGGCGGCCGTCGCCTTTACCATAAATCACATCGCGGCGGTATTCCTGCCGGTGCTCCTGGGTCTGCTCTGGGTGGTCTCGCCGGCGGCGGTGTTCGGCCTCGCGGCGGCGATGGCGATGATCTCGCTGTGTCTGGCTCTGATGATCCCGCGCGACCCCGAGCCGGGGCATGAAACAATCTTTGCGCGCGGCCTGCCCGCGCCTGCGGAATAGGCGACGGGATTGGCGGGCAAGGGGCGTTTTCTGACCGGATCGACCATGGGGCATGTGGTTCGCATGACGATGGCCGGCGCCATGGGCATCACCTTTGTCTTCCTGGTGGACGCGGCGAACCTCTACTGGATCGCAAAGCTGGGCGATCCGCAACTGCTCGCCGCGGTGGGTTTTGCCTTTGCGGTACAGTTCTTTTCGGTCTCTTCGGGCATCGGTCTGATGATCGCCTCGACGGCGCTGATCTCGCGCAGCATCGGGGCCGGACGTCGAGACATGGCGCGGCGGCAGGCGACCAGCGCCGCAGTGATTGCCGGGGTGTGGCAGTTTGCCGTGGCCAGCCTGATCATTCTGTTCCGGCATGAGATTGTCGCGATGATCGGCGCGACCGGCGAAACGGCGGCGCTTGCCGCGAGATATCTTGCCATCTCGCTGCCATCGCTGGGAATCATGGCCGTCAGCCTGATCGCCAACGGCGCGCTGCGGGCCGAGGGGGACGGGCGGCGCTCGATGCTGGTGACGCTGCTGTCCGGAGCGGTGGCGATGGTGGTCGACCCGGTGCTGATCTACGGGATGGGACTCGGGCTTGACGGGGCGGCCTACGGGATCACGCTGTTCCGCTTCGTGATGCTGGCGCTCGCGCTGAAGTTCGCGATCGGCACCCATGACCTGTTGGCGCGTCCGGCAATGGCCGATATCCGCGATACCCTGCGTCCCTATCTTGCGATTGCCGTGCCTGCGATCCTGACGCAGCTGGCGACACCGGTGGGCAACTTCCTTGCCACGACGGTCATGGCCCCGTTTGGCGACGATGCGATGGCGGGCTGGGCGGTGGTTGGCCGGCTGACGGTTGTTGCCTTTGGCGGGATATTCTCGCTCGCGGGCGCAATCGGGGGCATTTTCGGCCAGAACTTCGGAGCCTGCGCCTACGACCGGGTGCGCAGCACCTATCGCGACGCGCTGGTATTCGGACTGTGCTACACTCTGGTGACATGGGCGATACTGGCCGCGCTTGGCCACCGCATCGCCGGGCTCTTCGAACTGACGCCGCAAGGGATCGAGGTGGTGCTCGCCTTTACCAGCATCGGCGCGGGCGGCTACGTGCTTGGCTCGGCGCTGTTTGTCGCCAATTCGGCCTTCAACTCCCTGGGCAAGCCGACGCGCTCGACACTGATCAACTGGGTACGGGATGGGGCGCTGACCCTGCCGCTGGCGCTGCTCTTTGCGTCGTGGTTCGGGGCGAATGGCGTGATCTACGCACAAGCGGCGGCAAGCACGATTGTCGGGCTGTTTGCAGGGCTCTGGGGATGGCGCTATGTGGTCGGCTTGCAGCGGCGCACCGTTCCGCCGCTTGACCTCGCACCGCCGCGCCCCTACGCGCATGCGGATCGATTCAGGAGACGATGATGCCGACCTTTACCGCGCTGACGACCTTGAAGGGCAAAAAAGACGCCGAAGCCCTCGGCGAAGCGATGGAGCGCCTGTCGCCGGAGCCGACCGGGGTCGGGGTCTTCGAAGTCGAGGACGGGTCCGGTCTCTGGGAAGTGGGGGGATATTTCGAGGGGCCCCCCGACGCGGCTGCGCTTGCGGTGCTGGCTGTCGCGTTTGGCGCGAACCCTTTCGTGGTGTCCGAACTGCCGGAAACCGATTGGGTCGCCCATGTGCGCCGCGAACTGGCACCGGTTCGGGCAGGGCGCTTCTTTGTGTACGGCAGCCATGATGCGGACAAGGTGCCTGACGGCGTGGAGCCCTTGCTGATCGAGGCGGCGATGGCATTCGGCACAGGTCATCACGGCACGACGCTGGGATGCCTGAAGGCGCTCGAGACCCTGATCGCAGACGGGGTCAACGCAAAGCGCGTCGCGGATATCGGATGCGGCACCGCGGTTCTGGCGATGGCGGCGGCGCGGGTATGGGACGCGACGATCCTGGCAAGCGATATCGATCAGGTCGCGGTTGACGTGGCGCGGGCGAATTTACGCGCAAACGGCATCGAGAACGGGGTCGAATGTATCGAGGCGGCCGGTTTCGATCATCCGGCCCTGCACGAAAACGCCCCCTATGACCTGATCTTCGCCAATATTCTGAAAGGTCCGCTGGTCGCGCTGGCGCCTGACATCGTGGCGCATCTGGAAACCGGCGGCCACGCGATCCTGTCGGGTATCCTGAACGAGCAGGCGCGCGAGGTGATCGGCGTGTATCTTGAAAGCGGAACCGAACTGGTCTCTCACGAAGAGATTGGCGACTGGTCCACGCTTATCCTTGAAAAGACCGCCTGAAGCGCGTCCCGGATTGCGACCGGTTTCCGGTTTGGAAAAAACGCGCGGTCCAAGGTTCCGGGTCGATGGCGGGCGACCCTGTGGGAGCATCTTGTTCACAGGATGTCGCCCTTGGTTCATGGATCGACCACGGCGTTCTGGTTTCTGGTTGCAAAAACGCCGTAACCCCGAGGAGGTCACGGCGTCCTTGTCGTGATGAGTGGTGTAGGTAGAGAGTATCAGAGGTGGCAGGTGCGCGTGGCGACTGCATCGATATCTCCGCGTACGAGCCCGATATCGTCCAGTTCACGATTGCTCAGGCGCGACAATGCGTTGCGGGTCATGCGCACGTCGTTCCATGCAACGATGGAGTCGCGTGCCGATACGATAAGAGTGCCAATACGGCCGATCAGGCCGAATGAGCCGTGGGTGGTGCGGTTCGTGTCAAAAGCAGCCATATCCTTGTCCTCTGATTTAATGGTTCAGTTGCTCGTTTCGTCCGAGCGCAGATATGGAGCGACAAGGGGGCGCGCAAGTCACAAGATTGCATGGGTTCCATGCAATTTCCGCATGTGTCCTTCTGCGTGTAAACCTTTGCAATTTAATGAAAAATAGACGTTCTTGGTGTCGCTTTCAGGCTGCGGGATGTCGGAAATATGCCTGGGGGTCGCTGCCGAGCCTTCAGGTGCCGTTTTTGGCAACCGGCTGCAAAACGCGTGGACCATGTTCGCGTTTCGTGCTAATGCGTCAAAAAAGCAACAAGCCGGCGCGGCAGAGCGGGCAGACAGGCAGGATCGGGCAGGACATGCGGATATTGGGCATTGATCCGGGGCTTCGAACCCTGGGATGGGGGATCATCGATTCGCACGGTTCGAAGCTGAGCCATGTCGCGAACGGGCAAATTCACTCCGAGGGCAAGGATCTGCCGGTGCGCCTGTTGTCGCTCTATGGCCAGTTGCAGGACGTGTTGCACCGGTTCGCGCCGGATGCCGCCGCTGTCGAGCAGACCTTTGTCAACAAGGACGGTGCCGGGACGCTGAAGCTGGGCCAGGCGCGGGGGATTGCCTTGCTGGTTCCGGCGCAGGCCGGACTTTCGATCGGTGAATACGCGCCGAACCGGGTGAAAAAGACGGTCGTGGGCGTGGGACACGCGGACAAGGCGCAGGTGTTGCATATGGTGCGGTTGCAACTGCCCGGCTGCGAACCGGCGGGACCGGACGCGGCGGATGCGCTGGCGATCGCGATCTGTCATGCCTACTATGGCCCGGCAGCGGACATCGAACGACGGGAGGTGCGGGCATGATCGGTTATCTGCGTGGACGGCTGCAATATCGCGGGGCCGACCACGTGCTCATCGATGTGCAGGGCGTTGGATATATCGTCTATTGTTCCGACCGGACCCTTGCGACGCTGCCCGGACCCGGCGCGCCGGTCGCGCTGTTCACGGATCTGGTGGTGCGCGAAGACCTGATGCAACTGTTCGGCTTTCCCAGCCTGGTCGAAAAGGAATGGCATCGACTGCTGATGAGCGTGCAGGGGATCGGTGCCAAGGCCTCCCTGTCCATTCTCGGAGCACTTGGCGCCGATGGTGTCGGGCGGGCCATTGCCCTTGGCGACTGGAAAAGCGTGACCGTGGCCAAGGGGGTCGGCCAGAAAACCGCGCAGCGGGTGGTTCTCGACCTGAAGGACAAGGCCCCAGGGGTCATGGCGATGGGCGGCACGATGGTCGAGGCGGTCGAGGGCCCCGAGCCGGTCGTTGAACCTGTACAGGTTGTTACCGCGACCCCAGCACAAAGGCCCGTGGCCACGATGTCGGCGCAGGCCGACGCCCTTTCCGCGCTGTCGAATCTTGGTTATTCGCCGGGCGACGCGGCGGGGGCGGTGGCCGAGGCGGCGGGCGCCGCGCCCGACGCGAGCGAAGCGGACCTGATCCGTGCGGCCTTGAAACTGCTGGCGCCGAAAGGGTAGGGCGGCATGACTGAACTGATTCACCGCCCCGGAGTTGCCGCATGATGGACTCGGACCCGACAGTCCGGCCAGACCCGTTGCCCGACGACAACGACCGGGCGCTGCGGCCGCAGGCGCTGGACGAATTCATCGGGCAGGCCGAGGCCCGCGCCAATCTGCGGATTTTCATCGAATCCGCAAGACGACGGGGCGAGGCGATGGATCACACGCTGTTTCACGGGCCGCCGGGATTGGGCAAGACGACGCTGGCGCAGATCATGGCCCGTGAACTCGGGGTCAATTTCCGCATGACCAGCGGTCCGGTGCTGGCCAAAGCCGGGGATCTGGCAGCCATCCTGACCAATCTCGAAGCGCGCGATGTGTTGTTCATCGATGAAATCCATCGGTTGAACCCGGCGGTCGAAGAGGTGCTCTATCCGGCGCTGGAGGATTTCGAGCTTGATCTGGTGATCGGTGAGGGGCCGGCGGCGCGCACCGTGCGGATCGAATTGCAGCCCTTCACGCTGGTCGGGGCGACGACGCGCATGGGTCTGCTGACCACGCCGCTGCGTGACAGGTTCGGCATTCCGACACGGCTGCAATTCTACACGGTTGACGAGTTGCACGAGATCGTCAGCCGCAACGCGCGCAAGCTGGGCGCGCCGGCAGATGCGGACGGCGCGCGTGAGATCGCACGACGCGCCCGCGGTACGCCGAGAATCGCGGGACGTCTGCTGCGCCGGGTGGTCGATTTTGCCGTGGTGGAAGGCGACGGCACCATCACGCGGGATCTCGCCGATGGCGCGCTGACCCGTCTCGGGGTCGATCACCTCGGGCTGGACGGTGCGGACAGGAGATACCTGCACCTGATTGCGGAAAACTATCAGGGCGGTCCGGTGGGGATCGAAACGCTCTCTGCGGCGCTGAGCGAAAGCCGCGATTCGCTGGAGGATGTGATCGAGCCGTTCCTGCTGCAGCAGGGGCTGATCCAGCGCACGCCGCGCGGCCGGATGCTGGCGCACAAGGCCTGGACGCATCTGGGCATGGCACCGCCAAAGGCGCAGAGCGATCTTTTCGAGTAAGCGTCGGATGCCTCCGGCGGGAGTATTTGGACAAAGATGAAGGAACGGCTGTGACTCCAGACGAGATCGAAGCGTGTTTTACCTCGGCGGCGGGCGCCTACAGGTTTGCGCGGTGGGGGCGGCCGATCGTGCCGGTGATTTTCGGGGTCGAAGAGGAGACGCTGCCCGTCATCAAGGGGGCGTTCGAGGCGGTCTGCACGCTTGCCGGGCATCAGATGGCCGAGACCGACCCGGAGCTGGGCACCAATTGCATGGTGTTCTTTTTCCGGGACTGGGCGGAGCTGTTGGAGGTGCCGGATCTTGACCGGCTGATCCCGGAACTCGCTCCATTGGTGGCGCGTTTGCAGGCGGCAGGGGCCAATCAATACCGGTTGTTCCGGTTTGACGCGGATGGGGCGATCAAGGCGGCCTTTGTCTTTCTGCGGATGGATGACGCGCTGTCGGACCTGCCGGCCGAGACCCTGGCGCTGGGGCAGGTGGTGCAGGTCATGCTGCTTTGGTCGGACGTCGCCTTTCGGGAGCGGTCGCCGCTGGCGCTGGTGGCGGATACCACGATCTTGCGTCCGGATATCGCCAGCGTGATCCGGGCGGCCTATGATCCGGCGATGCCGGTCGCCGCGGCGGATGGCGCACATGCCTTGCGCCTGTTCGCGCGCCTGGGTGAGGCATCTTGATCTGTCGGATCGGGATCGATCTTGAGCATTGCGCCCATGATCGGGGTGGTGCATCGGTAGCGGAGCGCTAAACGCGTGCGTCGAATGCCTTTGGAGTCTGCATGTCGGCATCCGCCGGAGTTTCAGGAGACCAGAACCATGTCCGATCCGATCCATCGTTTCCCGGTCCAGGTCTATTACGAGGACACCGACATGGGCGGTATCGTCTATCACGCCAACTACCTGCGCTTTATCGAGCGGGCGCGCAGCGCGTGGGTCAGGGCATTGGGGAATGACCAGAACGCGATGCGGGACGGCGGGCTGGTCTGGGTCGTGCGCAGGATCGAGGCGGACTACCTGTCGACGGCCCGGTTCGAGGATACGCTGATCGTCGAGAGCACCGTGCGCAAGGTGACACCGGCGCGGCTGGTGATGGACCAGGTGGTCAAGCGCGATGGGCTGCCGATTTTCACGGCGGTCGTGACGGCGGTCTGCATGAACGCCAAGGGCCAGCCGGTGCGTTTGCCAGCGGAGATTCGCGCATTGATGCAATGATGCATTTGTGAACGCGGGTTCTATTGGCAATGGCCGATCAGATCGGTTAACGTCCCGACAAGAAAAAGACCGGGAACAAACGGTCGCGAGAAAAGAGCAGGCAGATGGAAGCAGAAACCCTTGCGTTGGCGCAGGAGATTGATTTCTCCCTGTGGGGCCTATTCGCGCGTGCAACCTTTACCGTCAAGCTGGTCATGCTGATGCTGATTCTGGCGTCATTCTGGTCGTGGGCGATCATCATACAGAAACTGATTGCCTACCGGGCAGCGCGGACCGAGGCCGGCATTTTCGATCGCGCCTTCTGGTCCGGGGAACCGCTGGACGGGCTCTTTGACCAGATCGGCGCCCAGCCGGACGGGAGTTCGGAAAAGGTGTTTGCCGCGGGCATGATCGAGTGGCGTCGCAGTCATCGCAGCGATGGCGGATTGATCGCCGGTGCGCAGTCGCGCATCGACCGGTCGATGGATGTGGCGATCAACAAGGAGGCCGAAACCCTGCAGAAGGGTCTGCCGATCCTGGCAACGATCGGTTCGACTGCGCCATTCGTGGGTCTGTTCGGCACCGTGATGGGTATCATGAACGCCTTTATCGAAATCGCGGAGCAGCAGAACACCAACCTGGCGGTTGTCGCCCCGGGGATTGCCGAGGCGCTGCTGGCAACCGGACTGGGGCTGCTGGCCGCGATTCCGGCGGTGATTTTCTATAACAAGCTGAGTGCGGACAGCGAACGTATCGTGTCGGGCTATGAAGCCTTTGCAGACGAGTTCGCGACGATCCTGTCGCGCCAGCTGGACACCTGACAGATGGGGGCCGCCGTACAGCAAGCCGAGCGGGGCGGGCGCCGTCGTGGCCGCGGCCGCAATCGCGCGCGGCCGATGTCGGAGATCAACGTGACGCCGTTTGTCGATGTCATGCTGGTGCTTCTGATCATATTCATGGTCGCCGCGCCGCTGCTGACTGTCGGGGTTCCGGTCGAGCTGCCCAAGACCGCCGCAAATGCGTTGCCCTCCGATTCGGAAGAACCGCTGACCGTTACGATCACCGCGACCGGCGATGTGCAGATTCAGACCACCACCACCCCGCGTGATGGTCTGGTCGGCAAGTTGCGGGCGATTGCGGCAGAACGTGAGACCGACCGGGTGTTCCTGCGGGCGGATGGCCGTGTTCCCTATGAAGACGTGATGCAGATCATGGGGGCGCTGAATGCGGGCGGGTTTTCCAATGTCGGCCTGGTGACTGATGTCGGCGGCCCGACGCTGGATGATGACAAGTAGTGAGGTGGCGGATTGCAGACCGGCACCAAGATTTCGGGTATTGCCCATCTCGGGCTGATCGCCATCGCCATCTTTGGCGGTGCGTTTCGCAGCGAACCCTTGCCGTTCGAGGTGCGTGAGGTGTCGGTGATCTCGTCCGAGGAATACGCGGCGCTCAGCAACCCGAGCCGGCCACCCGAGATCGCGGAGCAACCGACCGCGCCATCCGAGCCGGAACCGGCAGAACCGGTGGCCGAAACGCCCACGCCCGTCGCACGGCCCGAGCGTGATCCGGTGCCGCCTGAACCCGAACCCGTTCCGGAACCGGACGCACCCGAGCCGGCCCTGCCGCCCGAAGATGCCGCGACGCCGGATGTCGACCGGGTTGCACCCGAACCTGTGCCCACACCGCCGCAGGATGCCAGGCCGGATGTTGTCGAGCAGACCGAGGTCGCGCCGGAAGAAGGCGCGGACATCCCGCAGGAGGCACAGCAGGCCACGGCGCCCGAACAGGCGACCGACCGGATCGTGACCGAAGCGGTCGAAACCGCTCCGATACGTTCGCCCCGACCGCCACGGACCCGTCCGACCGCGCCGACGCCGACACCGGTTGCGCAGGCCGAACCTACGTCTGAGCCCGAGCCGGAGCCCGCCCCCGATCGCTCCACTGCGGTGGATGCCGCCCTGGCAGAGGCCCTCGCCGGACCCGCCGCGGAACCGGATGCCCCGGTCGGACCCCCCTTGTCGGCGGGTGAAAAAGAGGCGTTGCGCGTCGCGGTCTCGCAATGCTGGAACGTTGACGTCGGCGGGCGATCCTCGCAGGTTGTCGTGACGGTTGGCATGTCGCTGGATCAATCCGGCAAGGTGGTGGGAAACAGCGTCCGGCTTATCGATTCCCAGGGTGGCAACGATCAGTCGGTCCAGACCGCCTATCAGGCCGCGCGGCGCGCCATCCTGCGTTGTCAGAAAGACGGCTATGACCTGCCGGCCGAGAAATATGCGCAGTGGCGTGATATCGAGATGACGTTCAACCCCGAAAGGATGCGGATCAAATGAAGAAAATCCTGGCCAGCCTCCTGCTTGGTGCGACCCTGTTCTCTTCGCCGCTCGCGGCGCAGGACGGACCGCTTCGGATCGAAATCACCGAAGGCGTCATCGAGCCTCTGCCGTTCGCCGTGCCGGGTTTCGTACCCGAATCGCCGGCAGCCGCGTCTCAGGCCGAGCAATTGACGAGGGTGATCGCCGCCGACCTGACCGGAACCGGGTTGTTCCGGGAGATTACCGCCGATGCCCATATCGGGCAGATCACGGATTTCTCCGCGCCAATTCAATATGCCGACTGGAAGGCGATCAATGCGCAGGCGCTGATCACCGGATCGGTCGGGGTTTCGGGCAATCGCGTGACGGTGCGCTTTCGGGTCTGGGACGTGTTTTCGGGAGCGGAACTGGGCAGCGGGTTGCAGTTCGTGGGATCCACCGACGGTTGGCGGCGGATGGCGCACAAGGTGGCCGATCAGGTCTACAGCCGTATCACCGGTGAGGGCGGCTATTTCGACAGCCGTGTGGTGTTCGTGTCCGAGACCGGCCCCAAGGACGACCGGCGCAAGCGCCTGGCAATCATGGATTATGACGGCGCGAACGTGCAATACCTGACCGACAGCTCGTCCATCGTGCTGGCCCCGCGATTCTCGCCGCGCGGTGACAAGGTACTCTACACCAGCTACGAGAGCGGTTTTCCGCATATCCATGTTCTTGATGTCGGGAACGTGCAGCAGCGGGTTCTCGAGCAGTCCGAAGGAACAATGAGTTTCGCACCGCGCTTTGCCCCGGACGGGCAAACCGTGGTCTATTCGCTTGAACAGGGCGGCAATACCGACCTTTATACCCTTGATTTGGCAAGCGGAAATCGCACACGGCTCACCAATGCGCCGTCTATCGAAACCGCGCCCAGCTATTCACCGGATGGCGCGCAGATCGTTTTCGAAAGCGACCGTTCGGGCAATCAGCAGCTTTACGTGATGCCCGCCCGCGGCGGCGAGGCACGCCGGATCAGCTTTGGACAGGGTCGCTATGGCACGCCCGTCTGGTCGCCGCGCGGCGACATGATCGCCTTTACCAAGCAGAACAACGGGCGGTTCCACATCGGCGTCATGCGCGTGGATGGCAGCGAAGAGCGCCTGCTCACCGCGTCGTTCCTCGATGAGGGCCCCACATGGGCACCCAATGGCCGGGTGTTGATGTTCGCGCGGGAAACACAAGGGGCGGCGGGGCGCTCTTCGCTCTATTCCGTGGACATTTCCGGGCGCAACCTGCGACCGGTTCGCACGCCTGACGGCGGGTCGGACCCGTCCTGGTCGCCGCTCCAGCAATAGTCGCGCTTTCACAATGAAACCAAGCTGTGCTAAAAAGTACTAACAAAATATGATGGTGAGGCATCGGGCATGAGTTTTCTGAATAAGTTCATCACGGTTGGCGCGCTTCTGGCGCTGGCGGCGTGTAACGATCCGTCCCAGCTTGGCGGCGGTGCCGGCGGTTCAGGCAGCGCGGGCGGCGGAATCGGTGCCGCGGGATCGGTCTCCGATCCCACGTCGGTTGCCTATTTCCAACAGGCCGTCGGGGATCGCGTGCTGTTCGCCGTGGACCAATCGACCATCACGCCCCAGGGGCAGACAACGCTGGATGCACAGGCGAACTGGTTGATCCGGAACGGGGATTATACGGCGGTGATCGAAGGACACGCCGATGAAAAGGGCACCCGCGAATACAACCTCGCGCTTGGCGCGCGGCGGGCGAATGCGGTCCGTGAATACCTCGTATCGCGGGGTGTGAGCGGAACCCGTTTGCGGACCGTGACCTATGGCAAGGAACGTCCGATCGAAATCTGTAGCGAGGAAAGCTGCTACGCGAGGAATCGCCGCGCCGTGACCGTTCTCGCGGGTGGCTTGACCGGGTAGGGCCGATGATGCGCGTTCTGAGAGTCGGGTTTACCGTCGCATTGATGTCCTCGGCGCTGGCCACGGGCACCGCTGCGCAGGATCAGCAGACCCTCGCCGACATCCGGCAGGAACTGACCGTGCTTTATGTCGAGGTGCAAAAGCTCAAGCGCGAATTGTCCACGACGGGCGGACCATCGGTGAACGTCGCCGGTGACAGCGTTCTGGATCGGGTCGCGGCCATGGAGTCGGAATTGCAGCGCCTGACCGCGAAATCCGAGGAACTCGAAAACCGTGTAAACCGGGTCGTGACCGACGGGACAAACCGGATCGGCGATCTCGAATTCCGTCTGGTTGAGCTGGAAGGCGGCGATGTCAGCCAGCTCGGCGAAACCACCACCCTCGGCGGCGATGCGGGAACTTCGGCGCCGGCGGTCGCGACACCTCCTCCCGCGGGCACGGGCGCGACGCCCGGCAGCGAGCTGGCGGTCGGTGAAGAGGCCGACTACCAGGCCGCGACGCAAGCCCTTGAGTCGGGAGACAATGCGCGAGCCGCGGAATTGTTCGCACAGTTCAACCAGTCCTATCCCGGCAGTCCGCTTGCCGCCCGGGCCGAATTGAACCGTGGCCGGGCGCTGGCCGCCACCGGAGACACGCGTGAGGCGGCCCGGGCCTTTCTCGCCAGCTTCTCCACCGACGGCACCGGACCCGACGCGCCGGTCGCCCTGTACGAACTTGGCGCGGCGCTTGGAACATTGGGACAGACCAGCCAGGCCTGCCTGACGCTCGCCGAGGTCGGAGTGCGCTTTCCATCGTCCGACATGGTGTCTTCCGCTCAACAGGAAATGGCCGCACTGGGCTGCTCTTGAGCAAGGCCGACGCCGATATTCTGGCGCAGGTCAGGTCAGCCTTCGGGAACGCACCGCCTTCCCGTCTTGGGGTTGCGGTGTCGGGCGGCGGCGATTCCATCGCGCTGCTGCATGTGCTGACCCGATGTTTCGCACCGGGTTCGGTCGAACTCTTTGCGGTGACGGTCGATCACGGGTTGCGGCCCGAGGCCGCGGACGAGGCGCGACGGGTGCGTGCGCTGTGTGATGACCTCATGGTGCCGCATACGACGCTGCACTGGACGACCTGGGATGGCGTCGGCAACCTGCAGGAGCGCGCGCGCGAGGCGCGGTATCGGTTGATCAGCGATTGGGCCAGAACCCTTGATGTTGCCGCCTTCGCGGTGGGGCATACCGCCGATGACCAGGCGGAAACCATGTTGATGCGCCTTGCCCGGTCGTCCGGGGTCGATGGGCTTGCGGCGATGCCGCTCAGCCGCACGATGTTCGGTATCACCTTGATTCGTCCGTTGCTCGGTGTGCCGCGCCAGGACTTGCGAAACTATCTGACACGGAACGGAATCGACTGGTCAGAGGACCCGTCGAACGAGGATACCGCCTATGAGCGCGTCAGAACGCGCGAGGCGCTCAGGCTGCTGGCTCCGCTGGGGATCACGCCATCGGTGCTTTCGGATGTGGCCAGAAACATGGAGCAGGCGCGCGAGGCACTGGACTGGTACACCTTTCTGGCTGCTCGCGATCTGGCCGAGGTCAATGGCGGCAATGTCGTGTTTGACCTGCGCCAGTTTCGCGCGCTGCCCGGCGAGATCGCGCGCCGCCTGCTCGTGCGGTCGGTCGCCTGGATCAGCGGGAGCCTGCGCGGCCCCCGCCGTGCGCCGGTGAACCTCGCTCTCGAGAGTATCCGGGCGGGCCGGGCCATGACGCTGGGCGGTTGCACGGTGGTGCGGCACAACGACCGAGTCTGGGTGTGTCGCGAGTACAATGCCATCCAGTCAGAGCGTTGCGCGACCGGCACGATGTGGGATCGGCGCTGGCAGCTGTCAGGGCCGAGCGTGCCGGGGCTGAGCGTGCGCGCGCTCGGGCAGGAGGGTTTGTGCGAGTGCCGGGATTGGCGCGCAACCGGAAGACCCCTTGCGGCCCTGATCGCATCTCCGGCGCTCTGGGACGACGACAGGTTGGTCGCGGCGCCGCTGGCCGGACGGGCCGAAGGCTGGACCGCGCAATTGGCCGCAGGCGAAGAGGAGTTCTTTGCGACGCTAATATCGCATTGAACCTCGGCATTTCATCTCTATTTTATATGGAAGCGGATCGAGAGCCTGTTCGATCCAGAATTTAGGAGAGTTTCCTTGGGAAATGCACGCAATATCGCCTTTTGGGTCGTTCTGTTCCTGTTGATCCTGGCGCTGTTCAACCTGTTCAGCGGGTCGGGCGGCACGATGCAAAGCCGTGAAATCCCGTATTCGCAATTCGTCGCCTCGGTCGAGGCCGGCGATGTCAGCCAGGTGACACTGGACGGCGAACAGATACGGTTCCGCGGGGCGGATGGCAGCGATTATATCGCGATCAAGCCGGAAGATGCGGGAATCACCGATCTGCTGATCGAGAACAACATCCCGGTGCGTGCGGAAAAACAACAGCAATCCGGGTTCCAGTCGTTCCTCGTCACGCTTCTTCCCTTCCTGCTGCTGATCGGCGTTTGGGTCTATTTCATGAACCGGATGCAGGGTGGCGGCAAAGGCGGCGCGATGGGGTTTGGCAAGTCCAAGGCCAAGATGCTGACCGAGAAACATGGCCGGGTCACCTTTGATGACGTGGCCGGGATCGACGAGGCCAAGGAAGAACTGGAAGAGATCGTGGAGTTTCTGCGCAATCCGCAGAAATTCAGCCGGCTGGGCGGCAAGATCCCCAAGGGCGCGTTGCTGGTCGGTCCTCCGGGCACCGGTAAGACGCTGCTGGCGCGGGCGATCGCCGGCGAGGCGGGCGTGCCGTTCTTCACCATCTCGGGCTCCGATTTTGTCGAGATGTTCGTCGGTGTGGGTGCATCCCGCGTGCGCGACATGTTCGAACAGGCCAAAAAGAATGCCCCCTGTATCGTCTTTATCGACGAGATCGACGCCGTGGGTCGTCATCGTGGTGCCGGCTATGGCGGCGGCAATGACGAGCGTGAACAGACGCTGAACCAGTTGCTGGTCGAAATGGACGGGTTCGAGGCGAACGAGGGCGTGATCATCCTGGCGGCCACCAACCGCAAGGATGTGCTGGACCCTGCGTTGCTGCGCCCCGGACGGTTTGACCGCCAGGTCACGGTGGGCAATCCGGATATCAAGGGTCGCGAGAAAATCCTGGGCGTTCATGCCCGCAAGACCCCGCTTGGCCCCGATGTCGACCTGCGCATCATCGCGCGCGGCACGCCCGGCTTCTCGGGGGCCGATCTTGCAAACCTGGTGAACGAAGCGGCGCTGATGGCGGCACGCGTCGGACGGCGGTTTGTCACGATGGAAGACTTCGAAAATGCCAAGGACAAGGTCATGATGGGGGCCGAGCGCCGCAGCATGGTTCTGACCGCGGAGCAGAAGGAGAAAACCGCCTATCACGAAGCCGGTCATGCGGTGGTCGGAATGGCGCTTCCCGAATGCGACCCGGTGTACAAGGCAACGATCATTCCGCGCGGCGGCGCATTGGGCATGGTGGTGAGCCTGCCGGAAATCGACCGGCTGAACTGGCACAAGTCCGAGTGCGAGCAGAAGCTCGCGATGACGATGGCGGGCAAGGCGGCCGAGATCCTCAAATGGGGCGAAGATGCCGTCTCCAACGGTCCGGCGGGTGATATCCAGCAGGCGAGCGCATTGGCGCGGGCCATGGTCCTGCGGTGGGGCATGTCCGAAAAGGTCGGAAATATCGACTATGCAGAAGCGCATGAGGGTTATTCCGGTCAGACGCCCGGCTTCTCGGTCTCGGCACACACCAAGGAATTGATCGAAGAGGAAGTCAAACGCTTTATCGAGGATGCCTATCAGCGTGCCTATTCCATCCTTCAGGAAAAGAATGACGAATGGGAACGGCTCGCGCAGGGTTTGCTGGAGTATGAGACCCTGACCGGTGACGAGATCAAGCGCGTCATGGCCGGTGATCCTCCGCAATCGGGCGATGATGGCGACGACACCGCCGACGAGGGGAACGCGCCCAGCGTCACGGCCATTCCAAAGACCAAGCCCAAGAAAACGCCTCCTGAAGGCGGACTTGAACCTGAGCCTAGCGCCTGACGGATCGTCCGAAGAAAACAGATAGAACACCCGGACCGTGCGAGTGCGTTCCGGGTGTCCTCGTTTTGCGGCGGCCCTATCTTGTCCCGATCCCGGCATTCTGCAAAATGCGCCCACCGATCAGGAGGACCCCGCAGTGAGCACGATGAAAGAAGCGGCCTATGAGGGCGAAGTGACCTGGCTTGGACTGGTTCCGGAAGGCATCGCCAATGACCGCATCCACGCGGAACCGCGCGCGGCGCTGGATTTTGACATGGGCGGCACAAGGGGCGAACATCACTATGGCGAGACGCGTGCGTCCTGTGTGCGGGTGACCATGCTCTACGCCAGGGGAACCCGGATCAGGAACGTGCGGCAGGTCTCGATCCTGGCGCAGGAAGACCTGGATATGATTGCGGACAAGATGGGGCTGGACCGGTTTGACCCTGCCTGGCTTGGTGCGTCGATCGTCCTGCGCGGCATTCCGGACCTCAGCCATGTGCCGCCATCGTCGCGGCTTCAGGGCGCATCGGGCCTGACGCTGACGGTCGACATGGAAAATCTGCCCTGTGTGCTGCCCGGGCGCGAAATCGAACGGGAGCACCCCGGCTTTGGCAAGGCCTTCAAACCGGCGGCGGCAGGGCGACGGGGAGTCACGGCCTGGGTCGAGCATCCCGGATCGTTGTCACGCGGCGACAGAATGCGCCTGTTCGTCCCGACGCAGCAGCCCTGGTCTCCGTGATCGGCCAACTGTCGCAGCGTTCGGGACAGATCGGACCTGTCCGATCCCCCGAAAACCGGCGCAGCGACACATCGGTGCACATTCGCTCACGTTTTTGCCAGCACGCGCGGGATTTCTTTGCGCTCGTCTGTTGCACTGCTTAAACTCGCCGCTACTTGATGTTCGAGGGGGAATACCGGATCGATTTGCCCCATGACTTCACCGGGCACGTTTTTTAGGATGCCGTTGTTTTAACCGAGTATTTGGGACAGTGCCCCAGTCGTAGATGTTTACATTCTTTAAAGATTTCTGGCGGCCGCTGACCAGTCGGTTCAATGTCTCGATATTGTTGCTTTCCTCTTTCCTGGGGGCAATCATGGGGCCTTTTGGCACCTATGAGACCCATTCGTTTCCGGAGCGGTTGCTTTACTGGTCATGCGTATCGGTGGCATCCGTCCTGATCGGACGCGCCTGTCGCCGGCTGACGCGGTATTATGTGCAGGACGCGCATCCGATTTTGCAGGATGTGTTGATGATCTGCGCGACGGTGGCCTTTTTCTCGCCGCCGCTCTGGTTGCTCACGCGAAATCTGGCGTTTCGCAATCCGTTACTTGCCCCCTCGCTCCTCGAGATGAGCTATTACGTTGCCGCGATCACGCTGAGCATCTGTGTCCTGCGGCGGATCATTCCGGGATTTGAGGCTGTAGGCTATTTTCCCAAGACGACGGAAGGCGCACCTGAAGGACCCCGGTTGGCGCGCCGCTTGTCGCCGGGGTTTGAGGGGCCGATCCTTCGGCTTTTCGTCCGGGATCACTTTGTCGATGTCATCTCGGCGAGCGGAGTCGAAACCATCCGTATGCGATTCGCTGATGCAATTGACGAGATGGACACGGTGGTCGGCTTCACCACGCATCGGTCACACTGGGTGGTGCAGGATGCGGTCATCGGGGTGGGGCGCGACGGCAGCAAGATTTATCTGAAGCTGACCAATGGAGACCAGGTGCCGGTCAGCCGCAAGTACAGGCCCGCATTGGAAGAGGCCGGCGTGGTGAAATTCTGACCCGGCCCCCCAGCGGGCAATTGCGGCTGGAGACAGGTGCGAGAGCAACGTGACACGCTTCAGGCGCTGCGCGGCATCGGAACAGGGTACACCGACGATCCCGTGACCAGCGCGATTGCATCCGGTCGCATGAGACTGCAAAGCGTTGCCGCATCGCTGCGAAGCCCGCCCGTGTAGATTCCGTAGGCGGGCAGGACAATGCGATCACGATCCACCAGAAAGGCAGGGCGCGCGATGCTGCGCCCGCGCAGACGCAGGTGGACCTTGGGATGATAATGACCGGACACTTCGGCCTGCGCGGCGGGATCGGCAATATGACGGAGGGTCAGCGGCCCGACCCGCAATAGCGCATGATGGGCACCGCCCAAAGCGACGGGGCCGGGATCGTGGTTGCCTTCGATCCAGATCCATTCGCGCCCGGCCTGCAAGCGGGCAATCCAGAGCCGTTCGTCCTCGGGCAGGGCATTTGCGGAGTCCAGATCGTCAAAGCTGTCACCGATACAGGCGACTGTTGCCGGATTGCAGGCGTCCAGATCCGCGGCCAGCCGGTCTAGTGTCGCACGGGTGTCATAGGGCGGGAGCGGTGCGCCCCCACGCCGCGCGATACGTTCCGATTTGCCCAGGTGCAGATCGGAGACGCAGAGCAAGCCGCGATCCTGCCACCAGAGCGCGCCGGACCCCAGGGCGACCAGCTCGGCACCGGAAAATGTAAAGACATGGCCATTCATGAAGCCGGGTCTATCGCGTTTCGTCTTTGGTTTGAAACACCGCTTTTCGCGTTGTCACAGGATGATCCGCAGTGGCCTGTTTCGGTGGTGGATCGCGGATCGCTCAGAGTTCCGCAAGCCCCGCTTCCTGCATCAACCGCCGGGTCTCCTCGGCCACCAGTCGCTCTTCGGCGGCCCCCTTGATCGGCACTTTGCCGACTTCGAGAAGCAATGGCGCCGCAAGCGGCGTGACCCGATCCAGCCGCAGCAGCTCCAGCCTGTCGCCCACGCGATCCAAAAGCTCCTCTATGCGGCCAAAATCCACCAACCCGCGGTGCGCTTCGCGGCGGGTGATGTCCAGTATCAGGTGATCGGGATCGTATTTCTGCAATGTGTCATAAAGAATGTCCGACGAAAAGGTCGCCTGCCTGCCGGTCTTGCGCGCCTGCGGCGTGTTGCGCTGAATAAGCCCGGCAATGGTGGCGCTGGCGCGAAAGGTACGTTTCATGACGGCATTTCCCGCCAGCCAGTTGGCGAGCCCGTTGCGCAAGGTATCGCGATCAAGGAGAATTTCAGGGTCGCGCACCGGTTCCAGCCCCCAGATCAGTGTCGCATAATCGGTGGCAACGAAACCGAGCGGGTCCAGCCCGGCCTCTTCCATCTGTTTCGTCAACAACAGGCCCAGTGTCTGTTGCGCGTTGCGACCGGCAAACCCGTAGACACAGCAATGCTCGCGCCCGTCATGGGGGAAACTCTCGATCAGGAGCCGCCCGAATTCGGGTAGCCGGCTTTGCTCGCGTTGCAGGTTCAGCCATTCCGCCGTGTGGGCAGGCAAGCAGGGCCAGCCCGGTTGTCGTAACAGCGCGAGGATGCGGGCGCTCAGCTGTGTCGAGGTGGCGAATTTGGTGCCGGAAAAGGTGGCGATGCGGGGTTTGCGCGCGGCGTCGCGAGACACTTCAACCGTCATCTCCCGCAGCCCTTCAAAGCGCACGATCTGCCCGCCGATGAGAAAGGTATCGCCCGCGGACAGGGTGGCTGCAAACCCCTCTTCGACCTCGCCCAGCGGTTTGCCACCACGATTGCGCCTGAGCCGGACCTTGACGGTGTCGTTGTCCTGGATGGTGCCGATGTTCATGCGTATGTCCCGGCTGGCACGCGGGTCGCGCAATTGCCACCGTCCGTCCGCGCGTTGCAGCAGGCGTTGCCAGCGATCGTAGGCACGCAGCGCATATCCTCCGGTGGCCGCGAATTCGAGACAGCGATCAAAATCGGCGCGGGACAGATCGGCATAGGCGCCCGCGGTCGTGACTTCTGCATAGATATCGTCGGCATGGAAAGGCCCGGAACAGGCGGTGATCAGAATATGCTGGCAAAGCACGTCCAACGGCCCCGGCCCGCGCGGTTCGCCATCCAGATCGCCCTCCTGCACGGCCTGGAGCGCGGCGATACACTCGACCACCTCGAACCGGTTCGCGGGGACCAGCAGCGCCTTGGAGGGGGCGTTGTACTGATGATTGGCGCGGCCGATGCGCTGCACCAGCCGCTTGACGTTCTTGGGCGCACCGATCTGGATCACAAGGTCCACATCGCCCCAGTCTATCCCCAGATCCAGGCTGCCGGTGCAGACGATGGCGCGTAATTCCCCGCGTACCATGGCCGCCTCGACACGTTGCCGCTGCTGCCGGTCAAGGCTGCCATGATGGATGCCGATGGGCAGGCCGTCGGGATTGTCGAGCCAGAGATTGTGAAAGAAAATCTCGGCCTGCGCGCGCGTGTTGTGAAAAATCAGCGTGGTCCTGTGCTGCCGGATCTGCTCCATCACGGCAGGGATCGCATAGGCCGCACCGCCGCCCGCCCAAGGCGGCGCTTCGCGTGTTTCGAGCATGGCGATGTCGGGTGCCGGGCCGGGGTCGGCGACGAGAATATCGCAGCGGTCGGGGTGACGCGCGAGCAGGCACGCGATGGCGGCAGGGTCATCGACCGTGGCCGACAGGCCCACGCGGCGCAGATCGGGGCAAAGCGCATTGATCCGCGCGAGGGCAAGCATCAGTTGATCGCCGCGCTTGCTCTCGGCAAGGGCATGGATTTCGTCCACCACGATGCGTTTCAATCCCTTGAAGATGCGCGGCGCGTCCTCGTATGAGATCATCAATGCAAGGCTTTCGGGCGTGGTCAACAGGATGTGGGGCGGGTCGACACGCTGGCGCCGCTTTTGCGTGGCCGAGGTATCTCCGGTGCGATCCTCGATCCGGATATCCAGCCCGATCTCGTCGACCGGCGTGCGCAGATTGCGTTTGATATCCGCTGCCAGCGCCTTGAGCGGGCTGACATAGAGCGTGTGAAGACCTTCATGGGCGTCATCGGCCAGGTCTGCGAGCGTGGGCAGGAAACCGGCCAATGTCTTGCCGCCGCCGGTGGGGGCAATCAACAGGGTGGCGGGCGCGTCGGCGCGCTCCAGCATCGACAGTTGGTGCGGATGTGGCGACCAGCCCTTGTTGTCGAACCATGCCTGAATCTGCGGTGGAAGTGTCATGATCCACAGTCTAGCGCGGTGCCGCACGAGGGCCAGCCTTCGTCATGCGCCAGCTCTTATCTGACGATATTTTCGTCGCGCACGAACATGTTGGCCCAGGCCCTGTCGATGAGCTCGGGGCTCATCCGGTATGGGATACCTTCGAATTCACAGATGGAGATCATCTGGTCGATCAGAAAGACCGGTTGATAATTGGCATAGATATTGCCGATGGTCGGATATTTGACCTTCAGCAGGTGAACCAGCGCGGCCTCGTCCAGCGGCATCCCTTTCTTGCGTGCGACGAGCGCGAAAATCTTGACAAAGTTCTCCTTGCTCGGCCCGTCTATCTTGATCTTGAAGAAAATCCGCCGCAGTGCCGCCTGATCGAAAATCTCGTTCGGGTGAAAGTTTGTCGAAAAGATCAGCAGGGTATCGAAGGGGACTTCGAATTTCTCGCCCGATTGCAGTCCGAGAATATCCTTGCCTTCCTCGAGCGGCACGATCCAGCGATTGATCAGCGCCTGTGGCGACTCCTCCTGTCGGCCGAGATCGTCGATGATAAAGATGCCACCCGTCGATTTCAGTTGCAGCGGTGCCTGATAGGTCTTTGCGGTCGGATTATGGACAAGGTCCAGCATCTTGAGCGACAATTCACCGCCCGTCACCACCGTGGGCCGCTCGCAACAGACATAGCGTGTGTCAAACCGCCGGGTTCGGCGCAGGGCATTCGGGTCGTCCGGTATGTCATCCACGGCGGTGTGGACGATCGGATCGTAGACCGTGATGACCTGTCCGGAATATTCGATGGCGCGCGGAACATAGATGCGATGACCCAGGGTGTTGCGGATCCCGTTTGCGATTGACGATTTTCCGTTGCCGGGCGGACCATACATCAGGATCGAACGGCCCGCGCTGACCGCCGGCCCGAGATGATCCAGCAGCGCATCGGGCAGGATCAGATGCCCCATCGCGCCGGTCAGCTGCTCGCGGGTGATCCGGATGTTGCGGATCGACTGGCGCGCGACCTGTTCGCGATAGACGTCAAGCGGCACCGGCATCGCTCCGAAATACTCGGATTGCGACAGCGCATCCAGTGCCCGCGATTTTCCCGCATCGGTAAGCCGGTATCCCATTTCATTGCCGCTGTTTGCATTGAGCGTGCCGGTCGCTTCGAGCAAACGCTGTTCGCGTGCCAGATCGATCAATTCCTGCGTCGTCTGCATGGGCAGGCAGATGGCCGCAGCGATTTCAGTAACCGTTTCAACGGTCTTGCGAAAAATGGTCTTGAGCAGGATGTCCCGCATCATCACCGGCGGCAGGCGCGTGTCATCCATGGTGGTCGGGCTGGGGGGCGCGGTAATCGCGTTTGCCTGCGTGTTCATCTGTTCGGCCTGTATCGAAGGGTGAAACCAGTGATGGCGACACGACTAAAGCGTTTCGCGATTAACTTGAAACATCTGGTATCACCTGACGCGTTGAAATTTCTGATTTCAGGCAGCGTTGGGTGATTCAGGTTTATCGTGAAATGCTATAATGATTGTTTCTGGCAAGAATGCGGCATCCCGCGGTTGTCGTGACAGGGGCGGAAAGGGGCGTCAGCTGCCGATCAATGCTCCAAGGGTCAGATAGATCGCCAATGTTCCGGCCAGTGACAGCCCCATGGGGAACTTCCCGTCAGCGTCCCAGCTTTTCCAGTTTGGCGCGATGCGGCGCAGCGGCGTGAATTTGACGAGCCGGTGGGTCGTGAAGGCGGCGAGCAGGTTGGCGGCAAAGATCGCGATGAGCAGACGCAGATCCCCGATCGCGATATAGGGCGCGGCCGCCGCCGCGAACTTTGCGTCTCCGGCCCCGACGGCACCGGCGGCGTTGAGCACGATGCCGATGATCAGAACGACGCCGAGCTGCAGCAGGCGGGTTCCATAGGTCGCAAGCGGCAGCACGAACAGCCCGACAACGAGAAAGACCGCGACGAGCAGCAGCACCGCCTGGTTGGGGATGCGCATGTCCCGCAGATCCGAAAGCGCCACGAAAAAGCAGATCGGAAGGACAAAGGGCAGGAACCAGAGTGCTGCCTCGGCGGATACCGACATCCGGCCTAGCCGTTTTCGATGGCACGCAGGGACCTGGCGGCCTCTTCGAAATGCTGCGGATGCGTATCGATTGCCTCGCGCAACAGGGCTTCGCCGGTTTGCACGTCACCCTGCTTGATCGCGGTCAATGCCATGGTGTGCAGCAGTTCGGCGCGCTCGACCTGATCCATCGGTATGACGGGCAACGAATAGTTCCGTTGCGCCCCCCGCGCGAGAACGAGGTTGTTCTTGGCGGTGAACAGGCCGGGATCCTGCCGGATCGCCTGACCAAAAAGACGTTCGGCCCCGGCGAAATCACCGCGCGAGAGCTTGGAATACCCCCAGTTGTTCATCACGCCTGCCGGCTTGGTGGTAAGACCAAGCGCGGTTTCGTAATAGCTGTCCGCCTTGTTCCATTCCTTGTTGGCATCGGCCACCATGCCTTCCAGACGGTAGCGCCTGAAGGTCTCATAGGTGGGCGGAACGCTGTCGAGTGTCTTTTCGGCGGCGGCCCATTCGCCCACGCGGATCTGGGCATCGGCGAGCGCGACCTTGTCTTCTGACGTTGCCCCGCTCATGCCGACGACCTTTCTCCACGCGGCAACGCCTTCGACGTTGCGCTTGGCGCGTATCAGCGACAGGGCAAGCCCGCGTTGCAGGTCGATCCGGTTGGGGGATTGCTTGAGACTGCGGGTAAAATATGTCACCGCTTCGTTCGGATCGGCGACAGTCAGCATGACATCGTTCAGGTCGTTTTCATCGACCACATTGACCTCTTGAAAGGCTCGCTCAACGGTCTCGTCCGCCTTTTTCGCGCAGGCGGAGAGGGCCAAACTCATGACAAGCGCGGCCGGAATCAGGGTGAGGTGGCGCATTGGTTGCGTCCTTTACTGCTCTTTTGCCTCTGTCATGGTGTCTTGCGGATCAGATATTCGCTGCTGCCCCGCCGCACCACTTTATAGTCCTGGTTTTGCGGCTCAGTATGACCGAAATTTTCGGTTTTTGCGAGGGCTAAGCGCAGATTGTCGCGGATTGCGTCACTTTCGCCATTGTCCAGAGCATAGGCCTTGCGAAAGACCTGCTCCGCTTCTCCGATCTCGCCTCGCTCGAGCAGCACCACGCCGAGATTGTTCCACGCCTCCGGCCAGTCCGGGGCTGCCTCGACCGCGCGGCGGAGCAATGTCTCGGATTGTCCCAACCGGCCGAGACCGAGATTGGCGGTTCCCATGCCGTTCAGAATTTCGGGAGTCAGCCCGCGTTCCAGCGCCGCGCGGGTGAAGGCGTCGATTGCAAGCTCGTACTCGGACGCCGCCAGCAGCCGGTTGCCCACTTCCAACCCGTCAGCCGCCTCTTTTCTCAGATCGACACCCGGTGCATCCAGACCTGCGGGCGTATCCGGTTCCCTGAACGTGTCGCAGGCCGAAATGACCAGGATGGTCGCAATCGCGAGACCCAGCCTGTGCGGCATTGCGCCGACCCGCGCGCGCAGCGGTTCCATAGGCTACTTGCCCATGTTGCCGAGGTTGGCGATGCCCTGCGCCGAGGGACCGACCAGAATGATCAACAGGGGCGGCACCGTCAGGGTCATCGTCGCCAGTGTCATCTTGGTGGGCAGCTTGTTGGCGGCTTCTTCGGCGCGCATCACGCGCTTGTCGCGCATTTCGCTGGCATAGACCCGCAGCGCATCGGCGATCGACGTACCGAACGAGGCCGACTGTATCAGCACAGTGACGAAGGAGGAGACATCCTGCACGCCGCAGCGCGTTCCAAGGTCCCGCAGAACCGCTGTCTTTTCCTTGCCGGCCTTCATCTCGTAGGCGACGATCTCGAATTCCTCGGCCAGTTCCGGGTACGAGGCGTGCAGCTCTGCGGCGACCCTTACGATGGATTGGTCGAGTGACTGGCCCGCCTCGACGCAGACCAGCATCATGTCCAGCGCATCGGGAAAGGCGCGCTCGATGGCTTCCTTCCGGGTCTGGACGCGCCGCGTGACCCAGTATTTGGGCAGCAGATAGCCC
>JAUIIJ010000082.1 GCA_030431825.1 Alphaproteobacteria bacterium
TGTCCAGTGGCACATCCACCAGCCGCATGCCCCCCGGCCCGGGCTCTTTGATCGTGACCCGCAGCGTGATGCCTTCGTTCGGCTGCAGCCGGATCGTCAGCAGGTTGGCATGCCGTCCCGCTTCTTCACCAAAAATCGAATGCGGCGCATCCTTGAACGCCACGTTGATCACCGACGATCGCGCAACCAGCCGTTTGCCGGTACGCAGATAGAACGGCGTGCCGGCCCAACGCCAGTTGCTGATATGAGCCTTGAGCGCGATATAGCTTTCAGTGGTCGACCGCGGATCGCCCACCGCCTCGCGATAGGACGGCTGGTCGTCGCTTTCGCCGGCACCGTACTGCCCGCGCACGATATGGTGCGGCGGCACGGGATCCAGCGCGCGGATCACCTTCAGCTTTTCGTCGCGCACCGCGTCGGGATTGAACTTGGCGGGTGGTTCCATCGCGATCAGGCAAAGCAGCTGCATCAGGTGGTTCTGCATCATGTCCCGCATCGCACCCGCGCGATCATAGTAATCACCGCGACCGCCGACACCCACCGTTTCGGCCACGGTGATCTGGATATGATCCACGTACTGGCTGTTCCAGAGCGGCTCGAACAGCATGTTGCCGAACCGGATCGCCATCAGGTTCTGCACCGTTTCCTTGCCCAGGTAATGGTCGATGCGATAGATCTGGCTTTCGTCGAAATGCGCCGCCAGCGCCTTGTTCAGCGCTTTGGCGCTGTCCAGATCGCGACCGAAAGGCTTCTCAACCACGATCCGGGTATTGGCGTCCGCCATGCCATGCAACCGGACCCGCTCGGCAAGATCGCCGAACAATCCCGGTGCGACCGAGAAATAGAAGGCCCGCACCCGCCCCGGCTGCAACCGCTCAGCCAGATCGGCCCAGCCCATTTCACCCGAAGCATCGATAGTCACATAGTCGAGCGTGTCGAGAAAAGCGGCGAGAGAGCCCTCGTCCGCATCGCAGAATTCGCGAATCGCCTCTTCGGCAAAGGCCCGGTATTCCGCTGCATCGTGGGACGACCGCGCCGCGCCGATCAATCGCGCCTCTTCGGGCATCTGACCGACCTGGAACCGCTGGTACAGTGCCGGCAGGATCTTGCGCCGGGCCAGATCGCCGGTACCGCCGAATATCACGAGGTCGAACGGATCAACCGGAATGACGCGTGAAACCATGCTGAGTTGCCCCTCGCCTACTGGGATTCCTGGAAATGTTAGCGCTCACATACACCAAAGGCGCAGCGCATCACAACAGTTTCGAATCCCGCGACACGATTAGTCCCGCACGGCCATCTTACGCAGGAAGAGCTACATACACAAAACCGGTACCGACCGACCGGCGGCGGTGCTTCAGCCAGCGTTGGCGGCACAACGGTTTCCGGCCGGGTCAGGCACAGACGCCTGGATCGACCGTGGTAATCGAGGCATAGCGCCCGTCGGACGTGACGATCTGCGCGCAATCGGCGCGCGATTCATTGTACCAGAGCGAGGTCAATCCCTGACTCCGAACCAGTTGATACCCCATGTTCCGAACCCCCATCTCGGCCTGACCGGCCTTGGCGCCCTCGAATTGACGGATGTCGCCGGCAGCGACAGATCCGCTCGCGGCCGGAGCGTCGATTTCAAAAGCCGACAGAACGCAGATTGCAGCGATCACGACAGCAGCTTTCGCTTTCATATGTCTCTCCCCCCTGAATCCTCTGGCATTCACTCATACCACACCGACGGTGTGCCGTCGGGTAAGGAATGGCCACCACCATTCGTCATCATGACGCTGCCCCCTCACCGCGATGATTGTCGGGGCGCCTCCGGGTCAATGCACGTGGAATTCTCCGACCTGATTATGCCATTCGCCACTGGTCAGAAGCCGCCGATGCGTGAAGCGGACAGAATGCAACGCTCCCTCGATTTCGCGCTGCCAGAAGGCCACGAAATCGAACAGGCGCTGATGATCCGGCGCCAGATCGTAGTCCTGCCAGACAAAGCTGTTCAGCACATGGCAGTAGTCGGGCATGTGATAGAAAAATTCTGCCGTGGTCAGCCCGTACCCTTTTAACAGCAGTTCCGTTTCTCTGGTTTCCATGTCGCACCTTTCAACAATACTTGCCTCATGGGCATCCATGATCACCGGAAATTCCTGCATTTCAATGAAAACAGTATGTTAGCAGAATACCCCGCGTGCTGCCAATTGATCCACCCACCTGCCATTGCACCTTATATGCCGGGTCTGATAAGGTGCCCCCACAAGATATAGTTGGCGCACAATAATCGGGCAA
>JAUIIJ010000055.1 GCA_030431825.1 Alphaproteobacteria bacterium
CCAAGCGTTTGTTTTATTTGGAATATTTGGTTGCGGGGGTAGGATTTGAACCTACGACCTTCAGGTTATGAGCCTACATCGCAGAGAAAACAAAAGCCCGCTGAAATCAATAGTTTAGGCGATAAGCCTTTGATTTCACCAATAAACCCAGCCGACAGCGGCAAGCATTCACACGTTTTCGCGCACAAAAACAGCCCCAAATGCGCTTTGGCGCGTTGATGTGGCGTTGATGTGGCAAAAAGATCTACCAAATCAAAATCATCGCTTTCGGCCCAAACCGGGCGTTCATTATCGCCTTCAACGCCGCCGTGCAACTTCACCAGACCGGCCATTCGTGCATCATGCAGCACTTTCGAAGGGTGAAGGTCGGCAGAGCGGACCTTTCCGACGTTCGCTGCGCGGGCTAGAGTTCCTTTGACGTCGCAGCACCACCGACGTGGAGGGCGTATTTTGTTGAAAAACTCGTGCTTGATCGAAGCGTAAGTTGCTGATTCAATTCTTCTGACCAGCGGGAGAATTGAGCAATGTTGGGACCGAGACAGGAAGCGCAGGCAGCACTTTTCTACGAGTTCTCGCTGGAGGATCATGTTCCCCAAGATCATCTGCTTCGGTCCATCGACCGGTTTGTCGATCTGAGCAGCATCCGCACCCATCTTGCCGGTTTCTACAGCCATACAGGCCGTCCGTCGGTCGATCCCGAGCTGCTGATCCGGATGCTGCTGGTCGGGTATTGCTTCGGCATCCGGTCCGAGCGCCGGCTGTGCGAAGAGGTGCATCTGAACCTCGCGTATCGCTGGTTCTGCCGCCTTGACCTGAGTGACCGGGTCCCGGATCATTCCACGTTTTCAAAGAACCGACATGGGCGTTTCCGCGACAGCGAGTTGCTACGGCATCTGTTTGAGACGACCGTCGCGCGGTGCATCGCGGAAGGTCTGGTCAGCGGTCAGCGCATGGCCATCGACGCCAGCCTGATCGAGGCGGACGCGAACAAGCAGAACTCGACACCGAGGGAAGACTGGGATGCATCGGTCATCGACCCCTTCGACGCGCCCCGCGCCGTGCGCGAGTATCTCGACACACTGGACGAGGCAGCATTCGGTGCGGCCAGCGAGGTTCAGCCCAAGTTCACGTCGCATTCCGACCCGGCCAGCCAATGGACGGCCGCCCGCAAAGGCCCGGCATTCTTCAGCTATTCCGACAATTACCTGATCGACACGGATCACGGCGTGATCGTGGATGTCGAGGCCACGCGGTCCATTCGACAGGCCGAAGTCGGCTCGACACGCACCATGCTGGACCGCGTGAAGGCCAGGTTCGACCTGCATCCCGAACGGCTGATTGCGGACACCGCCTATGGAACCGGGCCGATGCTGGGCTGGCTGGTCGATCGCAAGATCGCGCCCCACATCCCGGTCATAGACAAGTCCGGGCGCAACGACGGCACCTGGACGCGGGCGGACTTCGAGTGGGACGCCGATAACGACCAGTACATCTGCCCGGAAGGCCACGAACTGAAGCAGTTCCGCCGCAACTATTCAGACCCGAACCGTGGGCCGACCGGCAAAGGCACAGCCCGCTATCGCGCCCTTAAAGAGGTCTGTCAGGCCTGCCCGTCCAAGGCGAAATGCTGCCCGAACGCAGATGCCAGATCGATCACCCGCGAGGAACACGAAGACGCCCGCCAGGTCGCCCGCGACATCGCCAAAACAGAGCAATACGCGGTCTCAATGAAGCTCCGGAAGAAGGTCGAGATGCTCTTCGCCCTCCTGAAGCGCATCCTGGGCCTCGCCAGGCTCCGATTACGCGGCCCATGCGGCGCAAATGACGAATTCCTGCTCGCCGCAACCGCCCAGAACCTCCGCAAACTGGCCAAGATCATTCCTGCACCGCAGCAAACGCGCAAAGCCTGACAGGAAAGGCGCGCGCGCCGGATTTGGAACAGCTATTTCTGCGCTCGCAAACGTTAGTTTTTCCACAGAATCGGCGAAAGCCGACGTTCGCTGCGCGTGCTAAGAGCTTATGTTGATGGTCGTGGAACCGGACATCCATGTACCACAATAACCGGGCAGAAACCGCGCCTGTGCATGGCGAATCGAAGCCCTTGCCAGTATTGTCTACCTCGCAACTGAATTTGATCCTCTGCGCAGTAATGTGACAGTTCGAGGTGTAAACTCACCAGACACATCCAAATGGGGCATCCGAAATGAATTTTGGGCACTGCGCCCCGGCGTACAACAGAACTGCAGGTAGTGGAACGAATCCGGGAATTGACCTATCGACCCCGCCGCCAGTTCAATGTCGCTTCCGGCCCCGGCGGGCAACTTCAACCAGGACTGCGATCCTACCTTTGTGTTGCCCCGTCATCCACGAGCCACTTGAATGGGTTGCGACTGTCTCTGCTCTCGAAAGGACTTGCCTATGAGTTTGGTTCGCTTGTCAGGGTCTCCCTTCCAGCGCGGGTTTGCCCAGAAATGTTCGGGGCAGGAAACCGTTCGACGCGTACGGGAAATGGTCAGTCTGCGTCTGTCCGAGGAGGCTGATGTTCTAAATTCCCGATTGGTGAAGCAGTTTCTAAAAGCCCAGTGGGATTTTTCCGAGAGCCACGCAAAAGCCCATCTCGACGAGGTTCGGGGCATTGCCGAAGGACACGGACTGTTCGCGCGAGACCTATTCGCCTTTCTCCACCTCGGGTTTTTGGCCCCAATGCGCCAGGCGCTCGACGGGTGCAGCACACTTGCGCTGTCGGACTCGGCGGACGGACCCATGGTCGCCAAGAACCGCGATTATCGCGGTGAGCATCAGGCGTTACAGCGGTTGTTCCATCACACCGATCCGGACCGCCCCGACACGTCGTGCCTGTTCGTCGGATCGCTTGGCGCGCCTGGGGCCTTTTCCAGCGGGATGAACAGCCACGGGCTGGCGCTGGCCGATACCCGCATCGACTGGTCGGAGCCCGGAGTCGGTTGGCTGCGGTATTTCCTGATGAGCGAAATCCTGTGGCAGGCGCAAGATATTCCCTCGGCGATTGCGCTGATCGAAGATGCGGAGCATGTCGGCGGCGGATCATTGGCGCTGGCGGATGCCGATGGCAGGGTGGCCATGGTGGAGCTGGGATCGTCGGGGGTCGCCATCGAGACCGGCGCGGCCAGCTATGTGCATACCAACCATTACCTTGCGCAGGACCTGGCCGACCGGGTGGAACGGCTGGCGGGGGATGTCACATCTCAAAGCTCGCGCGCCCGACTGGATACGCTGCGATCGGCCCAGGCCGGGTTCGGCCCGGCCACGACGCATAAGGATATCGCCGCGCTGTTGTCGTCTCACGGTCCCGGCAATGGACGGCTTTGCCGCCATACCGGCGGCGGGCAGGACGGCACGATCTCGGGCGTAGTCTACCTGTGCGGACCCCGCGAAGTGGTGTTCAGCGCGGGCATCCCGTGCAGCGCCGGATGGCAGAGCTTCCGGCTATAGCGTGGCCTTGACAATCAGGGGTGGCCCGCTTTCGATCCTTGCGTGGAGTCAGGCATGCAGCAAAGGGAATTCGTCGGCGCGTCCGACGTGATCCGCGACCTTAGGAAACTGATTGCGCGTGTGGCCCGCAGCAAGGCCAGCGCGGTTCTGCTGTATGGCGAGACGGGCACCGGCAAGGGACTGGTGGCGCAGGAGCTGCACCGCCAGTCCGACCGCGCGCGTAAGCCCTTCGTCGACGTGAACTGCGCAACGATCCCCTCCGAGCTGTTCGACCAGGAATTGTTCGGGCACGACAAGGGCACGCTGGCGGGCGCGCTGATGCGCAAGAACGGCCTGATCAACGCGGCCAATGGCGGGACCTTGTTCCTGGACGAGATCCGCCAGCTGGATCACCTAGCGCAGTCGAAACTCCTGGGGCTTCTGGACCGCAAGAGCTTTCGGCGCACCGGTGCGGTCAACGATGTCGAGGTGGATGTGCGCTATGTCTGCGCTACCAACCAGATCCTGTTCGACCAGGTGAAAAAGGGGCTGTTCCGGGACGACCTGTATTACCGGCTTCAGGTGGTCTCGATCAACCTGCCGCCCCTGCGCGAGCGCGGCGACGATTGCCTGATCCTAGCCGAGTATTTCGTCCGGCGCCTGAACCAGCGCTACGGACGGACGATCCGGGGATGGGACACCAAGGTTGCGGATGTTTTCCGGGCCTACCACTGGCCCGGCAACGTGCGTGAACTTGAGAACCTGCTGGAGCGGATCTTCGTTCTGGAAAGCCAGGATGTGATAAAGGTCGAGCACATTCCTCCGCGGATCATGCGCGAGGTCTCGGGCGACAGGCCGTCTGAGCGGCAAGGCCCCGAGATGTCCGACTGGGAAGGCAAGTCGTTCCAGGACGCCACCGATGCCTTCCAGATCCGCCTGATCCGGCAGGCCCTTGATGCGGCGGGTGGACGCAAGGGCGACGCGGCCGCGACCCTGGGATTGTCCCGTCACGCTTTGCGGCATCAGATGAACAGGCTGGGCGTGCGCTGAACGCACGCATTTACGCGCACATTTCGCGCAAATGCCGCGAATCTGCCGATATTGAGCAAATCGCGCGCGTTGCCGGGAAGGTGCCGCCCAAACTAGTCTAGTTCCGAAACGCCTGTTTCACCCGATCCCGCGCGCCCCATGAAGGATGCCATGAAGCCTATCAGAATCATTTGTCCGAACGGTCACCTCGGATTTGCGCCGCTGAAAACCGAAAGTTTCCGCGCCGGTGTCGCTGCCGGACCCGATTACATCGCCGCCGATTCAGGGTCGGACGACGTCGGCCCGGTGCCGTTGGCAACTGACACCTCGGCCAGCCCGAAGGCCTGGCAGGAACACGACTTGGAACAGATGCTGCTGGCCGCGCGCGAGATCGGCGTTCCGATGATCATCGGCAGCGCGGGTGACACGGGCACCAACAGTCGGGTCGACATGTATGTCGGAATGATCCGCGAGATTGCGCGGCGGCACGACCTGGCGCCGTTCCGGCTGGGGTACTTTTATTCCGAGGTGGACCGCGAGACCGTTCGGGCGCGGATGCGGGCGGGCGAGGCTATCGAGGGTCTAGACGGGCGCGGGTCTCTTGACGAGACCGACCTGAACGCGACCGACAATATCGTCGCCATGGCCGGAGCCGAGCCCTTTATGAAGCTCTTGCGCGACGGCGCCGATGTGATCATCGGCGGGCGCAGCTCGGACAGCGCGATCTTCGCCGCCGCCGCGATGGCGAACGGCTATCCGCCCGACCAGTCGTTCATGCTGGGCAAGGTGCTGGAATGCGCCTCGTTCTGCGCAGAGCCCTACGGAGGCAAGGAAACCGTTCTGGGGACGGTCTCGCCTAATGGCGTCGACGTGACCGCGATGTATCCCGGCCAGCGCTGCACTGTCGCTTCGGTGGCGGGGCATGCGATGTACGAGCGTGCGAATCCGTTTCACGAGTTCGTGGCGGGCGGACTTCTGGACATGACCCGGTGCCGATACGAACAGCTGGACGAAAAGACCACGCGCGTCACCGGGCCGGAGTTCGTGCCCGCCAGCGAGATGCGCGTGAAGCTCGAGGGCGCGGGCAAGGTCGGCGAGCGCTTCGTCGGCATCTGCGGCATCCGCGATCCGCACACAATCGCCCATGTGGACGAAGTGATCGAATGGGCCCGTGCCGAGGTGCGTCGCCGTTTCGGCGACGAGGGCTACGAACTGCATTACACGGTCTATGGCCGCAACGGCATCCTGGGGGCGATGGAGCCGATGCGCGACCAGCCCGCGCACGAACTGTGCATCACCGTCCAGGGCGTGGCGCCCGCGCGCGAGATGGCCGAGGAGCTGACTCTGACGGGCACGCGGCAGCTGTTCTATGCCCGCCTACCCGACGTGAAGGGCACCGCCGGGGGCGTTTCGTTCCCGTTCGACGAGGTCATGCAAGCCAGCCCCGCCTGCCGCTGGACGATCAATCACACCATGGCGGTCCGCGACGGGCTGGAACTGTTCCCGACCCATCTGGTGGACGTGAACGCGCTGGAGGACGCATGATGCCCCGCAAGCTCTTCGATATCGCCAAGACGATCCGCAGCAAGAATGCCGGCGTGGACAAGATTACCTTCGACGTGATCTTCCGTACCGGGGACGATTACCGCCTTGTGCGGGACAGCGGCGCGCTGACCCGCGAGAGCGTGGCCGCGCTGTATGGTATTTCGCAGAATCGGATCACCGATTTTGTGGCCTTCGATCCGGCTTTCGCCATCAAGTTCTCGATCCTGCGCGACCGCCCCTCGGGCAGCGCGGGCGACCCCGATATCTTTGGCGCTCAGCAATATGCCCCGCTCATGGGGATCGAGGTGCCCGATCAGTGAACCAGCGCCGCCGGGCCAGGCGGCAAACGACACGGCGGGCCGAACCGCCGGGAATGATCCCGACAAAGGACAAGGAGGATACCAAATGTTCAAAAAATCCCTTATCGCTCTCGGCATGGCCGGGATGCTGGCGGTTCCCGGCATGGCGGCCGAACTGAAGGTCGGCTTTTCGGCGGATGCCCTGACGCTTGACCCGGCGAACCACCGGAACCGTGAAACCGAGACTATCATCCGCAACATGTTCGACGGCCTGGTGACGCGGGATTCGCAGATGAACGTTGTCGCCGAGCTTGCCGAGGGCTGGACGGCGATCGACCCCACCACCTATGAGTTCAAGCTGCGCGAGGGCGTGACCTTTCACGACGGCTCGCCGTTCACGGCGGCGGACGTAAAGTTCAGCCTGGACCGGCTGACCAAGGAAAACGCCATGGGCGGCCAGACCAGCCCGCGCCAGAGCCTCTTGAGCGCGCTGGCCGATGTCGAGGTGGTCGATGATCTGACCGTTCGCCTGAAACTGTCGGACCCCTGGCCGATCCTCCCTGCGATGTTGCCGTTCCAGGAATTGGTTTCGGCGGCCCATGTTGCCGCCGTGGGTGAAGAAGCGATGGCCGACGCCGTCAACGGCACCGGCCCCTTCAAGCTGGTCGAGTGGCGCAAGGGCCAAAGCGTGATCATGGAGCGCTACGACGGCTACTACGGCGGCGCCGGCGACATTGCGCCCGTAGGCCCGGCCTGTGTCGAGCGCGTGATCTTCCAGGTCATCCCCGAGAACGCATCCCGCGTGGCCGCGCTGCTTGCTGGCGAAGTGCATATCATCGACAAGCTGCCCGCGCACATGGTCGCGCAGGTCGAGGCCAATCCCGACACTAAGGTGATGGCGGTGAACGGCACGCGCACCAGCTATATCGCGCTGAACAACCAAGAGGGACCCTTTGCCGATATCCGGGTACGCAAGGCGCTGGCCCATGCCATCGACCGTCAGCTTGTGGTCGACAAGATCCTCGGTGGCAATGCGTCGCTGACCAACGGCATCCTCAGCCCCGACGCCTTCGGCAAGAACAAGAACCTGCCGGCTTATGAATACGATCCCGAAGAAGCTCAGGCCCTTCTGGCCGAGGCGGGTTTCGCCGACGGGCTGGAGGTGACGCTGGACGTGGACGGCGCCAACAAGGAGATCGCCGAGGCCATCGCCGCCGTCGCCGCCAAGGGCGGGTTCCGCATCAACGTCACGGTCAGGGAAAGCTCGATGCTTGTCAGCCGGTTCCGCACCAAGGGCGAACCGATCGACGGGCAGATGTGGCTGACCTCGTGGGGCAACGGTTCGCTCGATCCCGTCGGGATCTTCGTGCCGACCCACCGCACCGCCGACCGCGGCAATTCCTCGGGCTATTCCAACGCGAATGTCGATGCCCTGCTTGACGAAGCCAATGTCGAGACCGACCGCGCCAGGCGCGCCGAGCTTTACGCTGAGGCCGAGGCGATCGTGAACGCCGACCTGCCCAAGGTGTATCTCTGGGTCGCGCAGGACCTCTACGGGGTGTCGACCAAGGTGACCGGCTGGCAACCCAGCTCGGACAGCCGCATCAACCTGCACGACGCCTGCTTGTCGGATTAAGGTGAAACCTGCGCGCCCGGCCGGTGTGATCGCCGGGCGCGTCAACGACCACCGGAGCCGGTGACATGAACGTCGGAAAACTGATCGAGCGGTTGTTGCAGCTGATACCGGTGCTTCTGGGTGTCAGCGTGATCGTCTTCGTGATGATGCTGGTCACGCCGGGTGATCCGGTAGAGATCATGCTGGGCGACCAGCATGTCACTGAGGAGCAGGAACAGGCCCTACGCCACGACATGGGCCTGGACCTTCCGCCGCATGAGCGCTTCTTCAAGTTCCTCAGCAATGCCATGACCGGCGATTTCGGACTTAGCTATTATCACCGCCAGCCGGTAACCGAGGTGATCGCCTCGCGCCTGCCGGCGACGATCGAACTCAGCCTTGCGGCGCTGATCTTCGCGCTCCTAGTCTCGATCCCGCTGGGCGTGCTGGCGGCGGTCAGGAAGAACTCGATCCTGGACCGCATCTCCACCGTGACGTCGCTGTTCGGGGTGTCGATGCCGGGGTTCTGGTTCGGCATTCTCCTGATCCTGTTCTTCGCCGTGAACCTGCGCTGGCTGCCGGTCTCGGGGCGCGCGGGCTTTTCGTCCGAAGTCGAGCCGATCACACACCTTCTGCTGATCGATAGCCTGCTCAGGGGCCGGGTGGACGCCTTCTGGGACGCGCTGAAACATATCATCCTGCCCGCGATAACGCTGGGATTGCCGATGGCATCGATCCTGATGCGGGTCACCCGCGCCTCGATGCTCGATGTGCTCAACTGCGACTACATTACCTTTGCCGAGGCCAAGGGGCTGAGGAAAAGTCAGATACTGATCAAGCACGCCCTGCGGAACGCGCTGATACCGACCGTCACCGTGGCCGCGTTGCAGACCGGGTCGCTGTTGGGTGGAAACATGGTGGTCGAAACCGTCTTCGGCTGGCCTGGTCTGGGCCGGCTGGTGGTCGAGAGCATCTTCGTGCGGAACTACCCGCTGATCCAGGCCGCGGTGCTGTTTTACGCGGTTACATACGTCATGCTGAACTTCCTGGCCGACATCCTTTACACGGTTCTGAACCCCAAGGTGCGGCTATGACCGATGCAACCGCCGATAACGGCAGGGTGGTGCAGCCGGAAACGATCTTCCGCCGCAACATGCGCAACTTCCTGTCCAGCAAGCTGTCAGTGTTCTTCCTGTTCGTGACCCTCGGCTTCCTGGTCATGGCCATCTTCGCGCCGTGGATCGCGCCGCACGATCCCAACGAGCCCGACCTATTCCGCCGTCTCATCCCACCGGTCTGGATGGAGGGCGGCGACTGGAGCTATCCGTTGGGCTGCGATGCGCTGGGGCGCGATATCCTGTCGCGCATCATCTATGGCACGCGGGTTTCGATCTTTATCGGCGTCGTCGTGATCCTGATCGCCACGACGATCGGCGTGCTGGCGGGGCTGGCGGCGGGGTATCTGCGCGGCTGGGTGGACGGAGTGCTGTCGCGGCTTGTCGATATCCTGCTGGGGTTTCCCTATCTGATCTTCGCCATTGCGCTGATCGCCATGACCGGGCCGGGGCTTCACAACATCGTTCTGGCCATGGCGTACCGCGAATGGGTGATGCCGTTTCGCGTCGTGCGCGGCGAGACCCTGGCCGTGGCGGGCGCGGACTATGTCGAAGCGGCGAGGGCCATCGGCGCAAGCCGGTCGAACATCATGCTACGCGAGATCCTTCCAAACATCCTGTCGCCGGTGCTGGTCGTGTCGACGGTGCGCATGGCACACGTGATCATCCTCGAGGCCAGCCTGTCGTTCCTCGGTCTCGGCGTTCAGCCGCCCACGGCATCGTGGGGATCGATGGTTGCCGACGGGCGCTCGTTTATGCTGAACGAATGGTGGCTCTCGACCTTTCCCGGCATCGCCATCTTGATCCTGGTCCTGTCGATCAACGTCGTCAGCCAGGGGCTGCGCGACGCCTTCGACCCCCGGTTCCACGATTGAGGCGCGCCATGGGGCACAATGTTCTTGAGATCACCGACCTGAGAACCTGCTTCGACACCCGCGACGGCTTGGTCACGGCGGTCGAGGGGGTCACGCTGTCGCTGGCGCGGCAGGAAAGCCTGGGCGTGGTGGGCGAGTCGGGCTCGGGCAAGAGCGTGACCTTCGCGTCGGTCATGGGGCTGATCAAGGCGCCGGGCTTCATCACGGGCGGTTCGATCCGGTTCAACGGACGCGAACTGGTTGGACTGGACGCGGACGAATACCGCCAGCTTCGCGGCAAGGAAATCGCGATGACGATGCAGGACGCCCTGACCGCGCTGAACCCGGCTTATACCGTGTCAGACCAGATCATCGAGGCGCTCATGGCCCATGACGAGACGCTGTCGGGCCCGCGCCGGGCCCGGCGGCGGCAGGCGCGCGAGAAGGCGCTAGAGATGATGCGGCTGGTCGGCATCCCGGCCGCCGAGACACGGCTCGACGATTACCCGCACCAATTCTCGGGCGGTATGCGCCAGCGGATCATGATCGCTATCGCGCTGGCCTGCAAACCGACGCTTCTGATCGCCGACGAGCCCACCACGGCGCTGGACGTGACGATCCAGGCGCAGGTGCTGGACCTGATTGCGGAGATCCGCGAGCGACTGGGGATGAGCGTCGTGCTGATCACGCACGATCTGGGGGTCGTGGCCGAGCATTGCGACCGGGTGGCGGTGATGTACGCGGGCCAGGTGGTCGAGTGCGGGCCGACCGCCGAGGTGATCGCGAACCCGCTTCATCCCTATACGCAGGGGCTGATCGCCTCGATCCCGCGCATGTCCGACCTCAGGCGGCGGATCAAGCCGATCCTGGGCACCGTTCCCAGCCTGATCGACCTTCCCACGCAATGCCGGTTCATGGACCGCTGTGACCGGGCCCGGTCGCGCTGCCGGTCGCTGATCGAGATGCGCGACATGGACGGCGGGCGGCAGGTGCGCTGCGCGATGGCGGAGGCCGACGATGGGTGATCTGGTATCCGTCAGCGGGCTGGTCAAGCACTACGACAGCCGCCGTGGCCTTCTGGGCCGCATCACCGGCAATCATGGCGCGCGGGTTCAGGCGGTGAACGGGGTAGACCTGGGCATCGCAAGGGGCAGCACCACCGGGTTGATCGGCGAAAGCGGCTGCGGCAAGAGCACCCTTGGCCGTGCCATTCTGCGCCTGCACGAACCCACCGCCGGAACGGTGCGTTTCGACGACACCGACGTCACGGGCCTGGACGCCGAGGCCATGCGGGACATGCGCCGGCGGATGCAGATCATCTTCCAGGACCCCTATGCTTCACTCAACCCGCGACGCACGGTGGGCGAGATCATGTCCAAGCCCCTGCGTCTGCACGGGCTGGCGCGGGGTGGCGAGATCAGGGATCGCACGGTGGAGATCCTGGAGCGCGTCGGGCTGAACGCGGGTCACCTGAACCGCTATCCGCACCAGTTCTCGGGCGGGCAGCGCCAGAGGATCGGGATCGCGCGTGCGCTGATCATGAAGCCCGAATTCGTGGTCTGCGACGAGCCGGTCTCGGCGCTGGACGTTTCGATCCAGGCGCAGATCATCGAACTGCTCGAAGAGCTGAAGCGCGAATTCGGCCTGACCTATCTGTTCATCTCGCACGATATCTCGGTGATCGGCTATGTCAGTGACCGCATCGCGGTGATGTATCTTGGCCGCATCGTCGAGGAAGGCCAGACCGCCGAAGTGCTGAACGCCCCCGCCCATCCCTATACCCAGGCGCTGCTGGCCTCCGTCCCACAGGTCGAGAATGCGGGCAAACGCGCGGCGTCCGTCAAGCTGAAGGGCGACCTTCCGTCACCAACAAACCCGCCAACGGGGTGCAGTTTCCACACCCGCTGCCCGGCCGCCACCGGCCGCTGCTCTGTTGATGCGCCGGGCGCTGTCGATCTTGGGAAAGGCCACCGCGCCGCTTGCCATCTGCTGACGGGCGCGAGCTGAAAGGTAACCGTTGGGCAAACGTGCTGCAGCACAAGTAACAACTTGTGCAGTACCAGCCGGATCAATCCCGCGTTTGACAACGCTGTTATCCAAAATCTGATGGGGCCGGATGAATGTCAGCTTTAGGAAAGCCGCACCGCGGCACGATTGATGCCGACGGAAGGCTGCTCTGGGCCGAAAACGATTATCTTCCGGTTCATCGAACGATCATCCATGTCAACGCCATGTCAACGAGCGTACGTCATTTTTTGGGTGTGAGGCACGGTGGATGTGAGCCAATGTCAGCGAGTTTCAGGG
>JAUIIJ010000021.1 GCA_030431825.1 Alphaproteobacteria bacterium
GCGACGCGTTGCGACACGATACGACAGGTGTCCGAAGGTCTTCCTGTCTGCCATCGCCCTCGCAGCAACCGTCATCTATTGGTTATGAGTCCTGACCCTGGGACTCATGTTAACCCGCTCCGCCAATACATCAACGCGCAGGTCCAGATGCAGGTTTTCGATGACCCAGCCATTGAGCTCATCGAATCGATTTGATTTGGCTTCCGCCTGGCGTTGGAGGGCTGCACTGAACTGTAGCTGGCCGCCCGGACGCACCATATATGCAACGATGGAGCGCGCGATTTCCAATGCATAATCGTGACCGAGGTCTTCCGATACCAGGGCGAGTGCCAGATCAATGCCCGCGCTGCATCCGGCCGATGTCCATATATGCCCGTCTTTCAGGAATATGGAATCCGCATCAACCTTGATCTCAGGGAAATCCCGGGTGAGGGCTGGACAATCTTCCCAATGCGTCACCGCGTTTCGCCCATTCAGAATACCCGTCGCGGCCAGAACGAAAGCGCCGGAGCAGACAGAGCAGACACGTTCAGCGCTTTCCGCCAGGCTGGCGACACTCTCGATCAGATCAGTATCGTGGATAACATTCTGAACCGTCGCGCTGCCCACAGTTATGAGGGTTTGAATATTCTTGCCCACCCAATCGCAAGCCGGGTCGGTTTCTATGTAGATAGAGGCGTCGGTTTCGATGGCCCCACCGTTGAGCGAAGCGAACACCACTTTATACGGGGCGTTTTCTCCAAGTTCGCTTTTTCTGTGATTGAACACCTGCAAAGGCCCTGACACGTCCAGCAGCGTCACCCCCGGAAAGATCACGAATACGACGAGTCTCTGATCCGGGGTCAGTTTGGCAGAAAAGGTGGGCATGCTGTCATGTATGACGGAGTTTTCTGACGTAATCTAGCTCCAACTCCGGCTGACCCCGTGAAGGAAGAAAGGATTTGGAATGGCCATCGCACAGATGAACTGGGGGCGGTTGCTCTACCCTCTGAATGATCCCGGAATGAAGGAATTTGCGGATCACTTGGATCGAATATATCGCATTGCGGAAGAGGCCCCCGGTTTCATCTGGCGGATTGATGAGGATCAGTTGGCGACCGAACTGGCCCGCTCAGGGTTTTGCGAACTGACATCCGCGACGGTCTCGGTCTGGCACTCGCTTGAGGACCTTCGAAAGTATACCTATGACACCGAACACGGGCTTTTTCTGAAACGCACCCGAGAATGGTTTGAGGCGGTGGACGGGCCACAACTGGTGATCTGGTCCGTCAAACCTGATGCCGAACCCGATTTCTTCGAGGCAAAAAAGAGGTTGGACCATCTCAGGCATCATGGGCCTTCAGAATATGCCTACGGTTGGGACAAAAACCTCCGATAGATGCTCAGGCCGGACATTCGGCAACAGATGTTTAACGGCAGTTCCGTCCGCAATCTGTGAACTTGACCAACCCTAGATTTTGCGCTTGCAGCGAATGACCGCAAAGTGGGCTGCGACCACAGGATCCGAGCGCACGGCCGAGTGACCGCAATGGGCCGCCCGTGTCGAGCGGCCCTACCTCTCAGATCTCAATTGACTCCGCTATCGCAAGGGCATCCTCGAGTTCGACGCCGAGATAGCGAACCGTGCTGTCCATCTTCGTGTGCCCCAACAGGAGTTGAACTGCACGGAGGTTGCCGGTCTTTCGGTAGATCTGCGCCACCTTCGTTCGGCGCATCGAGTGAGTGCCATACGAACTCGGCTCGAGTCCGATCGACGACACCCAACCCCTTACGAGGCGCGCGTATTGTCGCGTCGAGATGTGGAGACGCTCGTGGAAGCGGCCAGGCCACAGGTACTCAGAACCGGTCATCATCGGATCTTCGAGCCATGCCACCAGCGATCTTCGAGTTCCCTCAGTGATCTCGAACCGGACCGGCCTCTGCGTTTTGCTCTGGACGATTGAGGTGCGGTCTTTGACTTGTCCGGCTGCATAGATATCGGCGACCCTCAACCGCACTAGATCGCAGCCCCGCAGCTTGCTGTCGATCGCCAGATTGAAGAGGGCGAGATCGCGGACATTGTCGGCAATCTCCAGGCGGACACGGATCGCCCACACGTGCTTTGGCAAAAGTGGCCGCTTCTGTCCGACGATGCGGCCCTTGTTCCAGGCGGGCCGGCAGGCGCGGATGGCAGGTAGGTTGACTATGGACATGGGGGAACCTCCGATCCGCCGCGATCCACCCCAACGCCAACTGATTGTTGGCGCAGAACCATAACATGTCACGACGCAGCGGCCGAGAACGGCCGCTTGGAGCCCTGTTGTGACATTGATTGATCTGATTGTGGCGGATATACACGGCAAGAACAAAAGGTGAATACATGCGCAGACACAGTTTCGAGCACGATGGTGTCGTCTTGTCTTTCCTCGACGCGGGCGGTGACGGCAAGCCCTTGCTGGCGCTTCATGGCCACTGGATGGGGGCGTCTGATTTTACGGGAGTTGCGAACGATCTCTCGCCCGAGTGGCGCGTGATCGCGCTCGATCAGCGAGGTTTTGGGGAAACCGACCACGGGGCAGCGCATAGTATGACCGCCTATATCAGCGATGTGGTCGCGCTGTTGAAGCACCTGTCCCTCACCGGGCCGCTACCGGTCTTGGGGCATTCGTTCGGCGGCATAGTCGCATATCATCTTGCCGCAGCGCACCCGGATCGGGTTGCGGCGATGGTCATCGAAGATATCGGCGTGAATATTCAAGACGATTCCTCACCCTTCGTCAGAGATTGGAATGGTACATTCCGCTTACGGGAGGCATTGGAGGACCGGCTTGGCCCGCGTCTTTCGCCATATCTCCAGAACTCCATCCGCCGGGTGAAAGACGGATGGACGCTGAATTTCGATCCGGCTGAATTTTTGGAGTCGGAACGAGCGACCAACGGCAATCACTGGAACGTCTGGCTCGGAAGCCGCTGCCCGGCCCTCGTAGTGTCTGGTACTGAAAGCCGGGTCTGCGACGCGGCGGAGCTGCAGGAAATGGTGGAGAAACGGGAAAGAACGTCCTTTGTGTCACTCAAAGCCGGTCACTCCGTACACATCGACGCTCGACACGAGTTCGCAGAACTCGTGCGGAGGTTTCTGGAAGAACAGAACCTGTAAACGGCGGCTTCGTCCGCATCTTACCCGTTCGGAACTGACTAGGTGAAAGGCAGGTGCTCCGGTGATCTGCCGTTCACGCTTGGCGCGGCGAAGGTTCCAGGAGAGCCCATTTTTCCGGATGCTGCGCTTTGCACCAAGGTCCGACAACAGTTGCGAAGCGGTCATTCGAGGATGGTTTTTGCGTCTGTCCGGATGATAGATTGTAACGATTTCGTTTCTTTTTCAGTGGCTTGCAGAATGTTGTGGGCAGCACATGTTCATGTCTCGATGGCGGCAGTCCATAGCCTCGCCGCATCTCCATTCATCAGCCCGCAATGACCCGCCCTCGAGGGGGGGCGTCGTTTTGGGAGGACCCCATTACGAAAACCTTCCACAGCCAACGGCGCGACGTGCCGGAGAGCACCTGGCACTGGCCGAACTTCAGCCCTGCTGAGATCGCCTGCCGGGGCACCGGCAAGCTGCTGATCAACGAACCCGCGCTCGACAGGCTGCAGGCGCTGCGCGACCGGCGGGGCAAGTCGCTGATCGTCCGCTCCGCCTATCGCAGCCCCGAGCACAACCGCGCCGTTCGCGGCGCCACCCGGTCGAAACATCTCGACGGCGCCGATTTCGACATCGACGCGGTGGATCACGACTCGCTGGCTTTCGAGGCGGCGGCGCGAGATGTCGGGTTCCTCGGCTTCGGCTTCTTGGGAAGGGTCTAGGTCCGTCGCGGATCCCGTGCTATCGTAACTTTCTTCAGAGACTACCTCCCGGAGGATTTCGGATGGCCGCGTTTCTTTTCAGTTTTTCCACTACGCGAAACGCGGCGACAGTGCCGCCCGAGCTACGGCGCCAATTTCACATCGAGATGGACGAACAGACGCGTCTCGAAACGCGGCTCTGGACCACCTCGCTGTCCAGCTTCGGGACACTTTCCATCGCGCTCCGCCGTGCCGTCCGGTCGGGCGACGAAACCCCGCCGCTGCTTTCTGAGCTGAAAGCCGAGCACACGGCGCTCCTCCATTTCTACCGGGCGCTCCATGCCGAGGAGAACCGCGCCTCGTTCGCGGACCTGCCGCAGCAGGCCCTGTCGATTGGGGCCGAACCGCTGACGCGCGCGGCGCGGGCGGCGCTCTGGGATGCGCTGGCGCTGCATCTCTGGGGCACGGGCTGGCGCGAGGCAGTAGAGACTGTCATCGCCGTCTTCGTCGCCGACAAGGCGCTTGCCGCGATGCGCGTGGCGGCGACGGATGACGGCACACTTTCGGAGGACGACACGGCGATGCTTCGCCGGGTGATGCGCGCGCGGGTGCTGCTGCCGCTGCACCGGCGGCGAGCTGACCCGCAGGCGGAGACTTCCGATCTGACCCCGGCCCAGCGGCGCATGATCCTGACTGCGCAGGACAGCATCATTGCGTCCGGCCGCATCCGCGAGCTCGAGGAGGCCCGCCCGCGGATCGAGGCGGCGCTGGTCCTGTCCGCGGAGACGCTCGACCGCCGGCCGGAGCCCGAAGACCCGGACACCGCCACGCCGCCGCGGCGGCCTCCGGCGGCGGATGTGCCGCTGGCCGCGAACACCCGCCGCCGCACGCTGGACGTCGCCGGACGGCGGCGCGCGCTCGTCGCGGCGGTGCGCGACCGGCTGGGTGACGCCCCCGCTGGCCGGGTCTTCGAGCTGACCGGCAGCGCGGCGGAGGATCCCGAGGACGCGCTCGACGCCATCGACGACGAGATCGCGACGCTCGCCGAACGGGTCCGCCCGGAGGTCCTGACCCTCTCCCACAGCGCCTTCGCGGCCTTCGGCGCGCAGTTCACCACCGAAGAGCGGCTGCCGCCGGGCGCAATCGCGGTGGCGATGCACCGCGACCCCGACGGCGGCTCCCATGTCTACCTGACCCGCCATCATGGCGCCGCCCTGCCTCCGCTCGCCGTGGTCTCGGGCACGCTCACCGCCGGCGATACCGCGCAGCGGATCGTCCCGCAGGCCGTGCCGGAGGAGGAGGACGCGTTCGAGACCTACCGCCTGACCGAGACGCCGCTTCAGGGCACCTTCGTCGACGTCAGCCTCACGCTGCTCTCGGCCCGCGCGGGTGCATCGCCGCAGAGCCTGGACAGCTTCCGCCTGTTCCCCGCCCTGCCCCACACCGGCATCGCAGAGCTGACCGAGACCGTCGACGACGACGACGACCCGCCGCCGCTGCTACACGGGATCACGAGGCTGGGCCTGATCGACTACCGCCGGGTGGAACAGGAGCTGTCCTGCTACGTCACCGGCGAGATCTCGCGGGTCGAGAACATCCTGGCCTCGGCCTTCAAGGAACGGGTGTCGCGCAACCTCAGCATGGTGGAGACCGAACAGGAGGTGACGCAGGAGGTCGCCTCCGAACACCAGACCGAGACCGAGACCACCGAAACCCTGCAGATGCAGTCCGAGGTCACGGAGGTGCTGCGCGAGGAGACCGACAAGCAGTACGAGGCGGGCGCCTCGGTCACTGTGGGCTTCGGCAACAGCTCGGAGATGACCGCCGATACCGGATTTCACTACAACACCGTCAGTTCCGGCGAGCAAAGCACGACCGAGGCCATCGACATCGCCAAGTCGGTGACGCGGCAGGTGCAGGCCAAGCTGATGCAGAAGACGACCGGACGGCGCCAGTCGCTGTCGCGGCGCGAGTTCGAGGACATCACCAAGAACGGCTTCGACAATCGCAACAACCCCGACCACGTCGTGGGCGTCTACCGCTATCTCGACAAGATCTACACCAACCGGCTGGTCAACCTGGGCCAGCGCGAGGTCGTGGAGTTCACCATCCCCGAGCCGGCCCGCGCCTTCGTCTTCGCCCAGAAGAAGGCGATGGACGAGGCGGATGCGGCCAGCGCGCGCCGCCCTCCGCGCCCGAGGTCCGTGGGCCTCGCCGGCCCCGAGAGCATCACGGCCCGGACCTGGCGCGACTTCGCGCAGATCTACAAGGTCGAGCTCAACCCGCCGCCGCCGCGCAAGATCGTCGTCAGCCGCAGCTTCGCCGACTCGATCCCCGTGGTGCAGGAAGCCCCGGACGAGGACGCGCCGCCCGGCGCCGTCCCCCGGCCCGGCCACGGCGCGGCCTACAACGAGATCCTCGTGCCGGACGGCTACGTCGCCAAGCGCGCCCGCGCGGTCGTGGAGTTCTTGGGATGGCCCCGCACCGGCGAGCAGCCGATCTGGCCGTTCCTGCAGGCCAGCATCCGCGGCATCGCCGCCCGCTTCACCGACGAATACGGCAACGAGCCCTTCGAGAACGAGGACGACTGGACCTCGGGGCCGCTGACCTTCAACGAGACGCTGCCCGGCATCGAGGGCTCGGTGCCGGTCGCGATCGTCGCCAGCGCGGTCTCCGCCTACTCGCTGACCGTCGAGGTCGTCTGCCGGCGTCGCCGGGTCGTCTACGAGGACTGGCAGGCGCGCAGCTACCACGTGCTGATCGAAGCCTACCGCGCGCTCAAGGCCGAATATGACGAGGCCGTCGAGGAGCAGGAGGAGGATGCCGCGCGCGTCGATCTCAATCCCCGGTTCAAGCGCCGCCACATGGAGCGCGAGATCAAGCGGCTCTGCATTGAGATGATGGTGCGCGAGTTTCCCGACGTGAAGATCAGCGCGAACCACTACAGGCAGCCGGACGAGGATAGCTTTCCCCGGATGAAGCAGGCGCCGCGACTGGACCGGCACGCCGAGGTCGTCCGGTTCTTCGAGACCGCCTTCGATTGGGGGATCATGGCCTACATCTTCTATCCCTACTTCTACGGGCCGCGGCGGGACTGGTCGGCGAAGCTGTCGCTCGAGGCCACGCGCGACCGCCTGTTCGCCGCGTTCCTGTCCAGCGGAATGGCGCGGGTGATGCTGCCCGTGCGCCTTGGGATGGAGGACGCCGTGAACTATTTCCTTGAGACCGGCGAGATCTGGTTCGGCGGCGGGTTTGCCACCGAGGCGGGCGACGATCACTACATCTCAATCGCCGAGGAACTGGCAGCCTCGCAGGGACGCGAGCAGACGATCGAGGCGGAATGGGAGACCCGTCTGCCCACCAACCTGACCATCCTGCAATCCGCGGCGTCCGCCCTGATCGAGGAGGGTCTGCCCTGCCGGATCGAGGAAGAGCGGATCGGCCGCGGCCCAAGCCGCCTCGCCCCGGTGCTTCCATCCCCGGGCGAGGGTCCGGGCTGATCCATGGCGGGCGCCGCGCTCGAGGATGCCGAGGTCCAGACGGTGCTGGACAGGATCCTGCCCTCCGCCGCGCTGGACGATCCGGCGGTTTACCAGGGTAACCTGGGAACGGCGGCCATCGGCCATGTCACGGTCAGCCTCCGCGAGTTCTTTTCCAACGGGCTGAACGACTTCCACCTGTTCCTGGGGCGGTCGGGGCTTTCGCTGCTGAAACTCGCCTCCGACCATCGCGCGCGGATCGCCGCCCTGTCCGCTGCCGCCGGGACACCCGGCGGCGATACCTATGAGGATATCGCTGATCTCCCCTCGGGCGGCGTCTTGGGCGGCGTCTGGGTCTACGTCGAGATCGACGCCGGCAGCGGCCTCCTGGCCAATCGCGCCCTGACCCTTGTCGTGCCCCCCACGATGACCCGGGCCGATGCGGAAGACAGCCTGCGCGAGATGCATCGCCTGCTGCCCGGCCTTCCGTCCGCGCTGGGACTGGGCGTTACGGAATTCCGCGACCGGCTCGACGCGGCGTTAGACGAGGCGTTTCCCGGCGTCGTGGGGCGGGCCTTCGACGTTGCGCTCGAAGGGCTCGCGGACCTCTTCGACATCGCCGAGGACGGGGCGAAGGCGCTGGCCAACTTCCTTGAGACCAAGGCCCGGATGCCGAAGGAACTGTGGAGCCCGCGGCATCGGCCGGACGACTGGGCGGCGTTTCTCCGCACTCTCAAGGCCGACCAGACCCAGGTGCTCGACCGGGTGGAGGCAGGGCTCGCCGGGCCGCAGTTCGACGTGCTGGTGCGGCTCAACACGGCGGGGCGGTTCCTTCCGCCCGATCTGCGCCGCGTGCTCGAGCGGGTCAAGGACGTCTGGATCGGCCTCTTCGACCTGATCCGCGGCACCATCGCCGTGCTGCGGGACATGAAGCCCGACCTCGACGAGACGGCGGACGCCGTGCTGGGCTACGTCTCGGGCTTCTGGGACGGCATCGTGGATGCGATCCTGGGCTTCGTGGAGATGCTGGCGCTCGGCCTGAAGCTCGCCGCGGCGAACCTGCGGCTGCACAAGGGGCTGAGCGCGGCGTTCCAGGCCGCCATGGAGTTCTTCGAGACCGCCTTCGCGGCGCTCGAGCGCATCGACTACGCCGCGCTCTGGGACTGGGTGCAGCGCGCCTGGCCGTTCCTCTGGGAGGCCGCGTGGACCCGTGCGGAATGGGCGGTCGACAAGGTGGTCAGCAGTTCCGCCCAGGCGGGCTATTACTTCGGCTATCTCGTCTACATGGTCGTCGAGTTCTTCCTGCCCCCGCTCAAGGCGACGTCGCTGCTGAAGAACGCCCGGCGGCTCGCCAGCATGGAGTTCCTCCGCAAGGTCGTGGCCTGATGGCCAGGCCCCGGCTGATCGATGCCCTGCGCAAGCGGCCCAGGGGCCTGCCGGTTCCCGAGACGCTGGAGGACCTGCTCCTGCTCTGGGCGCGTGCGATCACCGACTTCGCCCGTGACAACGGCCTGAAGCTGATCCGCCAGGGCGATGCGCTGCTCGCCGAACTGATCGCGGCGACCGACCAGTCCCGCCACATCCTCCGGCGCTTCTACAAGAGCGTCGAGCACCGCCTGCATCCCGACGAGGTCCGGTTCCTCGAGGGTCTCTCACAACAGAAATGGCGCGAGATCATCGAACTGACGCTGAGCTACGTGCAGACCTACATCTGGCCGCGCACCGGCCTGTCGCGTACCGGCGCGATCAACGCGCTCAAGGGCTTCGTCAACGAGCTCTTCTTCTACGCCACGCGGACCTACCGGGACGAGGTGGCCGACGCGACCTTCCGGGCGGAGGAGCTTGCCCGGCGTCTGGACATCCCCGACGCCTCCGCGGTCATCCGCCGGTTCGACGACGTCACCGCGCGCACCGTGGACGGCACCACGGGCAAGGTCGTCCGCGAGGCCATCGGCGACGGCGTTCTCGGCTTCGAACATGACGGCGTGCTCTATCTCGTCACGGTGCTGGAGATGAAGTCGCCCAGCAACCGGCGACACCTGCTGGAGGGTCCGCTCTCCACCCGCGACAGGCTGGAGGCCGCGCGGCAGGGTGTCTTCGGCGTGCTGCAGAAGCGCGAGGGCCAGATCTCCCGCGATATCGAGCGGCTCGAGAATGCCGAGCTCTTCGTCGACGGGGTCAGGCGACCGGACGGGTCGATCAAGGTGTTTCCCGAGATCATGCAGTTCGTCGGCGTGATGCCGCAGGGGCAGAAGCTGACCGACGATGAAGTTGACGCGATCCGGGCGATCTACAGGAATTTCCGGCAAGTGGAGCAGGAGATCAGCGACCAAACGATCCGCGCCTTCGCTAAGGAGCTCTTGCGTATTCTGAGCGGCAAGTAGGGCGGTCAGGTCGCCGTGCCAGTGCATCGGGCGGGAGCGTCCCGCGCGGCTCGCCGGAGCGCTGTGGCGCTTCCAAAATGCGCTGATGGGCCAACGTTCGTCGAGTGAGGTAAATTGGTTGGAGACGTTCGACCCCGGTTCCGTCCCGTCCAAGACTTATAATCTCAGTAAATCCGTCTTCAGCACCCGTGGAGGAGTTGCCAGCCCGTCCGTCCGAATCAAAGTCTTAGCCAATTTAGCTGCGCAACTTGTGTGCAATCCAAGGTGAAAGTCCGCTAAGCGCACGAAAGCAGCCTCCTGCGCAAACGCAGCGAACTCACCCTTTGTCCCGCATTGCCGCCATGTGCTGTGTCGTCCGCGTAGGTCCGCTTCGCTGCTGATGCTGGCGACATCGAATGGCAATGATGAACAACCTTCTTGACGTGCGGCAAACGACGGCACATAGGCTATTTTCGGCGGCAATCGGCGGTGAATGGCGGACCGAAGCCGATGAAAAGAGAACTACGCCTACGCTACTACCCTTCTGAATAGAAGCGTTGAGCGAAAGGACATCGCCGAACCAGTGATGACCCCATCATAGTCTATTTCACAGCAAGATCGCACATCGCGGCGTGAAACCGCTCCAGAATCGCCAGAACCTCTTCGGCTTTTTCGGGTGAAACCGCAGCGTCCAACGCTACCTCAATCGGTTTGACGCAATTGTCCCCCGCCATGGCCGTCTTCACGCCAGCATCGGTCAGTCGCGCCAATTGCCTCCGGCCGTGATGTTGGTCTTGTCGACGTTCAACCAGCCCTCCCGCCTCCAGTTTCGCGAGAACGCCCTGCATGGATTGGGGGGTAAGGAAAGCCGCCTCGGCAAGATCGGCATTGGTCTGATCGGGCTGCTCACGCAATGCAGCCAACACCGCATACTGAGCGGAGGTAATCCCGAGCGGCCTTAGCTGGTCTTCCATCTGCCGGTGCAGCGCATGCTGGGCGAGCTTGAGGGCATAGCCGAGGCGGGTTTCGGGTCGATTGGTCATTGTAATATCAGGGGCCTTATATTATATCAGGTTCCTGATACTAACCCGCACTCAAATTGGAGACAAGCATGACACATCTCATCGGACCCGATTTCATCGGCATCCAGGCCGAGGATCTCGGCGCAGCGAAGGCGTTCTACAATGGCAGGCTCGGTATGCCGGTCATGGAAGGACCGCCCGACGCGGTCGTCTTCGACAGCAAACCCATCCCCTTCGCCGTGCGCAAACCACTGCCTGGCTTCGATGCGACCACTGCCCACCCGGGCGCCGGCATTGCCCTGTGGTTTGCCTGCACCGATGCCGAGGCGCTACATAATGAATTGTTGGCGGAAGGCGTGCCGGTTCTCTATGCGCCCAAAGACGGCCCCTTCGGCAAGTATTTCGCATTCCGCGATCCCTTCGGCTACGCGATCACGGCGCACACGGCATGACCCGATACTGGATCGGCGTGGCAAGTCGCAATCACGTCAAGGTGGGCGAGGCTGGTGGCTTCTGCCAGCTTGGGCATGGCAAGGAGGCGCCGGTGCGGCGCCTCTCTCCCGGGGACGGGCTCGTCTATTATTCCCCGGGCGAGGGAATGAAGGAGGGTGAGCGCATCCAAGCCTTCACCGCCATCGGTCGCGTACGCCCCGGCGAGGTCTATCATGCGCAACAAACGCAGAGCTTCTGCCCCTATCGCCGGGATGTGGACTATTTGCCGTCAAGCGACGCACCGATTGCCCCACTGCTCGCTCACCTGTCCTTCTCGTCCGGCGGTGCCAACTGGGGCTTTCTGATGCGACGCGGCCTGTTCGAGATCAGTGCGCATGACTTCCAGTTGATCGCTAAGTCCATGGGCGTTTCAAACATTGTCGGCCCAACTGGACCGAGCGTTCATATTTGGGCGTTATGAAGAACAATAGCGGAACACCGTCCGGCTTGACGAGATCCTGATCCTTACCCAATTTGCCCTTCCGTTTGGAGGGTATTGTATTGGAACGAGAATTTCTGGCCGTCTGGAGCCTGACTTACGCTGATCTTGAGTTTGTAAACGGCTATCGGCACGCAATGCGGATTGGGTTGGCCGCCCAATTGGCGCACTTTCGGCACTCCGGGTGTTTCCCAAAGCAGCTGATGGACGTGCCATCGGCGGCATTGGACTATCTGGCCGAACAGCTTGGCGAGGATATCGTCCATGTGTCGCAGTACGATTATTCCAGTGACACAGCGCGCCGCCACCGGTTGGAAATTCTGCGCTTTCTCGGCATTCGCCGAGCCAATGACCGGGATCGAGCCAGATTGCGCGCAGCACTTGCATCGCAGGTTTCGACTTCGGGCCCCTCCGTAGAAGATCTGGTTCAATTCGGCTATCAATGGGCCTTGGGCCAATCGGTGTTCATTCCATCCCGGAAGATCATGGAACGCCTGGTGCGCTCCGCGCAGCATACATTTCAAGAAGAGCTGCTGGCGCAAGTGTCCGACCGGTTGTCATCGCAAACCATTGCAGCACTGGAAACCAGCTTGGCCGACCCACGTGGCGATCATGGCTTTCAACGCCTGAAAGACGATGTTGGCGCGGCCACGCTGGACAATGTACTCGATGCAGCTGACCGGCTGGCCTTTATTCATGTTCTTGATCTGCCGTTCGATTTGGTCAGCGAGGTTGATCCCACATGGATCAGGATATTGACCCGCCGGGTTGAGGGGGAAACTGCCTCAGAGATGCGGCGGCATAGCTCGGAAAAGCGCCTGGGATTGTTGGCGATCTACCTGATGTCGCGCAGATCGCAGCTGATTGATGGTCTTGTAGACCTGCTGATCGACGTTGTTCATCGCATCGGCACACGCTCCAAACGGAAGGTGATCAGCAAAATTGCCGCTGACATCGATAAGGTTCACGGCAAGGAGCGGTTAATGGTGGACATTGCGACGGCGGCGATGATGGCACCGAACGGAAAAGTCTCGGATGTGATCTTTCCAATCGCGGGCGCTGCCAAGCTGAAAGCCATCATCGACGAACACAGGGCCAAGGGAACATTGGATGCTCGGATTCAGACTGTAATGCGGGGTTCCTATGCCAGCCACTATCGTCGAATGCTGCCGTCCTTGTTGTCCGTCTTACAGTTCCGCTCGAATAATGAGACATGGCGACCGATCCTGGATGCGTTAGCTCTGATAATCCGCCTGAATGAGGAAGGGCGGCGCTATGCCCCGGCTGCGCTGGCGTCGGAGGGGTCGATTCCGCGTAAATGGCAGGAAACAGTGATCGACAAGCGCGGTCGGCTGAATGTCATTTCTTTTGAACTCTGTGTCCTGAATCAACTACGGGATCGTATCAGGGCCAAGGAGGTTTGGATCGAGGGTGCTGATCGTTATCGCAACCCGGACGATGATCTGCCGAAGGATTTTCCAGAGAAGCGCGACGTATACTATGCTGGCCTGAAGCTCACCCAGGATGCGCGGGAATTTTCCCGATCTGTTCGGGAACAGTTGGAGTATGAGTTACGTCAACTGAACACCTCTCTGCCCAATAGTGACAAGGTGCGGCTGCGCTGGTCTGGCGACAACCGCATTAGCATTACACCTTTCACCCCGGCACCAGAGCCAAAAGGATTGATCGGCCTTAAATCAGAGATTGGTCGGCGGTGGCCCATGACCGGGCTGCTGGATACGCTGAAAGAGACAGCGCTGGACACAGGTTTTCTGGGAGCATTCGAAACGTCGGCCAGCCGGGAAGCACTGCCGCGTGATATCCGGGATCAACGCCTGCTGCTTTGCCTCTACGGCCTGGGCACCAATGCCGGTTTAAAACGTGTCGCTGCTGGCACGCCTGAAATCAGCTACGATGAACTGCTGCATATCCGTCGCCGCTACGTTGATCCCGCTTCTCTTCGGGCAGCGGCAGCAAAGGTTGCTGATGCCACGTTGGCGGTTCGGAATCCGTCAGTTTGGGGCAACGCAGGAACCGCCTGCGCGGCGGATTCCACCAAGTTCGGGGCCTGGGATCGCAACCTGATGACCGAATGGCATGCCCGCTATGGCGGGCGCGGTGTCATGATCTATTGGCATGTAGAACGGCAGGCGACCTGTATTTATTCCCAGCTGAAACGCTGCTCATCCTCCGAAGTAGCCGCGATGATCGAAGGGGTTCTGCGTCATTGCACCGACATGGAGATCCAGCGCCAGTATGTTGATAGCCACGGCCAAAGTGCCATCGGCTTCGCCTTCTGTCATCTTCTTGGATTCGAATTGGCCCCACGTCTGAAGGCCATCGCTCGACAAAAGCTGGCTTTACCGAATTCCGGAATGCGGGGGCAGTTACCCAACCTGCTACCGATCTTGTCGGGCACCGTAGACTGGGCCGAGATCGAAAGACAGTACGACGAAATGGTCAAATACGCTTCGGCCATGCAGCACGGCACAGCCGATCCGGAAGCCATCCTGCGTCGCTTTGCACGCGCCGATGTGATGCACCCGACCTACAAAGCGCTCGCTGAACTGGGCCGTGCGATCAAGACCATCTTTCTGTGCCGTTATCTCCGATCCGAGGATTTCCGCCGCGAGATTCATGAAGGGCTGAATGTAGTTGAGAACTGGAACAGCGCGAACGGTTTCGTATTCTTTGGCAAAGGTGGCGAGATTTCCAGTAACCGGATTGCCGATCAGGAAATCTCCGTCCATGCCTTGCATCTGCTTCAGGCATCCCTTGTCTATGTGAACACGCGCATGGTGCAGTCCGTGTTGTCAGAACCGGGATGGACAACCCGGCTGTCAGAACGGGATTACCACGGCCTCACACCATTGATCTATTCCCACATCAATCCGTATGGCCGGTTCGATGTTGACCTAAACAAGCGGATCGACTTCGGAGCAATCGCTGCATGATCCGTGCGTCACAAAAGGGTGCACCCTCAAGGGACAGGCTGATGTGACAGCCCAGGATGTCACAAATGCATGGTCATCCATCTACTATTACAGTATCAGAATGCAAGCCACCCTAATGTGACAAACTGCAATGCCCAAGATCGGATACGCCCGCGTCAGCTCATCGAGCCAGGACCTCGACATTCAGAAAGCCAAGCTGAAGGCGGCTGGCTGTGAAGTCATCCGTTCGGAAACCGTTTCCGGGGCATCTCGTGATGATCGCTCAGAGCTGGCGACAGTGATGGAATTTCTGCGTGACGGAGACGAACTAGTCGTACACCGTCTCGACCGCCTTGGCCGATCCACCCGAGATGTGTTGAACCTGGTCCATGAGTTGGACGCCAAAGGCGCATCTCTTCGCGTACTGGAACCGGAAGTCACCACTGCCGGAGACATGGGTCGTATGGTTATCACGGTTCTCGGCATGGTGGCCGACATGGAACTCAAGTTTATCCGCGACCGCCAGCGTGCCGGGATCGATGCCGCTAAAGGCAAAGGCGTCTACAAGGGGCGGCGAAAATCCGTTGATGATAATGAAATCCGACGCTTGGCGAACGAAGGCACCGCAAAAGCCCAGATCGCCCGTGATCTTGGCGTTTCAAGAATGACCGTCTACCGGGCACTCGCGAATGCCGAGACCTGAAGCCGCCGTTTGTTCAGGGCGCAGCGGATTCAACGAGAGAACCCATACAACCAAATGCTGCGCGTTGTACGAATGCCTGCTTTCTCTAGCACGGCCAACCACGAATGGCATCTTCAACCAACATCAGAAAACACCGAGATAAGGGATGAGACCAATACGCGGGACTGGCGACACCCTGCCAACCCGACCGGACAGATGTAGTATATAGGCTCGGTCACTGTTGGCATCTTGATCGCTGCAACTTTCTCGTTACTCAGGCCGTGTGCCGCCACTTGTTGCAACTGAAGAAGGCCATCCAGATCACCGGATCTGACCAGCTCAAGATCGGTTGTGACAACCGGTTTTCCAACATGGGCGGAAAGGGCATCGCTGGGTATAGGCCAGTTTGCAGGAAGGTGTGTTTTTAGCTGTTCGCTAATTCCTATTTTTAGTTTTCGCGCTGGCAAGGCGGGGGCGATTGCTTCTGTTGATTTGGAAATAATTCGGAATGCTTCGCTCAGATCGGGCAGATATGCCTGACCAATGTCGGTCAAAAGAAGCCCACGGGGCAAACGTCGAAACAGCTCGACCTGTAATGTTGCTTCCAGTGCTTTGACCTGTTGGCTGACTGCCCCCGACGTGACACCCAACTCTCGCGCTGCGATTTTGAAACTAAGGTGACGGGCAGCTGCTTCGAATGCACGTAGACCATTCAGTGGGGGTAGACGATGGCTCATTTTCGAATCCGACAATTAGGCAACATTGAATGAGGCTTAGAATTTCTCTGTCATGGCGTCAACTATTCTGGTTTGTGATCGGCATGTCTGGTGCTTATCAATTGAGAAAAAGCGACACCATTACGTAGGTTTCGCCGCGATTTACGACGGGGCCATCATTGGAACTTAGCCACTCTATCCTAGCCTTTTGCATTGCGAACTGTGCCGTATTGCTGGCCTCAGTCGTGCAAACATCCACTGGCATGGGCTTTGCTCTGATCGCAGCACCGTTGCTGGCGTTGATCAGTATCGAGTTTGTTCCTGGCCCGATGCTGTTCGTGAACCTATTTTTGTCTCTGTTCATGCTGGGAGACGGGCGATCCCACGTTGTGCGTCGGGAAATCACGATCTTGTTTCCGACAATCCTGATCGGCACGTTGATGGGCGTCGTTATTCTATCAATCGTTCCCAACGACACATTGGGCGTCCTGTTTTCGTGTCTGATCCTGTTGGCCGTCGCTATAACGGCCGTTGCAAAAGCGCATCCGCTAACCACCCGAAACCTGTCCATTTGCGGCGTTGCCGTAGGGGCAATGGGATCAACATCAGGTATTCCGGGTGCCCCCCTCGTGGTGATGTATCAAAATGAGCCGCTTGAGAAAACGCGGCCAACAATGGCTCTGATATTCACATTTTCGTACATAACGTCGCTGATTGCGCTGACCTATGGTGGGGCCTTCAACACACAGTTGGCAATGGACGGTTTGTTCTTATTACCCGGTTTGCTGTTGGGGTTTGGCATCGGAAAATGGGCGCGTCAGTACATGACCAAATCAATGGGTCGAACGCTCATGCTGTCTATCGCATCCGTTGGCGCGGTCCTGCTGCTGGCAAAATCTATCTTTGGTTGAGTAGACATTGGAACAATTGGGCAGTCACGCGAATAATAGCGTTATCAGTATCTGGGCTGGGTTTGGAGAACACTTGGCCCTATCGCGTTTCGCTGTTGCTATTTGAATTTTGAGCGAAAGGACCGATCAGCATGACAAAGACCGACTTAACATTTTCAATTCCATCCGGGGCCGAATTGTCAGCGAGATTGCAGCGCCCCGATGACTGTCGGGGTCTCTTTGTATTGGGTCATGGATCGGGTTCAAACATGGATGTTCCTTTGATGCGAGGGCTTGCAGATGCACTTTATGGAAAACGTATCGCAACGCTGAGATTCCAATACCCGTACTCCGAGCATCCTAGCTTTGTCCCTTTCTCCGATATGCCTGTTGATAGTGATCAGACTTTGGTTGAGACAATTCAGGCAGCACTCGATTTGGCAAACGAGACTGCAAACGGCGTGCCTGTCTTTGTGGGCGGGCATTCAATGAGCGGCTTCACAGCAACCCTAATGGCATCCCAGAAAAACTTGAACGCCAAAGCGATCATCGCGCTAGCCTACCCTCGTAAAGGTGATCCGTCGCGGTCCGTACATCTGGCACAGATCGAAATGCCTCTATTAATTGTGCAAGGTACGGAGGACACGCTTGGCACCAAATCTGAAATTCTAGAAATGGTGCAACCGTTGCTGCATCGCGTTGAGCTGAAGTGGCTTGAAGGCGCATCTCATGTGCTAACGGTTGCCGACCTGGATCATAGTGCAGTTTTGCACATAGCCGCTGATCACATCAGCAACTTCGTAGACAGCATATAGCAGGATGCAACTTCTGCATAAATTCGCGCTGCTAGAATGAGTGAGGCGGGGATCGATATTTCCAGAGCGGCCCTTAATATTACTGCAACGAAGTCATGCTTCGTCCCGCGCCTTGCCAGTTCACGCGGGACGCCGAGAATGGTCGCCGTTCGGCACGTTCATTGTATGTTCTTCACAACGCCCAAATATGCACACTCGGTCCAGTTGGGCCTTGTCGCTGCGCAAGCCGAGTAAATGCCATTCTTCACTATCTGCGACCGCTATTATGATGCGCGGCAAAGGCCGGCACATAGGTTATTTCTGGCGGCAATCGGCGGTGTTTGGCGGGCCGAAGCCGATGAAAAAGAGAACTACACCTACGCTATAGTACTACAAAATGATTGAACCCACTCAATCACATGGCGTCTCAGGGCAACCAAGAGTCTCAGAGCGGACCTTCATGCCTGGCGCGGGCACGGTCTAGTCAGAGCCCAACTTGACCGATGCTGCATCGTGAACCAAGGTCGGCTTTGCTGATCGGACATTTGTCGTACCGTTCGATTTGACAATAGCGTCTCCCGCAGATCACGATTGTAAAATGAAAGAAAACTGGAAAAGCGTTCGCCAGTACGGTGACACATCCTCTCGTCTTGTCGTGCTTCATGGCGGACCCGGAGGTGCGGGCGAGATCGAGCCACTTGCGCGAGAACTCGGAGAAAGAGGGTATTCGGTCCTCGAACCTTTCCAGACCAAGTATTCTGTCGCCGGGCAGATTGATGAACTCAGGTCACAAATTGAAGAACACTGCACACCACCGGTGGACGTGATTGGCTGGTCTTGGGGCGCATGGCTCGGATGTTTGCTTGCTGCGCAACATTTTGAATTGGTGCGTAGACTTATCCTTGTTGGTAGCGGACCGTTCGAAGCGCAATATTCTTCAGCGATCCGAAAAACCAAAAATGCCCGTCTCACCAACAAAGAGCGTACCGAATTGAAAGCGCTTGATCTTACCGGAGATAGCGCCGTCGCGCGTTTCATTGAGCTTAGCGATGTGGCAGATACCTATGCACGAGATACGTCCGGGCAACCAGCTGTCAGTTTTGATGGAGGGATACATGCAGCCGTCTGGCCTGAAGCAGACAAAATGCGCAAGAGCGGTGCACTTTTGGATGCCGTGTCAACCATCCGATGTCCTGTTCTAGCAATACACGGTGATTACGATCCGAGGCCCTCGGCTGGAGTGAAAATGCCTTTACGAGCGGCACTACCAACAGCAAAATTTGTTCAGCTTGAACGATGCGGGCATAAGCCTTGGCAGGAAGTTCATGCCAAAAGTGAATTCTATAGATTGCTAGAGAACACTCTCGGTTAAATGCCTGCGAGTATTTTACAAAAGCTGCCATTAGCGCAGATGCCGCGAAAGCTCGCTTTGTCCGTAACCGTCCGGTCTGCCCGCTCTGACGCCGTTTGAAGGAGAGTGATAATGTCCATCTTCGATAATGGGCATTGTGAGGCACATTTTGGGGACGAAGAAGGATAGCAAGAAGCGGTTCTGGTCGGATGACGAGAAGCGGTCGATCTGCTTGCAGACCGAAGCACCGGGCGTTTCGGTTGCGAAGGTAGCGCGGCGCAATGGTGACCGCGATGCAGAGCGGCCTAAGCGTGGTTTGTGGGCGCGTTTGATGGGTTAGTTTAGCGGAGCCCGTTGAATCGCATCAAAATCAAACAAGACGCCAGCAACCAGCCTTATGGTGTCATTCTGCCCCGGCCGAAACAGACTCCAAAGAGGTTACTTCACAGTGATCTTCACCGGATCACCATGGACTCTGACGGTTTCCTTCCCAGGTTTTTCCGCGACGAAGATGGTCTCATAGGCAGGTGTCCATCCTCCGCAGGAGCCGCTTTTCCTTACGCCTTGCTTTCCAAACCTGATGCTTCCGGTGGTTAGTTTGGCCTCGATATCCGACTTGCTCTTCGCCAGCTCAGCTTTGGTAGGCAGTTTTCCGCATTCACCTCTGCGGCCGTGAATAACCATTGCCTGCCCTACCTTAAGGCTAACTTTCTTTTGATATTTGATCTGATTGCTACTATCGGCAAAAGCAGATGAAGAGAACACAATGAGCGAAAGCAACAAAGCGCCGCTTTTGACTAGATTTGCAGAAGGCATATTGATGTTCCCCGTTTTCAGAACCTTTATGTGATCGGCCCAACCTAAGTAGCGGTTTGGTCTGTGTGCTGTTGCGCAGATTGGACGGACCCTGTTACCTTTGTCCCGCATCTTACCGGTTCGGAACTGACTAGGTGAAAGGCAGGTGCTCCGGTGATCTGCCATTCACGCTTGGCGCGGCGAAGGTTCCAAGAGAGCCGATGTCGTTGAAAAACTCTTGTTGATTGGGTGGCTAGACGCTGATTCAATTTCCGCATTGAGCGGGAGTATTTGCGATGATGGGTCCAAGGCAGGAAGCACAGGCCGCGTTGTTTTACGAGTTCTCGCTGGAAGATCATGTTCCGCATGATCATCTGTTGCGGTCGATTGACCAGCATCTCGATCTGAGCAGCATCCGTGGACATCTGGCGGATTTTTACAGCCATACGGGCCGCCCGTCGGTCGATCCCGAGTTGCTGATCCGGATGCTGCTGGTCGGCTACTGCTTTGGCATCCGGTCCGAGCGTCGCCTTTGTGAAGAGGTGCATCTGAACCTGACGTATCGGTGGTTCTGCCGCCTTGAATTGAGTGACAGAATTCCGGACCATTCTACCTTCTCCAAGAACCGCCATGGCCGCTTCCGAGAGAGTAACCTGCTGCGCCATGTTTTTGAGATGATCGTCGCGCGCTGTATCGAAGAGGGGCTGGTCGGTGGTCAGGGCTTTGCCGCTGATGCCAGCCTGATCGTTGCCGACGTCCAGAAACAGAACTCCAGCGCCCCAGAAGACTGGGAGGAACGCGCGGTTACAGCGGATGATGCACCACGAGCAGTGCGCGAATATCTTGACGCGCTTGATGATGCCGCCTTTGGTGCGGCCAGCGAGACGAAGCCCAAGTTTACGGCTCATGCGGACCCGGCCAGTCAATGGACGGCTGCCCGCAAGGGCCCCGCATTCTTTGCCTATTCCGACAATTACCTGATCGACACAGACCACGGGATCATCGTGGATGTGGGTGCCAGCCGGTCGATCCGGCAGGCAGAGGTGGGCGCCATGCGCAAGATGATCGACCGGACTGAAGAGCGATTTGGCTTGAAGCCAGATTGGGTCGCCGCGGACACCGCGTATGGCTCATCAGACAATCTGGTTTGGCTGACGCTCAGGCGGAAAATACTGCCGTTTATCCCGGTCTTTGACCATTCAAAGCGCAAGGATGGCACCTGGTCACGCTCCGACTTCACGTGGGACGAAGACAACGATCGGTACATCTGCCCGGAAGGTAAGGAACTGCGCCACACCCGGCGAAACTACTCTGACCCCCAAAGGCACAAACCCAAAGCCGGTCGTCGGCAGTATCGCAGCCTGAAACTCGATTGCCAGGACTGCCGGTCAAAACCGAAATGCTGCCCAAACACGGCGACCCGCAGCATTAATCGTGAAGAATATGAGATCGTCAGAGACTTTGCTCGTCTCTGCACAGCCTCCGAGTTCAACCCGACCGCACAGAGGCGACGAAAGAAGGTCGAAATGCTCTTCGCGCATCTCAAACGCATCCTCGGGTTAGGCAGACTCCGATTACGAGGGCCATGTGGCGTCCAAGACGAATTCACCCTCGCAGCCACCGCCCAGAACCTCCGGAAACTGGCAAAACTCAAGCCGCTCATGCCCGCCGCAGGGTAGAAAGGCGGCATAACCACAAATCACCTCGAAAAATCAGACTGGTAAGCCCAGTCGTGCCGCCAAAAACAGCGAGTTTTTCAACGACATCAGCCCATTTTGACGGATGTTGCATCTGCGGAAATGGTGATAGTTAGGCGTATGGTTGCCGTATTTCATACACAGACAAGCCTTCTCGATGATCTTATCTCGCTCGGCGTCCACACGGGAGACGGGCTTTTTGTGCATGGCTCGATGAGTGCCGTAGGCGCTACCGTGGGCGGTGCCCGAACAATTGTGGAAAGCCTTCTGAAAGCCGTAGGTGGAACAGGTCTCGTAGGGATGCCCGCATTCTCTTCCGATGCATACTTTCCTGCTGGAGTTGATCCGTCCCGCTTAACCCAAGACCAGATTGCCGAAATCGAAGACGGGGTTCCCGGTTTCGATGTAGCGAAATCCCCAACATCTGGCATGGGTGTCATTGCGGAGACTTTCAGAACCTGGCCGGGAACCCAACGCAGCGACCACCCGACCGTATCGATCTGCCTCAATGGCGAGAAAGCAAACGACTTTCTTAAAGAACATAGCCTCGCCTGGGCAACGGGAGAGAAAACGCCCCTTGGAAAGCTCCGTGATCGCCATGACATGAAGATCTTGCTGATCGGGGTCGGCTGGAACCGATGCTCAGCCCTTCACACAGCCGAGACCTTTGCACAGCACAAGCGGACCAAGACACGGCGCTTCAAGAACGGTGGCCACAGCGGATCTTGGATCGAAACACCTGACGTAGCAGATGATATGAACCGGCTGTTTTCGGCAGTGGGTGAGGCGTTCGAAAAGACCGGCGCTGTTTCTTTCGGAAAATTCGGAGGTGCCGAATGCAGGGCATGCGATTTTCGATCACTAGTCGATTTCGCCTCTGACTGGATCGACTGCGCTAACAAGCGCAGCGGTGATCTCAGCTAAATTTATTGTGCTGCCAAATGGCAGCTTTGTCCGCAATCTGTGAACTTGACCAACCCTAGATTTTGCGCTTGCAGCGAATGACCGCAAAGTGGGCTGCGACCACAGGATCCGAGCGCACGGTCGAGTGACCGCAATGGGCCGTTGGGCCGGGATCATAGGCTACTAGCAGCGCCACTCAGCAGCCGGCTCTGAGCCTCTCAGATGCCATCCAGTGGCATTGTGGCACGAAAAATCGCTGAGAGCGCATTTATGCAAACTCTTCAACTACGGTTCGCCGTCCCGATAACCATATGACACCGCGCTCAACATGGCGGGTGACCAAACTTAGTGACCAGAATGACCACAAACATGACCCGAATGGTCAAACATCACGAGTCGTCACAATTGCATTCAGTGGTGAGCCGTGCAGGATTCGAACCTGCGACCCACTGATTAAAAGTCAGTTGCTCTACCAACTGAGCTAACGGCCCACTCTGTTTCGGATCGTAACCTGATCCGTGACGCTCTCTATGCCAATCGAACCGCCGGGATCAACCGCATATTTTGCATTTGTCTGCCGGTGAGGAAGAATCCTCTGGTCGGCATGGCGGCCTACCTAGAAAACCGGGGGGGTCCGGTCAAGGCCTGATCGACAGTTTCCTGCCGGCGCACTGGATTCTATGTCGCGGTGTGGATATATCGAGCTCATGCACGACTGTCTGGACACTGGTTTGCCCTTCATGAAAATGCACGGGCTTGGCAACGACTTTGTCGTTGTGGATGCGCGCGCGCAGGACCGGCGGCTCACGCCCGGGCTGATCAAGGCGGTTGCGCATCGCCATTTCGGGGTGGGCTTCGATCAGCTTGCCCTGATCGGCAACGGGGCTGCGGATGCACATCTGACATTCTACAACGCGGATGGATCGGTTTCGGCGGCCTGCGGCAACGCCACGCGCTGTATTGCGCGGTACCTGATGGAGGAGAGCGGCAAGTCCAACCTGCGGCTGACGACCGAGCGGGGCGAGTTGCTGGCGCAGGATGCTGGCGCGGGGCAGACGGCGGTCAACATGGGACAGCCGCAGCTTGACTGGCAGGAGATTCCGCTGGCCGAGGCGATGGACACGCTGGAGCTTCCGATCGAAGGCGCGCCGACAGCGACCGGCATGGGCAATCCGCATTGCACGTTTTTCGTTCCCGATGCCGAGGCGATTCCGCTGGCCGAATTCGGTGCGCGCTATGAACATCATCCGCTTTATCCCGAGCGTACCAACGTGCAGGTGGCGCAGGTGCTCGCTCCCGATCACATCCGCATGCGGGTTTGGGAGCGCGGCGTCGGTGTGACGCTGGCGTCGGGATCGTCATCCTGTGCCACGGCGGTCGCTGCCGCGCGGCGGGGGTTGACCGGGCGCGCGGTGCGGATCGACCTGGATGGTGGCAGCCTGATGATCGACTGGCGCGACGACGGGGTGTGGATGATCGGGCCGACGATGACTGTCTTTGCGGGGCGCTTGACCGCTGAATTTCTGGACAGCATCCAATGAGCGCACCGAAATTCACCACGCTGGGGTGCCGGCTGAACGCTTACGAGACCGAGGCGATGAAGGAATTGTCGGCGCAGGCCGGGCTGTCCGACGCCGTTATTATCAATACCTGCGCGGTGACCGCAGAGGCGGTGCGCAAGGCGCGGCAGGAAATTCGCCGGATGCGTCGAGAGAATCCGGATGCGCGCCTGATCGTCACCGGCTGCGCGGCACAAGTCGATCCCGATTCCTTTGCCAGCATGGACGAGGTCGACGCGGTCATCGGCAATACCGAAAAGATGCAGGCCGGGACGTGGGCCGGGCTGGCCGGGGATTTCGGGACCGAGCCGGTACAGGTCGACGATATCATGTCGGTGACGGAAACCGCTGGTCATCTGATTGACGGGTTCGGTACCCGGGCGCGCGCCTATGTCCAGGTTCAGAACGGATGCGATCACCGCTGTACCTTTTGTATCATTCCCTATGGCCGCGGAAATTCGCGCAGTGTCCCGGCGGGCGTTGTCGTGGACCAGATCAAGCGGCTGGTCGACCGGGGCTATAACGAGGTGGTGCTGACCGGCGTTGACCTGACAAGCTGGGGGGCGGACCTGCCGTCGCAGCCGCAATTGGGCGATCTCGTGATGCGGATCCTGAAACTTGTGCCCGATCTGCCCCGGTTGAGGATCAGTTCGATCGACAGCATCGAGGTTGATGAAAACCTGATGATGGCGATTGCGACCGAAACGCGCCTGATGCCGCATCTGCACCTGTCCCTGCAGCACGGCGATGATCTGATCCTCAAGCGGATGAAGCGTCGGCACCTGCGCGATGACGCGATCCGTTTCGTGCACGAGGCCCGCGCCGTGCGGCCGGACATGACATTCGGTGCCGACATCATTGCCGGGTTTCCGACCGAGACCGAGGCGCATTTCGAGAATTCGCTCAGGCTGGTGCGCGACTGTGACCTGACATGGCTGCACGTTTTCCCCTATTCCCGGCGGGAAGGCACGCCGGCGGCGCGGATACCCAGTCAGGTGAACGGAACCGTCATCAAGGACCGTGCCGCCCGGTTGCGGGTCGAGGGGGCGCGGCAGGTCGAACGCCATCTCGCCGCGCAGATCGGCAAGACGCATCAGGTGCTGATGGAAAACGAACATATGGGGCGCACGGAACAGTTCACCGAGGTGCGATTTGCAGCTCCCCGGCCAGAAGGTCAGATCGTAGAGGCCACGATCACCGGCTGCGCCGGTGGCCAGCTTCTGGCATAGGCGCTGTGTCAGGGCCGCGTGCTGGCCGTGACGTAGTTCACGCTGAGATCGCGCGGCGACAGGCTCCATTCCCAGGTAAGCGGGTTGAAGACGAAACCCTTGCGATCAACCGGGGTCAGGCCTGCTTGCGCCAGAAGGTCATAGAGTTCGTCCGGGGTGATGAATTTCGACCATTCATGGGTTCCGCGCGGTAGCCACCGCATCACCATTTCGGCACCGACAATGGCCATCATGTAGGATTTCGAGTTGCGGTTGATGGTCGAGCACAGGTGCAGGCCGCCGGGCTTGAGCAGGGTCTTGCAGGCGGTGAGATAGGCCAGCGGATCGGCAACATGTTCGACGACTTCCATGTTCAGCACCACGTCAAACCGCTCACCCGCTTCGGCGAGCGCCTCGGCCGTCGTGTGACGATAATCGATGTCCAGTCCGGATTGCGCAGCATGGACACGTGCGACCGGAATATTGCCTTCGGCGGCGTCCGCGCCAACCACGTCTGCACCCAGCCGGGCCATCGGTTCGGAAAGCAACCCGCCACCGCAGCCGATATCGAGCAGGCGAAGCCCCTCGAACGGACGTTGCGTCGCAAGGTCGCGGTCGAATTCGCCGGCGATCTGGGTGGTGATATAGTCGAGGCGGCAGGGGTTGAGCATATGCAGCGGCTTGAACTTGCCCGCCGGATCCCACCACTCGGCGGCCATTGCCTCAAATTTGGCGACTTCCGCCGGATCAACCGTAGTCGGGGACGCTTGCATTCCTGTCTCCATGTGCTCTTTTATCGCTCACGCACTATATAGGACTCGCATGGACAAGTACCCGGACCAAAAGCGCGCAGTGCAGTACCTGTACCCGCCAATCGACCCGTATGACCAGCAGATGCTGGAAACGGGCGATGGTCACACGATCTATGTCGAACAATGCGGTAATCCCTCGGGCGTGCCGGTCATCGTCATGCATGGTGGACCGGGTGGTGGGTGCAGCCCGGCAATGCGGCGGTACTTCGATCCGGAATTCTATCGCATCATCCTGTTCGATCAGCGTGGATGTGGTCGCTCGCGACCGCATGCGTCGGTGGTCAACAACACGACCTGGCACCTTGTCGATGATGCGGAGCTGATTCGCCGAACCTTTGACATCGATGCGTGGCTTGTGTTCGGCGGCAGCTGGGGCGCGACATTGTCGCTGATCTATGCGCAGGCACATCCGGACCGGGTCTCACATCTGATTCTGCGCGGCGTGTTCCTGATGACACAGGCCGAACTCGACTGGTTTTACGGCGGCGGTGCGGGAAAATTCTGGCCCGAAGCGTGGGAGCGGTTTGCCGCCCTGATCCCCGAGGAAGAGCGCGGCGACATGATCCGCGCCTATCATCGTCGGCTGTTCTCGGGGGATTTGCCGGTCGAAACCCGCTATGGGCGGGCCTGGTCGGCCTGGGAAAACTCTCTGGCGTCGATACATTCCAACGGCATGTCTGGCGAGGGGCCGGGGGATTACGCGCGTGCCTTTGCCCGGCTTGAGAACCACTATTTCATGAACAACGGGTTTCTCGAAAGTGATGGCCAGATCCTTGCCCGTATCGACCGGATCGCCCATATTCCCGGCGTTATTGTGCAGGGGCGATACGACATGATCTGTCCTCCAACATCCGCCTGGAAACTGGCCGAAGCCTGGCCGGCGGCCGAGTTGAAGCTTGTCCGGAATGCGGGACATGCGTTGTCCGAACCGGGGATCAGCGCGGAATTGGTGCGTGTCATGGACAGGATAGCAGAGGCGATGTCGTGAGATGACCAGGCTTGACCGACGCGCCCTGTTTTCATCCGGTGCCGCCGCGGCGCTGCTTGCGGCCAGCGGCGTGTCGCTTGATGCCGCGCCGCGTCCGGGGGGGCGTTTGCGCATCGCTCTGCCAAGAAGTGACGACGCCCTTGCAACGCTGGCCCGTGGCGCGGCCTTTGACAACCTGACGGAAATCGCTCCAAACGGCGCGCTCAAGGGTGAACTGGCCACCGCGTGGCGGGCCGAGGCGCAGGGACGGATCTGGAACATCGACCTGCGCGACGATGTGATGTTTCACGACGGCACCGCGATGCGCGCCACGGATGTCGCAGCCTCGCTCGGGGATACGCTCGGCAGCGCCCTGAGCGTCGAGGCGAGCGGGCCGACGCGAGTGCGAATCGAGATGATGGAATCGCGGCCCGACCTGCCATTCATCCTTGCCTCGCCGGCATTGGCGATCATCGGGCCCGATGGGCTTGGGACCGGTTGCTATCGCACCGAACGGATGGTGTCCGAGCGACACTATCTCGGGCAGAAAGTCGCCGACCACTACAAGACGCGCCACGCGGGATGGGCCGATACGGTCGAAGCCGTGGTGATCCCGGATGCGGTGGTGCGCGCCGAAGCACTGCGCGACGGCTATGTTGATATCGCCGTGATTCCCCGCGCCGACGTCCTCTATGGTCAGCCGGATCTGGCTTTTCATCCGTCTATGGACAACATGGCGTTGGCGATGCGCAAGACGGTGGGGCGGCCGCGCGACATCGGTGCCGGCCCGCTGGATGACGGGCGCCTGGCCGAGCGATGGTGGCTGACCTGACGCCGGATGCCGCCCAACAGGGGTTGCAGACTCGTCAAGCGTTGCGTATATGGCTGCCTAACAGCGGCGCGTCGGGCTCTGGTCCCGAGGCTCCACCGGAAAAGATGACGGGCCGCGGGCCCGTTTTTTTGTGCCCGTGCCCTGGAAGAAAGACACGATGAACGATCTGATTGCGAAAGCTGCGATTGACCGCCGCCTGGCCGAAATCATCACTCCCGTGGTCGAGGACCTGGGATTTGAACTCGTGCGTGTGCGTCTGATGAGCGGCAAGCAGACCACGTTGCAGATCATGGTGGATCGGCCCGGCGGCGGGATCGAGGTTGACGATTGCGCCGAGGTTTCCAACGCGGTCAGCGCGACACTGGATGTCGAGGATCCGATCCTGGATGCCTATGCGCTCGAAGTGTCGAGTCCGGGAATCGACCGGCCGCTGACGCGGCTGAAGGATTTCGACATGTTCGAAGGCTACGAAGCCAAGATCGAAACCACCGAGCTGATCGACGGACGCCGGAGGTTCAAGGGCGAACTGGCCGGGATCGACGGCGACGAGGTTCTGATAAACATTCCCGAAGGTACGATCGGGTTGCACTTTGACTGGCTGAGCGATGCCAAGCTGGTTCTGACCGACGATCTGATCAAGGAAATGCTGCGCCAGCGCAAGGCGGCGGGCGCATTGAACGAAGACCATTTTGACGAGATTGAGACCGAAGAGTCTGCTCAGGAGGACAACTGATGGCCATTACATCCGCCAACCAGCTTGAATTGCTGCAAACGGCCGAGGCCGTGGCGCGCGAAAAGATGATCGACCCCGGTCTGGTCGTCGAGGCGATGGAAGAGTCGCTCGCCCGGGCCGCCAAGAGCCGCTATGGTGCCGAAATGGACATCCGCGTGTCCATCGACCGCAAGACCGGCAAGGCGACATTTACCCGCGTGCGCACCGTGGTCGAGGAAGAAGAACTCGAGAACTACCAGGCCGAATTCACCGTCGAACAGGCAAAACAGTATCTGGACGACCCCAAGATCGGCGATCAGTTCGTCGAAGAGGTCCCGCCGGTCGAAATGGGCCGTATCGCCGCGCAGAGCGCAAAGCAGGTGATCCTGCAGCGCGTTCGGGAAGCCGAGCGGGATCGCCAGTACGAAGAGTTCAAGGACCGTGCCGGCACCATCATCAATGGCGTGGTCAAGCGCGAGGAATACGGCAACGTCGTCGTGGATGTCGGCACCGGTGAGGCGATCCTGCGGCGCAACGAAAAGATCGGCCGCGAAAGCTATCGTCCGAATGACCGGATCCGCTGCTATATCAAGGATGTACGCCGCGAACCGCGTGGCCCGCAGATTTTCCTGAGCCGGACCGCGCCGGAATTCATGGCGGCGCTGTTCAAGATGGAAGTGCCGGAAATCTATGACGGCATCATCGAGATCAAGGCGGTCGCCCGCGATCCGGGAAGCCGCGCCAAGATTGCCGTGATTTCCTATGACAACAGCATCGATCCGGTCGGTGCCTGTGTCGGTATGCGCGGCAGCCGGGTCCAGGCCGTGGTCAACGAGCTTCAGGGCGAAAAGATCGACATCATCCCTTGGAACGAAGACCAGCCGACCTTCCTCGTGAACGCGCTGCAGCCCGCCGAAGTGACCAAGGTGGTTCTGGACGAAGAGGCCGAACGGATCGAGGTCGTCGTGCCGGAAGAGCAGCTGAGCCTGGCCATCGGCCGGCGGGGTCAGAACGTGCGTCTGGCGAGCCAGTTGACCGGTCTGGATATCGACATCATGACCGAGGAAGAGGAAAGCGCCCGTCGCCAGAAGGAATTTGAAGTCCGCACGCAACTGTTCATGGATGCGCTGGATCTCGATGAGTTCTTTGCGCAGTTGCTGGTCTCCGAAGGCTTTACCAACCTCGAAGAGGTCGCCTATGTCGAACTGGATGAACTTCTGGTGATCGACGGGGTCGACGAAGACACGGCGCAGGAACTGCAAACCCGTGCGCGTGAGTATCTCGAAGCGCAGGCCAAGGCGGCTCTGGACAACGCCCGCGCGCTGGGTGTCGAGGACAGCCTGGTTGAATTCGAGGGCCTGACACCCCAAATGATTGAGGCGCTGGCCAAGGATGGCGTCAAGACGCTCGAAGATTTCGCAACCTGTGCGGATTGGGAGCTTGCCGGCGGCTGGACCACGATTGACGGCGAGCGGGTCAAGGATGACGGCATCCTTGAACCGTTCGATATGTCGCTGGAAGAGGCGCAGGATCTCGTGATGACGGCGCGTATCCTGCTGGGTTGGGTCGATCCGGCGGAGCTGGAGGCCGAAGAGGAAGAGGCCGAAGAGCCGGGTGCCGATGAACAGACGTCGGAGGTCGGAGCCTGAGATCAGGCTCCGGTAGGTGCGGTATGAGTCGCGGCGGCGCGAAAAAAGATCGGTCGGATGGCCCGGAACGCACCTGCATGGCCACGGGCGAAGTTCGCCCAAAGCAGGCGCTGATCCGCTTCGTGCTTGGCCCCGACGCGCAGGTGGTGCCCGACATACTGGGCAAGCTGCCGGGTCGGGGCGTGTATGTGACGGCGGATCGCGAGGCGCTGGACAAGGCGGTCGCCAGGAAGCTGTTCGCCCGCGGCCTCAAGACCAGGGTTCAGGTCCCGGAGGGGCTGACCGACGAAGTGGAACGGCAACTGGCACGACGGGTCGTGGACCTGATCAGCCTGGGACGAAAATCCGGAGCCGCCGTTGCCGGCTATGAAAAAGTGAAGGACTGGTTGGCCAAGGAAGAGGCGCTGGTTCTGGTTCAGGCCGTTGATGGCTCGGGCCGAGGTAAGTCGAAACTGAGTACACCCCATTTTGGCCATTACATCGGCTGGCTGACCGCCGATGAGTTGGGATTGGCCTTTGGGCGCGAAACTGTGATACATGCGGCGCTCGCCTCTGGCGGACTCGCTCAACGTGTTGTAGAGGAAGCGCAGCGGTTGCGGGGTTTGCGCAAAACGGAAGGCGGCAAGGGCCGCCTGGAAGGATAAAGAGCTTTATGAGCGATAATGACGGCAAAAAGACTTTGGGCTTGCGCGGTGGTTCCCGTCCGGGGAACGTGAAGCAGAGTTTCAGTCATGGTCGGACCAAGAACGTTGTGGTCGAAACCAAGCGCAAGCGCGTTGTGGTTCCCAAACCTGGTGCGGGCAAGTCCGGTTCGCCGATGTCGACACCTGCCGGGGATCCATCCCGGCGTCCTGCCGGTATTACCGATGCGGAAATGGAGCGGCGGCTGAAGGCGCTTCAGGCTGCCAAGGCGCGCGAGGCCGAAGAGGCCGCCGCCCGCGAAGCGGAAGAGCGTGAACGTGCGGAAGAGCGCGAACGCCGTCGTGCCGAGGCCGAGGCCAAGGAGCGCGAGGAGCGTGAACGCGAAGAGGCGCTCAAAGCGAAGGCCGCCGAAGAAGAACGCCAGCGCCAGGCCGCGGAAGAGGCCGCCAAACGCGCCGCTGCTGCGCCTGCCGCCGAGCCGGCAGCCGACGCCGCCTCGCGATCGGCGAGCAAACCGGCAAGCCCGGGTCCGCGCAAGACCGACCGCGAGCGCGAGCAGCGCAATACCCGTGGCAAGGGCCGCGACGATGACGGCCGCCGGTCCGGCAAGCTGACGTTGAACCAGGCGCTGCGCGGTGGCGAAGGTGGGCGGCAGCGGTCCATGGCCGCGATGAAGCGGAAACAGGAGCGTGCGCGCCAGAAGGCGATGGGCGGCAGCGTCGAGCGCGAAAAGGTCGTGCGCGACGTTCAGTTGCCCGAAGCCATCGTGGTCTCCGAACTGGCAAACCGCATGGCGGAACGTGTCGGCGAAGTCGTCAAGGCCCTGATGAACATGGGCATGATGGTGACGCAGAACCAGACCATCGATGCCGACACTGCGGAACTGATCATCGAAGAGTTCGGCCACAAGGTCGTGCGGGTTTCGGATGCGGATGTCGAGGACGTCATCGCGGCAGTCGATGATGACGAGTCAGAGCTGGAACCGCGGCCGCCGGTCATTACCGTCATGGGCCATGTCGACCACGGCAAGACCTCGCTTCTCGATGCGATTCGCAATGCCAAGGTGGTGTCGGGCGAGGCAGGTGGTATCACCCAGCATATCGGTGCCTATCAGGTGAAAGCCGAAGATGGCCAGTTGCTGACATTCCTCGATACACCCGGCCACGCGGCATTTACGTCGATGCGTTCGCGCGGTGCCCAGGTCACCGACATCGTGGTTCTTGTTGTCGCGGCCGATGACGCGGTCATGCCGCAGACCATCGAAGCGATCAACCACGCCAAGGCGGCCGAGGTTCCGATGATCGTGGCGATCAACAAGATCGACCGCCCCGATGCGAACCCGGACAAGGTACGTACCGATCTGCTGCAGCACGAAGTTGTTGTCGAAAAGATGTCGGGTGATGTGCAGGATGTCGAAGTTTCGGCGATCAACGGCACAGGTCTGGATCAGTTGCTGGAGGCGATTTCGCTTCAGGCCGAAATCCTCGAATTGAAAGCGAACCCCAACCGCGCGGCACAGGGGGCCGTCATCGAAGCCAAGCTTGATGTGGGTCGTGGTCCGGTGGCGACGGTTCTGGTGCAGAACGGCACGCTGCGTCAGGGCGACATCTTTGTCGTCGGCGAGCAGTGGGGCAAGGTTCGTGCAATGGAAAACGACAAGGGCAAGCGCGTGAAGGTGGCTGGTCCGTCGGTTCCTGTCGAAGTTCTTGGCCTGAACGGCACGCCCGAGGCCGGCGACGTTCTGAACGTCGTCGATACCGAGGCGCAGGCGCGCGAGATCGCGGATTATCGCGCCAATCTCGCCAAGGAGAAACGCGCCGCTGCGGGTGCCGCGACGACGCTCGAACAGCTCATGGCCAATGCCAAGGCGGACGAGAATGTCAGTGAACTGCCCATTCTGGTCAAGGCCGACGTGCAGGGATCTGCCGAGGCAATTGTTCAGGCGATGGAAAAGATCGGCAACGATGAGGTGCGCGTGCGCGTCCTGCATTCGGGCGTCGGTGCCATCACCGAAACGGATGTGGGGCTTGCCGAGGCCAGCAACGCACCGATCATGGGCTTTAACGTCCGTGCCAATGCGAGCGCCCGGAACACGGCGAACCAGAAGGGGGTCGAGATTCGCTATTACTCGGTGATCTACGACCTCGTCGATGATGTCAAAGCGGCGGCAAGCGGCCTGCTGAGCGCCGAGATCCGCGAAAAGTTCATCGGCTATGCCGAGATCAAGGAAGTGTTCAAGGTGACGGGCGTCGGCAAGGTGGCAGGTTGCCTTGTGACCGAAGGCGTCGCCCGCCGCAGCGCCGGCGTGCGCCTGCTGCGTGACAACGTGGTCATTCACGAAGGCACTCTGAAAACGCTCAAGCGGTTCAAGGACGAGGTTGCCGAAGTCCAGTCCGGCCAGGAGTGTGGCATGGCGTTCGAGAACTACGATGACATCCGCCCGGCGGACGTGATCGAGATCTTTGAGCGTGAAGAAGTGACCCGTTCGTTGGACTGATCGCCGCGATACTGTGGAAACGACAAACGGCGCGCTGGTTCACAGCGCGCCGTTTTGCTTTGTCCCTGATGGGCGATCAGCTGGCCGGGTTGACCGGCTTGCCCATGAATTCGTTCGACCCGACCCGGACCGCGATGCGGCCATCCGGAAGCGCCCGAACAAAGGTGCCCTGAATCAATACACATGTGCCAATGAGAATTGTACGAAGCATCCCGTTTCCTCCCAAAACAACGTGATCAAAGATATGCAAAATTTGGCGTCAAATCATTAATATTTTGGTCTATGTTACGTTCAGTCACAAAACTGTTGTGAAATCTTCATCGAATCGACAAAAATACCACAGCGAATATGACCGAAAACACTCAGTCCCGTGTCTCGAGCCGCATCCTCAGATCACGCAAGACCGGCAGAACCGCGCGTACTTTTCCCGTTCCCAACTCTCCGACCACCTGATTGATGACCGGTGTCAGCGCCGAAATCGCCTGCGCGCGGGCTTGCTGACCTGCGGGGCTGATCGCGACCAGTTTGCGCCGGGCGTCGTCCCAATCGGGACGGATATGCACGTATCCGGCAAATTCGAGCTTGCCCAGCGTGTTGGTCATGGCACCGCGCGTAACGTGGAACGTATCGGCCAGTTGCGCGGGGGTTCTTTCGTTGCCGATGACCGCGAGGTGGTTGAGGACAGAGAAATGCGATATCTCCATGCCCTTGGGCAACACCTTGCTCAGGCGACTGCGCAGCAGCTGGTCCGCCGCCAGTATCTCGCTGAACAAGGTGACCGCGAGGGCATTGGTTTCATCGCTCATGAGCCCGTCATCACAATGGGCCCTCGAATGCGCGGTCATGGGTCAGGGAGGGCACCTTGCGCCGGGCTCTGTCGACAGCGGCTTCATCCATGTCGAATGTGAACACACCGGGGTCGGTTCCCGCGTCGAGCAGCACCTCGCCCCAGGGTGAAACGGCGAGACTGTGCCCGAAGGTCTGGCGTGACTTGCCGGCGCTGCTCTGATGTTCACCGGTCTGCGCCGGCGCCAGCACATAGCATCCATTTTCGATCGCCCGCGTGCGCAGCAGACTGTGCCAATGCGCTGCGCCGGTGACATGGGAAAACGCCGCCGGAACGGTCAGTATCCGAGCGCCCGCCTGCGCCAGCGCACGATAGAGGTAAGGGAACCGGATATCGTAGCACACGGTCATCCCCACTTTGCCGAACGGCGTGTTGGCAACCGTGGCCCGGTTACCGGGGCGATAGCCGTCGGATTCGCGATAGGTTTCTTCCGGCGTGACCTGAACGTCGAACATGTGGATCTTGTCGTAGCGCGCCCTGATTTCTCCGTCCGGACCGATCAGAAAGGACCTGTTGGCAAAGCGGCCATCGGCATCCTGTGTCTTGAGACCCAGCGAGCCGATCAGCAGCCAGATCTTCTGCTCTCTGGCCTGCACCCGCAGAGCGGCAAGTGTCGTGTCATCTTCTTCGGTCGACAGTATCGCGTTCTGGTGACTGCGGCTTGTCGAAACACAGTTTGTCACCTCTGGTGTCAGCACGAAGCCAGCGCCGGCGTCGGCGGCCTGGGCCACGTAGTCACGCGTGCGGACCAGATTCTCCTGTGGATCGTCGGAGCCATTGAGCTGAACGAGCGCGACCCTCATGAGCTGCCGAGCAAAGCGTCGAGCTTGCCCGCTCGTTCCAATGCAAACAGGTCATCGCAGCCACCGACATGCAGATCGCCGATGAAGATCTGCGGCACCGTGCGTCCGCCCTGCGCACGCTGGATCATCTCGGGCTTGCGATCAGGATTGGCGAGCACATCTATTTCCGAGAATTCCACGCCCTTCTGGTCAAGCAAGCGCTTGGCCGCGTGGCAATACCCGCAAAGTGGCGATGTATAAATTTCGACCGGTTGCATTCGGACACCTCGAATATGTGAACATGTTTTCGATGATCTAAGCATCCTTTGCAACTCGTGCCAGTGTCAGAACCCGCACATCTTCTGCTCCGTTGGCCATGCAAACCCGCGCGCAGGCCCCCAATGTGGCGCCGGTTGTCATGACATCATCCACCAGAAGAACCGGACGGCCCGGCAGTTGAGCGGCGCGATTCGGGTGGACGCGGATTGCGTTTGCGAGTGTTTCGAACCTCTGCGCCGGTGATTTTCCTTCGAGCATCGGAGTTCGTTTGATCCGCTGGAGCATGTCCGGCACAACCTCGATCCCCAGTTCACGCGCGACCGACTGCGCGAGCAGAGCGGACTGGTTGTAGCGGCGTTTCACAAAGCGTGACCAGTGCAGCGGAACAGGAACCGCAATCATGCCTGGGCGCAGGATCGAGCGCGCCGCATGTGCCATCCAGCGCCCTGCGGGCCGCGCGATCTCCGGGCGGTCGCCGTGTTTCAGAGCGAGAATCATCTGTCGCGCGCGGCCTTCGTAAACCAGCGCCGCACGACCATGCGACCACGGATGCGGATGATCCATGCAGTCGTCACATTCAAGCCGGTGGCCGTCATGCGCCCCGGGCAAGGCGACCCCGCAGGACTCGCACACCGTACCACCGACAAACGAGGTTTCCCGCCAACATGAACCGCACAGGCCAAAGTCGCTTTCGACCAATGCGCCGCAGCCGAGACAACGCGCCGGGTACAAAAGCGATACCGCCGTTTGAATCCTTGCCAACATCCAACTAGGTTCCGCCCATGACCCATGCCCCCCAGATATTCGATCGCGCCGCATTGCTGCGGCATCGTCGCAGGGCGCGCCCGGACGATCTTTTCCTGCAACAGCTTGCCGTGGACGAGGTGAAGGATCGCCTGTCGCTGGTTAACAGGACCTTTAAATCCGTCGCGATCGTGGCCGGATTTCCCGAAATCTGGTGGGCAAGTTTTCCCCAGGCCAAAGTGGTCACCGATAGCGAGACACTGGACCTGACCACCGGGGCGCATGATCTGGTCATCCATGCGATGTGCCTGCACTGGGCAAACGACCCGGTCGGGCAGGTCATCCAGTGCCGGCGCGCGCTGTTGCCTGACGGGCTGTTTCTGGGGGTCTTGCTCGGCGGGCGCACGCTGCACGAATTGCGTGCGGTCCTGACCGATGCGGAAAGCCGCGCGTCAGGGGGAATTTCCCCGCGGGTTTCGCCGATGGCGGAAATCCGCGAAGCCGGCGGATTGTTGCAGCGGGCGGGTCTCAACCTTCCGGTTGCGGACAGTCAGGTGTCGGTCGCAAAATATCGCACTCTGACCCATCTCATGCATGATCTGCGTGATATGGGCGAGGGTAACGCGCTCACCACACGTTTGCGCCGCGCAACGGCACCCGGCGTATTCAAGGTGGCGCAGGCGCTCTATCGCGACGGGTTTGAAACCGGGGACGGGTATCTGCCGGCGACATTCGAACTGATCTGCCTGACGGGCTGGTCGCCGGACGACAGCCAACCGAAACCGCTCAGGCCCGGATCGGCGCGGACGCGACTGGCGGACGCCTTGGGGGCGAAGGAATCCAAACTGTCCGATTGACCTGCAGGCAAAAGCGGTTATCTGCACTGAAACCCCTGCCATCAGGATACGCCATGCTTGACACAAACAGCCGTCCCGCGCACGCCCCGTCAGATCACCCGGACATACCGACCGAGAAAATAGGCGTCTTGCTGGCAAATCTCGGAACACCCGACAACTACGATTATTGGTCGATGCGGCGCTATCTGAGCGAGTTTCTGTCGGACAAGCGCGTGATCGACTATCCGTCCTGGAAGTGGCAACCGTTGTTGCAACTCGTTATCCTGTCCAAGCGGCCGTTTTCAAGCGGAGCGGCCTATAAGTCGATCTGGAACGAAGAGGCCGGGGAAAGCCCGCTCATGACGATCACCAAGGATCAGACCGCCAAGATCTCCCGCGCGATGAGCGAGCGATATGGCGACCGGGTGATGGTCGATTTCTGCATGCGCTATGGCAATCCGTCCACCCGCTCACGGGTGCGTTCGATGATCGAGGCAGGCTGTCGCAAGATCCTGTTCTTTCCGCTTTATCCGCAATACGCGGGGGCGACATCGGCGACAGCAAACGATGCGTTCTTTCGCGTGCTGATGGATGAGAAATGGCAGCCCGTCACCCGCACGGTCGCACCCTATTTCGACGAGCCGGCGTATATAGATGCCCTGGCCCAGTCGGTCGAACGCTCCTATTCGGGACTGGAGCAGCGTCCCGATCTGCTGGTCTGTTCCTATCACGGGGTTCCGGAGCGGTATCTGACCGAGGGCGACCCGTATCATTGCCAGTGCCAGAAAACCACGCGCCTGCTGAAAGAGCGGTTGGGATGGGGTGCGGAGGACATCACCACGACATTCCAATCCCGTTTTGGACCGGAAGAGTGGCTGAAACCCTATACGGTGGACGAGGTTGCGCGTCTCGCGCGCAACGGCAAGAAGAATATCGCCATCTGTGCCCCGGCATTCTCGGCGGATTGCATCGAAACGCTGGAAGAGATCAACGAGGAAATCCGGGACAGCTTTATCGAGGCGGGCGGAGAGAGCTTTACCTACGTCCCCTGCCTGAATGACGATGACGCGCATATCGCCGCGCTCGCCGGTGTCATCGAACGGAATCTGTCAGGCTGGATCGACTGAGGCAAATCCGTTTGCGGCAAAGAAAAAAGGCGGTGGAGACCACCGCCTTTTTCCCGATCTGATACCAGTGATTAGCTGGAAGCGACAGCTGCGCCAACCAAAACCAGCAGCAGCAGCGGCAGCCAGATGCCGCTGGAAGAGCTGGTGGTTTCTTCAACGATAACCGGTGCTTCCACGACGGGCTCTGCCAGGTTGCCAGCAGTTGCGGTCGAAGCAGCAGCAGCCAGTGCAGCGGCGAGAACGAGTTTCTTCATATTAACCTCCAGAGTTGGCACGGTTCACTTGAACGAACCGCGCACCATGACTTACCTCGTGTTTTTTTCTATGCAGCAATGTGCATCGATTGCAAACTGTTGTTTGTGGGATGAGCCCCACGAACAAGACAATGTCGTCAAATTAGCAACACTTGTGTGCCCACCTTGGTCATTCCGAACAACTCTTCGATGTGGTTGTTGTAGAGACCGATGCAGCCGTTCGACGATTGGCGCCCGATTTTGCGCGTGTCGTGGGTGCCGTGGATTCGGTAGTATTTCCAGCTAAGGTACAAGGCATGCGTTCCAAGCGGATTATCCGGCCCCGGCGGAATATAGGCGGGCCATTCCGGGTTCCGTTTTCGCATCGAAGGTGTCGGACTCCAGCCCGGACCAACGACCTTGCGGATGACGCTGGTGCGTCCGCGGCGGGTCATTTCTTCGGTCAGCGGAACGCTGGAGGGAAACAGCTTGTAGATCGTTTGATCTTCTGACCAGAAGTGCAACGCCCGCGAGCGCGTGTCGACCAGGATCGCCCCGTTTCTGAGCGAACTGAAATGAGACCGCCAGTCGATCGTGCGGAAACTCGATATATTCCGGCGAACCGGCGCTTCCGGTTCCGGTGGTGGCCGCAAGGGATCGTACTCTTCCACGTCCTCTTGAGCGAAAAGTGGCGCACCGGCAAAGGCGATGCCCGTGGCCAGAAAGCTGCGGCGTGTCTGATTCGTATTCTGCTTGTATTTCATGATCATCACCTGCGTAACGTCGACATACCGAATCGTACGAATCATATGGCCAGAATGCCTCAGTCGCAAATCAATCGGTGCGCGGACGCCAGAGTCGGCCAGTGTCAGTTTGCGCATGGCCGCTCTTCGCGGTAATTGCAGTGGAACTCAGACGTCGGAATAGTCCATGATACGCATTGTTTCTCTTTTGTTGACCGGTTTGTTGGTGCTCTCTGCGTGTGAGGCGCCCAACACGTCCGGCGGCATTGGCGCAGATGGCCTGCCCCTGCCCAAGGTCTACAAGATCCGTAACAGCCAGAAAGCGGATATCCAGTTTCGCGTGCTTGATTCGGTCAACGCCCTGCGATCCGCAGCCGGTGCCGGGCCTGTACAGCTCAACTCGGAACTGACTGCCGCGGCCGCCACCCACTCGCGCGACATGTCGGTGCAGAACCGGCCCTGGCATTTCGGGTCTGACGGATCGTCACCCATCGACCGCGCGCAACGCGCCGGCTACCCCGGCACGTTGCTGGGTGAAAACATCTCGGAAACCTACGAGACCGAGTTGGAAACCCTGGCGGCGTGGATGGAAGTCACGGGAACCCGCGAAGTGATCATGGACCCGCGCGCGAGAGACCTTGGTTTTTCGTGGCATCAGGATTCCAGCGGCAAGATCTGGTGGACGATGTTGATGGGCGGCTGATCGGGGCGCGTTGCCCCGCTAGCCCATCGCCTTGCCCCAGAGTGCCTTGACGCGCGCATCGCGACCACAGGAGTCTCGGTAGAACTTGTAGGCCTTGGCCTGTGTCTTGGGGCCGGCCCGCGTCAGGACCAGTGAATTCCCCTTGTAATAGTCCTGATGATAGGCTTCTGCCGGATAGAAGGGTCCGGCGGACAGAACCGGCGTGACGATCCGCTGGCCCAATTCGGCCTCTGCATCGTCGATTGCGGCCTTTGCAAGAGCCTTTTCCGCCTGGCCAGAGACGAAAATTGCGGTCCTGTAGCTGTCGCCACGATCACAGAACTGCCCGCCCGCATCGGTCGGGTCCACCGACCGCAGGAACATCGCGAGCAAGGTCTTCCGGCTGACGACATCCGGATCAAAACTGATCTGGACCGCCTCGTAATGTCCGGTTCCGCCACGCGTCACTTGCTTGTAGGTCGGGTTGGCAGTTGTCCCGCCCGTGAACCCCGACACCGCCCCCAATACGCCATTCACCTTTTCGAAATCGGCTTCGACACACCAGAAACAGCCCCCCGCCACGGTCAGGGTCTGTGGTTCGGCGGCATTCGCGCCTTGCCCTTTGATCCAGAACGCCGCCGCAATCAGGATGGCGAGAAGAATCGGTTTGAATCTGTTCAATGCTGTCATTGCACTCTCCTTCTCGGCACAGGTTGTCTTGTCGCCCGAGACCGGGCAAGACGATGACATGAAAAGTCACGCCGTGGTGACGCAAGGTGACCGCCAGGCACCGCAGCATGGCGGTTCGGGAGAGTATGATGACGGAAAAAATGTCGACCCATCAGGCCGAGGATGACGCCCGGAACGAGGATATCCTGATTTACGTGGATGGCGAACTCAAGCCGAGGGCGCAGGCCACCGTCAGCGTTTATGACAGCGGCTTCATGCTGGGTGACGGGGTTTGGGAAGGGTTGCGGCTCTACAAGGGGACGTGGGCGTTTCTCGACGAACATCTGGACCGTCTGTTCGAGGCGGCCAAGGCGATTGATCTCGATATCGGTATGGACCGCGACGGGGTGATCGCCGCGTTGCACGAGACACGGCAGGCCAACGGCATGCAGACCGATACACATGCGCGCCTGATGGTGACGCGCGGGGTCAAGATGCGTCCGTTTCAACATCCATCGCTAAGCAGATCGGGGCCGACCGTGGTGATCATCATGGAACATTCACGCCCGCAGCTGCCCCGGCCCATCCGCCTTGCAACCGTACCGCACCTGCGCGGGCTGCCGATGACGCAGGATCCCAAGCTGAACAGCCATTCCAAGCTGAACTGCATCCTGGCCTGTATCGCAGCGGAAAAGGCAGGGGCTGACGAAGCTCTCATGCTGGACGTCAACGGGTTCGTGAACACGACCAATGCCTGCAACTTCTTTATCGTTCGCAAGGGAGAGGTTTGGACCAGCACCGGAGACTACTGCATGAACGGGATCACCCGGCAAAAGGTGATCGACCTGTGCCGCGCCGATGGCATACCCGTGCACGAACGCAATTACAGCCTTGTCGACACCTACGGGGCGGACGAGGCGTTTCTGACGGGCACCTTCGGAGCGCAGACACCCGTCGGATCGATTGACGGCCGGACAATCGGCGATGGACAGCTTGGCCCCGTGACCGAACGGATTCGGGCGCTGTACAAGGGGCTGATCGACAAGGAGTGCGCCTGATGCGGATCGCGATGTGGTCGGGGCCGCGCAACCTGTCGACGGCAATGATGTACTCGTTCGGTGCGCGTGGCGATTGCGCCGTCGTGGATGAACCGTTCTATGCCGCCTATCTCGAGAAGACCGGGCTGGATCACCCCATGCGCGACGCAATTCTCAGGGCGCAATCCACCGACCCCCGCGAGGTGATCGAGGAGATCACCGGCGCCATCCCCCGCGACATGCCCCATTACTACCAGAAGCACATGACTCATCACATGGTGCCCGGAGTGTCGCGCGACTGGATGCGCGGCATGGTTAATGTCTTTCTGATACGGCATCCCGCACGGGTCATCGCGAGCTACGCCGCCAAACGCGAGGACCCGACGCTCGATGATATCGGTTTTGCCCAACAGGCCGAACTTTTCGACGAGGTGAACAGATGGCAGGGCAGCCCGGTGGTGATCGACAGCACCGACATCCGCAAGGACCCGGACAGGATGCTTCGACGTTTGTGCAAAGCGATCGGTCTGCCTTTCACGCCCAAAATGCTGTCATGGCCGAGCGGCGGACATCCCGAAGACGGAGCCTGGGCCCCGCATTGGTACGGATCGGTATGGAAGAGCACCGGCTTTGCCGCCGCCGAAGGGCCGTTGCCGCATGTACCTGAACATCTGAAGGGCGTCTACGACGCCGCGCTGAAACACTACAACCGGTTGAAATCGGTGGCGCTCTGAAGGCGAGCCGGACGTCGGCGGGGCGCTTTGACGGTGAGCCGGTTCCGAACCGGATAAGTGTGCTCAGGGGTTGCGCCCGCCGGGGCAATCGGGACAATTGCGCCATGACGCAGACCCCGTTTCCCTCCTGGCCGGATGTGGCCGCCGAACTCATCGCCGTCGCCGCCGGCCGTGCACCCGCAGAGACCGTCATTCGCGGCGGCATCTGGGTCAATGTGCACAGCCGCGAACTCTTGCCGGATCATGACATTGCCATCGCACGCGGCCGCATTGCCTATGTCGGACCGGATGCCAGCTATTGCATCGGGGCCGACACACAGGTGATCGAGGCGCGGGGGCGTTACATGCTTCCGGGTCTGTGCGATGCCCATATGCATATCGAAAGCGGCATGTTGACCCCGGCCGAGTTCTCGCGCGCGGTGATTCCGCACGGCACCACCAGCATGTTCACCGATCCCCACGAAATCGCCAATGTGCTGGGCCTTGCGGGGGTGCGCATGATGCATGACGAGGCGCTGATGCAGCCGGTGAACATTTTTACCCAGATGCCATCCTGCGCGCCGTCCGCCCCGGGGCTTGAGACCACCGGTCACGAGATTTCGCCCGAGGATGTCGCAGAGGCGATGCAATGGCCCGGGATCATCGGCTTGGGCGAGATGATGAACTTTCCGGGGGTTGCCAATGCGGACCCCGGGATGCTCGCCGAAATCGCCGCGACGCAACGCGCGGGCAAGACCGTGGGCGGGCATTACGCCTCGCCCGACCTGGGTGCCGATTTTGCGGCCTATGTCGCGGGCGGTCCTGCTGATGACCACGAAGGCACCTGCGAGGCCGATGCGATTGCGCGCGTGCGGCAGGGCATGCGGTCGATGATGCGGCTGGGCAGTGCGTGGTATGATGTCGAAAAACAGATCACCGCGATCACCCGAAAGGGGCTGGACCCGCGCAACTTCATTCTGTGTACCGATGATTGTCATTCCGGCACGTTGGTCAACGACGGCCACATGAACCGGGTGGTGCGGCACGCGATTGCGTGTGGCTGCGATCCGGTGGTCGCGTTGCAGATGGCCACCCTGAACACGGCGAGCCATTTCGGACTGGAACGGGAGATCGGCTCGATCACACCCGGGCGGCGGGCCGATGTCATCCTGAGTTCCGATCTGTCCGAATTGCCGATCGAACTCGTCATGGCGCGGGGCGAGGTTGTCGCCCGGGACGGTGTCTGCCTTGTCGATTGTCCGCATTACGACTGGCCGGAAACGGCACGCAATACGGTGCATCTCGGGCATCGGCTGAGTGCCGGGGATTTCGAGATCACCGCGCCGGAAGGCGCAAATCATGCGCGGGCGAATGTTATCGGTGTGGTCGAGAACCAGGCCCCGACCAAAGCACTGCAAGAGGATTTGCCGGTGCGGGATGGCGTGGTCGAAGGCGAGGGTGCGGTGTGCCAGATCGCGTTGGTCGAGCGGCACCGCGCCACCGGTGGCGTGGTAAACGGCTTCGTTTCGGGCTTTGGCTACCGCGGGCGCATGGCGATGGCGTCGACGGTGGCGCATGACAGCCACCACATGATCGTTGTCGGCACCGACCGGGCGCAGATGGCGCTGGCGGCGAACCGTCTGGCCGAGGTCGGTGGCGGCATCACCGTGTTTCGCGACGACACGGAACTGGCGCTGGTCAAGCTGCCGATCGCCGGTCTGATGTCGGACAGCCCCGCGCGACAGGTCGCGCGGGATGCCGAGCGCATGATGCAGGCGATGCGCGATTGCGGATGCGATCTCAACAACGCGTATATGCAGCATTCGCTGCTGGCGCTGGTGGTGATCCCGGAATTGCGCATCTCCGATCTTGGCCTCGTGGACGTGCGCAGGTTCGAACAGATCGACGTGCTGGAGACCCTCGCGTGAATGACATCCTGACGCCCGATCCCGTGGAGCCCCGCGACTACAGCGACGCCGGAGAAGCGGTCGCGCGCCTGTGCGAGCTTTATGCCGAGGCCACGGGCTTTCTGACGGAACGGTTTCGCGCGGCGATGCGCGATGGCGCGCCTGCCCATCGCATCCGCGCCTACTATCCCGAGGTGAGGATCACGACATCGAGCTATGCGCAAGTCGATACACGGCTCAGTTTCGGGCATATCGCGGCGCCCGGAACCTATGCCACGACAATCACCCGCCCGGACCTTTTCAGCCACTACCTGACGCAGCAGATCGGCCTCTTGATCCGAAATCACGATCTTCCGGTGATGATCGGCACATCCGACACGCCGATGCCGGTTCATTTCGCGGTTGCAGATGACGCCAGCTTGACAGTGCCCCAGCAGGGCGCTGCGGATTTCATCCTGCGCGATGTGTTCGACGTGCCGGACCTGTCGACGACCAATGACGACATCGTCAACGGCACCCATATCGCGGCGAATGGCACCGGACCTCTGGCGTTGTTCACTGCGCAGCGTATCGATTATTCTCTGGCGCGGTTGTCGCATTATACGGCTACGAATCCCGAGCATTTCCAGAACCACGTTCTGTTTACCAACTACCAGATCTACGTGTCCGAATTCGAAGCCTATGCCCGGGCACAGCTCGCTGATCCCGACAGCGGTTATTGCAGCTTTGTTTCGACGCATAATGTCGAAATCACCGATCCGAAGGCACCGATCGAACAGCCGCTGAAACTGCCGCAAATGCCGACTTATCACCTGAAGCGCAAGGACGGCTCGGGCATAACGCTGGTGAATATCGGGGTCGGTCCCTCGAACGCCAAGACCGCAACGGATCACATCGCGGTGTTGCGACCGCATGCTTGGCTCATGGTCGGGCATTGCGCCGGGTTGCGCAACAGCCAGGCGCTGGGCGATTTCGTGCTGGCCCATGCCTATCTGCGCGAGGATCACGTGCTTGACGATGATCTGCCGGTCTGGACCCCGATCCCGGCTCTGGCCGAGATCCAGATTGCGCTGGAACAGGCGGTGGCAGAGGTGACCGAACTGGACGGGTTCGACCTCAAGCGGATCATGCGAACCGGCACGGTCGCGACCATCGACAATCGCAACTGGGAACTGCGTGATCAGTCCGGCCCGGTGCAGCGTCTCAGCCAGAGCAGATCCATCGCGCTGGATATGGAAAGCGCGACAATTGCCGCGAACGGCTATCGCTTCCGGGTGCCCTATGGCACGCTGCTCTGCGTGTCCGACAAACCGCTGCATGGAGAGTTGAAACTGCCGGGAATGGCGTCGGATTTCTATAATACACAGGTGTCGCGCCACCTGAGCATCGGAATCCGGGCGATGGAATCCCTGCGGAACATGCCGCTTGAAAGGTTGCATAGCAGGAAATTGCGGTCATTTGACGAAACCGCCTTCCTCTGACGGGTCAAATTCGGCCAAAAACAACGAAAACCAGCACATTTTGGCTTGTCAGGCCCCACTATTCGTTGTGTTTATACACAATATACCGTTAAACAAGCGGGATGAGGCCCAAGAAATCGGGCAGACGAAGGAGAGCAAAAACAATGTCGAAGCCGATGACCAAAACCCAACTCGTCGCCGCGCTGGCCGAGGATATGGATACCGACAAGAAATCCGCGAGCGCCGCACTGGATGCGCTCACCGGACTGATCACGCGCGAAGTGTCGAACGGCGGCGCCGTGACCCTGCCCGGCGTTGGCAAGATCTATTGCCGCGAACGCCCCGAGCGCATGGTCCGCAACCCCGCGACCGGCGAGCAGTTCAAGAAAGAGGCGGACAAGGTTGTCAAGATGACCATCGCCAAGGCGCTGAAAGACAGCGTCAACGGCTGATCTTGCATCATACCGGGATTTCCGAAAGGGTCGCCCGTGGCGGCCCTTTTTTGGTTGGTCGCGGCGGAAGGACACCAACATGGCACAGGCAACAGGAATCGCTGGCGTGATCCGTCGCGCGGCAGACTCCGATAGACGCGCGGCCCGGTATCGTGACCACCGGAAGGCCGGCCTGTCGCAGTGGTCGGTGTCGAAGTGACAGCCCGGTTCGTGACAGCCTGCTGCTCGCCTGAAACCCGCAGGGACCGGTATGCAGACGCCGGTCGCGCCGCCTGCAGGCATGCGGGCCGGTGCAGCCCGGAGGAGCCACGGGAATCCAGGGGAAAGGCGATGCGCCGATGATGGATTTACGCTCGGTCCTGATGGGCCTTGCCTTTGCGTTCATGTGGTCTTCGGCCTTCACCTCGGCGCGCATTATCGTGGTGGACGCATCGCCGTTGTTTTCGCTCGCGATGCGGTTCCTGTTGTCCGGCGTTATCGGGATCGCAATTGCCCTGCTGATGGGGCAGCGGTTTCGCCTGACCCGCAAACAATGGTATGCGACGATCCTGTTCGGTGTGTGTCAGAACGCGCTTTACCTCGGGCTGAACTTTGTCGCGATGCAGACGGTTCAGGCCAGCGTTGCGGCGATCATCGCCTCGGCAATGCCGCTGCTGCTGGCGATTGCCAGTTGGCTTTTGCTGGGCGAGAAAATGCGTCCGCTTGGGGTCTTCGGGCTGATTGCCGGGATCCTGGGGGTGGCGCTGATCATGGGGTCGCGCATTACCGCGGGTGTCGACCTGTACGGTCTGACGCTGTGCATCATCGGTGTGCTCGCCCTGACATTCGCGACACTGGCCGTGCGTGGTGCCACGTCGGGCGGCAATTTCATGATGGTTGTCGGGTTGCAGATGCTCGTTGGTGCGGCCTGTCTTCTGGTGGCGTCGCTGGCGTTCGAGGATATCCGCGTCAACCTGACGACGCCTCTTGTGCTGGCGTTTCTTTACACCACGCTGGTGCCGGGGCTGGCCGCGACGCTGATCTGGTTCATGTTGCTGGATCGTGTCGGGCCGGTGCGGGCCGCGACCTTTCACTTTCTCAATCCGGTTTTTGGGGTCGCGATCGCGGCGATCCTTCTGGGAGAGATGCTTGGACCGATGGATGTCGTCGGCGTGCTGATCGTGACGCTGGCCATTTTCGCGGTTCAGATATCGCGGCAGCCACCGCGCCGACCCCCGGCAAGCTGACGGGCGGTCAGGCGAGCGTGACCCCGGCGGCCTTCATGCCGTCCAGAGCGGTGGCGAGCGACCCGTCGAGGTCGATGGCGCGGCAGAGATCGGTCCGAACCGTCACGGCAAAACCCAGCCGCGCCGCGTCCAGCGCCGAAAAGTTCACGCAGAAATCGGTGGCGAGTCCAACCATGGTCAGATCGTTGATCCCGCGCGTGCGCAGATAGCCCTCGAGCCCGGTGGGGGTGCTCCGGTCGTTCTCGAAGAATGCGGAATAGCTGTCGATCGCCGGATTGTAGCCCTTGCGGATGATCAGGTCGGCGCGGTCGGCGTTGAGATCGGCGTGAAGCCTGGCGCCCGTGGTTCCCTGAATGCAGTGATCGGGCCAAAGGACCTGTGCGCCATAGGGCATTTCGGTCGTGTCATAGGGTGTTTTCCCCGCATGTGACGAGGCAAACGACGAATGCCGCGCCGGGTGCCAGTCCTGCGTCACGATCACTGAAGGAAAATCGACCATAAGCCGGTTGATACCGCCCACGATCTCGTCGCCACCCGGCACGGCGAGTGCGCCGCCGGGGCAGAAATCGTTCTGTACGTCGATCACGATAAGGGCGCGGGGCATGTCATGTCTCCTTGATCCTGCGTCATGGGTATGCGGAGGGTCGGGCCGCGTCAATGCGAGCCCTTGCGCCGCACGGGAAGCGGGGCTAATTGGCGGCGCATGTATACCATCGCCGCGCTCTATCATTTCACCCGGTTCGCCGACCCCGCCGCGCTGAAGCCCGCGTTGCTGGCGTTGTGCCAGGAACAGGGCGTTAGGGGTACGTTGCTGCTCGCTGCCGAGGGGGTCAACGGAACCATCGCCGGGTCACGCGCGGGGATCGACGCGGTTCTGGCGCATGTGCGGTCATTGCCCGGCTGTGCCGATCTGGACTGGAAGGAAGCCACCAGTGACGAGCCGCCGTTCGGACGCATGAAGGTGCGGCTCAAGAAAGAGATCGTCACGATGGGTCAGCCCGATATCGACCCCAGGGCGCGGGTCGGGCATTATGTTGATCCGGCAGACTGGAACGATCTGATCCGCAATCCGGATGTCGCCGTCATCGACACCCGCAACGATTACGAGGTGGCGATCGGAACATTCGAGGGTGCGGTCGATCCCCGCACCCGGTCGTTTGGAGAATTTCCCGCCTGGTGGGAAGCAAACAAGCACCGGTTTCACAACAAGCGGATCGCCATGTTCTGCACCGGCGGGATAAGGTGCGAGAAATCGACGAACTACCTGCTGGGGCAGGGAGTCGAGGATGTCTATCACCTCAAGGGCGGGATTCTGAAGTATCTCGAAGAGGTTCCGGCGGCCGACAGTGCCTGGAATGGCGAGTGTTTCGTTTTCGACAACCGGGTCAGCGTCGGACACGGGCTGAAAGAGGGCCCGCATGAGCTCTGTCACGGATGTCGCCGCCCGATCCTCCCCGAAGACAGGGCGCGCCCGGAATTCGAGGCGGGCGTTTCGTGCCACCATTGCGTTTCGGAAACCTCGGAGAGCGACAAGAACCGGTTCCGCGAGCGCCAGAAACAGATGCGCCTTGCCCGCGAACGCGCCGGAGGGCAGGCCCCGGCCTGATGCCTGGGATCATCCGGTTGCGACAGCGCGGCCCGTGCGCGGGCGTGATCGCATCAGCAGCATCAGCATGATCGCGATATTGAATCCGTTCCAGACGATGCCGTTCACGAATGCGATCTGGTAGCTGCCGGTCAGGTCATAGAGCCACCCCGACATCCAGCCACCCAGGGCCATGCCGATGATCGTCATCATCATCACGAAACCGACCCGGCCACCGGCCTCCTTGGCGGGCATGTACTCGCGCACCACCAGCGCATAGCTCGGGACGATGCCGCCCTGCGCGAGCCCGAACACCGTGCTGACGATGTAGAGAGACACCATCCCGTCATAGGGCAAGTACAGGAACAGCGCGACGCATTGCAGGACCGAGCCGATCAACAGGGTCATGACCCCGCCCAGCCGGTCCGCGACGAGCCCGGAAATCACCCGGCTGACAACGCCACCGAGCAGCATGAGCGACAGCATCTCCGCCCCGACTGCGGGACCATAGCCCAGCCCGACGCAATAGGCGACGATGTGAACCTGTGGCATCGACATTGCCACGCAACAGGCGATTCCCGCGAACCCGAGTATGTATTGCAACGTGCGCGGGCTGAGACCGACGCTGCGCGCGCGCAGCGCCGATGCGGCCTCCGCGGCGAGATGGGCCTCTTCCGGCAGGCGGCGGCGCAAGAGCATGGACAGCGGCACCACGACGGCAATCGTTACCATGGCCAGCGTCACATAAACCTGCCGCCACCCGCTTTCGGCGAGAACGTCGGCCAGCATTGTCGGCCAGATCGCCCCGGAGAGATAGTTGCCGCTTGCCGCCAGTGCCACCGCGATGCCGCGCCGCTTGAGAAACCAGTGCGAAATATCGGCGATCAGCGGCCCGAACCCGACCGCGGTTCCAAGTCCGAGAACCAGATGCGCCAGCGACAGCGTGACCATGTTGGGTGCCAGCGCCGCCAGGCCATAACCGAGCACGATGCCGGCCACCGCGCCGTTCAGGGCAAGCGTCACGCCAAAACGGTCCACAACGCGCCCGATCAGCAGATTGCCAAGCGCAAAGCCCACCATGGTCAGGGTATAGGGCAGCGACGCCTCGGCGCGGCCCGCACCGAATTCGGTCTCGATCGCCGGCATCACGACCACGACCGCCCACATGCCCGCATTGGCGACCATGCCGATCAGCAGGGTGATGCCGAGTCGAAACCACGAATAGCTGCTGTCATGAATGCTGCTGCTCATGGGGCGCACGCTAGGACCCTACGCATCGAAAGCAAAGAACAATATTACCGATTGAAGGCAACATGTGTTTCGATTCAAATGCGTGCGCAGCCGAACCTGAAGGACACCGCATGACGACATTGCCGACCCCGCCGAGTTTCAGCCTTGTGGGCAAGACCGCGCTTGTCACCGGGGCGTCTTCCGGTATCGGTCAGGGATGTGCGGTGGCGCTGGCCGAGGCCGGTGCGCATGTGGTCTGTGCCGCGCGCGGGATGGGGCGCCTTGCCGCCACGGTTGACGAGATGACGGCGCGGGGCTGGTCGGCGGAGGCCCTGCAACTGGATCAGGGCGATCTGGAGCAACTGGCCGGCGCGCTTGACGGGCGCCCGTTTGACATCGTGGTCAACTCGGCCGGCGCGGCACTGCCCAAGCCGGCGTTCGAAACGGAACCTGCTGATTTTGATCAGGTGATGAACGTGAACCTGCGGTCTGCCTATTTTCTGTCGACATGGGCCGCGAGGGCGCTGAAAGAGGCGGGAAAGCGAGGATCGATCATTCATTTGTCCAGCCAGATGGGCCATGTCGGCGGCATGGACCGGACGGTGTATTGCGCGTCGAAATGGGGGCTTGAGGGGATGATCAAGGCGATGGCGATCGAGTGGGGGCCCTACGACATCCGTATCAACGCGATCGCTCCGACATTCATCCGTACCCCGCTCAGCCAGGTGACACTCGATCGTCCGGATCGCGCGGCGTGGATCAGGGAAAAGATCAAGCTGGGCCGGGTCGGAGAGATCGAAGATATCATGGGCGCCGCGTTGTACCTGGCATCGGATGCCTCAGGGCTGGTCACTGGCACGTCGCTGCTGGTCGATGGTGGCTGGACGGCGGACTGATCAGGCCTCGTCTCCGAAGAACGGTGTCATCTGCGCCACGATCACCGAGTTCTCGTCCAGGGCACGCTGCATCAGGGCGCGTTCGTCCTCGTCGATCTCGTGCCCTGCAGCCTCGCGATCCGCAAGCGTGCCATAGCCGGTTACGTCGAGCGGTGCGGTGTCTGCCTGCTTCAGGATCGCCACGGTTTCGCGCACCGCCTCGGCTTCGTCGATGCCGCTGGCGAAGCACATCAGCGCCGCGCCGGTGGCCTCTTCGGGCAGCCCGTCGCCCGATTTGCGCCCGATCTGCACCAGCAGGGTATAGACCTGCTGGCGCGAGGGTTTTTTCTGCTGCTTCTCAGTCACGCAAAAGCTCGTTTATGCCGGTTTTCGAACGTGTTTTCGCATCCACCCGCTTCACGATCACCGCGCAATAGAGATTGATGTTGTTCTTTGATGGCATCGACCCGGCAACGACGACGGAATAGGGCGGCACTTCGCCATACATCACTTCGCCGGTTTCGCGGTCGACGATCTTGGTGGACTGGCCGATGAACACACCCATGCCCAGAACCGAGCCTTCGCGCACGATGCAGCCCTCGACCACTTCCGAGCGTGCGCCGATAAAGCAATTGTCCTCGATGATGGTCGGGCCGGCCTGCATGGGTTCAAGAACGCCGCCGATGCCGACGCCGCCGGACAGGTGCACGTTCTTGCCGATCTGCGCGCAGGAACCGACCGTCGCCCAGGTATCGACCATTGTGCCCTCGTCGACATAGGCCCCGAGATTGACAAAGGACGGCATCAGGACCACGCCCGGCGCGACATAGGCCGATTTGCGCACGACGCAGTTGGGGACGGCGCGAAAGCCTGCCGCCTTCCACTGATTGTCACCCCACCCGGCGAATTTGCTGTCGACCTTGTCCCACCAGCCGCCGTTCTGCGGGCCACCGGCATGTTGCTCCATGTCCTTGATGCGGAACCCGAGCAGCACGGCCTTTTTCGCCCACTGGTTCACGTGCCAGCTGTTGTCGGCCTGTTTCTCGGCCACGCGCAGGGCGCCGCTGTCAAGCGCGTTCAGCGTGTCTTCGATGGCCTCGCGCTGTTCGCCGGTGGTGGCGGGCGTGATCGTGTCGCGTGCTTCCCATGCGGCTTCGATGGCGGTTTCCAGCTGCGCGTTGGACATGGACGAGTCTCCTGTGATCAATCGTTGACTGCCCTATAGCGGGGCGCGCGACGACAAACAACGTGAACCATGCGCGCGAAGCGGTGTATCAGCTTCTGGCGCGTGTCAGCGGTGGACAGGTATCGCGATAGGCGGGGTTCGCGCCAATTTCAACGAACCAGCGATGCAGCGCGGGATACCGGTTGAGCGCGGCGGCACCTTCGGGTGCCGCGTTGAAAAAGCCGAGTATCGGCGCGAGGTGGATATCGGCGAGCGAGACATGGCCAGGGGCGAGAACCAGCCCCTCGCGCGCGATATCGTCGAGTGCCGCCAGGACGGGTGCGGCACGCGCCATCCCGTCGGCGATACGGGTTTCGTCCGGGGCCTCGCCATGCTGCGGCGCAAAGACACGTTGGGAAAACACCATGCGGACGAGCGGCCAGTAGGCCTGTGAATCCGCGATGCTCTGGACCTGCACCATCCGCGCGACGGCGCGCGGGGAAGCGGGGGACAGCCGACCACCCGCGTATTGCGCATCGAGATACCGCAGGATGGCGCAGGTTTCCCACAGTTCGAACTCGTCGTCGCGCAAGGTTGGTACAAGCCCGAACGGATGCGGATTGTCGCCGATGCCCGTGAACGGATTCACCTCGATCATCTGCGCTGTCAGTCCCAGATGGTGCAGCGCCATGCGAACGATCTGGCAATAGACGCTCGGTGGATAGGCAAAAAGGCTGAGGCTCATGCTGCTATTCCTGCAACGGATCGGGAGCGATGTTGCCGCCGCAGACCAGCACCGCAACCTTTTCGCCGGGCTCGGGGCGATAGGCACCCGAGATCAGCGCCGCAAGCGCGGTGGCACCGGCGGGTTCCACGAGCTGGCGACTGCTTTGCCACAGGGCGCGTTGCGCGGTGCGGATGGCGTCGTCGTCGACAAGGACGGAGTCGCCGAGATGTGCCTGCGCGAGATCAAGGCAGATCGACCCGATGCGCCGCGCCCCGAGCGCATTGGCGGCAATGCCTGAGACCTCGACATCGGTTGGTTCCCCGGCGGTGAGTGCGGCGTGCAGCGCGCAGGAGGTTTCGGGTTCGACAGCAACCACCTTGCGCCTGCCGGCAAGCCAGGCGAGCGCCCCCGCAATCAGGCCGCCGCCGCCGACGGCGATCAGGACGGTATCCGCCGCAAGACCCTGTGCCTCCCATTCGCGCAAACAGGTTCCCTGGCCCGCAACCGTGGCCGGGGCATCATAGGCGTGGATCTGTTTGGCCCCGGTTCTTGCCTCATAATCCTGTGCCAGCTGCAAGGCGTTGGAATAGTCGCCGGGCACCACGGTCAGTGCGGCTCCGGTGGATCGGATCAGGGCAATCTTGGACGCTCCGGCCATTTCCGGCACGAAGATATGCGCGGCGTGGCCGAGCCGATGGGCGGCATGGGCCACGGCGGCCCCGTGGTTGCCCCCGCTCGCCGCGACCAGGCCGGCCTCGGGAACCGGTTCGCCAAGCAATGTGTTGAATGCCCCCCGCGCCTTGAAGCTGCCGGTATGTTGCATCTGTTCCAGCTTGAGTTGCACAGAATACGGCAGGCCAGCAGCATCCAGTTGCAGCAACGGCGTTCTGACAACATGCCCGTCGATCCGGGCCGCCGCGGCGTCAATCTCTGATTTCCAATCCATTTCCATGCCCTCTTGCTGGTCTTGCCGCGCGGAACCCTATAGGGCTGAAACGAACACGCAAGCATGGATCACCTCGATGAACGACGACCGCCAGAGCCCGTTTCGCGACGCCCATCTCGACCGCGACACCGCGGAGCATGTGCCGGATACGCCCCAGACCCGCTCTCCGGCCTATCGGCTGGCCTTTGCAGATGACGATTTCCTGTGCCGCGACGAACTGCGCCCCGTGCGTCTGCAGCTAGAGTTGCTCAAGCCGGACCTGTTGCTGAACGAGCACGGCATCGAGAGCACCATCGTCATGTTCGGTGGCGCGCGTATCCCCGCGCCGGAAAACAAGGCCGGCGCACGCACGAAAACGCTCGCGGAACTTTCCCATTTCTACGATGAGGCGCGGGAGTTTGCCCGGCTGATGACCGAAACCTCTCTTCGCACAGGCGGGCGCGAGAACGTGGTTGTCACCGGCGGTGGCCCCGGCGTGATGGAGGCGGGCAATCGCGGCGCGGCAGAGGCCGGCGGACGGTCCATCGGTCTGAACATCGTGTTGCCGCATGAACAGGCGCCCAATCCTTATGTGACCCCGGAACTGAGCTTCAACTTTCATTACTTCGCGATCCGCAAGATGCATTTCCTGATGCGCGCGCGGGCGATCTGCGTGTTTCCCGGCGGGTTCGGAACGCTCGATGAAATGTTCGAGTCGCTGACCCTCATCCAGACCGGCCGGATGGAACGGGTGCCCTTCCTGCTGTTCGGTCGCGCCTTCTGGGAAAAGGTGATCAACTGGGAGGCCCTGTCCGATGCGGGGACCATCTCGGCAGAGGATCTCGACCTGTTCTCGTTTGTAGAGACCGCCGAGGAGGCCGTAAAGATCATCGACAATTGGGAACCCGCCCCGGCCCGTGACAGCATTCCCGGGCGCTAAAGCGTTTCGCGATTGACTCGAAACATCTCGCATCGGCTAACGCGTTGAAATCTTTGATTTCAGGCAGCGTTAGGTGATACAGATTTATCGCGAAATGCTATAACCGGCGCCGCCTCCGCTTGACGAACCACAAGGCATCATGCCCAGTTCCTGCTCGATCGCGATCAGCGATTCAAACCAGGCGCGGTCGATCCGACCGATGACCAGCGTGCGCCCGACCAGCATGGATGGCGTGCCGAAGATCCCGAAACTCTTGGCCACGGCGTCACTGTGTGCAAGGCGCTCTCGCGTCTCGGGGCTGGCTTCGTCCCGCAGAAACCGGGCGGTATCAAGATCGAAACGTTCCGCCAGGCTGCGCAATGCCCGTGGACCGGGGCGCAGGACCGTGCGCATCAGCTGTTCGTGTACAGGCAGATAGCGGCCTTGCGCATCTGCCGCAATCGCCGCCCGCGCCGCAGCCTCTGAACGCGGGCCCAGCACCGGCAGGTCGTGCCACGTGACCGAAATGGGCGCGCCCGAGGTGATCAGGTCAATGACGATTGCGCTCAGCGCCGGGCAATAGGGACAGTTGTAGTCGGTAAAGACCGCGACCGGCACATGCCCGTCCGGCCAGCTTTGCGACCCGAATGCGGCGCCACACGGGTCACTCGCAACCTCGCGGCGGCGCTGGATATCCGTAGGATCCACGGATTCGATGCCGCTGAAGACCGGCGGAGCGCTCGACTGCGCTTGCCCGGAGATGCGCCGGAACCCGGGCAGGCCGGGGATCGGTTCAAAGGTGAACTCGGGCCTGAACAGGTTTGTCAGGCGCGGCAGGGCGATGGTCGCCCCGATCAGCCCGGCGGCGATCAGGATGTCGCGCCGACGCAGCGGCATGCGTCAGAGCCCGGCCTCGGCCTCGATCTGGCGGCGTGATTTGCGGGCGCGTTCGGTGGCGGATTTCAATTGTCCGCAGGCGGCCATGATGTCTTCTCCGCGGGGGGTCCGGATCGGGCTGGCATAGCCGGCCTTGTAGATGATGTCGGCAAAGGCGCGGATGCGGTTGTTGGACGACCGTTGATAGGGCGCACCGGGCCATTCGTTGAACGGGATCAGGTTGATCTTGGCGGGAATCTGGTGGCGTCGGATGTGGTCGATCAGGCGGCGCGCGTCTTCGTCGCTGTCGTTCACGTCCTTGAGCATCACGTATTCAAACGTGATCCGTTCGGAATTGGAGACCTTGGGATAGGCTGCCAGCGCGGCGAGAAGTTCCTCGATGTTCCAGCGCTTGTTGATCGGCACGAGGAGGTTGCGCGTCTCGTCGGTCGTGGCGTGAAAACTGATCGCCAGCTGACAGCCGATTTCCTCGGCGGTGCGGGTAATCTCGGGCACAACGCCCGAGGTGGAGAGGGTGATGCGGCGGCGGCTGAGCTGGATGCCTTCGGGGTCCATCGCGATCTTCATCGCATCGCGGACGTTCTCGAAATTGTAGAGCGGCTCGCCCATGCCCATCAGCACGATATTGGACAACAGGCGTGTTTCATCCTTGGGCGCGCCGATTTCCGGCCATTCACCCAGATCGTCGCGTACCATCATCACCTGACCGATGATCTCGCCCGCCGTCAGGTTCCGCACCAGCTTCTGGGTGCCGGTGTGACAGAAGGAACAGGTGAGGGTGCATCCAACCTGCGAGCTGACACAGAGCGTCCCGCGATCATCTTCGGGGATATAGACCACCTCGACCTCGTGACCACCCGCGATACGTGCGAGGTATTTGCGGGTGCCGTCGCTGCTGACCTGCCGGCTGACCATCTCGGGGATCTCGACCACGAATGTCTCGGCCAGTTGCGCGCGATACGCCTTGGCCAGGTTGGTCATGCTGGCAAAGTCGCGTACACCCCATTGATAGATCCATTGCCAGATCTGGCCGGTCCGCATCCTGGCCTGTTTCTCCGGCGTGCCGTGGGCGATCAGGGTCTCGCGCATGGCGTCGCGGGTCAGCCCGACCAGATTGATCGGCCCTTCGGGCAATTTGCGCGGAATGGTCATCACGTCCTGGGTGATCGGCGCGGTCGCGGACATGGGTATACCTTCGAGTTGCGGAGCAAGATCGTCCCTATATAGGGTTTCCGTCTCATTTCAAAACAATTCGGCCCTACCGATCATACGGTAAGGCCGCAAACTTGTACAATTCCGGTGGTGCGGATCAGCCGCCGCAGCGCTTTTCCGCGTCTTCCAGTGCCGCGGTGAACCCCAGCAACGAGAAGGTATCCTTGGTTTGCGTGCCGCGCGCCGAGCGCGCCGTGATGGTTGCCTCGGCGCCGCGCTTCATCGCGGTGATGATCTTGGCGTCGTCCGCCGCGGTCGCCGGCCAGGCCCACTCGCCTTCGCTGAACAGTTCGAATTCATTGCCCGAGATGTTCAGGTTCACGCTCGAACCGGGCGCGAAAGGATAACCGCCGGTAAAGGTGACCTGCCCCTTGACGTCCGAGCCGGGTCGGTAAAACACGAACAGCAGGATATCGCTGCGCCGCACCGCGACAACCCGCCCGTCGCGGGTGTTGACGGTTTCCTTGGGCGCCGAAACGCTCCAGCACTCCTTGGGATCGTTTTCGACGAAGACACTCCAGTCGGTCTTGGCGGCGACCCGGTTGGTGCTCTGTTCCTGCGCTGGTGCGATGGTGGCCATGCTGGCCAGACACAGACCCGCCACGATGCGGGCAAGATAGGATTTCATGTGTACAGCCTCCAGACTGTCCTAGACCTCAATGATTTCAGGGGAGTTCGAGCGACCTTTGCAATCGTCTTGACGCACGCCCCGCTGCTTGCCGACACATACACAATATCGTAAGTTTCACCACCGGCGAAAGGCCATTTGGCAGGATTTCGCCAAGTTGTGAGGGCTGACGTGACCGATCCTGTTCCAATGACCGAAATATGGCGGGCTTCGCTGCTCGAAAGCGTGCATATGGGCCATGCCGTGATCTGTGACGACAGCGGCCAGATCGTGCGCGCCTTTGGAAATCCCGATGCGGTGATCTATCCGCGTTCGTCCTGCAAGATGATTCAGGCCCTGCCATTGATTACATCGGGCGCCGCCGACAAGTTCGGGCTGAGCAGCGAGCAACTGGCGCTGGCCTGCGCGTCGCATAATGGTGCGGCCATCCATACCGACCGGGTGAAGGCATGGCTCGACCAACTGGGTCTGGGCGTGGACGATCTCCGTTGTGGTCCGCAGGAGCCCGACGACAGACCGGCGCGCAACGCATTGATTCGCGCCGATGAAAGCCCTTGCCAGATTCACAACAACTGTTCGGGCAAACATGCGGGCTTTCTGACGCTGGCCGCGCATATGGGCGCGGGTCCGGAATATGTCGAGGTCGATCACCCGGTGCAGCAGGCCAGCCTGTCGGCGATCGAAGAGACCACCCGGGTGGAAAGCCCCGGCTATGGGATCGACGGCTGTTCCGCGCCCAATTTCGCGACGACCCTGCACGGTCTCGCGCGGTCCATGGCGTTTTTCGCATCGGCACAGGACCGCTCCGACCGCCAGAGCGAGGCGGCCGCGAGCCTGACCGCCGCTATGATGGCGCATCCCGAACTGGTGGCGGGCGAAGGGCGGGCCTGTACCGAATTGATGCGCGCGATGGGGGGGGGGGCCGCCATCAAGACCGGTGCCGAGGCGGTCTTTGTCGCGATCGTCCCGGAAAAGCGCATGGGGATTGCGCTCAAGATCGTCGATGGCGGTACACGGGCGGCGGAATGTACGATTGCCGCGCTTCTCGTCAGCCTTGGCGTGCTCGACGCCGATCATCCTGCCACACGGAAATTCATGAATGCCCCGATCCTGAACCGGCGCGGCATGGAATGCGGGGTCATCAGACCGGTCGCGACGCTCGCCTGAGCGCCGCGACGGCAAGTTCAAATCGCGACGATTTCGGCAATCTCGACCGAGCCCGAGCCGTCTACCACCATCGGGTTCGATTTTGCGATCGCGCAGGCCGCGTCGATATCGTCGGCAGCGACAATCGTATAGCCCGAGGCCGGATTGGCGCCGCCATCATCCGCGACGCCAGAGGCGCTGACGGTCTTGGACTTTCCCACGGGATTTCCCGGCTCCACGAGGCTCGGGCCGTTATCTTCCATCCATTTGCCCCAGGCGGCCATGGATTTGTCGATGTCTTCCTGCGTTTCCGGCATGCCGCCGCCATGATACACGAAAAGAAAATTTGGCATCGTCTTACTCCTTGGTTGAGAATTTTGGCTCCTGGGCCAGCAGCCGGTCGAGCTTGTTCAGGGTCGACATCCATCCACGGCCGTGGCTTTGCGATGAGTCGAGCGTATCGAACTGGCGATGGGTCAGGGTGAACCGCGCGCCGCTCTCTGTTGCGTCGACGGCAAAGGTGACATGACTCTCTGCGCCGCGCTGGTCGTTTTCGTCGTGCCAGCCCCAGGTGAAACCGACAGACCCTGTGCCGCTGGCATCCGGCGGACGCACATGGGTGACCTGCCCCGACACCTTGAACACATCGCCGCTGTCCTTGCCGACCATGACGCAGACCCAGGGGCCGGTGCGGGTCAGATCCATCTCGCAGGTTTCAAGGCGCACGCCCTCGGTGCCGAACCATTGCACGATTTCCCCGGGCCGGGTGACGGCGTCCCAGAGCCTGTCGACCCTGACCGGATAGTCCCGTATCAGTTCCAGATCATGTGTGTCTTTCATGCCGTGTCCATTGTATCGGGGTTCAGCGCCAGAAGGTTGTCCAACCGCTCGAGACTGCCCTCCCAGAAGCTGCGGTGATCCATGGTCCAGCGCGCGATGCTCTGCATCGCTTCGGGCCGGACCGCGTAATAGCGATGGGTGCCTGCCGCGCGCTGGTGGATCAATCCGGCCTCGCGTAATACCCTGAGATGACGTGACACCGCCGGTGCCGAAATCCGGAACCCCGCCACCAGCGCGCCAGCGGGCAATTCACCCTGTGCCATCAGCCTTTCGACCATGGTCAGGCGCGTCGGGTCGGATAGTGCCGCAAAGGTTCGTGTCAGGTCCGTCATGGTCTGATGTTTAACCGATTCGTTATTTAACGCAACAGTTAATTAAAGTCTGCCATTGAAAGTCTGCCAATTGGCGGAAGTTCACGCTTCTACAAAATCATCCCGGCCATATCCTTGCAGATACAACAGCGATGTCAGGTCGCCAAAGTTGATCCGCACATCGCATTGCGCCGCCACCGAAGGTTTGGCGTGCAGCGCTACGCCCGTGCCCGCGCGACCCAGCATGCCAAGGTCGTTGGCCCCGTCGCCGACCGCGATCACATCCGCCTCCGCGATACCCAGCCGGTCCGTGATCTGCTCCAGCGCCTCGATCTTGGCGGCACGTCCCAGAATCGGGCGCTGCACCTCGCCGGTCAGCTTGCCGTGCGCCGCGAGCAGCGTGTTGGCGCGGTTTTCGTCAAAGCCCAGCCGGGATGCGACGTCCTGGGTAAAGGCGGTGAACCCTCCCGAGACAAGCGCAGCATAAGCCCCGTTCGCCCGCATCGTCGCCAGCAGTTGCGGCCCGCCGGGCATCAGGGTGATGCGCTCCGCCAGCACCCTGGCGATGACGGATTCATCCAGCCCGGCAAGCAGCCCCACACGCTCGGTCAGCGCAGCCTCGAAATCCAGTTCACCGTTCATGGCGCGGGCGGTAATCTCCTTGACGCGCTCGCCCACGCCAGCCTCGTCCGCCAGTTCGTCGATGCATTCCTGCCGGATCATCGTGCTGTCCATGTCGGCGAGCAGCATCTTCTTGCGGCGCCCCTCGGCGGGTTGGATCACCAGGTCGATCTGCATCTTCTGCAAATCCTCCCAGACCTGCCACTGATTGTCGGGCCGCGTCGACAGGGCGAACTCGGCGGCAATGTCCGGGGCCAGCCAAACGGCATCGCCGCCCCCCCAGGCATTGCGCAGGGACTCGACCAGCGAGGCTTGAAGGCCAGAGGTTTCCGGGGCGCTGAGCAGGGTGACGACGAACATGGGCAAATTCCCGATAGGCGACGGCAACGCCGCAATTAAAGGCACAGGCGGCGCTATACCGACGTTTCCTGTTTTGTGAAAGCCCGTGAAGCGCCGGGGTTCCGTGGCAAACCGGGCTCGCGAGAGACCACGTCCGCGTTTTCGCGTCTGTTTCTCCCAAGCTCGCCACGTCCGACATCTCCGCCCTCCTGTGCGCATTATCCCGGACCCATCAAGATACACCGAGGCCATCGGGTAGCGATTATATGATCAAACGCTGATCAGTTTTCGTGCCAAGCAGTCAGCGCCTCGTTGCTGCCGCTTTGAAACCTTCGTCGATCGCTGTCATCAACAGATCGGCCTCGGGTTGTTGCAGGATGAGCGGCGGGCGGATCTTGAGGATGTTGCCGCCGGGGCCCGTGGCGCTGATCAACACGCCGTTGTGGCGCATATGGTTGACCACAAACCCGGCCAGCGCGGCATCGGGCGTATTGCCCTCGCGATCGAGCACGCATTCCACTGCCAGGAACAGGCCGGCTCCGCGCACATCGGCGATGGCATGATGCCGGGTGGCGATGTCCTCCAGACCGGTTTTGAGGTGCGCGCCCATGATCCGGGCATTGTCCTGCAGAGCTTCTTCGTGGATCACATCCAGCAGCGCCATGCCGGCGGCGGCGGCCACCGGGTTGCCGCCATAGGTGTTGAAATAGCGTGCGCGCTCACCGAATTCACGTACCGGCCCGGCGCGCATTGCCACCCCGGCCACCGGAAATCCATTGCCCATCGGCTTGCCCATCGTGACCAGATCGGGCACCAGCCCGTGCCGCTGGAAACCCCAGAAGCTGTCGCCGGTGCGGGCAAAGCCGGGTTGCACCTCGTCGGCGATGAAAAGCCCCCCCTCGGCGCGGATCAGATCCACCGCCGGTTTGAGAAATCCGGCCGGATCGGGGTGCAGGCCATCGCTGGAAAAGATCGTATCGACGATCAGCGCGGCGGGTTCGATGCCCTCCGCGCGCATCTCGGCGATGGCACTGGCCAGATCGTCCGCCAGTCGCGCGCCCTGCTGCGCCGCTGGAATGCGCAAACCATCGGGCGCGTCGATCAGCCGGACCCGCGGCCCCCGTGGCACGAAGTCTCCCAGCGAGGGTGAGAGCTCCGAAACCGCTTCGGTCACGCCATGATAGGCATGCCGGGTCACGATCACGCCCTGACGTCCGGTATGGCTGCGGGCAATGCGCAGTGCCAGATCGTTGGCTTCGGACCCGGTGCAGGTGAACATGACATGTTCCAGTTGGTTTGGCATGGTTGCCAGCAACCGTTCGGCATAGCCGATGATATCCTCGTGCAGATAACGGGTATGGGTGTTCAACACCCCAAGCTGCGCCGAGATGGCCGCGACGATCCGGGGGTGACAGTGCCCGACCGAGGCCACGTTGTTATAAGCGTCGAGATACTTGCGCCCCTCCCGATCCCAGAGCCAGACGCCCTCGCCCCGCTGGATATGCATCGGGTCCTGGTAAAACAGCCGGTAGGCCGGCCCCAGCGCCCTGTCGCGCCGGGCGATCAGGGCGCGTTCCTCGGGGGCGAGCTTTGGAGTGCCGTCATTATCGAACGCGTTGATCATGGTCATGATGTCACCCTTTCCAACGAGAGCCGTGCCGAACCGCGCAGGATATCGCGCACGGCGTCGGTGCCAATCTGGTCCAGCGTACTCAGCCCAAGCAGCGAGCTTGCGGCATTGCGGCGGATATAGGCGGCGTTGTCCGGGTATCGCCGGGCCCGCCAAGAGCCGACTGTCAGGATCGTGGCATGACGCAGCCGCATCAGATCGGGCAGCAGGTCAAGTTCCGCCGTTTCCAGTGGCAGAACCTCTGTATATCCGGCCAGTAGCCGGGCGATATTGGCCATCGGTTCCGAGCCTTCGGCGATCTGATAGGAACAGGCCACGGCCAGGTCGCAGACCAGCGGAGTGTGCACCATGTCGCCAAAGTCGATCACCCCGGTCAGCCGGCTGGCCTCGCGGGCATCGACCAGGAGATTATGAGGGTTGAAGTCGTTATGAACCACCTGCGCGCGCAGATGCAGCAGGCGCGGGGCGATTTCGGCATCGAACCTGTCGATCAACCGGGTCAGCCGCATGCGCAGGTCGTGCTCTTCGACAGCGTTCAGCATCGGACGCAGAAGATGGGCCTGTTTAATGTCCCATTGCAGCACGTGACCGGCCGCCGGGTGGAAAAATCCGCGCATCGCGTGGGTCAGCCGGGCCAGGACCCGCCCCGTGTCGTGATGCAGCGTGACCGGGCATGAGGCAGAGCTGCGCGGTACGCCTTCGAGAAATGTCAGAAGCCGCACCATATGTTCCTGTCCGTCGATCGCTTCATGAATATGGGCGGCGTGACCGGACAGCGTCGGGCAGACATGGGGCACCGGAAGGTCCGGGGCAACCGCCCGCAGATGCAGCAGCGCATCGGTCTGCATCTGGGTGACGCCGCGATCTTCGGCGGCATTCGTGATCTTCAGCAAGAGCCGCGGCCCGCTGTCAGGGGTGATCCGGAAATTGGCGTCTTTCTCGGCACTCAACGCCCGGATCTCGCCGATGACTCCATAGACCTCGCGCGCCAGATCCGCGGCCTGTTCGACGGTGATTGCCGGGGCGTCATGGCTGAGCGGGTCGATCCCGGCCCGGGACAGGCCGTCGTTTCCGATCGGTGCCTGGGCGGCACCGGCGCGCGCGGGAGCGGACATCATTCCGGCACCGGCTCGACGCCGCACCATTCGGCGATGAACAGGGCCATTGCCCGGGTGATCCGCCTGACCGAGGACAGGCTGACGCACTCGTCTATGCCATGAATATTGCGCGACACCGGACCGTAGCAGAGCGCCGGTATTTTGTTATAGAGCGCGTAGACGCGCGTATCGAGATAACCCGCCGTCATGAAGGCTTTCAGCGGTGCGCCAATAGCGGCCTCATGGGCCCGGCCAAGGATCGCTTCGGCATCGCTGCCGGGTTCCAGAACATAGCCTTCGGCAAAAAAGCCATTGAAAACGATCTTGGGCGGGTTGTTGGAGAGAAACTTGTCCTGTTGCGCAAAGGTTGCGATGCGTTCGCGGATTTCACGCCCGGCGTCTTCGGCGCTGCGTCCGGGATAAATCGACACGCGGCAGTCGATATTGCACCAGCTTGGCACCGATGAGGCCCAGTCGCCGCCCTCGATCTTGCCGATATTGAGGTTGATCGGATGATCTTCTTCCTCGAAATGGGGGTGTTTTCCCTTTTCGGCGTTCCAGTCGGACTCGATCTCGCGCAGGACGGCGATCAACCGGGTCGCGCCATCGATCGCATTGGCCCCCTCACCCATCTCTCGTACATGCACCGGCACGCCGCGCACCTGAAGCTGGAACCACAGAACCCCGGTATTGGCCCTGACCAGCATTTCATCCTCGGGTTCCGGGATCAGCACCGCATCTGCGGTATAGCCCTGCAAAAAGGTCTGCAGCGCACCGTTACCGGTCGACTCTTCCTCGACCACAGATTGCACATAGACGGTCGCGGCCGGTTGCAGCCCGATCCGGCGCAGCGCGTCCAGGGCATATATGTTGGCCGCCGCGCCGGCCTTCATGTCGGCCGCGCCCCTCCCAAACATCCAGTCGCCGTCGATCCGGGCCGAAAAGGGCGGATTGGACCACATGTCGTGCAGGCCCTCGGGCACAACGTCGAGATGCGATTGCAGGATCAGCGAGCGGCCGGTTTCCGCGTTCGGGCGGTGAATACCGACCACGATGGGCGCATCCGAATGCTGGTCCGAGAATTTCGAACCGCCCGGATGGGCCTCGATCGCAGCGCGGTCCATGACGAAACGATCCATCGCGTAGCCACGGTCGCGCAGTGTTCCGAACAGAAAATCCTGAATCGGATGTTCATGCCCGCGCAACGAAGGCATCCGCACCAGTTTCTGGGTAAAAGCGATCTGCTCGTCGAACCCGTCCGAGACAGATTGCAGGATACGGTCGCGCAGGCCGGGGTCCAGAGACATGGGTTGTCCTTTCTTGGGCGGTTCAGATCATTGCTTCGATCAGGTACGGGCCGGGTTCGGCCACGGCGTCGCGCAGGGCGCGCCGCAGCGTTTCGATATCCTCGACCCGGCGTCCCGGGACCCCCATGCCCCGCGCGAGCGAGACGAAGTCAAGGTCGGGCCGGTCGAGATTCAACATGCTCAGCGCATCGGGCCCGGGCTGCGCGCCGACGTTGCGCAATTCGCCCTTGAGGATTTCGTAGGACCGGTTCGCCAGGATGATCGTGGTAACGTTGGCCCCCTCGCGCGCCTGGGTCCACAACCCTTGCAGCGTATACATCGCCGATCCATCCGCCTGGAGGGTCACAACCGGGCGGTCGGGACATGCTATGGCCGCTCCGACTGATAGCGGAATACCGATGCCGATGGACCCGCCGGTCAGTGCCAGCCAGGAATTGGGCGGGGCGGCATCGCCCCCGGCAAAGAGATCGCCGCCCGAGGAGACCGCCTCGTCCACGACGATGGCACCTTCGGGCAGGGTGTTCGCGAGAACGGCGGCGATGCCCGCCGGGGTGATCCCGCCGGCCTGGGGTATGGGCAGGGGGGCGGCATCGCGTACCCTGGCAGCGCGCGCGCCGATCCGGTCGGCCAGTGCGGAAACCGCCCCCGGGCCGTCCCCGTCGGGACCGGTCAGAGCGATCTTTTGGCAGTCGTCGGGCAGCAGCAGGCTGGGCTTGCCCGGATAGGCAAAGAAGGCCACCGGCGGCAGGGTCTCGATCAGGATTGCGCGGGCGTAGCCCGACAGGCAGTCCAGCGCGGCATTGATCGGATAGGGTATCTTTTTGACCGCAACGCGGCCCCGCCCGCGTTCCATCCGGCGGTTCGAGGTGGGAGCGAGTATATCGGCGCCGCACTTGTCCGCGATCCCCTGCAGCAGGGCCAATGCGGCGGGATCTTCCAGCACCGACAGACCGGCGATGATGACCGTCCTGTCGTCGCTTTCCAGTGCCGCGACGGCTTCGTTCATGGCCGCCTCGTCCAGCGGTGCCGGCCCGACCGACGGAACCGGATCGGCGATCTGTCCGCCCGCATCCCAGCCGATATCGGCTGGGGCGATCAGCGTGGCGATGCGCCCGGGTTTGCCCTTGGCGGCGGCCAGGCCCTCCATCGCGTCGGCTGCAAAGCTGCCCGCGTCACGGCCCATCCGCAGCCAGTCGCTGAATGGCGCGCAGGCCCCTTCGACATCCGCCGACAGCGGCGCATCGTATTTCTGATGGCGCAGGGCATGATCGCCGACGAGGTTCAGCATCGGCACCCGCGCCTTGCGGGCATTATGCAGATTGGCCGCCGCGTTGGCGAAGCCCGGCGCCAGATGCAGCAGCGTCACCGCAGGCTTGCCCGCCATACGCGCATAGCCATCCGCCGCCGCGGTGACCACGCCCTCGAACAGCCCGAGCACGCAGCGCATCAGCCGGGTACGGTCCAGCGCGTCGACGAATTGCATCTCTGAGGTGCCGGGGTTGGCGAAACAGATTTCTACGCCATCCGCATGCAGGCTGCGCAGCACGCTTTCGGCGCCATTCATTTCGGTCGGATGATCCTTCATGCCGTGGCCTCGCGAAAACTGGTCAGGAAGGCGCGCCCGTTATCCGCCAGCGAGGGCCCCAGATAGCCGCCCTCCTGTATCAGCGCGGTGGGCAGGTCCAGAGCCGCCAGACGCCGCGCCATTTCCGCAAATCCGTTCGGATAGACCGCAACTGCGGCCAGCGGATCGTCCGCCGCCATGTCAAAGCCCAGCGATACGACCAGCGCCTCGGCACCGAATTCGCGGATCGCCGCGATGCCCTTGTCGAGTGCGGCCAGCACCGCGGCTTCGTCCGCGCCCTGCTCGAGCAACAGATTCAGCGATTTGCCCGCACCCTCGCCTGCGCCGGTCTCGTCGGCGTGGCCCAGATAGAAGGTCGGATAGGTCGCCGGGTCGGGATGCAGCGAACAAAAGAAAATGTCGCCCCGGTCATAGAGGATATCGAGCGAACCGTTGCCCGTATGCACGTCCACATCGATCAACGCGACCTTGCCGAACTTCTGACGCAGGTGATGTGCGGCGATGCAGGCGTTGTTGAAGAAACAGAACCCGTTCGAACAATCGCGCATCGCGTGATGCCCGGGCGGGCGGCACAGGGCATAGGCCGCGCGCCGATCCGCCATGATCTCTTCTGCGGCCTCGACAGCGCATTGGGCCGACCAATAGGCAGCGTCCCAACTGCCTTCTGTCAACGGGGTCGAGGTATCGGTCATCCACCAGCCGAGCTGGCCATGAATGTCCTTCGGTTCCTTGCCGCGCCGCCGTCCCGGATGCATCGTGGGAATCGCGAGCGCGCCGGGTTCGGCATCGGCGACAAAGCGCGCATGCGCATCGGGCAGAAAATCGACATAGTCGGGATTGTGTACCGCCTTGATCGGCGCGATCCCGTGATCTCGGGGGGCGACGATCTCGAACCCTTCCCCGATCAGCATGTCGCGCAGTATCTCTGCGCGCCGGGGCTGTTCCTGGTGTGGCATGGCGGCACCGCGCCGGAAATAGGTAGTCGGCGCATGACCCAATTGGCGCGCGTCGAAGAAGACTCTCATCGTCGGACCTTTCGTGAAATGAGGCGGTTCGCAACGAAACCGGTTGCCGGCACCATTGCAGTTTTGATTTGCCGCTTCAACAAAGATGATGCATGATGCATCAAAATTAGAGCCATGAACGATTACCCGGCTTGGGTTGGCTGGACGGGGGCGTGATGACAGAAATCAGCAGGGACTCGCTGGGAGACGCGATCTACAGGCGCATATGCCAGGATCTGGTTCGCGGCAAGCTGCGTCCGAATCAGAAGATTACGATCCGTAGTCTGGCCGAGACCCTGGGCACCAGTTCGACCCCTGTGCGCGATGCGGTGCAGCGGCTGTTGCGCGATAATGCGCTCGAACAACGCACGGTCCGCGACGTGCGAGTGCCGATGCTGAGTGTCGAACAGTATCTGGAGGTGTCCTATATCCGCGCCGAGCTCGAGAGTCTGGCCGCCGCCCATACCGCAAGCCTGGCCACGCAAAAGGATATCGCCCGGCTGGAGCGGCTGGTGTCGCGCAATGTGGAGGCAATCGACAGCGAACGCTGGGCGGTGGCCAACGAATTGAACCAGCAGTTCCATTTTGCGCTTGCCGAGATTTCAGGGATGCCCATGCTTGTAGATGTGCTGGGGCGGCTCTGGCTGCGGATGGGACCATTGCTGGCCGATTACTATTCGACCGGTGTGCGGGACATGACCAGGCGTCACCACGAGATCGTAACCGCCTGTCTGAACCGCGACTGCGACGCCGCCCGTGCCGCCATGCGGCTGGATATCGAAACCGCAAGGGAGGGTATTGTCGGATACATAAACACGCTGAAACCCACCTGACCGCCGCGCCATTCCCGGCTGGAAACACCAATTGGTGCAAGCCGGGTCCGAACCGGTCGGGTGATGCAAGGCACACCATCGAAAATACTGATGAAACAGGGAGGAACCATGATAAATCATCTCAAATTTGCTGCCGCTGTTACCGCCGCCGCGCTCGCGCTGGCCACCCCGGTGGTCGCGCAGGATGCGTCGCCACAGGCCGGCGGCACGCTGAATGTCGTCATCCAGCCCGAGCCGCCGGGGCTGATGATCGGGCTGATCCAGAACGGGCCGACCCAAATGGTCGCTGGCGACATCTACGAGAGCCTGCTGCGCTATGACTTCAATTTCGAACCCCAGGGCCAGCTGGCTGAATCCTGGACGATCTCGGACGATGGCAAGACCTATACCTTCAAGCTGCGCGACGGTGTGAAATTCCACGACGGAACGCCCTTTACCTCGGCGGATGTGAAGTTCTCGATGGATGTGTTTCTGCGCGAGGCACATTCGCGCACGCGCACCTACATGCAGCACGTCGAAAGCGTCGAAACGCCGGATCCACTGACCGTGGTGTTCAACCTGAAACAGCCCTTTGGCCCGTTCCTCGGTATCTTCGAGCCGGGAACCGCGCCGATGATTCCCAAGCATATCTATGAAGGCACCGATTTCGCCAGCAACCCGGCGAACAACACGCCGATCGGCACCGGCCCCTTCAAGTTCGAAAAATGGGTCAAGGGCAGCTACATCCATCTGGTCAAGAACCAGGATTACTACATGGAGGGCAAACCCTATGTGGACGAGATCTATTATCATGTGATCCCGGATGCGGCCTCGCGCGCCGTGGCCTACGAGACCGGCAAGGTCGACGTGCTCCCGGGCGGATCGATCGAGAATTTCGACGTGCCGCGCATCCGCGAACTGGACAATACCTGCATCACGGACAAGGGCTGGGAGTTCTTCGGGCCGCTGTCCTGGATCTGGATCAACATGAACAACAAGCCGCTGGACGATGTGAAGGTGCGTCGGGCCATGATGCATGCGCTCGACCGGCAGTTCGCCCGCGATGCGCTGTGGAACGGCCTGGGCAACGTGGCAACCGGTCCGCTGTCGTCGTCGACGCGCTTTCATGCGGCGGATACGCCCGATATCTCCTACGATCCGGAGAAAGCCAGGGCGCTGCTGGCCGAGTCGAGCTATGACGGTGAGACCATCCGCCTGCTGGGCCTGCCCTATGGCGAGACCTGGCAACGCTGGGCCGAAGCGGTCAAGCAGAACCTGACCGAGATCGGGATGAATGTCGAACTGGTGCCTTCGGATGTGGCCGGCTGGAACCAGAAGATCAGCGACCGCGATTTCGATCTCGCCTTCACCTATCTTTATCAGTATGGCGATCCGGCGCTTGGCGTGTCGCGGACCTACATGAGCAGCAATGCGGCACCCGGCTCGCCCTGGAACAACGTGGCCAACTATCAGAACCCCGAGATCGACAGGATGTTCGACGAGGCGGCGCTGATGGCAAACCCCGAGGACCGGCGCGCGGCCTACAAGAAGATCCAGGACCAGATCGTCAGCGACGTGCCGAACCTCTGGCTTCTCGAGCTCGGGTTCCCGACGATTTCGCGCTGCAACATCAAGAACCCGGTCAGCACGGCTCTTGGCGTCAATGACGGCTTTCGCGACGTCTGGATCGAAGCGAACTAGGGGCTGATCCACGGTTCCGGGCTGCGTTCCCTGCGGCCCGGGACACCACCACCATATTTCACAGCGGGGCGGGCAGTGTGACAAAGTTCATCCTCGGAAGGTTGGTAAAGGCGGTCTTTATCCTGCTTGCCATCCTCATCTTCAATTTTCTGCTGATCCATGCCGCACCGGGCGATCCGGCCGCGGTCATGGCGGGCGAAGCCGGTGCGGCGGACGAGAAATTCCTGGCCGACCTGCGCGAACGCTTCGGTCTGGATCAGCCGCTCTATGTGCAGCTCTGGACCTATCTGAAGGGGGCGGTGCAATTCGACCTCGGATTTTCCTACCGCCAGCAGTTGCCGGTGTCGCAGCTGATCGCCGACCGCCTGCCCGCGACGCTGCTGCTGACCGGGGTGGCCTTCGTACTGTCGCTGGTGCTGGGGGTGATTGCGGGCGTGGCCGCCTCGGCCCGTCAGGGCTCCTGGGGTGACACGGCCATCTCGACGCTGGCACTGTTGTTCTACGCGACGCCGCTGTTCTGGGTCGCGCTGATGGCGTCGCTGGTGTTCTCCGTCTGGCTGGAATGGCTGCCGGGATTTGGCTATGCGACCATCGGCGCGAATTATACCGGTTTTGCCCATGCGATGGATGTGGCGAAGCATCTGGTCCTGCCCGCGACCACTCTGGGCCTGTTCTTCATGGCGATCTACATGCGGATGACGCGGGCCTCGATGCTCGAGGTCAGCCGTCTGGATTTCGTCAAGACCGCCCGCGCCAAGGGTCTGAAGCGCGGGGTGATCCAGCGTCGGCATATCCTGCGCAACGCGCTCTTGCCGGTGATCACGCTCGCCGGGCTTCAGGCCGGGCAGATCTTTGGCGGTGCGATCCTCACCGAAACCGTCTTTGCCTGGCCCGGCATCGGACGGCTGATGTTCGAGGCCATCAACCAGCGCGATTATGCCGTGATCCTGGGGGTCTTCTATATTTCCGGGGCGATGGTGCTGCTGTTCAATCTGATCACCGATGTCGTCTATGTCATCGTTGACCCGCGCATAAGGCTGACAGGATGAGAGATTTCTGGAAACGTTTCCGTCACAATCGCGGCGCGGTGATCGGGCTGGTCATTCTTGCCGTGGTAATCGCCACCGCCATCGCGGCGCCCTTCCTGTTTCCGCAAAGCCCGTGGAAGATGGTGCAGCGCCCGTTCCTGCCGCCGTTTACGCAAGAGGGGCTGCCGCTGGGCACTGATGCACTGGGACGCGACGTGCTGTCGGGTCTGGCGCATGGCGCCTATGTCAGTCTGCTGGTCGGGCTGGTCTCGACGATCGTGGCGCTGGCCATCGGCGTGCCTGTCGGCGCGCTGGCGGGCTATTTCGTCGGGCGTACCGATGATGCGCTGATGCGGTTTACCGAGTTCTTTCAGACCATCCCCAGCTTTGCCCTGGCGATCGTCCTTCTGGCGATCTTCCAGCCCAGCCTGGTCTTCGTTATCATCGCCATCGCCATCGTGTCCTGGCCGCCGGTGGCGCGCCTGGTCCGGGGCGAGGTCCTGAGCCTGCGCACGCGCGAATTCGTCGAGGCCGCCAGCCTGTCGGGCCTGAGCAACAGCCAGATCATCCTGCGCCACGTGCTGCCCAACGCCTTGCCGCCGATCATCGTGCTCGCCTCGCTGATGGTGGCGCAGGCGATCCTGCTGGAAAGCTCGCTGTCCTTTCTGGGGCTGGGCGATCCCAATATCATGTCCTGGGGCTACATGATCGGTGCGGCGCGTACGGTGATCCGCACCGCCTGGTGGCTGTCTTTCCTGCCCGGCATGGCAATCCTGCTGACGGTCCTCGCGCTGAACCTGATCGGCGAGGGGCTTAATGACGCGCTCAATCCCCGCCTGACGAGGAGATCCGAATGAGTTTGCTGAGCATCCGCGATCTTGCCATCGCCCTGCCCAAGGGCGCGGACCGCCCCTATGCGGCCCATGACATCAGTTTCGACCTGACCCCAGGCGAGATCCTCTGCATCGTCGGCGAAAGCGGGTCGGGCAAATCCATGTCTGCCAACGCGGTTATGGGCCTGCTGCCCCAGGGGGTCAGGCCTGTAGGCGGAACCATCACCTTTGACGGGCAGGACGTTCTGAGGCTGTCAGAGAAACAACTTCTGGATCTGCGCGGACGGCGCATTTCGATGATCTTTCAGGAACCGCTGAGCGCGCTCAATCCGTTGATGCGGGTGGGTGCACAGATCGCCGAGGTGTTCGAGGCCCATGGCAGGCTGACTCCGCCCGAGCGACGCGCACGAGCGCTGACACTGCTGGAAGAGGTCGGCATTCCCGACCCGCAGGCGGCGATCCAGGCCTATCCCTTTCAATTGTCGGGCGGTCAGCGCCAGAGGGTGATGATCGCAATGGCGCTGGCGCTGGAACCCGATATCCTGATCGCCGACGAGCCGACCACCGCGCTGGACGTGACCACGCAGGCGCAAATCCTGAAGCTCATTGAAGATCTGCGACAGGCGCGCGGCATGGCGGTGATCTTCATCACCCATGATTTCGGAGTGGTGGCGGATATCGCGGATCGGGTGATCGTGATGCAGACGGGCGAAATCGTCGAGAGCGGCACCGCGGACGAGGTGCTGCTGCGCCCTCAACATCCCTATACCCGCGCGCTGATCGACGCGATCCCGCGCCTGACCGGGCAAGAGGATACACCGGCGGCCCAAAGCGACCCCGTTCTGAGTGTCGAAGGTCTGAACAAGACGTTTCGCACCGGATCGGGCAGTTTCTTCGGCAAGCCTCGCGTGGTCAAGGCGGTGCAGGATGTCAGTTTCGATCTGTTCCCCGGAGAGACCATCGGCATCGTCGGGGAAAGCGGTTCCGGCAAATCCACGGTCGGACGCTGTCTGGCCCGGCTGGTCAATCCGGATTCCGGTCGTGTGATCGTCGAGGGGGCGGATATCGCGCATCTGTCCGGTGCCGAACTGCGCGCCCGGCGCCGCAGGTTGCAGATGATATTTCAGGACCCGTTTTCCTCGCTCAATCCCCGCGCGCGGGTGTCGCGCATCCTGACCGAGGGCCCCATCGCCTATGGCGCGCCGCGCACCGAGGCGATGACGCGTGCGCGCGAGCTTCTGGGCATGGTCGGGCTGGACGCTTCGGCGATGCAGCGGTTCCCGCATGAATTCTCGGGCGGCCAGCGCCAGCGCATCGGCATCGCCCGGGCGCTCGCGCTGGACCCGTCGATCATCATCGCGGACGAGGCCGTCTCGGCGCTGGACGTGTCCATTCAGGCGCAGGTGCTGGACCTGCTGGCGGACCTCAGCACGCGATTGTCGCTGTCGATGCTGTTCATCACCCATGATCTGCGGGTCGCGGCGCGCATCTGCGACCGTATCATCGTGATGCAGAAGGGCGCGATAGTCGAAACCGGCCCGACCGCAAAAGTGTTGCACAATCCTGATACCGCCTATGCGCAAAGCCTGCTGGATGCGATACCGGGACAGGAATACGAGCGCGCATTGGCCGGCGCAGGATAGCGCGACAGGTTGGGGTCAGGCGATATGGGTGAAAGAGATCAGGGTGTCAAAACCCTTTTGCTGACCGGGGCAAGCCGGGGCATCGGTCATGCCACGGTCAAGAAATTTGCCGCCGAAGGCTGGCGGGTAATCAGTTGTTCGCGCCAACCCTTCTCGCCCGAATGCCCCTGGCCCGGCGGTGAACGGGACCATGTAAAGGTGGATCTGAGCGATCCGAACCGAACGATCGAGATTGTCGAAGAAATCCGGACGCGGCTGGATGGCGGCGCGTTGCATGCGCTGGTCAACAATGCCGGTATCTCGCCCAAGGGTGAAGGGGGGCGGCGGCTCAACACGCTCGAGACCGACCTGCACATGTGGGGCGAGGTGTTCCACGTCAATTTCTTCGCTTCGATCGTGCTGGCGCGGGGGCTGCAAGAGGAACTGTCTCGCGGCAGGGGGTCGGTGGTCAACGTGACCTCGATTGCCGGATCGCGGGTGCATCCGTTTGCCGGCGCCGCCTATGCCACGTCAAAGGCCGCGCTGGCGGCGCTGACCCGGGAAATGGCGCATGATTTCGGACCGCTGGGCGTGCGGGTGAACGCGGTCGCGCCGGGCGAGATCGACACCGAAATTCTCAGTGAGGGGACCGAAAAGATCGCCGCCGCCCTGCCGCTGCGCCGCCTTGGTCAGCCCGAAGAGGTCGCCGATGCGATCTATTACCTTTGCTCGGATCAGAGTTCCTACGTGTCGGGCACCGAGATCGAGATCAACGGCGCCCAGCACGTCTGAGTGATCCCCCGTATTTTCGACGGGCCCGGTACCCGCGACTTTGGGGCGGGCGTGTTCGCGTGCAATGTTGTCCGATGGAAAACCATCAGACTTCCGGCCAGAGCGACAGTTCGACCTCTGAACATCGCAGCTTCAGGGAAACCGGTATTCGCGGCGCTTCCGCTCCTACAGGGAAATTTGCCCCGATGGTCGCTGCCAGAATGCTCGCCACAATCGAAAACACCCGGTTCGAAGTTTGCCGAAAACAGATCATCCAGACGCTTGGGGCATAGAATTGCTAGGGTCTGTTGACGTTCAGGATACCCAAATCGTTTGAGTTCTGTTTCAAGGTTGCAAACGGAGGAGAGCAACCATGACGAGACGTGTTTTGACCGATGCCCAATGGGCGATCATCGAACCTTTCTGCCTTGGCAAAACCAGCGACCCCGGCCAGACTGGTCGCGATCCACGTCTTTTCATGGAAGCGCTGCTTTGGATCGTTCGAACCGGAGCACAGTGGCGCGAGCTGCCGGGGGAATTCGGCAACTGGAACTCGGTGTTCAAACGTTTTCGCCGTTGGGTCAAAGCCGACACATTCTATCGAATGTTCAAAGCCTTGAGCGCAGACGCCGACTTCGACTACGTGATGATTGATGGCACCATCGTCAAAGTCCACCGATCGGGTCAGAGCGCTAAAGGGGGACTCAAAGCCAGGCCATAGGGCGTTCACGGGGCGGCATCACGACCAAGATACTGGCGTTGACGGACGCGCCTGGCAATCTCGTCGATTTCCGTCTGCTGCCGGGTCAGGCCCACGACCTGCGCGGCGTGCCTGACCTGATCGAAAACCTCGCGGCAGATCACCTGCTGGCTGATCGCGCTTTTGATGCCGACTGGCTGCGAGACGCCCTGACAGCCCATCAGATCGCGCCCGTCATACCGCCAAAACGTAACCGTAAATCTCCCGCCGAATACGATGCAGAGGCCTGCAAATGGCGGCACCTGATCGAGAACTTCTTCGGAAGTTTGAAAGATAACAGGGGCATAGCCACGCGCTACTGCAAAACGGATACCAGCTACTCCGCCTTCATATCAATTGCGGCAACCATGCTATGGCTGAAATGAACGTCAACAGACCC
>JAUIIJ010000022.1 GCA_030431825.1 Alphaproteobacteria bacterium
TGGCCACGGTGCGGGCGATGAAGATGAACGGCGGCGTCGCCAAGGCCGATCTGGGCGAGGAAAATGTCGAGGCGGTCAGGAAAGGCTGTCCGAACCTGGGCCGCCACATCGAGAACCTGAAATCCTTTGGCGTGCCGGTGGTTGTCGCGATCAACCATTTCGTGACCGACACCGAGGCCGAGGTGCAGGCGGTCAAGGATTTCGTCAGGGAGCACGGCTCGGAAGCGATCCTGTCGCGGCACTGGGAGCTGGGCTCGGAAGGGTCCGAGGAACTGGCCCGGCGGGTGGCCGAGATCGCCGACAAGAACAGCGCCAATTTCGCGCCCCTCTACCCCGACGACATGTCGCTGGCCGACAAGATCCAGACCATCTGCAAGCGCATCTACCGGGCCGACGAGGCGCTGATGGACAAGAAGATCCGCGACCAGCTGAAACAGTGGGAAGAGGCGGGCTATGGCAAGCTGCCGATCTGCATGGCCAAGACGCAGTATTCCTTTACCACCGACCCCAACCGCCGCGGCGCCCCCACCGGCCACTCGGTCCCGGTCCGCGAAGTGCGCCTCTCCGCCGGCGCCGGTTTCGTGGTCGTCATCTGCGGCGAAATCATGACCATGCCCGGCCTCCCAAGAGTCCCATCGTCCGAAGCCATCAGGCTCAACGAAAAGGGACAAATCGACGGGCTCTTCTGAGGGGAATGCCATGATACGCAAGATCCTGGTTCCGGTACGCGGCGACGGCAAGGGCGACAACGTCCTTGCGCATGCCGCGGTTCTCGCACATCGCAACAATAGCCATGTGGTGGTCACCCATTGCCGCGCGCGGCCCGAAGACCTGTTGCCCTTCGGGGTTCCTATCCCGGCGATGTTTCGCAAGCAGATGATGAAACAGGCCGAAGAACTCGCGGATGTCGAGGAAGCGGGCATGCGCGAAGAGCTGAAGGCGCTGGTCGAAAAGCTCGATCTTGCGACCGATGTCGATCCGCATTCCGACCGGGCGACGGCGGAGTGGGTCGAAGAGACCGGCAAGCAGGTTGATGTCATCCGCCGTCACGGGCGGCTTGCCGATGTCATCGCGGTTCCTCAGCCGGATGTTGACAGGAATCTCGGCGCCAACACGCTGAAGGCGGCGTTGTTCCGCACCGGGCGTCCCGTCCTGATGGTGCCGAATGGCATCGCGCCTCCGGAAAAGCTGGGCGAGCATGTCACGGTGGCCTGGAACGGATCGATGGAAGCCTCGCGCGCGGTCACGATGACCCTGCCTGTCCTGAGAGCGGCGGGAAAGGTGACGATCCTGACATCGGGCGGAGAGCCCAACGCGGCCACGGCGGCGGATTTGCAGGATTATCTTATGGCGCATCAGATCAAGGCGGCGATCCATCGCTTTGAAGGCGCGCGCAGGGTCGGTCCTGCGCTGCTGGCCTCCAGCCGTGAAGTCGGGGCTGATACCCTGATCATGGGGGCGTATGGTGACAGCCACGAAAAGGAAACGGTTTTCGGCGGCAATACCCAACACATTGTCGACCAGGCAAAAATGCCCGTGATTCTGGTGCATTGAGATGAGAATCGGGGGGCGGTCGAACGAGGGGAGACCATAACAGATCCGCCGACCTGAACGGTGGGCCGTGCGGCGCGACGCTTTCGCGTAACTCTAGGAGTATCCAGGGAGGATAAGATGACTAAGATGACTCTTACTAAGCGTATGTTTGTCAAATTGGCGGGTGCCACGGCGCTTGCCGGTATGCTCGCGGGGCCCGCTGCCGCGTGGGAACCGACCAAGCCGGTCGATTTCGTGATCATGGCCGGTGCGGGGGGCGGGGCTGACCAGATCGCGCGTTTCCTGCAGTCGGTTTCCGAAAAGAAGGATCTGACCAGACGACCGCTCGTGCCCAACAACAAGGGCGGCGGATCGGGTGCCGAGGCGTTGATCGCCCTGAAAGGCACGAGCGATCCCGACCACACCATTCTCGTGACTCTGAACTCGTTCTTCACGACGCCGCTGCGTCAGGAGAACCTGGGTATCGACGTGCAGAGCTTTACGCCCGTGGCGATGATGGGCGTGGATCCGTTCGTGCTCTGGGTCCACAAGGACAGCGGCATCACCACCTTTGACGAGTGGCTCGCCAAGGTCAAAGAGGGTGGTTATGTCATGGGCGGCACGGGCAAGGGGCAGGAAGACAGCCTTGTCATTACCTTCCTCGAGCAGGCCTATGATCTCGACATCAAGTACATCCCCTACAAGGGCGGCGGCGCGGTAGCCAAGGATCTCGCCGGTCAGCAGATCATGGCCAGTGTGAACAACCCGGCAGAAGCCAAGGGCTTCTATCAGGCGGGTGACGTGGTTCCGCTGGTTGCGTTTTCGGACGAGCGCCTGTCGGCCTACCCGGATGTCCCGACCATCAAGGAACTGGGCCAGGACTTCAGCTATTACAACCAGCGCGCCGTGGTCGGAGCGCCCGGCATGTCGGATGAAGCGGCGGCGTACTACCAGGATCTGTTCAAGACCATCTACGATACCGAAGAGTGGCAGGCCTACATGGAGTCCGAAAGCCTGTCGCCGCTCTGGATGAATCCCGATGAGCAGAAGGCATACTGGACGACCCAGGTCGAGCGCCACAAGGAACTGCTGGCTTCGATGGGCGAATAAGCCCGGTCGGCCTGTACCACAATCTCGGAGTCTAAGGAGGGCAACATGCGCCTTGCAGAAATCGTCACCGCGGGGGTTCTTGCCCTCCTTTCCATCTACCTGATGTGGAAAAGCACCGAGCTGAACGTGGGCTACATCGCAGGCGAAGGCCCCGGCGGCGGGGCCTGGCCATTCTGGCTGTCCGGTATCATGCTGATTTGCACGATCATGATCGCCATCAACTGGTATCGGCAAAGCTCGCCGCCATCCCGCTCTACCGAGCCGCTTCTGGACGGCTACGGCAAACGAACTCTGGTGCTGGTCGGCGGCGGGCTTCTCGGTTTCGTCGGACTGACAGGCATCATTTCGATGTATGGGGCGATGGCGGTTTTCCTGCTGTATTACCTGCGCTTTCTGGGTCGGCATACCTGGACGCTGACCCTGATCCTGTCGACGGCAATTCCCATCGGTTTCTTTTTCTTCTTCGAGGCGCTGATGCGGATCACGCTGCCCAAGGGGATGAAGTTCACCGAACCGTTCTTCAACATTCTCTACTCGATCATCTACTGACCCGGCCAGCTGGCGCGCGCACGGTAACGGAGGACTAAGGCCATGGAAATTCTGGGGCTACTCACGGACGGCATCATGACGTCGCTCATGCCCATCAATATCTTGCTGATACTGGTCGGGGTGACGCTGGGGCTCTTCATCGGGGCAATGCCGGGGCTGGGTTCGGTGAACGGGGTGGCGATCCTGTTGCCGATCACCTTTCTCGTGCCACCGGGGTCCGCGATCATCTTTCTTGCGGCAATCTATTACGGTGCGATGTATGGCGGTGCCATCAGTTCGATCACCCTGGGTATTCCCGGCGCATCGACCGCCGTGGCCACCACATTCGACGGACGTCCACTGGCGATGAAGGGCAGGGCGAGCCTTGCACTCGTCACCGCGGCGCTGGCATCTTTCATCGGCGGCACGGTGTCCAACGTGCTCTTCACCGTGTTTGCGCCATTGCTGGCCAAGGTCGCGCTGATTTTCGGCCCGCCCGAGATCTTTGCCCTGATGCTGCTGGCCTTTGCCACGTTCGTCGGTCTGGGGGGCGACGACATCCCCAAGACCATCCTGTCGATCTGCCTCGGTCTGGTGTTCGCCGCCGTCGGTTTTGATGAAATCTCGGGCGCGCCGCGACTGGTGTTCTTTGACATCCCCGGCTTCCTGCACGGTATCAATTTCCTCGTGCTGGCGATCGGCGTTTATGGCATCGGGGAAATGATCTGGACCATCGAGAGTACCAGAGGAGAGATCACCACGACCGAAGCCAAGATGACCGTCAAGGGCATCGTGAACGACTCCAAGGAGGGCATGAAACGCGGCTGGAAAGGCACCGCAATCGGATCGTTCCTCGGCTTCTTCGTCGGTATTCTGCCGGCCGCAGGCGCGACGCCGGGGTCGCTCATGTCGTACGGCGTCACCAAACTGGTGGCAAAGCGGCCCGAGGAATTCGGCAAGGGGCATCCCGGCGGTGTTGCCGCGCCCGAAGCGGCCAACAACTCGGCGTCGACCGGTGCCATGCTGCCGATGCTGACGCTGGGCATTCCCGGTTCGCCCACGACCGCGATCCTGCTCGGGGGCATGGTGATCTGGGGTCTGACACCTGGACCACGCCTGTTCACCGACCAGCCGGATTTCGTCTGGGGTCTGATCGGGTCCTTCTATATTTCCAACCTGTTCGCAGTGATCGTGAACCTGGCCTTCATCCCGCTGTTCATCTGGATGCTGCGTATGCCCTTCACGGTTCTGGCTCCGCTGATCTTCGTCCTGTCGGTGGTGGGCGGCTATGCGGCGACGCAGGACATGCATGATGTCTGGCTGATGCTGTTCTTCGGGTTCGGCGCGTTCTTTCTGCGCAAGCTCGATTATCCGCTCGCGCCTGCGGTGCTGGCCATCGTGCTTGGCCCGATTGCAGAACCGACCTTGCGGCAGTCGCTGTTGCTGTCGTCGGGCGATGCGACGATCTTTTTCACCCGGCCGATTGCCGGCCCGATCACGATCATTGCAATCATCCTGATCCTGCTGCCACTGTTCAAGGCGATCCGCGACCGCTCTCGCAAAGCGAGCGAGGCCTAGGTCGCGGGGCATGTCCCAATCGGAGGAATGGTCATGACGGACAAAACCGAAGACTTCCATGCCTGGAACCCGGGCCTGAGTTCGGAAATTCCTGCGCACCTGATGCCGATGGTCACGCTCTATCGCCCCGAGGCGTCTACCGTGTCCTATGCCGAGGCCAGGGAGGCCTCGGAATTCTGCGGGCGCAAGCCGATGGAGATGAACGCCTTTACCGCGCGGCGGCTGGTCCGGCACGAGCTGCTGATCCGGTTGATGGCCGACATCAATATCCCGGACGGACCGGAGTATCCCGAATTGGGCGAGCATCTGCGTACGATGGCGCAGACGATTCTGGATGGCTATATCGAACCCAGGATGGCGTCGCTGGAGCTTGAGTTCGAGCGCCTGCGCGAGCGGATTTCGCAACGCCTCACGTCGCGGCTCGAGCAGGATGTCTATGCGCGCAGCCCGGCGGACCAGGGCAAGGCCGAGGGATTGCTGGCGCGGCTTGGCCTGCAGAAATCCACGCCCGGCGAGACGCCCGAGGCGCCCGAAATCCTCGCTCTGGTGCAATGGAAAGACGAGGTGGACCGCCCCGGCGATGCGTTCGAGCGCGCGTGCCTGCGCGGTCTTCTTGCTATTGTCGGCGGGATTGTGGGCCAGAGGGGGCGATTGTTTGCCGAGCGCGATCTGGTGCTGAAATGGGCGACGAACTGGGTCTCCAACAATTATGGCACCCATCGGATCGGCCAGCAGATTCAACCGCTGATCAGGGAGGCCGTGCGCCGAGAGGGCTACCGCACTCTGCCATTCCAGTCGGCCCCGCTTTTCATGAGCGTCAAGGGTGGTCCCGGCGCGGGCAAGAGCACGTTGCGCCCGTTGCAACGCGAGCTGGCCGGGCGTCTGAACGTTCCGTGGGAGGATTTCGCCAAGATCAGCCCGGATTATTGTCGCAAGTTCCTGCTGGATTACGACAGTCTCGGGGACGATTTCCGCTATGCCTCGTCGTTTACCGCGCAGGAACTCGAGATCATCGATCGCAAGATCGACGGTTACATGGAAGCCAAAGCAGCCAATTCCGAGATGCCGCACGTGCTTGTCGATCGGTTCCGCTTCGACAGTTTCATGCCCGCACCCTACCAGAAGCCCGGCGGCACGCTGCTCAGCCGCTTTGCCGATACGGTCTACCTGTTCTTCATGATCACGCCGCCCGAGGACACGGTCGAGCGGGCGTGGCAACGCGGTCTCAAGACAGGACGTTACAAGGCGCTCGACGATATGCTTCATTTCAACGTCGAAGCGAATATCGGGATGCCGCAACTTTTCTTCAATTGGGTCAAGAAAACCAACCAGAAGATCCATTTCGAGTTTCTGGACAACAGTGTGCCGCTTGGAGAACGTCCGCGGACAGCGGCCTTTGGCTGGAATGACAGTATCACCATACTTGATCCCGACTGCATGCGCAGCATGGGGCGCTATCACAACATCAATATCGAGGCGCGCAGCCCGCAAGAGGTTCTTCTGCCCGGCGATCCGCCAGGTGAAGACATCCTGCGCGAATGCATGATGCGCGTGGCCAACGTCACCTTTGCGGACCAGACCAGCCTTGAAATCGGCGCGCAGACGCGGGATGGCATCTGCGCATACGCGCGGGAGGGGTTTCTGGAAGAGCTTTCGCTCGGCGGGATGTGCAAGCGTCTTGCTGAGCGGGCGGGGCGCGGCACCACCACCCCGTCCGATCCGAGCGGCGCGACGCCGGTCGATATCGAGGCGGATCGGAAATTCACGGTGGGTGCATGGGGCGGCGATTGATCGCCGCAAGTTTCAGAACTGGAACGCCAGCCGCATGCGCAGGGATGAAATCTCCATATCCAGCCCCTTGAAATCGTAGGAGTCGCGTAGCCATTCCGCGCCGATGGAGAGTACGTCGTTCACCCTGTAATCGAGGCCAAGGCTCACCGCCGTTCCGTCCTCGTTGTTGCCGGTGCCATCGCCGATCTCGGAATACCCGTAGGTGCCGTAAAGCAACACCGATCCCAGGACGTATCCCAATCTGGCCTTGATCCGCCGGGCCATCAGATCATGTTCAAATGGCATCTGCGTGTAGTTCAGCCTGTCGACATTCAGTTCGGCCCCCAGCATGACGCCGTGACCGATGATGCGATTGTACCCGGCGAGCAATCCGTAGGTGTCGGACTCTTCGGTCATCGTCCGGCCGAAATAGGTCAACTCGGTGTCGGTCCTGCCAATTTGCCCGCCTGCGTAGAAGCCTGTCCACGTGTCGGCCGAAGACAGGGCCGGAGCGATTGCGAACATAAGGAATAGAACCGAACCGGTCAGGTTCTGCATTGGCGCGTTCCTCAAAGATGGCTGCCTTACGTCGATAGCACAGCCATGGGGCGAGCGAACCTCGCCATTTATGGGGATGATTGCACGGGCCGGAGGTTCAGGCCGTGGGCGAGAGCAGAATCTTGCCCCGGTGCGCAGCCTTTTCCATCATGTCGTGAGCCTCGGCCGCCGCGTCGAACCCGAGCACGCGGTGGGTCTGCGCCGACAAGTGCCCGGCGGCAAACATTGGCCAGACCTTGTCCCGCAACTCGCTGGCAATCTCGGTCTTGAAGCTTTCAGGGCGCGAGCGCAGCGTCGATCCCGTATAGACCAGCCGCTTGAGCATGATCGGCATGAGGTTGATCTCGACTTTGGAGCCGGCATTGAATGCCAATTGCACGATGCGGGCATCCGGGCTTGCGGCCTTGACGTTGCGGGCAACGTAGTCGCCGCCGATGATGTCGAGAATCAGGTTTGCGCCACCGGCGTCGCGCACCACGTCCACGAAATCCTCTTCATTGAAATTGATCGCCCGTTCCGCTCCGAGGCTTATTACATAGGCGCAATCATCGGCATTGGCGCAGGTGGTGAACACCCGCATGCCCAGTGCCTTGCCCAACTGGATCGCGGTTGATCCGATGCCTCCGGCGCCGCCATGTACCAGCAGCAGTTTGCCTTTCGGGTCCGGCTGATCGTGAAACAGGTTGCTCCACACGGTGAAATACGTCTCGCACAGGCCGGCGGCATCCTGTTCGCTGACCCCGTCGGGGATCGGCAGGCAATGGCCCGCATCGACCGCGACGTATTCGGCATAGCCGCCCCCGTTGGTGAGCGCACAGACACGGTCGCCCACTGCCCAGTGCGATACTGCCGGGCCCGCCGCACAGACTTCTCCCGAGACTTCAAGACCGAGCAGGTCGGACGCACCCTTGGGTGGCGGATAATGACCGCGCCGCTGAACGAGATCGGGGCCGTTGACGCCCGCGGCAGTCACGCGGATCAGAACCTCGCCATCGCGCGGGACCGGCACCGCACGTTCACCAGGCACCAGCACTTCGGGCTTGCCGGGTTCGCGCATTTCTACCGTTTTCATGGTTTCAGGCAGCATGTGTCTCTCTCCTGGCCGGGGCTTGTTTTCCAGTCAAAGCCTATGATTTTCAAGAGAATATGGCAAACGCAAAGAATGCTCATACCGGGCTGGATGCTCAAAAAACCGGCTCTGGCCATCGCGTTCCGACAGGGGCTGGTATAAGCAGAACCATCAGACATTCTCCCCGACGCACAGGACAGAGTCATGCAAGATGAAAACACCCGCCATCGAGACAAGATGCGCAAGATCAAGGCCGCGCGAGACCGGATGATGGCGACCAAGACCGACCAGAAGGGGTTGGTGATCGTGCACACGGGGCCGGGCAAGGGGAAATCCTCATCAGGTTTCGGAATGGTGATGCGGTGTATCGCGCATGGGATGCCTTGTGCCGTGGTCCAGTTCATCAAGGGAAACTGGAAAACCGGAGAAGCGGATTTCCTGCGCGAACGGTTTGCCGACGAGTGCACCTTCGTGATCTCGGGCGAGGGGTTCACCTGGGAAACCCAGGACCGAGAGCGCGATATCGCCGCTGCGCAGGCGGGATGGGCGAGGGCGAAGGAGCTGATCCGCGACCCGGATATCCGGTTTGTCCTTCTGGACGAGATCAACATCGCCTTGCGCTATGACTATCTGGATATCGACGAGGTTGTCGATTTCCTGCTGACCGAAAAGCCTGCGATGACGCACGTGGTGTTGACCGGCCGGAATGCCAAGCCCGAGCTGATCGAAGCCGCCGACCTGGTGACCGAGATGACGCTTGTGAAGCATCCGTTCCGAGATGGCATCAAAGCCCAGCCAGGAGTCGAGTTCTGAGACGGAACCGAGTGCAAGATCGCTGGCTGTAGTCGGTGCGACTTGCGGACCAGATCAGACGTTGCCCGCGCACTCTTGAAACCCGCCTCGGGCATGCATACCCCTTGAGATAGCACTGAAGGGAGACTGCAAATGCAGATTCAGGTCAACACCGACAATTTCATTCATGGTGACGAGAGAGTGGCGGAGGTCGCTGAAGCAGCCGTGAGATCGGACCTCGGTCACTTTGAGGAGCGTCTGACCCGTATCGAGGTCCATCTGAAGGACCAGAACGCAGACAAGCACGGGCCGGAGCACATCCGCTGTACCATCGAGGCGCGGCCGCGCGGCATGGATCCGCTGGCGGCCCATCACGATGCGGCCGACATCCGCGCCGCTTTGAAAGGCGCTGCGAAAAAGCTGCGGGCACGGCTTTCAAGCGAGTTTGACAAGCAAGACGCGCATCATTGAATAGCATTTCCACGCAGGATTGCTCTGCGTTCGGATGATATCGCGTTGAGCGGCCCCCCTATCGGGGACGCTCGTCGCTGCTGCGGTATGGATCGCGGTGCTGGCTCTACCTAAGAGAGAGTGTCCGTTACTTTGTGTCACGCAACGGGCGAAATCTTCAAAGAAATTGCCCGAGATCCGCTGGAAACATACTGTTTCCTGCCCCTTTGGGGTAGACACGACTCGGTCAGGCCGGGATTATCCCCGCATTGGTGCGTAAGCCTGTCGTGAGTGGTGGGCCAATTTTCAGTAGTAAAGTGTTGGCGGCTTGGGGCGTGTTGCGTACGTTGATGTACAGGCCACACAGGTCATAATTCTGCGACTGTTTTCATGTCGCAAGTCGCCGACAAATTTTCCGAGCGACCTCCGATGTTGCTTTTGCTGCGGTTTTCTGCGGCGGGATGAGTGCGACTGATGCCACGATTTTGCCGGTCTTGGCGCGTCCCGTGAACACGCCGGGACGCGGCGTTCTTTTTCAGGCTGCGTCAGAGCGGCTTCAGGTTTGCGGCCATTTCCCGACCGTCGCGGCCTTCCTGCAGTTCATAGTCGACTTTTTGATTGTCAGCCAGGCCAGTCAGACCGGATCGTTCTACGGCCGAGATATGTACAAACACATCCTTCCCGCCGGTGTCGGGGGCGATGAAGCCGTAGCCTTTTGTCGTGTTAAACCATTTCACGGTGCCGGTTGGCATTTCCCGTGTCTCCTTCTAATTTACTTTGTGCCCCGAAATCGCGGTGGCGTCCCTTGTTGCGCACGCTCCCGAGCCGTGATCGCGCCGGCCGCCCGGAACAAGTGCACGCAGAAGGAGTGTACCAACTCTTAAGATCGCACGACCCGATGAAAAATCAAGAAAAAGGCGATCTATTACGTTGGATTGACGGAAATTTGCGCATCAACAGAGGAGATGCACGATGGTTCTCTATGGGCTAAAAACCTGCGATACCTGCCGCAAGGCGCTGAAATCATTGAAAGAGGCGCGCTTTGTCGATGTTCGCGGCGACGGGGTTCCGCCGGATGTTCTTGAGCGGGCAGAAGCGCAGTTCGGCGATGCGCTGCTGAACACGCGTTCGACAACCTGGCGTGGGCTCAGCGAGACGGAACGTGCACGCCCACGGCTTGATCTGCTTGTCGATCATCCGGCGCTGATGAAACGGCCGCTGATCGAAAACGACGGCCAGTTGACGTTGGGTTGGAACGCAGACGTACAGGCGGCGCTTGGTGTGTCCTAGGGCGGTGCCTATCCCCGGATCACGCACAAGAGGGCCTGAATGCGCAACGCCGCCTGATCCTGGGAGCAGTCGCCGCATCCGATGGTACAATTCGCATCTACGAGAGGCGGCCCATCAGCCGGTCGAGTGACAGCGGCCCTGCGCCCTTGACGACGATCACCAGCAGAACCATCACCCACAAGGTTCGCTGATCCATGATGAGGCTGCCTGACGCGGAGTCGAACCACGCTCCAAGGGTGGTCTCATCGGTCGCGCCGTGGCCAACGATATCGGTGGCGGATTGAAGAACCACGAACCCGATCATGCCGATTGCGGCCAGGCGGCTGAGCAATCCCACGAGGATCAATGCGGGCAGGATGAATTCCGCCCAGGTGCCGAGCAGCGCCACCGCCCAATGAAAGAAACCGAGTTGCGAACTGTCATAGCTCACCGCTTCCATCGCGCGGGGAAAGATCTGCACATAGGCACCGTCAGAGGGTGAAAATAGACCGAACACGCCGCTGCCGACCTTGGTAAGCGCCGACTTCCAGAAATAGATCAGCAACACGGCGGCGAATACGAAACGCGCCAGGGTCGGCAGGATCAGGCCGGCATGGCGGTCAAGCCAGTCGAACACGGAATTGTGCAACGAGATCAGCGCGGTCATGGGCTCAGTCCTTGTCTTTCAGTGATGTGATTGCATTCCCGGTCAGCAGCAGGGTCAGCGGACCGGTCATGTCGAAGTCGGCGGCGTCCTGTTGCGCGAAGTCGAGGGCCTTGCCAATGCTATGGTCCTGCAAGAGAGCCTGAACCCAGGCGTGACCACCCGGCGGCAGCAAGGCCGGCAACGGATCAAATTCCGCGCGTGTTACGAGCACGTCCTGAGCGGTCGGTGTCGGTTTGGGCGCGCCGGCCCGAGTGTTGTAGCGCCAGATGTCGTAGATCGGCCAGGGCGACCGCACGAGGCGGACGGACGGGGCGAATGTCAGCCGTGTCGCGAGCAAGTCTTCGGGGGACAGCGAAGCCAGCGACTCGGAGGCGACCGGCGAGGCATCCGCAGCGTGATAGGCATGGCGCAGAGCAAGCTCGAGTCGCGCGATGTCGGGCAGATAACCCAGATGCGAAAGCTGCGGCAGGCTCGCGATGAAATCCGGCAGGGCCTCGCCGTAAAACATCATCAGCGACGAACTCGGCGGATGCACCCGCACGAACATGCGCGCCATGCCATCCATGTTCTCCTTGCCGAGCAGCTTGGCGAGAACGGGAAAACCGGCGTGCAGTGCCTCGACCAGTGAAACGACCACGTTGTTGCGATAGACGTCAAAGCGCGCTCCTGCCGGGTGCCCGTCGCTGTCACGCAATCCGTCCGGCGCGGCGCGGTCGGGTGCCAGCAATGCCTGGCGGAACAGGGATTGCGACACGGTGGTCACGCGGCGACCCGGCTGAGTGCGGCGGCGGCCCGTGCGGCTTCATCGCGCAGAACAGGCCAGTCCGGCACGTCATTGTCCCATTCGACCAGCACGGGAAGCGGTCCCGCGCACGTCAGCGTATGATCCAGCAGCGCCCAGACCGGATCGACAACGGGTTTTCCGTGGCTGTCGATCAACAGCGGCGCGCCGTATTCGTCGGTGTCTTCATCGTGGCCGCCGACATGGATTTCTCCTACCTCGGTGAGGGCGAAGGCATCGATATAGTCCTGCGGCGTGGTTTTCAGATTGGTGGCGGAAATGAAAACGTTGTTCACGTCGAGAAGCAGACCGCAGCCCGTGCGCCGCGCCAGTTCGGCAAGGAACTCGGGTTCGGACCAGGTGCTTTCAGCAAAGGCAAGGTAGCTTGAGGGGTTCTCAAGCAGCATACGACGGCCAAGCGTGGTCTGAACCTGATCGATATGTGCGGCGACGCGGGCGAGCGTGGTATTGGTATAGGGCAGGGGGAGCAGGTCATTCAGGAACTCGGCCCCATGCGTGGACCAGGCGAGGTGCTCGGAAAAGCTCGCCGGGTCCAACCAGCCAAGCAGGTGCTTCAGCCGTCCGAGATGATCTGTGTCCAGCGGTGCTTCGCCGCCAATCGAGAGGCCGACACCATGAACCGAGATTGGAAAACGTTCGGCCAGCGCGCGCAATTGTGCGAGGGGGCGGCCGCCGTCTCCCATGTAGTTCTCGGCGTGGATCTCGAGCCATTTGACCGGACCGGGCGCTTGGGTGATGTCCGTGAAATGTTGCGGCTTGTAGCCGACTCCGGCACCGGCTGGCAGCGATCCGGCTTTGAATGAGGCATCCAGCATGGCGGTGCTTTCCCGTCGGCAGGACGGGCCGGTAACGGCCCGCCCGGTTGTACGGCTTATGCCGGCAGGTCGCGAGTCAACGCTTCGAGCGAGCCCTCGCGCGGGGTGCCGTCTGCCATTGCCGGCAGGTCCATGTCTTCGCAGGTGCCGGCGTCAACAAGCGTCCATGCGTTGCCCTGGTAATCGACAGTGGAGGTTCCGGCACATGTGGTGCCCGGACCGGCGGCACAGTCATTCTGACCGGCCAGCGCGACGCCATAGCATTTTTCCTTGGCCTGCGCGCTGGCGGTGTTGGTGGTGGCGGCCAGCGCAGCAGCAACTGCGCCTGCAACGGCCAATGTCTTTGCGGTGTTGGACATGGTTGGTCTCCCTCGAATTGTTCAACATCTTCGATCTGTGATGGAAAAAAGATATGTGGTCTGCCGGGCCGCGTGAACTCACGAGCCCGTGTCTCACGTCCCCGTCAGGCCGTGTTACGACGAACGGCAGCGCAAAGGTCCAAAATAAGGGGATATTTGTCAAATGTTTCAATCCGGCCCGCGATTCAGGGCCGGATTGTTTCGTGTGCGGCGCGAATATTACAAAAGATCAGGCGGCGTCGCTTCGCGCGACAGGGCGCTTGTAACATCTGCCAGCGTCTGAACGCTGGTTCGCTTTTCGCCCAGGCGGCGCACGGATACGGTCCGTTCCTCGATCTCGCGGCCACCGACGGCAAGAATCACCGGGACCTTGCCGACCGAGTGTTCACGCACCTTGTAATTGATCTTTTCGTTGCGCGTATCCGGTTCTGCGCGCACACCGGCTTTTCGCAACTCGGCGACAACGTCATGCACATATGCGTCGGCCTCGGAGGTGATTGAGGCCACGACGACCTGGCGCGGCGCAAGCCAGAAGGGCAGCTTGCCCGCGTGTTCCTCGATCAGGATACCGATGAAGCGCTCGAAGCTTCCCAGCGTCGCGCGATGCAGCATGACCGGCCGATGCTTGGCCCCGTCGGCGCCGATATAGGTCGCGTCCAAGCGTTCCGGCAGGACGAAATCCACCTGATGAGTGCCGCATTGCCAATCGCGCCCGATCGCATCGGTCAGCACGAACTCCAGTTTGGGTCCATAAAATGCCCCTTCTCCGGGATTCAGGTCGGGCTCGATCCCGGCTGCGCGGGTGGCGGACAGCAACGCCGCCTCGGCCTTGTCCCATACCTCATCCGACCCGGAGCGCGTTTCCGGACGGTCCGAGAACTTTACGCTGATCTTCTCGAAGCCGAGGTCCTTGTAGATCTCGCTGAGAAAGCGGATGAACGCGGCGGTTTCGGACTCGATCTGATCCTCGCGGCAGAAGATATGCCCGTCGTCCTGGGTAAACCCGCGCACCCGCATGATGCCGTGCAGCGCGCCCGAAGGCTCATAGCGGTTGCAACTGCCGAATTCGGCCATGCGCAGCGGCAGGTCACGATAGGATTTCAGTCCCTGATTGAAGATCTGAACATGGCAGGGGCAGTTCATCGGCTTGAGCGCATTCACCGACTTTTCGCGCGCATGTTCCTCGTCAACCTCGACGATGAACATGTGCTCCTGATACTTGTCCCAGTGTCCCGAGGCTTCCCACAGCTTGCGGTCCACCACTTGCGGGGTGTTGACTTCGACATAGCCGCCGGCGCGCTGCTTGCGGCGCATGTAGTCCTGCAGCGTGGTATAGACGGTCCAGCCGTTGGGATGCCAGAAAATCTGGCCCGGTGCCTCTTCCTGCATGTGAAACAGGTCCATCTCGCGGCCCAGCTTGCGATGATCGCGCTTGGCGGCCTCTTCCAGCATTGTGAGATGTGCCTTCAGTTTCTCCTTGTTCTGAAAGGCGACGCCGTAGATGCGCTGCAACATCGCGCGGTCGCTGTCGCCGCGCCAGTAGGCACCGGCAATCGACATCAGCTTGAACGCGTCGCCCGGCACCTGCCCGGTATGTTGCAGGTGCGGCCCACGACACAGATCCTGCCAATCCCCGTGCCAGTACATGCGCAGGGGTTCATCACCCGGAATCGCCTCGATCAGCTCGACCTTGTAGGGTTCGTTGTTGTCGGTGTAGTGCTTGATCGCGCGCTCGCGTTCCCAGACCTCGGTGGTCACGGGATCGCGTCTGTTGATGATCTCCTTCATCTTCTTCTCGATCAGCCCGAGGTCCTCGGGGGTGAACGGATCCTCGCGATCGAAGTCATAATACCAGCCGTTTTCGATCACCGGGCCGATCGTGACCTTGGTGTCGGGCCAGATTTCCTGCACGGCGCGCGCCATGATGTGAGCGAGGTCATGGCGAATCAGCTCGTTGGCCTGCACCTCGTCCTTCATCGTGTGAATCGCGATATCGGCATCGGCGTCGATGGGCCAGGCAAGGTCCCAGTGCCGGCCATCGACCGTCGCGCTGATGGCCTTCTTGGCGAGCGAGGTGGAGATATCGGCCGCGACCTGCGCTGCCGTGATGCCGGCGTCATAGGAGCGTGCATTGCCATCGGGAAGGGTGAGAGAGATTTGGGCCATCTGGGCCTCCTCGTCGGTTTGGCGCCCACTGAACGCCCGGTTGCGGGTTATGTCTGCGGGCGCCTGTTTGGGCCGGGTCCGGGATCAAGTCAACCGTCTATTGCGCCAGATCGGGACTTGTCAGTCCGGCGGCGCCCCCCGATAATTCGCCCCCAGAACGGTTCGCGGTCGAAACGGTGCGGGCCGCTCAGGACAAGACCCGGAGAATTACACGATGATCGCCACCGTTCGCGCCCTTGCAGCCCTGCTGCTCTGCATCGGGCTGTTGTCCTGCACGCGCCCACCGGATCTCATCGGGATCGACAACGTGTCCGCACCGGCCCGCGCCGTCACCGATGCCAGCCGGCAAAAGGTCTTTATCGCGACCACACGCGAGGCGACCGAAGCGATCGGGGTATTCTACTCGGGCGAGCGGGCACCCGACCTGGGGTTGTCCTCGGTTGTCGTGTCGATCCCCCCGACCCACCGCCCGGGCGTGATCGAGCGGCCGAAACGGCTGCCCCCCGATCCGCGGACAGAGTTCGCGGTGATCGAGCCCGCAGTTTATGCGAACGCAAACTCATTCGTGGCAGGGATCAATGCCGAACTGGCGCAACGCGCTCCCAAGGATCGCGACATCCTGCTGTTCGTGCACGGCTACAACAACACCTTTACCGATTCGGTCCTGCGTATCGCGCAATTTGTCGAGGACACGAATTTCTCGGGCGTGCCGGTGTTGTTCTCCTGGGCGTCGGCGGGGAAGGCGTCACATTACGTCTATGACCTGAACAGCGCGCTGGCGGCGCGGCCACAATTGCTGAACACGGCGCGGATGATGCGGGCGACGCACGCCAACGGGGTTGATCTCTTCGCGCATTCGATGGGCTCGCTGCTCACGGTCGAAGCGCTGGTCGAGGCAACGGTCTCGAACACGCCCTGGTCGTTCACGGGGGTGAACAATATCATGTTCGCGGCGCCGGACATCGATCTTGATCTGTTCAAGACCCAATTGCGCCGCATACGGGGGAAGACAGGGAATGTCTTTGTGTTCGTGTCGCGCGATGACCGTGCGTTGATGGTATCGCGACGGATCTCGGGCGGTGTGGACCGGGTTGGCGAGACCGATGCCGCTGAACTCTCGGCGCTTGGCGTCACGGTCATCGACCTCAGCGAGATCGACGATTCCGCATCGGGCACGCATTCCAAGTTTGCAGGCTCTCCGGAAGTGGTTCAACTGATCGGGTCGAGCCTGGAAAAGGACAATTTCGACACCAAGGTGAAGCCTCCGACACTGGTGGAGGTGCTGAATGATGTTCCCGTGATGCAGGTGCTCGTGCCGGATTGAGCCGGCGCATCATGATCCTGTCTGGTCCGGTTCCGGTCGTGGAACGTCGCGCCGGATGGCCTCGGAGAAGCCGGGTTCAAGCCCGTGGGCGTTGGCGCGGCGGTCGATCCGGCCCAGGGCGCGCAGGTCGGAGAGGGAATAGCGCATGTCCAGAGCCTGCTGGTCATAGGCGTAATCGGGCAGGTAGCCGTTCGCCAGCAGGCGCCAATCCAGCGGCAGCCCGCCGCCAATGGCGCGCATCATCCGGACAACCACGGTGGTGCAGTTCGTGGTAAGCGAATTGTAGAACTCGGGCCGCTGGGCCAGCGCGTTGGCATCGCGCACATATTCGGTGAGCAACGCGCGGGCCACCTGCGGATCGGCGGCAAGGCGAAAGAGCTGCACATCTTCGTTGCGCAAATTTGACCGCACGCCCACGACATCGCGCTCGTCCGCCGCGACGAGGATCAGCGTATTGGCCTTGAACGCATCCGCCACCGGGGAAAAGGCGCCGCCGACCTCGCGCCGGACTTCGGCGGACCACGCAAGCTGTTCACCATCTGCAAAGCCGAAGCTGACGATGAAATGCGCCATCAGCGGACCCGCCCAGTAAGACAGGAACATGTCAACCGTCTGCAACTGGTTCAAATCATAGCTGCGGGTTTCCCAACGCGGGATCGCGTCGTCGGGCCCCTGCCAGTCGAAATTGCGCAGGTTGTCGAGGGTCAGGATATCGCCCTCGATACGGCCGGTGACCTGCCGTGCCACGTCGGGCGACCAATTCCGTTCGGCGGGCGGGGCAATGCCATTCCACCAGAACAGCAGACCCGCCAGCGCCAGCCCGAACAGGCCAAGCGCACCGATCCTGCGCCGGCTAAAGAGCGCAACGGCGACAATCAGCCCAAACAGGGCAAATCCTGCAATCGCAATCAGCTTGTTCTGTTCGGTCAGCGGGCCGTGATACCAGAGCGCCAGCCCGCCCCAGATCGTCGCCAGCGTGACGGCCAGCAGGCATAACAGGATGGGGATGAGGCGAATGATCCTGAACATGGGCAATCCTCGATGGTTGGGCACGCATTACGTATTCCGTGACCGTCTCACAAGCGGCTTGCGATGCCGCCCGCCTCGACGCGCGGGGCCTTGCTCAATTCGGCAGTTGCAGCCGCCGCCGGGTGGTGCATGATCTGTGAAAATCCTGGAGGACACATGCACGAGCCCGCCTTTCTTGAAACCCCGCAGAACCGGCGCATCGCCTATTACAAGAGCGACGGGAAATCGCCCTGCATCGTGTTCCTGGGCGGGCTGAAATCCGACATGGAGGGCACCAAGGCCGTTCACCTCGAAGCCTGGGCGAGAAGACACGGGCAGGCGTTCCTGCGGTTTGACTATTCCGGTCACGGAGAAAGCAGCGGGCGCTTTGAAGATGGCTGTATCGGCGATTGGGCCGAGGACACGCTGGCCGCCGTCACTGCGCTGACCGAGGGACCGCTGGTGATCGTCGGATCGTCGATGGGCGGGTGGCAGGCGCTGTTGCTGTCACGGGCGATTCCCGAACGCATTGCGGGTCTCGTCACCATCGCCGCCGCGCCCGATTTTACCGAGGATGGCTATTGGGCGAATTTTACGGATGCGCAGAAACAGGCGCTGGAGACCGTCGGTCATGTCGAACTGCCATCGGACTATATGGAACCCTACATCATCAGCAAACGCATGATCGAGGATGGCCGCAAGCGGCTGGTCCTGCGCGCACCATTGTCGTTGCCGTTTCCCGTGCGCTGTCTGCAGGGCACGAAAGACACGGCGGTCAGCACCGAGACCGCCCTGCGCCTGCTGGACCATGCGCAGTGTCCGGATATGCGGCTGACGCTGGTCAAGGATGTGGATCACCGTTTTTCCGACGAAACCTGCCTTGGGCTGATCGAAGCGGCGGTGGCCGACATCCTGAATGGTGCCGGGTGATGTGCCCGTTCGCCGGGCTTCTGACGCCAGCGGAACGGGCGAAGGTGACAGCTGATTTTCAACTGGAGCAATGGACATGATCATGGAACAACGGATCAGCCTTGTGACGCTGGGCGTTGCCGACCTGGAAGCCGCCGCAGCCTTCTACGAAGCCCTTGGATGGCAAAGGGTCCCGGGAGAGGAAGGGGTGATCGCCTTTGATCTCATCGGCCAGACCCTTGGTCTCTATCCTCTTGCGGACCTCGCGCGGGACATGGGGCTGCCGGTCGAGGCGCTCGGCCACGGGGCGATGACACTGGCCTATAACGTGCGGGACAAGGCGCAGGTTGCCGCGGTGATCGACACCGCGGAACGCGCCGGCGCAACCGTCCTGAAGCCCGCGCATGACGTGTTCTGGGGCGGGCATATAGGTTATTTCCGCGCGCCGGATGGCTGCATCTGGGAGGTGGCGTTCAACCCCCATGCACCGCTCGCCGAGGACGGGTCGTTTCGCTGGCTGGGCTACGCGTGATGCGGCCCCCGCGCAGCATGCGGGGACTCGAGACTCTGGGGCGTGTCCGACTGTCCCGGTATTTCTTCATGCGCGATTTCCTCTATTCCGAAATTGCCAACATCCACCAACTGAGCAATATCCCGGAGAATCCGGATCGTGCGATTGAAAACGGCCGGTCCTTCTGCCAGTTGCTGATGGACCCGCTGGAAGAAACCTTTGGTCGGATCGCGGTGCGCTCCGGCTATCGCTCACCGACGCTGAACAGCTTTGGAAACCGGAACCACCTGAACTGCGCGCGCAACGACAACCCTCTGGAATGTCACATCTGGGATCGCGGCACCGCGGATCGGCGGATCGCGGGGGCGTCGGTGGTCATTCCGTGGTTTGCCGATCAATACGAGACCGGTCGCGATTGGCGGGACCTTGCGTGGTGGTTGCACGATCACCTTGCCTATTCCGAGATCTGGTTCTTTCCCCGGCTCTGCGCGTTCAACCTCGTCTGGCGGCCTGTCCCGCTGCGCCGGATCGACAGCTACATCGCGCCAAGGGGCAGTCTGTTGCAGGCGGGCCAGGAGCCGCAGGAAACGATGGCAGAACGCCAGAGGCGCTATGCGGATTTCCCGCCCTTTCGGGGTATCCGAATGCCATTGGTCACGGGGCCGGGATAGGCTCGGGTCAGATATCCGTCAGTCGTAGAGCGCGGCGCGTGCCTCGCGGTCGATCAGGTGAATGGGCGCGATCGGATCGCCGGTCTGCAGGTCAAAGAACGGGGTCCGTTTCCAGCGCCCTGACAGCCGCGCGGCGATCATGCGTGACAGGACGCGGACCACCATGCGCCCGCCGTTCTTGTGTCTTGGGGGGCCTCCGGGTTGCGGTACAAAGCTGTGCGCGACGACCGGTCCGAACGCGCCGGGCTTGTCCGTGGTATCGAGCAGTACCGCGACAAAGGCCAGACCCGGTCGCGCCAATGTGTTGAACATCGGCGTCTTGCAGCATCCGGCATACCAGCGCAGCGGGCCTTTGGGGCCGAGCCGCAATATGGCCAGATGTCCGGTGCCGGTCTCGATGTCTATTGTGTCGGGGCTGGTCTGCACCAGATCGACCCCGTCTTGCGCGATGTCGCCCCGCCCGAGATAGCGCGCCGCAGCCCGGCAATCGCGACAATGGCATAGCAGGCGTGTACCGCTTCTTGCGCTCGCGGGACTGATCCGTCCACGTACCTTCCCGCATCTGCAGGAAAAGGCCGTGAAAGGTGTGGTCGCCATGAACGCGGAGGTCTATTCGGCCGCGACGTTTTTGTTTGCGGCCTGCTTGCGTCCGGTGCGGCTGTTGGCGTCGATGAAGTCGAGAACCAGCGGGCGGATATTGTTGCGCCACGACTTGCCCGCAAAGATACCATAATGGCCCGCGTCGGGTTCGACATGGCTGGCCTTCTTGCTGTCCGGCAGACCGGTACAGAGATCGAGCGCGGCGATACATTGTCCGGGGGCCGAGATGTCGTCCTTGGCACCTTCGACGGTCTTGACCGCAACATCGGTGATCTTGCCGATATCGACCTGATGACCGTCAACGACAAAGACGTTGCGCGCGATTTCGCGCTCCTTGAAGATGCGCTCGACGGTCGAAAGGTAGAATTCCGCCGGCATGTCCATGACGGCGAGGTATTCATCGTAAAAGCGGTTGTGGGCGTCGTGTTCGGAGGCTTCGCCGCGTGCGACGCGCAGGATCTGATCGGTGAAGGCGCTGGCGTGACGCTCGGTATTCATCGACATGAACGAGGCAAGTTGCAGAAGGCCCGGATAGACCATGCGACCGACGCCGGGATATTTGAACCCGACGCGCTGAATCATTGTCTCTTCCAGTTGGCCCATCGTCACCCGGCGACCAAAGTCGGTCACATCGGTGGGTGTCGCATCCGGGTCGATCGGACCGCCGATCAGGGTGAGAGACCGGGGTTGTGCCTCGGGATCCTGTTCCGCGAGATAAGCCGTTGCGGCCAGCGTCAGCGGCGCCGGTTGGCAAACCGCGATCACATGCGTGTCGGGGCCGAGTTCACGCATGAAGTCCACGAGGTACAGGGTGTAATCCTCGATATCGAACTTTCCGGCGGACACGGGAATGTCGCGCGCATTGTGCCAGTCGGTCACGTAGACCTCGCAATCAACCAGCAGCGATTTGACGGTGCTGCGCAGCAGGGTCGCGTAATGGCCCGACATCGGCGCAACCAGAAGCACCTTGCGCGGGCTTGGCTCGCGGCCGGTCACCTTGAAATGGATCAGGTCTCCGAAGGAACGTTCAACCACCGTTTCGATGTTGACCAGGTGATCCTTGCCGTCCTTGCAGGTGAAGGTGCGGATGCCCCAGTCCGGCTTGACAACCATGCGCTGAAACGTGCGTTCGGTCACTTCACCCCAGGCCGCCATCCAGTTGAGAGCGGGGTTTGGAATCATGCTGAATATCGGATATGATGCGAGAGCAAGGGCCGACGCGCCCATCCACTGATTGGTGTTGCGCGTCGCCTCCATCAAGTCGTAGGTCATCATGTAGCGCATTTCGGGACTCCAAGTTTAATAATGATCCCAGATGAGATCGGACCATTCGTCGCTTTGCCCCCCGAAACCGGCGACGTTATTCTGCACAGCAGCAAGATTACGAGGTATTCCATAAAATGACAACCAAGCATGACGGCGCACCCGAAAATTCCGGTGAACATCTGGAAAGTTTTCAGAAAAATCTCGAGAAAATCGAGGAACTTTCCCGGCGCCTGATGGAGGTCATGACCCACAAGACGGGCCACAATGCCGCGCTGGATGCGCCAAAGCAGGATTTGTTTGCACGGGCAGCAACCGCATACTGGGCCGAGGCGATGCAGAATCCGTCCAAGATGATCGGTCAGCAGGTGGCCTATTGGGGCAAGTCGCTGAAGCATTTTGCCGAGGTCCAGGAGACATTCGCCAAGGGAAAGCTCGCCGCGCCGTCCGATCCCGGACCGAGTGACCGGCGGTTTTCGAACCCGATGTGGGATGAACATCCCTACTTCAACTTTCTCAAACAGCAGTACCTGATCAATTCCGACGCGATCAAGCAAGCCGTGGACAGCGTTCAGGACATGGATCGCAAGGAAAAGCAGCGGCTGACCTATTTCGCTAACCAGATCGTCGACATGATGGCGCCGACCAACTTTTTCGCGACCAATCCGGATGCGTTGGAAAAGGCCATCGAGACCGAGGGGCAATCGCTCATTGCGGGGCTTGAAAACCTGATCTCCGATCTCGAAGCGAACAATGGCGAACTCGTCGTGCGGTTGGCGGATGAAAAGGCGTTTGAACTAGGCGGCAACATCGCCACCACGCCCGGCGACGTGGTGTTCCGCAACCGGATGATGGAACTGATCCAGTACAAGCCGGTGACCGACACGGTGCATGAAATTCCGCTGATCGTCTTTCCGCCGTGGATCAACAAATTCTACATCCTGGACCTGAAGGCTCAGAACAGCCTGATCAAATGGATTACGGAACAGGGTTACACCCTCTTCGTGGTCAGTTGGATCAACCCGGATGCCAGCTATTCCGAAACGGGTCTGGAAGATTATGTTCAGGACGGTTATCTGACCGCGCTCGAAGAGGTGAAGGCGATCTGCAATACCAAACAGGTGAATGCCGTTGGGTATTGTATCGCGGGCACCACCCTTTCCCTGACATTGTCTCTGCTGAAGCAGCGTGGGGACAAGTCGGTAAAATCGGCGACGCTGTTTACGGCCCTGACCGATTTCGGCGAGCAGGGAGAGTTCACGCCCTTCCTGACGGACGACTTCATCGACGGTATCGAGGCCGAAGTGAACGACAAGGGTGTTCTGCCGTCCTATATCATGGCGCGTACATTCAGTTTCCTGCGGTCCAACGATCTGGTCTACAAGCCGGCGATCCGCAGCTACATGATGGGCGAGGCGCCGCCGGCCTTCGACCTGCTTTACTGGAATGGTGACGGGGCCAACCTGCCAGCCAAGATGTCGATGCAATACCTGCGCGGGCTCTGCCAGAAAAATGAGTTCACCCAGGACGGTTTCGAGCTCTTCGGGCACAAGCTCAGGATCTCGGAGGTGGACGTGCCGCTTTTTGCCGTCACCTGCGAAACCGATCACATCGCCGCCTGGAAGGATTGTTACCGCGGCGTGCAGATGATGGGATCGCGCAGCAAGGAGTTCGTCGTTTCGGAATCCGGCCACATCGCGGGCATCGTGAACCCGCCGAGCAAGAAAAAGTACGGGCATTACACGAACAAGGATCTCAAGCTGTCCGCCGATGACTGGATGAAGGGGGCACAACGGCACGACGGATCCTGGTGGCCGCATTGGGAAAGCTGGCTCAAGAAGCGCTCGGGCAAGCAGGTTCCGGCACGCGAAATCGGTGATTCGACTCGCCCTTCGCTTGCGCCGGCCCCCGGGAGCTACGTGCGGTCCAAGGCAACAGCCTGATATCGCATCATAAATCAGATTATGCTGCGTCGCAGCAAAAAAAACTTGAAATGCCGCGCCGCAGCATGCATATTGTCCTCAGCAAACAGACGCGGGATCGTCCCGGTCAACAACGCAAGGATTAGGACAATGGCAAATACCCAAGATTTCACCGCCGTCATGAAAGACATGATGGGCAGCTTCCCTGTTGACACCAAAGCAATGGAAGAAGCCTTCAAGACCCAGGCAACGCTGAACGAGAAACTGTCGGCCGTCGCTCTGGACGCGGCTTCCAAGTCCGCTGAGCTGTCCAACAAGTGGACCAAAGAGACCATCGCCAAGCTGAGCGAAGTGTCCAAGGCAAAAGCCGAGCCGGCCGACTACGCCAAAGCCGCAACCGATTTCGCTTCCGCTTCGGCTGAAGTTGCTGCCGAAAACATGGCTGCTTTCGCTGAAATCGCGAAAAAAGTTCAGACCGAAACCGTTGAGCTGCTGATGGCTGCCGGTAAGGACATCAGCGAAGACGCGACTGCTGCCGTCAAGAAAGCGACCAGCGACGTGACTGCTGCGGCCAAGAAAGCGGCGGCCAAGTAAGCCACGCTTATAACGAATTGCGCCAAATCCTCCCAACTGGTGCAATCGCGGGGACAGGTCGAAAGATTTGTCCCCTTTTTTTGTTCCGCCCAGGAGCAAATTCAAACGCTGCAATCGATCATGCGGCGCACCGCTCAGCCTGACAGGCACCCTGGCACTCCGCGCGCTCTTTCTTTTTGTGCTGCGCTCGCATAGGCTTTTCTGCAATGCATCATGTCTCGGGAGGACGTCAGGTGGCGGAAACGGAAAAACCCCTTCTTATCAAGCGATACGCCAGTCGTCGGCTGTATAACACCGAGACCAGCGATTATGTCACGCTGGAAGACATCGCGAGCTTCATCCGGGATGGGCGCGAGGTCCAGATCGTCGACCTGAAGTCGGGGGACGATCTGACCCGTCAGTATCTCTTGCAGATCATCGCCGAACACGAAAGCCGCGGCGAGAACGTGCTCCCGGTGAACGTACTGAATGATCTGGTGCGCAGCTACATGGTGCCGGGCGGCGGCATGATGCCCCAGTTCCTGCAAAGCTCGTTCGAGATGCTGCGCGAGAATCAGGCCAAGATGATGGAAAACATGACGGCGATGAACCCGATGTCCAAAATGCCGGGGTTCGAGGCGATGCAGGCGCAGCAGGCGGCATTCCTCAAGGCGATGACCGGTGGCATGGGCAATTCCTGGAGCGGTCCCGCGAAGGATGATGACGCCGAGGGCGACGACAGTTCCGAGAACCTTGAAGACATCAAGAAACAACTGGCGGAGCTTCAGAACAAGCTGTCCAGGCTCAAGTGAATTTATCCGGCACGGGCAGTGCGTTTGCGCTCGCCGCCAGGGCCAACGCCTGTCCGGGCGGCGCGGTTGCTGCCGGGCATCAGGGCGTTTCGCAATGAACCGAGATCCTGGCTCCTGGGCAGCGTCAGATGATCCGGGTTACTCGCGAAACGCGTCAGGTGCCATAGGCCGCGACCTGGCCCATGACATCTTCGACCGCGCCCAGGATGATGTCCGAAATGACGTTCAATTCGGTCTTGCCGAGCCGAACCGGAAGGCGCACGTCGCAGGCCCGCATCAGCATTGCGCGGGTGCGCGGAAGTTCCGGAAGGTCGGGGATAAACTGCCAGTTCCAGAAGGCACGGGCATTGTCCGCACTTTGACCGAAAACCTGCACCTTCACCCCGCGCGCCTCGGCGGCTGCGGCAAAGGACAGGATTTCGAACTCATCCATGCCAACGAGGTTGAACTGGATCGAATCCGGTGCCCGGACCTCCTGGGGCAACGGCGCTGGCACGTCGATATGCGGCGAGGCGTTCAGGCGTGCAGCGACATGGTCATGGTTCGCAAGACCATCGCGCACCCGCCGTGCAAGTTCAGGGATTTGCGCGCGGACCACGACCGCCGACAGGTTGCTCATCCGCAGGTTATAGAGTGGCAGGCGGTTCTGCCAGCGGGCAAAGGCGGCCTGCAATTCGGGCGATGATCCCTTGTGCTTCTGCCAATTATGTTCATATGCGCCGGACATGATGATTGCGCGTGCAACCAGATCGGCGTCGTCCGTGACGAGAATGCCGCCTTCGCCTGCGTTGATCATCTTGTAGGACTGGAATGAAAAACACCCCACCTTGCCGATGGTGCCGATCTTGCGGCCATTCCATGTGGTTCCGAGCGAATGCGCCGCGTCCTCGATGACCGGAATGCCGCGCGCGTCGCACAGCGCCATGATCGCATCCATGTCGCTGGTATGCCCGCGCATGTGGCTGATGATTACCGCCTGCACATCGGCAAGCCTGGCCTCGAAATCCTCGATATCGATGCGATAGTTCTCGCCCACCTCGCACAGGACCGGCATGCAATCCGCATGTAGCACCGACGAGGGAACCGCCGCGAAGGTAAAGCCGGGGATCAGGACACGCGCGTCGCGGGGCAGGTCGAGCGCCTTGAGCGACAGGAACAGCGCCGCCGAGCAAGAGGACACCGCCAGCGCATATCGGCTGCCCATCTGTTCGGCAAACTCGGCCTCGAGCAGCGCGACCGGAGCATCGCCCGGCGCGGTGTAGCGAAACAGATCGCCCGACTGCATCAGGGCGTCAATGGCGTCGCGGGCGGATTGCGGGATGGGTTCTGCGTCATGGACATTCGGTGGCAAGGTCATATTTCGATTTCCCTAACTTAACCTGTGGCTTTGTTAAAACAGTTGACGGCAACTGCCAACAGGAAATCGGGCAGGGCCGGGGAAACCCGGCGATCCTGCAATGTCGTTGAATCGTATGCCGCAGGCCTGCGAGGTGCCCGCCGCTCGTGCGCGGCTGGTTTCACATTCGGACAAGACGTGCATCCGGTATCGCGACAGGATCCGGATATCGGCGGTGTTGTCGGGTCAGGTGCCCAAACGGTCGCGCAGGCTGTACCAGGTCATCGCCAGCGCCAGCAACGGTGAGCGCAGCATCGCGCCCCCCGGAAAGGCGGGGGTCGGGACGCGGGCCATGGTGTCAAAACCTTCTGCCTCGCCTTGCACGGCCATGGCCATCAGTTGCCCCGCATGGGTCGCGGTGCCGACCCCGTGTCCGGAATAACCGGAGGCAGACAGCACGTTCGGCCCCAGCCGCGCCAGATACGGCATCCGCTTCATGGTGATTGCCAGTGTGCCGCCCCAGGCATAGTCGATCTCGACATCCCGAAGGTGTGGATAGATTTCCGTCATCGGCTTGCGTACCACGGCGGCAATATCGGCGGGGAACGTATAACCATAGCTTTCGCCACCGCCAAAGAGCAGCCGTCCATCCGCGCTCAGACGGAAGTAATTTACCACGAACTTGCTGTCGGCAACCGCAACATCCCGCGTCAGAACCCGCGCCGCGTCGGCGCCAAGCGGTTTGGTGGCGACGATGAAATTGTTGATCGGCATGACCCGTGCTGCAACCTTGCGGTTCAGACCGCCAAGATACCCGTTGCAGGCCAGGATCACATGATCCGCGATCACGCGGCCCTTGTCTGTCTGCACGGTCGCCGGCTGGCCTTCTTCGATGTGGTGAACATGGCTCTCTTCGAAAATGCGCACACCGGAGGAAGCCGCCGCGCGCCCGAGGCCAAGCGCATAGTTCAGCGGATGCAGGTGCGCGGCCCCCCAATCCAGCGTGCCGCCCTTGTAGGCTGGCGAGGGACAGAGATCGTGACAGTGCGCCGCATCCATGACCTCGATCTGGTCATAGCCATAACGTCGCTCAAGGTGCTCTGCATAGCGGTGCAGGTCGGTCACGTCCCGGGCCGAGGCGGCGGTATGGGCGACACCGGGCTTGAGATCGCACTCGATCCGGTGGTCCGCAATCAGCGATTTGACCAGGGCCTTGCCGTCTTCCGCCAGATGCCAGAGCTTGTCTGCCTCGGCATCGCCGAGCAGGCGTTCAAGCCCGTCCTGATCCATGCGCTGGCCGCTGCCCAGCTGTCCGCCGTTGCGTCCGGACGCGCCAAAGCCGACGCGGTGCGCATCAAGCAGCACGACATCCAGCCCGGCACGGGCCAGATGCAACGCCGCCGAGAGGCCCGTATAGCCAGCCCCTACGACACAGACATCGGCGCGTGTCTCGCCGCGCAGGGGGGCAAAACGCTCGGTCGGATGTGCGGTGGCGGCATACCAGCTCCTGGGATATTCGCCGCGCTGATCGTTCGAGAACAACAGGTTCATTATGGCCTCACGGTGCCTTGGCTTGCTAGACGTTCAGCAGCAGATGCTCGCGTTCCCACGGTGAAATGACCTGCAGGAATTCCTCATATTCGGCGCGCTTGACGATGCTGTAGACGCGGGCGAATTCCTCGCCGAGCACCGCATGCAACGCCTTTGCGTCTTCGAACAGGGACAGGGCTTCGCCCATGACGCGCGGAATATCCTCTTCGCCCTCATAGGCATCGCCGCGGAACTGCTTGTCCGGGCGCCGTTCTTCCATGATCCCGAGATACCCGCAGGCCAGCGAGGCGGCGATGCAGAGATAGGGGTTGCAATCCATACCGGCCAGCCGGTTTTCGACGCGGCGCGCCTCGGGGCCGGACAGGGGAATGCGGATGCCGGTGGTGCGGTTGTCACGGCCCCATTCTAGGTTGATCGGCGCGGCATGATCGCGGGTATACCGCCGGTAGCTGTTCACGTAGGGGGCCATGACCGCGATGGCAGACGGCAGGTGATGCTGCATCCCGCCGATGAAATGGTAAAAGGCATCGGTTTCGCCCCCTTGCGGGCCGGCGAACAGGTTCTTGCCGCTTTCGATGTCAAGGATCGAGTGGTGGATATGCATCGCGCTGCCGGGCTCTTCGGCGATGGGTTTGGCCATGAAGGTGGCAAAGCAGTCATGGCGCAGTGCCGCTTCGCGGATCAGCCGTTTGAAATAGAAAACCTCATCCGCAAGACGGACCGGATGCCCGTGACGCAGATTGATTTCGAGCTGGCCCGCGCCGCCTTCCTGGGTGATGCCGTCGATTTCAAAGCCCTGTGCCTCGGCAAAGTCGTAAATGTCGTCGATCACGGGTCCGAACTCGTCCACCGCCGTCATCGAATAGGCCTGCCGTGCGGCGGCAGGACGGCCGGAGCGGCCCATCATCGGTTCGATCTGCTTGGCCGGATCGACATTGCGGGCAACCAGGTAAAACTCCATTTCAGGCGCAACCACGGGTTTCCAGCCCTGATCCTCGTAGAGCTTGACCACCCGTTTCAACACGTTTCGCGGCGAGCATGGCACCGGGTTGCCCTTGCGGTCGAACGCGTCATGAATCACCTGCAGGGTCCAGTCGGCGGTCCAGGGAGCCGCCGTTGCGGTGCTCATGTCCGGACGCAGGATCATGTCCTTTTCGATAAAGCCGTCTTCGCCCGCCGCTTCACCCCAGTCACCGGTGATGGTCTGGTAAAAGATGCTGTCGGGCAGGTGAAAGTAATCCTGTTTGGCAAATTTGCTGGCAGGCACCGCCTTGCCGCGCGCGATGCCGGGCAAGTCCGAGATTATACATTCCACCTCGTCCAGCCGTCGTCCCTCGAGGTAGGCACGGGCAGGTTCGGGCAGGCGGTCGGTCAGGTCGGTCATCTGGTGCGTCCCTTTTTGAAGAACTCGGCCATTTGCACGGCGATTTTGTCACTGTCGATCGGATCGGCCAAGCGCCGTGACGCCCCGCTCAGCACATCGTCGGGAACCACGCCCTTGCCGCGGGTACGGATCAACCCGTCGACAAAACCGCTCCCGAATTCGGGATGAGGCTGAACGGTCCAGATAGTGTCGCCATAGGTGACAAAAGCGTTCTGGCAGAAGTCGTTCGAGGCGATCACCCGCGCGCCCTCGGGCAATTCGACCACCTGGTCCTGATGCCACGCATTCAGGGTCAGGGTTTCACCGTTCAAATAGTAGTCGGTCGCACCCACGACCCAGCCGCCGGCGAATTTCTCGACCTTGCCACCCAGGGCCTGGGCGATGATCTGGTGACCGAAACACACTCCGATCAGCGGCAGACCCTTGCCCGCGATCTCGCGGATCAGATCTTCGAGCGGCGGGATCCATGGATGATCCTCGTATACCCCGTGCTTGGATCCCGTGATCAGCCAGCCTTCGGCGTCATCGGCCCCATCGGGGAATTCGTTGTCGACGACGGCAAAATTGACAAATTCGAAATCATGCCCGCGCAGCAGGGTTTCGAACATGCGGTCATAGTCGCCCGTGGACGCGAGCAGGGAATCTGGCGCGTGTCCGGTTTGCAGAATGCCGATTTTCATGGGTCACCAAAAAATTTGATCAAATTCAGGATAGCACTCCGCCGGTGTCGCGGCAAGAGGGGTCACACCGACTCGAGATAACTCAGCCAATGCGTTTCCGGCGCACGCCGGGACAGCACCTCCTGTTCCTGCCGCTTTGTCATCACCAGATTGCGGATCAGCTGTGAAGAAAAGATGCGCGCGATCAGCGGATCGGTTTCGAACGCGTCGATCGCCGCGTCCCAGCTTGGCGCGAGATGGGGCAACCCCTCGATTTCATAGGCGTTGCCGGTGACCGGTTCGGGAGGCGTCATCGCATCCTCGATCCCGATCAGGGCCGCGCCCAGGATCACGCCGAGCACGAGATAGGGGTTGATATCGCCGCCCGCCACCCGGTGTTCGATGCGTCGCGCAGCGGGCGGACCGCCGGGAATACGGATCGCGGCCGTGCGGTTTTCATAGGCCCAGGCGGCATTGGACGGGGCATGGGCACCGGGCACCAGCCGGTCGTAGGAATTGCCATGCGGCGCAAAGATCAGCGTGCTGGGTGGCATCGCCGCGATGCAGCCCGCAACCGCCGACAGCAGCAGGTCGCTGCCCTTGGTCTGGCCATTGTCGAAGATGTTCTTGCCGTCCGAATCCAGAACCGAGAAGTGCACATGCATCCCGTTCCCGGCGTCATCGGCATAGGGCTTGGCCATGAATGTCGCTGCAAACCCGTGCTGGCGTGCGATGCCGCGCACCAACGCCTTGAAAAGCCACGCGTCGTCGGCCGCCCGCAAGGCGTCCTGATGGTTCAGGTTGACCTCGAACTGGCCGATGCCGCTTTCGGAAATGGCGGTTTGTGCCGGGATCCCCATCGCTTCGCAGCCGTCATAGAGCGCCGTAAAGAAATCATCGAATGCATCCATTTGCGCCAGCGACAGGATGGCCTCGCCATAGAGCGGGCGGCCGGTCACCGGGTTCAGCGGCGCGGTTGGCGACATGCCGCTGTCATCGACCAGCGTGAACTCCATCTCGGTGGCCGCAAGCACGCTCCAGTCCCGCGCCGCATAGCGGTCAAGCACCGAGATCAGTGCATGGCGCGGGTCGCCGGAAAACGGCGCACCGCGTTCCGTATACATCGTCATGGGCACCAGTGCCGAAGGCTTGGCCAGCCACGGCATCGGCACCGGACCACGCTCGGTCGGACGCAGGATGCCATCCGCATCGCCGCTTTCAAAGACCAGCGGGCTGTCCTCGATATCGGCGCCCCACAGATCGACATTGAGCACGGAAAAGGGCATGCGCACCGCCCCCTTGTCGAGCTTTTCGGCAAAGGACGCGGGCACGCGTTTTCCTCTCATCTGTCCATTGAGATCGCACGCGGCGATACGAAAGGTTGGAAAGGCGCGAAGGTCCATGAGGGCCATCCTGAGTGGTGTTGCAGATTATTCGACAAGGTGTAACGCAAGAAATCCGGTCTGTCATGTAAATTTGATCAAATTATTTCGCGCACTTCAATACGGCAGTGCGCGCCAGTTGTGCATGTATTGGCAGCGCGTCTGGTCCGGCTCTCGATTTCGCAAACCCGCAAAGCAGGCCAAGATGATCAGATCCGGCTTCTGCTCTCGAGCCTGGCCAGACGGGAGCGAAGCGCGCGAATGGCGGCATCGGCGCGAAAAGGCCGAATGTCGAAAGCGATACTGATGACAGCAAAGCGGTCTGAAGGTTAACGGCCAGCCCACTCGTAGTATGAAATCTCGTGCCCGGCGCGTGGATGAACACCAGTGCCCGTCATGGCGAGTCCTGATCTTTCATAGAATTTGCGTGCGTTGGTATTGGTCGAAGCGGTCGAAAGCGTGAAGCCCGATGGCATCTGTGTCATTGCCAAACGCAACAGACAGCCTCCAAGACCACGGCCAATGAAATCCCGCCTGACGAAAATCTGCGACAGCACTCTCTGCTCGGGGCATACAGCCAGAAATCCGGTGATTTTTCCGCCTGTTCTTGCCAGCGTGATCCGCCATCCGTTCGCGACTTCCGGTTCTATGCGGTCCCTGAGTGTTTCCAGAGAAACCATCGGAACGGGACCAACACCGGGCAGACTGGCGCTGGCATGCCAAACGTCGGCAATTTCATCATGGTCGGATGGACTCGCAGGATTGATTTCTATTGGCTTCATCTCACCCACACCAACGCCTGAACCAGCCAAGCCATGTCGGCAACCAACTGGCTCTTTCGTCATCGCGCGTGATCAGTTTGGTCTTCGTAACCGGACAAATCAAGCCAGTGCTGAGCGTCCGCTTTCAAACTTCAACGCATCAGGTTGGGGCGGAAGCGGGTGCGCAGGTGGCGTTCGGCGGGCAAGTGCCGGTTGAGCCGTTTGCCGATCAGCGCAAAGACTCCCACGATGATCAGGGTCACGAGGATGAAATACACCGCGAGGATCGGGTAGGGGATGAAGGGGTTGAAGGTCTTGTCGGCAAAGTAACTGGCGTAATACAGCGCATCGCCGCGTTGCTGCCATGCGGGAAAGCCCGAGAAGAACACCAGCGTCGTTGCGTGAAACAGAAAGATCGCCTCGTTCGTGTAGGCAGGCCATGCGAGGCGCAGCATGGTGGGCCAGATGATGCGTTTGAACCTGGGCCAGCCGGTCATGCCGTAGGCGTCCGCGGCCTCGATATCGCCTTTGGGAATCGAGCGCAGCGCCCCGTAAAAGATCTCACCCGAATAGGCGGCGGTGTTCAGGAACAGCACGATCAGCGCCCCGAGCCACGCGGCGGTGAAGGCACCAAAGGCGGGATAGCTGCTCTTGAGGCTAAGAAACAGGAAATAGGCAAAAAAGAACTGGATGAAGAGGGGTGAGCCGCGAAACACGAAGATGAACCATTCCGCCGGTTTGCGGATCCAGCGCGATTGCGCCCCCTTGGCCACCGCCAGTCCGGTGGCGAGGAAGAACCCGATCGACAGGGCCATAACGCCGAAATAGACGTTCCAGATCATACCCGACCCGATCAGGGTGAACTGTTCGCAGAGGGTAAAGCCTTCACGCGGCAGCAGGCGCTCGCCGATCCCGATGGACCGCAGGGCGTAATCCTGAATGGTCTGCAGGCAAGTCGACATCAGGCGGCCGCCTTTCTCTGCGCTTCTCCGCCGGCTGTCGCCTGTCCACGCGTCAGGCGCTTCATCAGGCGTTCGAGCACGAGTTCGGAGATCCGGGTAAAGCCGAGGTAGAAAATCAGCAGAAACAGGAAATACCACATGCGCCAGTCGCCATGCGGATAGTCGGTGAATTTGCTGGTCTTGGTCCCGCCCAACTCGCGCGCCCAATAGACCACGTCCTCGATCCCGAGCAGGAACAGCAAGGGTGTTGCCTTGATCAGCACCATCCAAAGGTTCGACAGCCCGGGCAGGGCAAAAACCCACATTTGCGGCACCAGTATGCGCCAGAAGGTCTGGCGGTGGGTCATGCCGTAGGCTTCGGCGGTTTCAAGTTGCGCATTGGGGACGGCGCGCATGCCGCCGTAAAGGACATTGGCCGCGAAGGCGCCAAAGACGATGGCAAAGGTAAAGACCGCGAGAAAGAAACCATAGGCTTCGTGGATATATTGCGGCGCGTTGCCAAGCGGCATCTTGGCTGCCTGGCAGACGACGAAATCCGAACCCTGCCTGACCGGTTGATCCCAGTCAGGGCACAGCACCCGGTGCCGCACATACTCGATCGCCTGATCCAGAGCGATCACGAAAAACAGGAAAAACGCGATGTCGGGAACGCCCCGCACGATGGCGATGTAGATCTTGCCCAGCCAGCGCAGCGGGGCGATGCGCGAGCGCGCCGCCATGGCACCCAGAAACCCGAACCCCAGCGCAACCGGGGCAGTGATCGCCAGCAGCAACAGGACCTTGAGAAAGGCCAGGTAGAACGACATGTGCACGCCGGTCGTCAGATAGCACGAAAACCAGGCCGCTGTGCCGAGCGTGTCAGGATCACTGCAATAGGAAAACATGGGATGCGCCGGCTTTGGGCGTCAGGCCCGCAGCGGCGGGCCTGACATCTGTTTCTCAGTAGGTCGTGGTGTCTTCGCCGAACCACTTTTTCAGCATGGTGTTCAGCGTGCCGTCTTCTTTCATCGAGGTGATGGCGGCGTCGAACTTTGCTTTCAACTCGGAATCGCTTTCGCGCAGGCCCATGCCGATGCCGCCGCCGAGCGGCACTTCGTCACCGACGAACATCAGTTCCCCGCCCGATTCTTCGACCAGCGGAACCAGATAGTCCTTGTCGGCGAACACCGCGTCGGCTTCGCCATTGCGCACCGCGGCAACGGTCTCTTCGGGCGTGGCGAATTCGACCAGCGTGGCACCGCTCTCGGCGACGTGCCCGGCCTGAATGGTCCCGGTCTGGGCCGCGACGACTCCTGCGATCACGTCAACACCGTCAGAGGCGGCGGCATAGGCCGAGGCAGTCGGGGGATAGTAGTTCTGGGTAAAGTCGATCACCTGATCGCGCTCGTCAGTGATGCTCATGCCGGCCAGGATGACATCATAGTTGCCCGAAACGAGGTTCGGGATGATCGAATCCCAGTCGTTCTTGACCCATTCACAGGTCAGCTCGGCGCGCTTGCAAAGCTCGTCGCCCAGTTCGCGCTCAAAACCGTCGACCTCACCGGCGTCATTGATGAAGTTGTACGGAGGATAGGCCCCCTCTGTGCCCATGCGGATGGTCTTGTCTTGGGCAACGGCCATTCCTGCGGTCAGGGCAAGTGCGGCGGCGCTCAGGATCAGGTTTTTCATGTTTTGGTTCTCCCTTGGCTCTTCTTGTTTTACGCAGCGTGGGTCGCAGACAGGAACCCGCGCAGTCGTTCGGATTTCGGGCTGCCGAACAATGCGTCCGGCGGACCCTGTTCTTCGATCAGGCCCTGATGCAGGAACACGACATGGTCGGACACATCATGGGCCAGTTTCATGTCATGCGTCACGATCAGCATGGTACGGCCCTCGCTTGCGAGATCCTTGATGACCTTGACGACCTCTTGTTCCAGTTCGGGATCGAGCGCCGAGGTGGGTTCGTCAAACAGCAACGCCTCGGGCTCCATGCACAGGGCGCGGGCGATGGCGGCGCGTTGCTGCTGACCGCCGGAGAGCTGCGCCGGATAGACGTCGCACTTGTCACCGATCCCGACCTTGTCCAGATAGCGGCGGGCGGCCTCTTCGACCTCTGCCTTGTCCCGCTCCAGAACCGTCACCGGCGCTTCCATGACATTTTGCAGGATCGACATGTGGGACCACAGGTTGAACTGCTGGAACACCATCGACAGGTTGGTGCGGATGCGCAGGACCTGCTTGGCATCGGCGGGGCGGCGGTGATGGGAATCGCCCTTCCAGAGCACCGGTTCTCCCTTGAACAGGATGTCGCCCTGCTGGCTGTCCTCCAGCAGGTTGGCGCAGCGCAGCAGCGTGGATTTGCCCGATCCCGACGATCCGATCAGCGATACGACGTCGCCGCGTCGGGCATTGATATCCACGCCCTTGAGCACTTCCAGGTCGCCATAGCTCTTGTGCAGGTTCTTGATCTCGATGACGAAGGCGGTGTCTGGCACGTGCGATCCGGTGTTTGTAACGGTTTTATTGCGCAAGTAGGAATGAATTTTCCCGCCAATGCAATGCGCAATCTGGCAGAACCGGCCTGGAATCGCCTGAGTTGACGGTAGGGAACCCGGCTTCGGTCAGGGTGCGCGTGGATTGGGAACTGCCAGATAGGCGGCAGCGGGAATACCGATCAACCCCTTGATGTGCAGTGCCGCACGATCTCGCGGCGCAAGATCGTCGATTGCGGCATGGATCGCGTCGGCGATAGGGGCGGTGTCGCGGTCCCGCGCGGTGATCAGGGGCAGGCCCGGGGTCGGGTTGGTGGTGCCGATGACCTTGAGCTTGCGTACCACGGGGTCATGCTCGCAGAGCAGCGCCCACGTCACGGCATCAATCCCGGCCATGTCGGCGTGTCCTTCGGCAACCGAGCGGGCAGAAGCCGCATGAGCCCCGGTTCTGATATGCGTATCAAACGCAACGCCAAGACCGTTCAGGTGGGTGATCGGCGCGGCCCAGCCCGATTGCGACAGCGCCTCATTATAGGCGAACCTGCGCCCCGCGAAATCCTGTGGCCGTTCGCCGGATGCATCGGCATGGGCAATCAGAACCGAATGGTAGTAGCCCGGTGGGCAGCCGGGCAGCCCGTAATCCGGCGTCGCAACCAGCGACACTGCATCGTGCAGACGGAGCCGGTACGGCATGCCACAGGCTTGCGCCACCAGCAGATCCGCAGATCGCCAGATCAGCCACGGGTCCATGTCACGGGTAAGCCGTGCGGGCCCCATCCCCAGATGCGTGCGGATCCTGTCCCAGAACCGGTCATTGGCGGGCTGTATGGCGGGCATGTCATACATGCCCAGGAATGCGATCATGATTTCTCGGCGTGCTGGCGTGCCATCGCGCTGTCCACATCGCTGACGCCCAGCAGGTTGGCCACGAGTCGCAGCAGGGCGTCCTCCTCTTCCGCGCGCTCGCCATCGGCCAGAACCACGGTCCACAGGGACTGGACGACCGAGCGGCGGTCTTCGTAGGGCACGGCATCCTTGATGGCGCGGGTAAAGCGCACCGTATCCGGCGCCTCGGACTCGAGAGTTTCCGCCTCCGCGCGCAATTTGCCGGCCTCAAAGGGCGACAGACCATAGCGATCCGCAATGATCCGGTCGATGCGCGAGACTTCGTCTGCGGAATAGTCATTGTCCGAACGGGCTACCCGCACGAGAAGTGCGGTCAATGCCAGCCTTGCGTCCGAATGGGCAAGCGGCGCGGGCTCCGGCTGGATCAGCCGTTTCAGGAAATCACCAAACATGATGCAGGTATAGGCAAAGCCCCGCGGAACGCAAACCTCGGAATCGGTGCAGGGTCAGGAAATCGTACCGTCGGCCTGTTCGGCCCTTTCGCGCGCCGCCTTGCTTTCAAGAAAGCTGAGCCCCATCGCCTTGCGGGCGCTCTCCAGCACGCGCAGTTCGTCCTCCTTGGGGTCTCCGTCGGCCAGCACGACTTCCCAGAGCGCGTCGAGCGCGGCCAGACGTTCACTCAGGCCGGTGGTTTCGCGGATCAGCTTGGCAAAGGTGTCGGTCTCGGGTGCGGCGGCGTGCAGCTTTTCACAGGTCGCGCGAATCTTGGCCGCTTCGATCGCGTTATGCTGGAACAGCCGGGCCAGGATGCGGTCGATCAGGCTGATTTCCTCGACCTGATAGTTCCGGTCCGATTTGGCCACACGCACCAGAAGCGCGCCCAGAGCCAGTTCCGCATCCGGATCGGGCAGGTCGTCGGAATTACTGGCGCGAAACGCGGCAAAAAGCTTGTTCAACATTGGGAAAGATTATCCGGTCTGTCTGGCTTCGCCAAGCGAATCCTGATGCTTTTCCTCATCATCATGAGGCACTTGTGACCGGTGGCCCACATGGTTCAGGCATGAAAGACGCGATCATTCACGATCGGAAACTTGGATTCTGTTAGCTGTCGTAACCCTCGATCACGACCAGATCGCTGACCGCGACCGGATCGCGCAGATCCTTGGCGGCCTGATAACCGGCGCTCTCGTAACAGGCCAGCGCGGCCTCGTAGCTGTCGAACTCGATGACGACGGTGCGCTGGCGCGACGACCCCTCGCACACGCGATGCTTGCCGCCCCGAACAAGGAAGCGGGCACCGTATTCCGCAAAGGGGGCAGCATTCGCCTCGATGTACTTCTTGTAGGTCTCCATGTCATCCACGTCGACATGTGCGACCCAATATCCCTTGGTCATGGCGTAGTCCCTCACATAACTGTCATTCCGAGGCTCGTCCGGTTTTGCGGCACATGCAACATCCAAAAGGCGCGTCCGGATCAACTCAGCGAACGTATCAGCAGACCCCCGGCGATCAGGGCGATCAACACCCCTGCAAAAATCTCGATTGCCGGCAGCAGCCGCGCGGCAAGCCGGCCATTCGCAAGCGATGCCATGAGCCCGCCGCGCATTCCGACCGCGCCCAGCCCGACCGCCACCGTCACCGCCCCGGTCCCGAGCGCCATGGCAAACGTCCCGGCAATACCGGCCAGGGGAATGCCCATTTGCCAGGTGATCAGCAGCACAAAGAGCGCACCGGTGCAGGGACGGACGGCGATTCCCGCGATCAGGATCAGCGCCTCGGTCAGCGTGCGCGCCCCGGCGACCTCCTGCGGTGTCGGGCCGTGGCGATGCCCGCAGGAGCCGCACGCGCCATCGTGATCAGACCCGTGGTCGTGATCGCAGTGGTCGCTATCGGTATGATCGAGCGTGGATTTGCGCGCATGGCGCATCCCGCGCAGAATCAGCCAGCCCCCGATCAGCGCAATTGCCGCGTAAGAGACCGGGGCCATGATGTCCTCGGTCAGGCCGACCATCTGTTCGCGCCCCAGCGAGAGCAGGAGAACGCCCGCATAAACAAGCACGATGGCCGTCACCGCCTGCCCGAGAGAGGCGGCCATGCCGATCGTCGCCAGCCGCAGCGCGGGCACCTTGCGGCCCAACCCGTAGCCGCCAATCAGAACCTTGCCATGTCCGGGGCCGACCGCGTGGAAGAATCCATACGCGAAACAGGCGACCATCAACACCAGCAACGACCCTTCGCCCCCCGCGCGCAAGGCGCGCAGCGTGCGGGCGATACTGTTCTGGAACTCGCGCTGTTGCTGCGCGGCCAGCGTGGCGATCTGATCAAAGCCGCCGCTGAACCAGACCCAAAGCGCATAAGCCAGCGCCAGCAGCACCGGAACGATCAGGAGCCTGGACATGATACGCGGATCTCGGTGGCGAACCGGGCGCCGATCAGGGGAATGTCGTTCTCTTCGAGGTCGGCATCGGCATTGATCGTCAACAGCATCTGCCGCATCTGTTCCAGTTCATTGTCGATATCCGGCGCGATCTTGTCGAGCGCGCAGACCGACGACGGCAGGATCCGCACCGGCAACGAAATCTCGTAGGCGGAATAATAGGTCTCGTCATAGGCAAGCAGCGACAGCACGCGGCCGGACAGGTCCGGGGTTCCGGTGACAGTGCGGACATGCGTTGTCGTGATGCGTCCGTCCTGCAATGTGGCGGTCGGATCCTGCGGGCCGGAGAGCTCGAGCGGGACCCCGTCGAGCGTGGCGACAAGATCGCCGTTGTAGCCCTCGACCCAGTTCATATCAAAACCGGTCAGCCGTTCCCTGTCGCGGCTGGTCAGAACGCCATCGAAATCCTGATCGACCCGCAGGTCCTGGGTGATCAGCAGGGAATAGTACTCGTCATAGGTCCAGGTGATTTTCACCTGCGTCAGCGCACCGGTCTCATCCAGCGTGATTTCCAGTCCCGTATCGATAAAGATATGGGGATGCGCCAGCGCAGGAAGCGGAGCGGCACTCAGCAGGAAGGCCAGCAGACGTGTCATGCGCAGACCCTATTGCCTTGGTGGTGGCGCGGCAATCGCATTGCTGTGTTGCCCGCCTCAGACCAGCCGCGACGTCTCCTTGGCCGCGCGTACGAAATCGGCGAACAGCGGATGCGGCGCAAAGGGCTTTGATTTCAGTTCCGGGTGGAACTGTACGCCGATGAACCACGGATGATCGCGCCACTCGACGATTTCGGGCAGACGCCCGTCCGGGGACATGCCGGAAAACTGCAATCCGACCTCTTCCAGCTTTTCACGGTACTTGATGTCGACCTCATACCGGTGGCGGTGACGTTCCTCGATATGGGTCGTGCCATACACCTCGGCAACGCGCGAGCCTTCCTTGAGCGAGGCGTCATAAGCACCCAGGCGCATTGTGCCGCCCTTGTCGTCGCCGACCTTGCGCTCGACCTTGTGGTTGCCCTGCACCCATTCCTTGAGATGGTAGACCACCGGTTCAAACCGCTTCTTGCCGGCCTCGTGGTCGAATTCCTCGGAGCCCGCGGTCTTGAGCCCAGCGACATTGCGCGCAGCCTCGATCACCGCCATCTGCATCCCGAGACAGATGCCGAGATAGGGAACGCCGCGCGTGCGGGCGAATTCCGCAGCCTTGATCTTGCCCTCGGTGCCGCGTTCGCCAAAGCCGCCGGGCACGAGAATCGCGTGGTAGCCTTCGAGATAGGGCGCCGGGTCCTCGGTATCGAAAATCTCGGCATCCACCCATTCGATCAGGACCTTGACGCGGTTGGCCATGCCGCCATGTGTCAGGGCCTCGGCAATGGACTTATAGGCGTCCTCAAGCTGGGTGTACTTGCCGACGATGGCGATCTTGACCTCGCCCTCGGGGTTGTAGATGCGGTCGGCCACGTCTTCCCAACGGGCGAGGTTCGGTCTCGGCGCGGGGGTGATCGCAAAGGCATCGAGCACCGCCTGATCCAGCCCTTCGCGGTGATATGCGAGCGGAGCTTCGTAAATCGACTTGAGATCCTGCGCCGCGATGACCGCATCCGGGCGCACGTTGCAGAACAGGGCCAGTTTCTCGCGTTCCTTGTCGGGGATCGGACCCTCTGACCGGCAGACGAGAATGTCGGGCGCGAGGCCGATCGAACGCAACTCCTTGACGCTGTGCTGGGTCGGCTTGGTCTTCAACTCGCCGCTTGCCTTGATATAGGGCAGCAGGGTCAGATGCATGAAGATGCATTGACCGCGCGGGCGATCCTGGCTGAACTGGCGGATCGCCTCGAAAAACGGCAGACCCTCGATATCGCCGACCGTGCCGCCGATCTCGCAAAGCATGAAATCGACCTCGTCCTCGCCGATCGCGATGAAATCCTTGATCTCGTTGGTGACGTGGGGAATGACCTGAATGGTCTTGCCCAGATAATCGCCCCGACGCTCTTTTTCGAGCACGGTGGAATAGATGCGCCCCGAACTGACGGAATCGGTTTTGCGGGCGGCGACCCCGGTAAAGCGCTCGTAGTGGCCAAGGTCGAGATCGGTTTCCGCGCCATCATCCGTGACGAACACCTCGCCATGCTCGAACGGGCTCATCGTGCCGGGATCGACATTCAGATAGGGATCGAGCTTGCGCAGGCGAACCGAGAAGCCGCGGGCCTGCAAGAGCGATCCGAGTGCTGCCGAGGCCAGCCCCTTGCCCAGTGAGGACACAACACCGCCGGTGATAAAGATAAAACGCGCCATGTTGTCGGCTGCTCCCGTGACTGTCGAATTTCTGTCTCGCGTCGGTTCGAAAAAACCGGTGCATCACGGGATTTCATCCATACAGGATTCGCCCGTCATGCGCAAGAGAACCGCAAGATGCTGTTACGGTTCTCCCTGTCTCTTCAAGGTATTGTACGTGGCTCGGTTAGTCGGCCTTTGGCACCAGTGGCGCATCGCCATCGCTGGGCGGCAAGAGATCCTGCGCATCCGGCAGCGGGGGAACGACATCTTCCGTTGCGGGCGCCGAGCCGCCGAGCCGGTCGATGACCGACGTGCCGGCCGCCTTTTGCGCGGCAAGGACGGTCAAGGCGATCGACGTGCAGATGAACGCGATCGCCAAAAGCCAGGTCAGCTTGCCGAGCGCGGTCGCCGCCGCCCGGCCCGAGATTGCGCCGCCACCGCCACCCATGCCAAGCCCGCCGCCCTCGGATCGCTGCAGGAGCACGACTCCGATCAGGCCAAGGGCCAGTATCAGGTGGACGATGAGAATGACGTTTTCCATGAGGACCTGCGGCATAGGGCGTTTGTATCGGGGGGTATGTAGGCAAGATTGCCGAAAGGGGCAAGGGACGATCTGGGGGCTGGACAAATCGCTCTGCTGGTCGTCATGCTGCCAGCATGCCACACGATCATTCAGACCCGGATCACCCGCATGCCCTGTTGCCGCCCGATCCGGCCCTCAGGGTCAAGGCGCTCGAGACCATCCTGACCCGCAAGGGGCTGGTGGATCCCGCCGCGCTGGACGAGATCATCGACACCTATCAGAACCGGATCGGCCCGAAGAACGGTGCGCAGGTCGTTGCGCGCGCCTGGAGCGATCCTGCATTTCTCGACCGGCTGCGCGCGGATGCAACGGCGGTGATCTCGGACCTCGGGTTCTTCGGTCGTCAGGGCGAGCATATCGTGGTGGTCGAGAATACGCCTCAGCTGCACAACATGGTGGTTTGCACCCTGTGCAGTTGTTACCCGTGGCCGCTGCTCGGTATTCCGCCGGGCTGGTACAAGTCGGATGCCTATCGTGCGCGTGCGGTTCGCGAGCCGCGCAAGGTGCTGGCGGAATTCGGCATCATCCTGCCCGAAACGATGGCGGTGCGGGTCTGGGATTCGACGGCTGAAATCAGGTATCTCGTGATCCCGATGCGCCCGGAGGGCACGGAAGGTCTTTCAGAAACGGAACTGGCCGCATTGGTCACGCGTGACAGTATGATCGGCACGGGGCTGGCGAGGACACCGGAATGAGCCGGCCACATGATATGGGGGGACGCTTTGGTGACGGTGCCGTGGTGCCGGAACCGCAGGGCATTCCGACACTCGATGAAGACTGGCAGGCGCGGGCCCTGGCGCTGACGCTGGCCGCCGGTTCACTCGGGCAATGGAACCTCGACATCTCGCGTCATAGCCGCGAGCGCCTGTCGCCAAAGGACTATGCCCGTTTTTCCTATTTCGAGAAATGGATTGCCGCGCTCGCGGACCTGCTGGTCGAAAAGGATGTGCTGCGTCGCGAGGAGTTGCAGGGCGGCGGGGAAGGCGGGCCGCACGCTCTTGCGGGGCGGGCGCTGCCGGCATCAAGGGTCGCCTCTGTCCTGGCGGCGGGTGGACCTGCCGACCGGCCGATCGCGACACCGCCCCGGTTTGAAAGGGGACAGGCCGTCGTGACCGCGCGCCCCGCGGGCAACCGGCTTGTCGATGGCGGGCACACGCGCCTGCCGTCCTATGCCTCGGGTGCGCAGGGTTATATTCTGAAGCATCATGGCGCCCACGTGTTGCCCGACAGCAATGCCCACGGGCTCGGAGAGTGTCCGCAGCACCTTTACACCGTGGTGTTTTCGGCGACGCAGTTTTGGAGCCACCCGGAGCACCCCGATGACGAGGTGACGCTCGATCTCTGGGAAAGTTACCTGGAGCCCGCATGAGCGACAAACCCGAACCGGTCTTTTCCGCACCCTGGCATGCACAGGCCTTTGCGCTGACCGTTCATCTCAACGAAACCGGGCGGTTCGCCTGGACCGACTGGGCGGCGCGGTTCGGGGCGAATCTGGCGCGGCACGGGCTTGAGCGAGATCTGGACGGCGGCGACGATTACTTCCACGTCTGGCTGGAAACGCTCGAAAGCCTGCTGGAAGAAGACGGCAGCGCCGGTCGCGCCGAGGCAGAGCACATGCGCGCCGAATGGGAGCGGGCCTATATCACGACACCACACGGTATGCCGGTGCGGCTCGGGCGCTGAGCGCGGTCCGGCCTGACGATTTTGAGGTTTCGCTGCGCGCGGAGCGCCGCTATACCGGCGCGGGTTTCATTGACGTATAGAAGGAACGGACATGGCCAATGTCGTTGTGGTCGGCGCCCAGTGGGGTGACGAGGGAAAAGGCAAGATCGTGGACTGGCTCAGCGAACGGGCCGATGTGATTGCCCGGTTTCAGGGGGGCCATAACGCGGGTCACACGCTGGTCATCGACGGCGAGGTTTTCAAACTCAACGCTTTGCCGTCCGGCGTGGTGCGCGGCGGCAAGCTGAGCGTGATCGGCAATGGCGTGGTGCTGGATCCGTGGCACCTGTTGAGCGAGATCGACTCGATCCGCAAACAGGGCGTCGCAATCACCTCGGAAACTCTGATGATTGCCGAGAACGCGGCGCTGATCCTGCCGATCCATGGCGAACTGGACCGCGCCCGCGAAGAAGCCGCCAGCGCGGGTACCAAGATCGGCACCACCGGCCGCGGGATCGGCCCTGCCTATGAGGACAAGGTGGGGCGCCGTTCGGTACGGGTAGCGGACCTTGCCGATGACGCGACGCTCGAGGCGCGGGTAGACCGTGCGTTGCAGCACCACGATCCGATGCGCAAGGGGCTCGGCCTCGCGCCGATCGACCGTGACGGGCTTGTCGCGCAACTGAAAGAAATCGCACCTGCGATTCTCGAATATGCCGCGCCGGTCTGGAAGGTGCTCAACGAAAAGCGCAAGGCAGGCAAGCGCATCCTGTTCGAGGGCGCGCAAGGTGCGCTGCTCGACATCGATTTCGGCACCTATCCCTTCGTCACGTCCTCGAACGTGATCGCCGGGCAGGCGGCCACCGGAACCGGTATCGGTCCGGGCTCCATCGATTTCGTGCTGGGCATCGTCAAGGCCTATACCACACGTGTCGGAGAGGGCCCGTTCCCGACCGAGTTGCACGACGCCGATGGCCAGCGGCTTGGCGAGCGTGGCCGTGAATTCGGCACCGTGACCGGTCGGCAGCGGCGCTGCGGGTGGTTCGATGCGGTGCTGGTGCGCCAGACCTGCGCGACCAGCGGGGTCAACGGTATCTCGCTGACCAAGCTCGATGTGCTGGACGGGTTTGAAACGCTTAAGATCTGTGTGGGCTATGATCTGGACGGCCAACGGCTCGACTATCTGCCGACGGCAGCGGATCAGCAGGCGCGTTGCGTTCCGATCTATGAAGAGATGCCCGGCTGGTCGGAGAGCACCGAAGGCGCGCGCAGCTGGGCGGACCTTCCGGCCGCGGCAATCAAATATGTGCGCCGTGTGGAAGAGTTGATCGAATGCCCGGTCGCGCTGCTCTCGACGTCGCCGGAACGCGACGACACGATCCTGGTCACCGATCCGTTTGCCGACTGAGATGGCCAAGCCGGTAAAAAAAGGTCTCAGCTACAAGGCGCGGCGTCGTTGGGCACTGGTGATCCTGCTGGTCGGGCTGCCGATCTACATCATGGTTGCCGTCTCCATCATGAACAGCCTCAACCGTCCGCCCGTCTTGGTCGAATTCGTGATCTACATCGTGCTTGGGGTGATCTGGGCGCTGCCCTTCAAATTCGTATTCCGCGGTATCGGTCAGGCCGACCCGGATGAAGGCAGCCAGGGCAACGGCAAACCCTGATTGCCGTGGCGGTCAGTCGAATTTGACCTGTCCAGACTGAATGCGGGCAACCTGATCGGTTGCCCGTTTTGCGTTCAGCCCTTTAAATTTTTCTTTTACCGTTCGGACAAATTCCGGCAGCTATTGTCATGGCAGCCTTTCGTGCGAATGGTAAGGTATTGATATTTATGAAATTAAATTGAATTCAATTGACTCGGCGCCAAAGCCAGGAAATTCGGGTTGTTATATTTTTGTGCCAATGCCCGGAAAACACGCAAGAATCTGCCCCCGTTTTCGGAACGCGGGCATATAGTTGCAGGTGAAAGACATCAGAAATGACTCGCGTATTCCGATCAGGGAGCGGCCTTGGGTCCAACCGGGGAGAGGTCTTTTGCGTAACCTGGTCACAGTTGCGGACACGCGGACTGGAGGTAACAAATAATGACAGCAAAATTGGTAGTCGGCGTTGATGGGCACAGTTCGGGCGAACGCGCCCTGGACTTTGCCGCAAAGCTCGCCGACAAGATAGGGGCATGCGAACTGCTGGTGGTCTATATCATCGAATGGTCGCCCTATTCATTTCAGACTCCCGAGGAAAACGAAAAGCGCCACAACCGGCGCGAAGAAGAGATTGCGGTCGCCAAGGAGCGCATCGTCGAGCCTGCGGTTGCCCAGTTGACCAAGGACGGGTTGAGCGCGCGCGGTATCGTGCGTCACGGCAATGTGGCGGATGCGCTGAATGATGTTGCCGCCAAGGAAAACGCGGAGCAGATCATCGTTGCGCGCTCCAGCGAACGCACCCTGTCCCAGCGGATATTCGGCAGCTCAACGGCAAACCTGGTGATGGAAGCCAGCGTACCAGTCACCGTTGTTGGATGAGAGGAGCATGAAATGAAACGCATAGTTACAACAATCCTGTCTGCCGCAACGGCAATCGCCCTGGCCGCCCCCGCGCTGGCCCAGGAAGCAGTGTCGCTTGACCAGAAGGTGAACGCAGCATTCGCCAAGGCGACCGGTCCCTTTGTCGGACTGATCTTTGCGCCGTTGCCGGGCACCAATTTCCCGTGGATCGTGCTCTGGCTGGTGGTCGCGGCCACGGTTTTCACGCTTTATTTCTCCTTCGTGCAATTCCGCTTCTTCAGCCACGCGATTGCACTGGTCAAAGGCGATTATTCCGATCCCAACGACGCGGGGGAGGTCAGTCACTTCCAGGCGCTCGCCACCGCGCTCTCCGGCACGGTCGGTCTCGGGAACATTGCGGGCGTTGCCGTCGCGGTCGGGATCGGCGGACCCGGTGCAACCTTCTGGATGATCCTGGCGGGTCTGCTCGGGATGGCGTCCAAGTTCACCGAATGTACGCTGGGTGTGAAATACCGGAATGAATATCCCGACGGTACGGTTTCGGGTGGCCCGATGTACTACATGTCCAAGGGTTTCAACGAACTGGGGCTGCCCGGGGGCAAGATCCTCGCGGTGCTGTTCTCGATCTTCTGTATCCTCGGTGCCTTTGGCGGCGGCAACATGTTCCAGGCCAACCAGGCGCATGCGCAGATTTCGGGCATTGTCGGCGATTATCCGGGTTGGATCACCGGTATCCTCTTCGCGGCAATCGTCTTTCTTGTGATCGTCGGCGGCATCAAATCCATCGCCCGCGTGACCGAGAAAATCGTCCCGTTCATGGGGCTGCTCTATGTCGGCGCGGCGCTGATCATCCTGCTGGTCAATTATGACAAGATCGGCTGGGCCTTTGGCCAGATCTTTGCGGGTGCCTTTACCGGCCTCGGCGTTGCAGGCGGCATGGTCGGCGCGCTGATTCAGGGCTTCAAGCGGGCGGCATTCTCGAACGAGGCCGGCGTTGGCTCGGCAGCAATCGCCCACTCGGCTGTGCGCACCAAGGAACCGATCACCGAGGGCTTCGTGTCGCTGCTCGAACCGCTGATCGATACGGTTGTCATCTGCACGATGACCGCGCTTGTCATCACCATCTCCGGTGTGCAGCAGGTGGATCCCGCGACGGGTATGTTCATCCTGACCGAAGATGGCGGCATGATCGCGACCGAAGGTGGCGTTCAGGGTGTGCAGCTGACCTCGGCGGCCTTCGGGTCCGCGATCAGCTGGTTCCCCCTGGTGCTGGCCATCGCTGTGGTGCTGTTTGCCTTCTCGACCATGATCTCCTGGTCCTACTATGGCCTCAAGGCCTGGACCTACCTGTTCGGCGAGGGCAAGACCACCGAGTTGATCTTCAAGCTGATCTTCTGCGTGTTCGTGGTCATCGGCGCGGCGGCCAACCTTGGACCGGTGATCGACTTCTCCGATGCGGCGATCTTCTCGATGGCTGTGGTCAACGTGTTTGCGCTCTACTTCCTGATGAAAATCGTGCGCAAGGAGCTGGCCTCCTACAGCAGCCGGCTGGCATCGGGCGAAATCCGCAAGTTCAGCCACTGACACAGGAACGTGGCGGGCCGCTGCGGTGGCCCGTTTCACGAACGAACCCGAAAACGGCGGCCCGCTCATGGGCCGCCGTTTGATATTGTGCGGTAGAAATCGTGCTCAGGGCATCCGACGACGTGCCTGGCATCGCTGACTTGTTGCGGCAGAGGTCAGGGGGTCAGCCTATCGCGCTGCGCCTCAACCCGCCGAGCGCCTGGCCGGTCTGAACCCGATCTCCTGTGACGCGGTAAAGCGCCCGGCACCGATTTCTTCTATCTTGCCGTCACGAAGCAGGTTGCCAAAGGCGCGCAGGCTCTCTTCGCGGTCATATGCGGCATCGTCAATCTGGCGCAGCTTGCTCATCAATAGCGGCCGCGAGAACTGCTTGCGGCCCTCGACAAAGACCAGATAAGCTGCCGCAGCTTCCAGAAGATCGGAGATGTCCGTCGCGCCCTGTTCGCCGACATACTCCGCAAAGCTCGTCTGCGGGACAGTGGGGTCGATGTCACCTGCGGACGTGGATGGGTAAACTCGGCGTGGGCGAACCGGTCCACGATTGGCGACGCTGTCGTCGCCATCGACGCGCAGACCGGCGACCAGCTTCAGCGGAGCGTCCTTTACCGCATCGCTCGGCCGGTCCGGGCGCTTGGCTGTGGCTGGGCGGGGTGGTTCGACAGCACTCGCCAGATCGTCACGATAGGCGTTGTCGGTTTCGTCCGACGCAGCGGCTGATGTCGCGTCGCGTTCCTTGCTGACCGCCGCGGCAGCACGCAGATGGCTGTAGGTTTCGCGCGAGCTGGACGATTCAGGTTCGCCCATACGTGCTTCGGCTGTGGCCATCAATCTGCTGAGTTCGTCGCCTTCAAGCCGCAGCCTGTTCTCCGCAGGTTCGGAGGCCGGTTCCTGCGGAGCTTTGAGCATCTCTCCTGCGGCGGGTTTCCGGTGCGCGGCGACAGAAATCATCTGTTCGGGCTTCAACAGGTAGGGTTGCGAGTAATCTTCCTCAGCCTCAGCCTCAGCCTCAGCCTCAGCCTCAGCCTCAGCCTCAGCCTCAGCCTCAGCCTCAGCCTCAGCCTCAGCCTCGGCTTCTTTTTCCGTCTCGGACGCCGATGGTTCGACATCGTCCAGAACGCTTTTGACAAAGTTGAATTCATCGGGCTCGGCATTGGCCGCTTCGCCCTTTGTCTCGGACTCCTGCGATGCTTCGGAGTCCGGTTGCTCTTGTCCTGTGTCAGGCTCGGAGGTTTCGTCCTCGGCCACCTCGTCGCTCTCAGGCTCCGTTACCCCCTCGTCGGGTTCCGGTTCAGTCGTATCATCGCGGAGCGCATCCGCCATATCGTCCGAACAGGAGCCGGCAAAGAACTCTTCCACCGTATCGACATCTTCCGGCTGGTCGTCATCTTCGAGTTCCGCCGCATTCTGGGCAACGACCGCCCGCAGACGCCGCAACTTGGCTGAAACGCTGTCGGTCACAGGGGCGTCGGGGTCGCCTTCTGCCATGTCACCGGGCTCTGAGACCTTGGCCATCACTTCGGCCAGGCTAAGACCGTCGGGACCGGTTTCGATGTCCGGGTCGGCGCGCCGTTCGGACAGGCTGTCCGGATTGGGTACGAATTCGGCGTCTTCGGCCCTGAGCAGAATGCTGCCCCGTTCGCTGGTGCGGATGTCGACGGGCCGGGGCTCGTTGTTCCTGGCGATACGGGCGAGTTTGGCGGTATCAGGCAACATTTCCTGTTCGCCAAAGCGGGGATCGGAGGCCGAGAGGGCGCGAAAATACTCGGTGATCTCCTTGAGCGTGCCCACCGAGTCGTCGAACCCCTCGAGCGTGCAGGAAAATGCTCCGTAGGATACCGTCAGAACCTTGTTGTTGTTCGCCATCCAATCCATCCTCAGAGACGTGTCGCTCGCCCTTACACAATCGTGCGGTTTAATTTACCCTTTGGCGGGCGTCAAAAGCAGTAAGACTATTTCCTGATTTCAGTACCTCATTGTGGCCAGAATGTGGTCACCTTCCAAATAAGGGAATAAAGCGCACATGAAAGAGGCGATGATCCGCAGCGATACGGGCATCACGCTGGTCGGTGGGGGCGAAATCGGCGTCGACGATATTCCGCTCGCCCTGGGCCATGCGCCCTTGCTCGTGGCGGTGGACGGTGGCGCGAATGCCGCGCTGGCAAGCGGGCGCGAGATCCACGGGGTGGTCGGGGATTTCGACAGTCTGACCCCGCAAGATCGCGCGCGGATTCCCGCTGACCGGTTGCTCCGGATCGCGGAACAGGACAGCACGGATTTCGATAAGGCGCTGAACAGTGTCCGCGCACCGGTGATTCTCGCCGTGGGTTTTCTTGGCGGGCGCCTCGATCACCAGTTTGCCGCGTTCAATGCGCTGGCCCGCTTTCCCGACACAAACTGCATTCTCATCGGCGAAACCGAAATTGTCTTTCACCTGCCGCGTGCGCTGTCGGTGGCGCTGCAGGAGGGCGACGTCGTGTCGCTGTTTCCGATGGCCGCTGTCACTGGCCGCTCCGAAGGATTGAAATGGCCGATTGACGGGCTGTCGCTTGCGCCAGACGGGCGTATCGGGACGTCCAACCAGGCGCTTGGCGAGGTTCGTATCGAAACGGATGGACCGGGGCTGCTTGCGATCCTGCCACGCCGTTCGGTCGCGGCGGCAATCACTGCGCTTGCAGCGTCTCGTCCTCGGGTGGTTTCCGGGTAATCTGGCGCGCCGCCGCCTGCTCGCGCATGATGACGTAGAGCCCAGCCCCGATCGTCACGAGAATGCCGATGCTTGCCAGCGTGTTGGGCAGGTCGCGGAAAATCAGCCAGCCGATGACCGTGGCGACGGGTATCTCGAGGTACTGCATCGGCGCCAGCGTGGCGGCGGGTGCATAGCGCAGCGACCATGTCATCAGCAGGTGGGCCGCCGTTCCCAACAGCCCGATCGCAATCAGCAGGCCCCATTCCGCTTCGCTTGGCTGGATCAGGTTGAGGCCGGGCCATCCGGCCGCATTTCCGATGAGCAGGGCCGGTACGAGCAGCAGGGTCGCGATCACGCCGCTCACCGCCTGAAGCCCGATCGGGTCTGTTTCCTTGGCCAACTGGCGCGTGACAAGGATGAAGAAGGAAAAGGTGATCGCCACGACCAGCGGCCAAAGCGCCGGCCAGCCGATTTCGACAAAGCTCGGTTGTATCACCATCAGTGTCCCGACAAAGCCGACGATGCAGCCGATGAGCCTGCGGCTGCCGACCTCTTCGGAAAGCACGCACTTGCCAAGCAAGAGCATGATGAACGGCATGACAAAGGCAATCGCCACCGCATCGGCGAGCGGCAGGTATTGAAGCGCGGTGAACATCGCTCCGATGCCTGCAATATGCAGCAGTGTCCGCACCACGGTCAGCAGCAGGACCCGCCCCCGCATTTTCCAGAGCCGGTTGGTAAAGTAGACAATCGGGATCAGCACCAGTGCCTGGACTGCAAAACGGACCAGCAGCATTTCACCGAGCGGGACGGACTGGCCGAGCAGTTTTGCCACCGCGTCACCCATCGGAGCCACGATGCAGAAGCCAAGCATCAAGAGAATGCCCAGAAGGGGCCGGTCGGTCGACATGCTCGGAACGCTAGCATCGCAGCGACAGGATGCAAGGACACGTTGAGTTTACCTGACTTAACGTAACCTTGTGGCGAGTGATCCGAAGATCATTATAAGGTATTGTTAAAAAATATAGAACCGCAGCAATCAAATGCCGCGACCGCGCGCGGCAAACCGAGGCGAATCGCAGCGCGAGACATCAAATGCCGCGCATCACTGGACCAGCGAATCGCGGATCAGCAATTGGGTACATTGACCGCGAGGCCGCCGAGCGATGTTTCCTTGTACCGCTCGCTCATGTCCTCGCCGGTTTGCCGCATGGTCTCGATGCAGGCGTCGAGCGGCACCAGATGCGTGCCATCCCCCCGCAGGGCCAGGCTGGCGGCAGAGACTGCCTTGATTGCGCCCAGCCCGTTGCGCTCGATACAGGGCACCTGAACCAGTCCGCGCACCGGGTCGCAGGTCATTCCCAGATGATGCTCGAGCGCGATTTCGGCGGCGTTCTCCACCTGCTGTGGCGTGCCGCCCATCACCGCGCAGAGGCCGGCGGCGGCCATTGCCGATGCGCTGCCCACTTCCGCCTGGCATCCGGCTTCGGCGCCCGAGATCGACGCATTGAACTTGACCAGCCCGCCAATCGCGGCAGCGGTCAGAAGGAAATCCTCGACATGCGCCGTCGATGCGCCGGGCACGTGATCGAGGTAATAGCGCAGCACGGCAGGCAGCACGCCCGCCGCGCCGTTGGTCGGTGCGGTCACGACCTGTCCGCCGGCGGCGTTCTCTTCGTTCACCGCCATGGCATAGACACTCATCCAGTCGTTGATCGTGTGCGGCGCGGTCAGGTTCATGCCGCGCTCGGCAAGCAGCGCGTCGTGAATGGCCCGTGCGCGGCGCTTGACGGTCAGCCCGCCGGGCAGAATACCGTCGGTGCCCAGACCCCGGTCGATACAGGCGTTCATGACCTCCCACAGACGGGCGGTTCCGGTTCGAAGCCTGTCCGCACCGCCGCGCGACAGCTCGTTGGCGCGCTTCATCGCGGCGATGGACTTGCCCGAGTCGCGGGCCATAGCGAGCATCTCTGCGGCGGATTTGAACGGGTAGGGGACAGGGGCGCCGTCATCGCGCGCCTTGCCGGCGGCCAGTTCCTCTTCGGTCATGACGAAGCCGCCACCGATGGAGTAATAGGTCTGGCTCAGGGTGACGTCGCCCTGCGCATCGGTGGCCATCAGGATCATGCCGTTGGCATGGCCGGGCAAGGTTCGCTCGTAATCAAAGATCAGGTCGGTTTCCGGGTTGAACGCGAGCGTGCCCAGGCCTTCGGGTGTCATGCGGTGGGTGGACTTGATCTCGGCAAGCGCCTTGGCGGCGGCTTCCGCGTCATAGGTTTCGGGATGAAAACCGGCCAGACCCAGAATGGTGGCGCGATCGGTGGCATGCCCGACGCCGGTGAAGGCAAGACTGCCGTGCAGCGAGGCCCGCAATCCGGAAAACCCGAACGGCGAGGCGCGCATCTGGTCGAGAAACCGCGCGGCGGCCACCATCGGTCCCATGGTATGGGACGAGGATGGGCCGACGCCGATCTTGAACATGTCGAAAACCGAAAGAAACATGATGTGGTCCCTGCCTGAGCGCTGTGTGTTGCTCTATCACATGTCCGACCGCGGCGCGGCGACAAGAAAACGACGTTTTGCCGGACGATGCGGCATTTTCGCAATTCAGATCGCGCTGCCTTCGGGCGGGCGGGTGTAGGTCGGGGCGGTAAACGGTGACGGCCCCAGCCCCTCGGCCGCTTGCGCCGCGCGTGTGGCCGGATGGGCTTCGAGCCCTGCCAGAAGGGTACGCAGGTTCGGCGTATGTGCAAGATCGAACCAGCGCCGGTCCGCGTCAGCCGGATACAGGGCCATCCAACGCATGACGCATGCCACGTACCAGCACAGCCCGGTAGGTGCCTCGGCGCCGAACCATTCGGGCTTGCCCCCGGCCACATGGTCGAGATTGGCGAGATGCGTCCGCAGCCGGTCCTGCACGTTCCTGCGCAGTATGTCCTGCGCTGTGCTGTCCGTTCCGACATAGAGACGCGGATAAAAGACCATCCGCAAATCCGCATGCAGGGTGTTGGACACGAAGAACAGCCATTTCAGATAGTCCCCGCGATCCGGGTCGGAGGGCGCGGGTGCGCCCTCGCCGTGCCGATCCGCCAGCCAGAGCAGGATCGCGCCGGTTTCAAACATCGGGCCTTCGGGCGTTTCCAGAACCGGGATCAGCCCGTTTGGATTGAGCCGCAGATAACCGGCGCTGCGTTGCGCGCCCTGCCTTCTGTCCACCAGCACAGGCTCATAGGGCTGACCGAGCTGTTCCAGCGCAAGCCGGATAATCAGCGACGCGTTGTCGGGTGCATAATGCAGGCGATAGATTGATGTCATGACCGCGTGTCAACCGTTTCAGAGTGGCGCAACAACAACCAGAAAGGACCGATCTGCGCAAGCTCCCCCCGGATCGCTGCAAAGGATTGCGCCCGCGCCCTGCCATCAAACCACGGATAGCTGCATTTCGCCCCTCGCCCGTTCCGCATAACTCGCCTATAAGGCCGGGATTGACCTGGAGACTTGCCGATGCCCGCAGAACTGTCACCCACCGACATGGCCAAATCCGTCGCGGCGAACCGCGCCGCGGATCACGTGATGAACGGCATGAAGGTCGGGCTCGGGACAGGCAGCACCGCCGCCTGGCTGGTCAGGCGCCTTGGCGAGCGGGTGCGCGACGAAGGGCTGCGGATCCGATGCGTGCCGACGTCGACCCGTACCGCCGCGCAGGCGCGCGAAGAGGGTATCGACGTGATCACGCTGGACGAGGCCGGCTGGCTCGACCTGACCATCGACGGTGCGGACGAGTTCGACAGCGATCTGACCCTGATCAAGGGTGGCGGCGGGGCGCACTTGCAGGAAAAGATCGTCGCAAGGGCCAGCGACCGGATGATCGTGATCGCAGATGCCGGCAAAAAGGTCGCGACCCTCGGCGCGTATCCCTTGCCGGTTGAGGTGATCCCCTTCGGCATGAACAGCACGCGAAAGCTGATCGGGGCGGCGCTTGCGGGGATGGATGTGGACGGGCGCGAGACCTCGCTGCGCATGACGGCGGATGCGCCCTTTGTGACCGACGAGGGCAACCACATCATCGATCTGCATCTGGAACGCATCGGTGATGCGGCGACACTGGCGGGGGCTTTGAACCAGATTCCGGGCGTGGTCGAGAATGGCCTGTTCATCGACATGTGTGATCTCGTGATCGTCGGACATGCTGACGGCGCGGTCGATCTGCATCAGGTGAGGCAGCACCCCGCCTGACTCGGCGGGTAACTGGAACAGGCTGCTCGCGGCAGCGCAACGAGGATAGAGACGGATGAACTTTGATTATGATCTCTTTGTGATCGGCGGTGGCTCGGGCGGGGTGCGCGCGGCGCGTGTGGCGGCGTCCGAAACCGGGGCCAGCGTCGCGCTGGCAGAAGATGATCGCTATGGCGGCACATGCGTCATCCGGGGCTGCGTGCCGAAAAAGCTGATGGTGTTTGCATCCGGATATGGCGAGATGGCGTCCGAGGCGCGCTCTTATGGCTGGGACATCGGCGATGGCAACTTTGACTGGACCGCGTTTCGCGGCAGGTTGCATGCCGAACTGGATCGCCTTGAGGGGGTGTATCGCAAGCTGCTGGCAAATGCGGGTGTCGCGACCTTTGATGCGCGTGCGACAATCAAGGACGCGCATACCGTAAGCCTTTCGACCGGCGAGGAGATCACCGCCAAGCATATTCTGGTTGCGACGGGCGGACGCCCGGTGCGGCCCGAGCGCGAGAACGCCGACCTTGGGATCGTATCCGACGACATCTTCCATCTGGACAGGCTGCCGAAATCGATCCTGATCATCGGCGGCGGGTATATCGCCTGCGAGTTCGCCTGCATCCTGCACGGTCTCGGGGTCGAGGTGACGCAGTATTATCGTGGTGCCCAGGTGTTGCGCGGCTTTGACGAAGAGGGGCGCGGCCTGGTGGCCGAGTCCATGCGCGAGAGGGGCATCGATCTGCATACGGGCACCGACATCGTCGAGATGGGCCCGGCCGATCCCGGCGGCACGGCGGGCGATCCGGTGCGGGTCAAGGCCACCAATGGCAGCGAACGGGTATTCGGCACGGTCCTGTTCGCGACGGGCCGCGCGCCGAATACCGTCGACATGGGGCTGCAGGAGGCCGGCGTCATCCTTGGCCGCAAGGGCCAGATCGAGGTGGACGCCTACAGCCAGACGGCGGTTCCATCGATCTATGCAATCGGTGACGTGACCGACCGGGTCAACCTGACACCGGTTGCGATCCGCGAGGGCATGGCGTTCGTCGATACCGTGTTCCGGGGCAAGCCGACGCCGGTGGATCACGACCTGATTGCCAGCGCCATCTTTACGCAACCGGAATTCGGCACGGTCGGGCTGAGCGAAGAAGCGGCGGCGGAACAGGAGCCGATCGAAGTCTATTGCACCAGCTTCCGGCCGATGCAGACTGCCTTTGCCGACAAGCCCGACCGGGTGATGATGAAGCTGGTCGTCAGCAAGGCCAGCCGCAAGGTTCTGGGCTGTCATATCGTCGCGCCCAACGCGGGGGAAATGATTCAATTGGCCGGTATCGCGGTCAAAATGGGCGCAACAAAAGAGGATTTTGATCGCACAGTTGCGGTTCATCCGACGATGAGCGAAGAAATCGTGACGATGAAAACGCCTCTCCGGACGGCTTGACCATTTCGGGGTTGAATAATTCGATGGGGCATACACCTATCAACTGATCATCAGAACAGCGCCGGCAGGTGCGGTATGAAGAGGGGAAACACAACATATGGCGGGAAACAGTGGCGGTCCCTGGGGGGGCGGCGGTTCATCCGGCGGCGGTGGCGACGATGACGATCGTCGCAAGGGCGGCGGACGGCGAAGCGGAGAGGGCAAGCCCGGCTCCGACAATGCGCAACTCCCTGAAATCGATGAGCTGGTCAAGAAGGGCCAGGAGCAGCTGCGCGTCCTGATGGGCGGCCGCGGCGGATCCGGCCAGAAGGGCGGCGGCTCGAACGGGACCGGCGGATCCGGCGGCGGAGGCAGTCCGCTTTTTACGCGCGGAACGCTCCTGCTGGGTGTGGTCGTTGCGGCTGTCGCCTGGGGTATGGCCAGTTTCTATACCGTCAAGCCCGAAGAGAAATCGGTGGAACTGTTCCTTGGCGATTTCTCGTCGATCGGGGAACCGGGTCTGAACTTTGCACCCTGGCCGTTCGTGACCGCAGAGGTGATCCCTGTCACCCGCGAACAGATCGAAGAGATCGGCGCCGGAACCCGTGGCAACGACGCGGGGCTGATGCTGACCGGGGATGAGAACATCGTCGATATCGATTTCCAGGTGGTCTGGAACATCGCGGCCCCGGACAAGTACCTTTTCAACCTGCGCGATCCCAAGCTGACAATCCAGGCGGTGTCGGAATCCGCCATGCGAGAGATCATCGCGCAGTCCGACCTTGCGCCGATCCTGAACCGGGATCGCGGTATCATCGCCCAGCGGCTCGAAGAACTGATCCAGAATACGATGGACAGCTATGACAGTGGCGTGAATATCGTGCGGGTGAACTTTGATGGCGCCGATCCCCCGGAGCCGGTCAAGGACGCCTTCCGCGAGGTGCAGTCCGCCGGGCAGGAACGTGACAGGCTGGAAAAGCAGGCCGATGCCTACGCCAACCGTGTGCTTGCCGGTGCGCGGGGTGAGGCGGCGCAGACCCTCGAAGAGGCCGAAGGCTATCGCGCCCGTGTGGTCAACGAAGCGACCGGTGAAGCCAGCCGCTTCAGCGCGGTGCGTCAGGAGTATGACAAGGCTCCCGAAGTCACTCGCAAGCGTCTGTATCTGGAGACGATGGAACAGGTGCTGGGGGATGTGAACAAGGTCATCCTGGATGACACCAGCGCCGGTGGCGGTGGCCAGGGTGTCGTGCCCTACCTGCCCCTGAACGAGCTTCGCAAGCCAGCCCGGGAGACGAACTGATGCGCAAGACCACTTTTCTCCTCCCCATTCTTGTCCTGGTCGTGATCGGTGCCCTGTCGGCGATCTTTATCGTGGACGAACGCGAGCGTGCGTTGGTGCTGCAATTCGGTCGGGTGGTCGACGTCAAGGACGAACCCGGCCTCGCGTTCAAGATTCCGGTGATCCAGGAGGTCGTGACCTATGATGACCGGATCCTCGGCCGGGAAGTCGGGCCGCTCGAGGTCACGCCGCTGGATGACCGGCGGCTGGTCGTCGACGCGTTCGCGCGCTATCGCATCAATGATGTGCGCCAGTTCCGGGAAGCGGTCGGTGTCGGTGCCATCCCTGCCGCCGAGGCGCGGCTGGACTCGATCCTGCGGTCACAGATTCGCGAGGTTCTGGGTTCGGTCAGTTCGGATGACATCCTGAGTTCCGACCGGGCCACGCTGATGCTGCGCATTCGCAACGCGGCGATTTCCGAAGCCCGCGAACTGGGTCTCGAGGTGATCGACGTGCGTCTGAAGCGCACGGACCTGCCGCAGGCCAACCTCGAAGCGACCTTTGCCCGGATGCGGGCCGAGCGCGAACGCGAGGCGGCGGACGAGGTCGCGCGCGGTGAAGAGGCGGCGCAGCGGGTGCGCGCGCAGGCAGACCGGACCGTGGTCGAACTGGTATCGGATGCCCAGCGTGAGGCAGAGATCATCCGCGGTGAAGCCGACGCGCTGCGCAACAGCATCTTTGCCGAAGCTTATGGAAAGGATCAGGAATTCTTTGAATTCTATCGCTCACTCATTGCCTATCAGCGTGCGTTGAAGGGGAATAATTCGTCGATGGTCATGTCGCCTGATTCCGAATTCTTCGATTACATGCGCTCGCCCACAGGCGTGGTGCCGCAAGAGTAAGGACGCCCGATGGGGATGATCCTTCTGGCCTTCGGGCTGGTCTTGGTTGTCGAGGGGCTGGCCTGGGTGCTGGCCCCTTCGCTTGTCGAGCAGATGCTCGAAATGCTGCGCAACCTGTCGCTCCCGGCGCGCCGTCAGGTCGGTGCGCTCGCCATCGTCAGCGGCCTCATCCTGTTGTGGTGTGCGCAATGGCTGGGCGTGCTGTAACTGCACGAGAGATGTCGTCGTTCAAATCCGCATGAATATGGGCAATACCCTTTGCGGTAGGCCGCAAAGCCCCTACATTGTGCAGCAAAAGCGGGATCGGCGCGGCATTTCGCCGATCCCGGATCAAGGAATACTAAAGAGGAGATGGCACAGTGAGGCCACCGGCAATTGCAATTTCAGCGGCAGACGATCACCCCCACCGGGCGGGGATGCGATTGCTATGGATGGGTTTCCTGGCTCTGAGCTTCTTTCTGGTACAGGCGCTCGCAGCGCAGGCAAAGCCCGAAAGCCTTGCTCCGCTCGCCGAAAAGATCAGCCCGGCCGTTGTCAACATCACGACATCCACGGTGGTCGAGGGGCGGACTGGACCGCAGGGCATCGTGCCCGAAGGCTCGCCGTTCGAGGATTTTTTTCGTGAATTCCAGGATCGCAACAATAACGGCGAACAGCGCCCGCGCCGCTCGTCGGCCCTGGGCTCGGGCTTCGTGATCTCGGAAGATGGCTATGTGGTGACCAACAATCACGTGATCGACGGGGCGGACGAAATCCTGATCGAGTTCTTCTCGGGCGGCGAACTGCCGGCGAAGGTGGTGGGAACCGATCCGAATACCGATATCGCCCTGCTCAAGGTGGAATCGGATGAGCCGCTGGCCTTTGTCAATTTCGGCGACAGCGACAACGCGCTTGTCGGTGACTGGGTCATGGCGATGGGCAACCCGCTGGGGCAGGGGTTCTCGGTGTCTGCGGGCATCGTCTCGGCGCGCAATCGCGCGCTTTCGGGCACCTACGATGACTACATCCAGACCGACGCCGCGATCAACCGGGGCAATTCCGGCGGGCCGTTGTTCAACATGGATGGCGAGGTCATAGGCGTGAACACGGCGATCCTGTCGCCGAATGGCGGCTCGATCGGTATCGGGTTCTCGATGGCGTCCAACGTGGTGACGCGCGTGGTCGACCAGTTGAAGGAATTCGGCGAAACCCGTCGTGGCTGGCTTGGTGTGCGCATCCAGGACGTCACCGAGGAAATCGCCGAGGCCATGGGGCTGGAAGTGGTGGCTGGTGCGCTGATCACCGACGTTCCCGAGGGGCCGGCCAAGGAGGCGGGGTTGTTGTCAGGGGACGTGATCGTCAATTTCGACGGCACCGAAGTCACCGATACGCGCAGCCTCGTGCGCAAGGTCGGCAACACCGCCGTCGGCAAGGCCGTGCGCGTCGTGGTGTTCCGCGACGGCGCAACCAAAACCGTTCTGGTGACGCTGGGACGTCGCGAAGAGGCCGAGGGCGCGGTTCCTGCGGCGGCAAGACAGCCGGATGCCGAGATCAAGGAAGAAGAGGTGCTCGGCATGACCATCGCGGTTCTGACTCCGCAGCTGCGCGAGGATCTCGGTATCGAGGATGCCCAGGGTGGCCTTGTGGTGACGGATATCGATGAAACCTCCGAAGCCTTTGAAAAGGGGCTGCGTGCCGGCGATCTCATCACCGAGGTTGGCCAGCAGAAGGTGACATCCCTGACCCAGATGGACGAGCAGATCACGGCCGCTCGCGAGGCCGGGCGCAAGTCGCTGTTGCTGCTGGTGCGGCGTGGTGGTGATCCGCGCTTTGTCGCGCTCGGCATAGAAGACTGAAGGTGACGCGGCGATCGCCGCGACCCTCTCCTGAAACGGTAAAGAGCCATGCGTTTTCACGCATGGCTCTTTTTCCTGGGGCCGGGAGGGGAGGAGCACACAGGGAAAATGCCCGGCCCTGGAAACTGGGGGACAGGTGGCTAGGGCCACCTGCCCGGGGAGTGCAATCGCTTCTGATTGAAAATGAACTGGTTATCAGGGGAAACAGGGGAACTGTTTAAAAATCCAAGCGCGGAAATACAGGGTCTTGGGGACACGGGACAGTAACAATTTCGGAGCGAAATAGAACGGGATGTCATGTTTGCTCCTTTCTTCTCAAATCCTCGACTTTGTCAGAGGCGTTGCACGTCTTATGCATCCTTTTTGCCCGAGAATCGCTCCCGCGTATGTGAACCAGCACACATAACGGAGGAAAATTTCCAAGAATTCGATTTTTTTGGGCCGGCACCGATGCCGGGATCAGATCTGGTCCGGCTCCGCCAGGCGCGACAGGCCTTCCCAATCGACAATAACCAGCCCGCCCCGCGCGCCCTGAATGATCCCGTCCCGTTTCCAGATCGACAGAATCTTGGAGACCGCCTCGCGGGTGGCGCCGACAAATTCTGCCAGTTCCGCCTGCGAGAGATCCAGCTTGCAGGGCGTCACCGCCATTTCCGGGGCCAGGTGCTGAATCTTGCGGGCAAGCCGTGTGGGCAGCGGCAGGAAAACCTGTTCGTTGAGCTGTCGCCCCATCCACCGCATCCGCTGTCCGGCAAGGTGAATCATGTCGACGGCAAGTTCGGGCTGCTGGCGGATTTGCCGGAGCACGTCCGCGTGACGCACGCGCCACAGCAGCGAATCTTCGGCGGCCGTTGCGGTCGCGGTGCGGGCGCCGGGATCGAACATGGTGATCTCTCCGAACATTTCACCGCGTCGCATCATTTCGAGCGTCAGCTTGCGTCCGTCCATTGCCAGCACGCTGAATTCCACGGCGCCATCGATGATTGCATAAAGCGCATCCCCCTCGTCACCCTGTTCGAACAGGGTTTCCCCTGCCGACAGGGTAATTTCGGTGGCCTGATCGGCCAGCATCTTTTTCAGCCCGACCGATACGTCCGACAGGAATCCGATTTCGGGCAGGCTCTGCGGTGCCATGCGATATTTCCCTCTGCTCTCTGGCGGCAGACTAGCAAATTTCGCAGGACCGGCAAAAGCGCGAAACGCCGTTCTCGTGACGTCAGGAGGGCATTTTGCGGCTTTGGCCGGACAATGTCGGGACGCCGGCCGGGATGGGCCGCTCAGTGGTGGGCTCTGCCGCTTTTGGCAGCTTCGGGGGGCGGGCAACGGCAGAATCGGCTGGCATGCTCCAGAATGCTTGACTAAAGAGAAGTCCGAGACACGCAAGGGAGCCGGAAGATATGGCAAAAATCACCTATATCGAGCATGGCGGCAAAGAGCATGTCGTCGAGGTCGCCAACGGGCTGACCGTGATGGAAGGGGCTCGTGACAACAACATTCCGGGGATCGAAGCCGATTGCGGCGGCGCGTGCGCCTGTTCGACATGCCATGTCTACGTGGACCCGGCCTGGGTGGAGAAGGTACCGGCCAAGGACGACATGGAAGAGGACATGCTCGACTTTGCCTATGAACCGGACCCCGTTCGCTCGCGCCTGACCTGCCAGATCAAGGTGACCGATGCGCTGGACGGGTTGGTCGTCCAGATGCCCGAGAAGCAAATCTGAGATCGGATCGGGCGCGGCGTCTGCCGGCCCGCCGGTGGACAGGTTTCGTCCGCCGCGCCGCGCCGGTCGCGGTATTTTCCTGCGGATGTCGAAGTCGCCCGGTCGCCTGACTGGCCGTCTGAAACCCCCGGCTCCAACCGGATCGCCGCAAAGCCGGTGACTTGAGGGCTAGAGTGCCCGCCAGCCGATATCGTCCCGATAGAAGCCTCCGGGCCAGTCGATTGCATCGGCCATCTCATAGGCGCGCCGTCGGGCTTCGGCGAGTGTGTCGCCCCGCGCGGTGAGGTTCAGAACGCGGCCGCCGGTGGCGACGAACCGGCCATCGTGTCGTCCCGTACCCGCATGAAAGCACATTTGCGCGCTGGTTTCCGGCAAGGAGTCGAGCCCGCCGATCACGTCGCCTTTCTGATAGCTGCCGGGATAGCCCTGCGCCGCCATGACGACGGTCATTGCGTGGTCGTCCGCCCAGTGAACCTGTGCCTCGTGCAGCCGCCCCTCGGCGGCGGCGTGCATCAGATCCATGGCCTGCGCCCCGAGCCGCATCATCAGGACCTGGCATTCGGGATCGCCGAACCGCACGTTGTACTCGACAAGACGCGGCTGGCCGTCCTTGATCATCAGCCCGACGTAAAGAACCCCCTGATAGGGCATGTCGCGACGCGCCATCTCGGCCATGGTCGGGCGCACAATGTCGTTCAGGGCCTTCTCGGTGATCTCGTCCGTCATGACCGGCGCGGGGGAATAGGCTCCCATGCCGCCGGTGTTCGGGCCGGTGTCGCCCTCGCCGACGCGCTTGTGATCTTGTGCGGTGCCGATGGGCAGCACGGTTTCGCCATCGCAGAGCACGAAGAACGAGGCTTCTTCCCCGTCCATGTATTCTTCAATCACGACCTCGGCGCCGGCACCGCCAAAGGCGCCGCCGAACATGTCGTCGATGGCCGCGAGCGCCTCAGCTTCGGTCATCGCGACGATCACGCCCTTGCCCGCCGCGAGCCCGTCCGCCTTGACCACGATCGGAGCGCCACGCGCGCGTACGTGCGCCCTGGCGGCAGCGGCGTCGGTGAAGTGGCCATAGGCCGCTGTCGGCGCATCGGCGGCGTCGCAAATCTCCTTGGTAAAGCTCTTGGACGCTTCGAGCCGTGCCGCCGCCGCCGAGGGGCCGAAGACGAGAAATCCGCCTTCTCGCAAGCGGTCGGCTACACCGGCAGCAAGCGGGGCCTCGGGGCCGATGATCACGAAATCGATGGCGTTTTCTTCGCAGAACGCCACCACCGCGCCGCCATCCTCGATCTCCAGCGTCGCGCAGGTCGCGATCTGCGCGATGCCCGCATTGCCGGGGGCGACGATCAGCTTGTCACATTTCGGATTCTGCATCACCGCCCAGGCCAGGCTATGCTCGCGCCCGCCGCTGCCGAGAATGAGGATGTTCATGGAAATGCGCTCCGATCTGCTTGGCCTTGTTGCGCTCGCGTTCTAAGCTGCGCGCACAGGCGAAACAAGGCACCCTCATGAGCGATCTGATAGATGACCCCTTGCCGGGGCAGAACCTGCCGGAATATTCGGTGTCGGAGCTCTCGGGCGCGGTCAAACGGACGCTTGAGGGCGAATTCGGGCGAATCCGGGTCAAGGGCGAGGTGGGTCGCGTGTTCAAGGCGCGCTCGGGGCATCTCTATTTCGACGTCAAGGATGACCGTTCGGTGCTGGCCTGCACCACGTGGAAAGGTCAGATTACGGGGTTGTCCGTGGTTCCCGAAGAGGGGCTCGAAGTGGTGGTGACGGGCCGCATGACCGCGTTTGGCGGACAATCGAAATACAACCTGAATGTCGACGAGGTGGCGGTTGCCGGGCAGGGCGCGCTGATGGCGCTGCTTGAAAAACGCAAGACACAGCTCGCCGCCGAGGGATTGTTCGATCCCGCGCGCAAGCGGCCGCTGCCCTACCTGCCCGAGATCATCGGGGTCGTCACCTCGCCGTCGGGAGCGGTGATTCGCGATATCCTGCACCGGCTGCGCGACCGGTTCCCCCGCAAGGTTCTGATCTGGCCGGTGGCGGTACAGGGGGCGGCCTGTGCGCCCGAAGTGGCCCGCGCCATCGCCGGATTCAATCGGCTGACGCCGGGCGGGGCGTTGCCGCGCCCCGATCTGCTCATCGTGGCGCGGGGTGGTGGTTCGGTCGAGGATCTGTGGGGCTTCAACGAGGAAATCGTCGCCCGCGCCGCTGCCGCATCCGACATTCCGCTGATTTCGGCGGTCGGTCACGAAACCGATACCACACTGATCGATTTCGTTTCGGACCAGCGGGCACCGACACCCACGGCGGCGGCGGAACTGGCGGTGCCGGTGCGGCTTGACCTGATTGCGCATATGGATGGGCAGGGCGCGCGCCTCAGTCGTGCGATAAGCCAGGGGATCACACGGCGACGCCAGCGGCTGGCCGACATGGCACGCGCGCTGCCCCGGCCCGACAGCCTGCTTGATTCGCCACGCCAGCGGCTGGACCAGGTGGGCGACCGGCTTGATTCGGCGCTGATCCGATCGGTACAGACCCGGCGCATCCGGCTTGCCGACCTGTCCGGCAGCCTGCGTCCCTCGGCGTTGCAGAGAATGCTGCGCAACCACCGTCAGGAGCTTGACGCCAGGGCGCGGCGTTTGTCGCAGGCGCAGGAACGGGCGCTGCGCAGGCGAGCGGAGACCGTGAGTGGCATCGCCGCGCGGCTGCGTCCGACGCAACTGGCGGTGCGTCTTGACCGGAAATCCACCGCCTACCGTGTGCTCGGCAACCGCCTGGCCGTCGCGGCGACCACCGGCACCGCGCGCCTGCGCAGCAAGGTCGAGGGGATGGATCGGCTGCTGTCCACGTTGGGATATCAGGCAACGCTCCGGCGCGGCTATGCCGTGGTGCGCGCGGACGAACGTATCGTCACGTCCCGGGAAGAGGCCGCCGGTGCCGCGACGCTTGAGATCCAGTTTGCCGACGGGCGTCTGGCGGTGGCCAGTGGCCCCTCGCGCAAATCCGCCACGCGACGCAAGAAACCCGAACAGGGCAGCCTGTTTTAACGGGACGACGAAGGGGCCGCCGGGGGATCAGACTCCGACTTCCGGCCCATAGCAGAGCATTTCTTCGTCGTTCTCGCGCGCCTCGTAGAGTTGGGTTTCGTCCGGGCTGTTCTCGAACCGTGCCACCAGTCCGCGCGGGCCCAGCGAAAAGGCCCAGCATTGCACATCGAGGCGATCTTCATAGACAAAGCAGATCTGCTCGTCCTTCTGATACCAGACACCTTGCATGCACTTGCCATCGAGGAACGACCAGATCACCCGCCGGTCGTCCAGATAGCGCTCGACCCCGTAGGCCTTGCCGTCATACCCGTAATACAGTGTCTTGCCGCGGGTGTAGGCATCAAAGGCCTCTGCAGACATAGGCTCCTGTGCCGCTGTCTGAACGGCGGCAATACACAGTGGAATACACAGGGGAATCAGGGCGCGCATCATCATGATGCGACCATGCCAGAATGCCGTGGGTCATTCCAAGGGGATACAGGCAGAGCATCGCGGAGACCCTTTCAAACCGGGTCAAACCCGATTAGGTGAGAGAACGACCCGCGTGGAGACCGGCATGGCGTTTTTCAAGAAACTCAAGGACAAGCTGTTCAAATCCTCTTCGAAACTCGAAGAAGGGCTGGATGCGATCGTCGAGGATGGCGGCGAGGTGGAAGAGCTCTCGCAATCGCCCGAGCCGCCTGCCGCCCCGGTTGCACCCCCCGCAGAGGTGCCGGCACCGGCCGAACCGGACGCGCCCGTGCCCCCGGTCGAACATCCGGCGCCGGAGATCACGCCCGAACCTGTCCCCGAGGCGGAACCGGCACCGGAGCATGGTCCGACGGTTCCCACGCCCCCATCCGCGCCACGGGAAGTGCCGTCGACGCAGGCTCAGTCACCCGGCCTGCTCGGGCGTCTGCTGGGCCGGTCAGGAGCGGCACCGGTGGTGCGGCGGGTGCTGGATGACGACATGCTGGAGCAGCTTGAAGAGTTGTTGATCTCCGCGGATATGGGCGTGGATACCGCGCTGCGTGTCACCGCCAACATGGCCGAAGGACGTTTTGGCAAGAAGCTCTCGACAGACGAGATCAAGGCTTTGCTGGCCAGCGAGATCGCGCGGATCATGGAACCCGTGGCGCGTCCGCTGCCGATCTATCCCAAACGGCCGCAGGTGGTGCTGGTGGTCGGTGTGAACGGGTCGGGCAAGACAACCACCATCGGCAAGCTGGCCAGCCAGTTCAAGGCTGCGGGAAAATCGGTCGTGATCGCCGCGGGCGATACGTTTCGGGCTGCCGCCGTCGAACAGTTGCAGGTCTGGGGCGAGCGTGCCGGGGTGCCGGTGCTGACGGCGCCCGAAGGCTCGGATCCGGCCAGTCTGGCATTTGACGCGATGACCAGGGCGCAGCAGGACGGTGCCGATCTGTTGATGATCGACACCGCGGGGCGGCTGCAGAATCGCGCCGACCTGATGGAAGAGCTGGCCAAGATCGTGCGGGTCATTCGCAAGAAGGATCCGGATGCGCCGCATAACACCCTGTTGGTGCTGGATGCGACGACCGGCCAGAACGCTCTCAGCCAGGTCGAGACGTTCCGCAGGATTTCCGATGTCTCGGGGCTGGTCATGACCAAGCTGGACGGCACGGCCAAGGGGGGTGTGCTGGTGGCGCTGGCCGACAAGTTCGGGCTGCCCATTCACGCGATCGGTGTCGGGGAACAGATCGACGATCTCGCGCCGTTTGACCCCGAGGAATTTGCCGCTGCCCTGACCGGGGCGGACAGCCCGGCGTGATCCGGGTACCGGCGCGCGCGAGGATGGCGCGCAAGGCAATCACCAGCGATGGGTGACTGGCTGCTGTCGCTCGAAGGCACCGCCGCCGGACACGCGCTTGCCCTGTGGCTGGCGCTCGCGGCGGCGTTTCTGCATGCGATATTCGGCGCATTGCAGAAGGGACGGCACGACCCGTGGCTGTCACGCGGGGCCATCGATGCCTCCTACTGCCTGATGGCGGCGCCGTTTGCCCTGTTCGTCGTTCCCTGGCCACAGCCGCATATGTGGCCCATTTTTGCAGGGGCCTGGATCATCCACGTGATCTACAAGGTGTTGCAGGCTCTGGCCTATACCAAGGGATCCTACACCGTGGTCTATCCGGTGGTGCGCGGTACCGGCTCGTTATTTGCGGTGATCGGCGCCTATCTGCTGTTCGGCGAAGTTTTCACGGTGCAGCAATGGGCCGGGGTGGCGGTGCTGCTCGCGGGGATCTTCGGGCTGGCCGCGTATAACCTGCGCTATCTGGACAGTCAGCGCGAGACGCTGCATCTGGCGTTGGGGCTGGCGGTCATGACCGGTCTGTTCGTGGCGCTCTATACCACCTATGACGCCTTCGGCATTCGTGCCGCGGCCGACCCTTTTACCTTTCTGGCGTGGTTCTTCATGATCGACGGGGTGGTGATGCCGGTCTATGCGCTGATGCGCTGGCGGGCGATGGCCGAACCTCCGGAATTGCCGCCGCTTGTGATGCGCGGCGTGGTGGGAGGGCTCGTTGCCTTTGCCAGTTTCGGGGGAATCATGCTGGCGACGCGTCTGGACAAGGTGGGCGAGGCGGCGGTGTTGCGTGAAACGTCGACCGTGTTTGCGGCGCTGATCGGTTGGCTGGTGTTGAAAGAGACGGTGGGCCCGCGCCGGATCACACTTATGACCTTGATCGCTGCTGGCGCGGTGATAGTTGAGATGGGCGGATAGGAGCGAACATGGCAGAGCAGAAACCAAAAGAGATCAACATGGTCCTCAAGCAGGTTCTGGAACTGGGGCCGACCATCGCCTTTTTCCTGCTCTACCTGCGCATTCAGGACGAGGTCTTCACCTTCAACGGAACCGAATATTCGGGCTTTATCGTTGCGGCGGTCGTGTTCGTGCCGATCCTGCTGGTGTCTATGGCGATCCTGTGGCGGTTGACCGGTCATCTCAGCCGGATGCAGATATTCACCGCGATCATGGTGATCTTTTTCGGTGGGCTCACGGCGTGGTTCAACGATGAGAAGTTCTTCAAGATGAAGACCACCATCGTCTACCTCTGCTTTTCCACCTTGCTTGGCATCGGATTGGTGCAGGGCAAATCCTATCTGGCCTACGTGATGGGCGAACTGATGCCCATGAAGAACGAGGGCTGGATGATCCTGACCCGTCGCCTGTTCGTGGTCTTCATCATACTGGCGATCGGCAACGAGTTGGTGTGGCGCAACATGTCGGATGCGGCCTGGGTCAAGATCGAGACCTTTGCGTTTCCCGCCGCGCTGTTCGGCTTTCTGTGGTGGCAGATTCTGGCCCTGCAGAAATACATGATCGACCCCGACGACAAATCGGACCCGGACGCCCGCGCCTGACGGCCCTGTGCGCGGGTCCGGCGCGATCAGGTAGACGTCTGTTTGAACATTACCGGTTGCGGCAATCGGGGGCGCGGGCATATTCGTGACCAGCGTCGTGCCGGGCGCGCCGGCAAACCGGCACGCAGGCGATCGAGCGTCAGGATCGCGGGGCGGCGCATCAGATCGGCATAGAAATCGAGTATCCCGGGGCGCATGTAGCTCGACCAGTGACAGATGCGCCGGGCCGGCGGCGCGATCCGGGCCCCGAGGCGGGACAGGTGCGTCAGCGTGTCGGCGCAATCCAGTTGCAGTGTCACGGCGTTTTCGGCGTTCAGCCCCTGACCCAGAGTGCGGTCGTCGTGCCGTGGCGGTGCGATCAGACGCTCGTAGAGGCAATCGTAGATGTCATTCTCGCGGCTGGTGACATTGATGAAGCTGGCGCTACGCCCGGCCTCGGTCTGCAGGGCGTCAAGCATCCGGGACTGATAGCAGGCGCCGGTCATCGAGATGATGCGATCCACCGCACCCTGCGGCAGGTGGTGCAGGGCCTCGGCGGCCACCTCGATCCCCATGGAATGTGCCATGATATGCACCCGGCGATGCGGCGCGCGTTTCCTCAGCAGCCTTAGCGTGCTGGCCAGCGCCCGGCCTGCACCGGCGGCGCGACGCCGCGCCCCCCAGATCGACCCGCGCGCGCTCCAGCCGAGGGCCAGCCCGAGGCCGGCGTCTGGCGCGGTCTCGCCAAGGCCCAGCCCGCGCGGCCAGCTTGGCGCGATCCTGGGCAGGGGTTCAGGGTCAAGGCTCAGGATGTGACGGTGCGGACAATGGCGAAGGCTGCCGGGCTCGTAGCCGAACCCGTGGATCATCACGACCACCGGTCCTTCCCCATCCGCTTCCCGGCCGAGAACACTGGCGAGGGATTGCGGCGAGCCGTGCAACCCGCATTCCTCGTCTCCTGCATTCAGTCGAATGATCGCCATCGCTCCGGTCTCATACAAGATGATGTGTCGTCAGCTTGCCTTGACGCTAGGTGACAATGATGAAGGACGTGTTACGGAACCGTAACGGCGGGCTCACAATGGCTTGACCCGCGGCGCGTGGTCAGGCTATGGGACCATCATGCGACGTGGCGATTTGTTACCGGATTGCGGGCCACGATAAACAACACCGCTAAAAGGTCAGGATGAAAGGCTCCTTTCGCTTGACCGCGATCGGGGCCATTTCTATGTGCCCCCACTTGGACAAGAGGGTGATATGACCAAGACCTGGAACAAGCGCACGACGGCGGTTCACGGCGGAACGCGACGCAGTCAGTATGGCGAAGTGAGCGAAGCGATCTTCTTGACGCAGGGCTTCGTCTACGGCAGCGCCGAAGCCGCGGAGGCGCGGTTCATCGAAGCTGGCGAGGATGAATTCATCTATGCGCGCTATGGCAACCCGACGGTGCGCATGTTCGAGGAACGGATCGCGGCGCTGGAAGGGGCCGAGGACGCGTTTGCCGCTGCCTCGGGGATGGCGGCGGTTTCGGGTGCGCTGACCGCGATGCTCAAGGCGGGGGATCACGTGGTGTCGGCGCGTGCGCTGTTCGGATCCTGCCTCTATGTGCTTGAAGATGTCCTGAGCCGTTTCGGCGTCGAGGTGACGTTCGTTGATGGCACCGATCTGGAGCAATGGAAGGCGGCAATCCGCCCGGACACGCGCGCGGTGTTTTTTGAATCGGTGTCCAATCCAACGCTGGAAGTGATCGATATCTCGGCGGTCAGTGCCCTGGCGCATGCGGTCGGTGCAACTGTTCTGGTCGACAATGTCTTCGCGACGCCGGTGTTCTCGCGGGCGATCGAACAGGGCGCGGACGTGGTGGTCTATTCCGCGACCAAGCATATCGACGGCCAGGGTCGGGCGCTTGGCGGGATCATCCTCGGCACCCGTTCGTTCATTCGCAAGACGGTTGAACCCTATATGAAACACACCGGTGGAGCGATGAGTCCGTTCAGCGCCTGGATCATGCTCAAGGGGCTGGAGACCATGTCGCTTCGGGTCAATGCGCAGGCGGCCTCGGCGCTGGCAATTGCCGATGCGCTGCAAGGTCACAATGGTCTCGCGCGGGTGTTGTATCCAGGGCATCCATCGCACGCGCAGCATGATCTATGCCGGTCGCAGATGGGCAAGGGCGGTACGGTTGTGTCGCTTGATCTGAAGGGGGGGCAGGCGGCGGCATTCCGCTTTCTCAACGCGCTCAGCATCCCGAAGATTTCCAACAATCTCGGGGATGCGAAATCGATCGTGACCCACCCGGCCACGACCACGCATCAGAGGTTGAGCGAAGATCAGCGTGCGGAACTCGGCATCACGCCGGGCCTGATCCGGTTTTCGGTGGGGATCGAGGATACCGATGACCTGATCGCCGATCTGCGGCAGGCGCTGACGGCTGCCGGCTAGGCGACGTCGGTCCGGATCCGTCGCAAGGCGCGAGAAAGCGATCAATCAGAAGGGTGGATCGCCGCGCCGATCTTGCCGCCCGGCATGACGGGTGATCCGATACCAGGAACACACAGCGGCCGCGGATCAGTTGCCCGGGCGAAGCCTTGCGCAACGCCTCGCCCCGATTCCGACCTCTGCATCGGCGTCGGACACGCCACCGTGAATGATCCGCCACGGTGTTTTTCGCGTAGTCAAAGGTGGCAATGGAAATACGGACGTCAACAAACTATGTTGAAGGCTGCACAACCGCCCGGCAGGGCAGGACAGGAGCGCAAGATGAACATCCATACGCCGGACGTCGAAAACAGCCCGGATGACAGCGAAGCCAAGGCGGCGCTCGATGTTTTGCGCGCATGGGCACGTCGCGCGAGCGAAGCGGAGATACTGGCGCTTGATCCCGCGGTTGCGCGTCTGCTGCCCGAATCGGGGCTGAACTATCCGTCCCTGTCGCGTGACTATCCCGAGGATTTCACGGTCGATGCGGCCTACAAGGCGTCGATGCCCGACCTGCAGAATGGCCCGTCCAGCCTGATACGCGGATCGCAGCAACAGATTCAGCACGTGGGAATCAGCAATTTCCGCCTTCCGATCCGCTTTCATACCAGGCGGGACGGTGATCTGACGCTGGAGACCTCGGTCACCGGCACCGTGAGCCTTGATGCCGACAAGAAGGGCATCAACATGTCGCGGATCATGCGCAGCTTCTACAGGCATTCCGAGCGGACCTTCAGCTTTGAGGTGATCGAAGCGGCGCTTGACGATTACATGGCCGATCTTGACAGTCTGGATGCACGCATACAGATGCGGTTCTCGTTTCCGACGCGGGTCGAGAGCCTGCGGTCAGGTCTGTCGGGATTTCAGTATTACGACATCGCGCTCGAACTCGTCGAAGCAGCCGGTGTGCGCAAGAAGATCATGCATCTGGACTATGTCTATTCCTCGACCTGTCCCTGTTCTCTGGAGCTTTCGGAACATGCGCGCGCCCTGCGCGGTCAGCTCGCCACGCCGCATTCCCAGCGATCCGTGGCGCGGATTTCGGTCGAGGTCGAACGGGATGCGGCCTGCCTGTGGTTCGAGGATTTGATCGACGCCTGCCGTCGTGCCGTGCCGACCGAAACACAGGTCATGGTGAAGCGCGAGGACGAGCAGGCCTTTGCCGAGTTGAACGCGGCCAACCCGATTTTTGTCGAAGATGCCGCACGCCTGTTTTGCGAGCAGCTCAAGGCGGATCACCGCATTCGCGATTTCCGCGTTGTCGCCAGCCACCAGGAGAGCCTGCACAGTCATGATGCGGTCAGCATCCTGACCGAAGGCGAGCTTTTCGCGGCGCAAAGCCTCGATCCCCGGTTGTTTGGCACGCTGGTTCATCCCGGCTGATTCCCCCTCGGCAGGTGAAATCGGATTGTCCTACCGTCGGCACATTCCTGCTTGAAATTCGGCATTGACTTCTGCCACTTACGACCCGGAACGCGCGATTACGCCGCATCGCAGCATTCCTTGCTGCAACGCGCGCATTTCTCGTGTATGAATGGCCGAAGCAGGGCTGAATCCGTCTCGGGATTTCCGGGAGGGGCCCGCCGGAGGCAAGAGCAGATGAACCAAGCCATCGACCGCTTTGGCGACATGGCCGACACATGGGTAGCCGTGACCAGGCTCATGGCGGATACCCAGTGTGTGCTCACCATGCGCTTGCTGGGGCTGTCCGGTGTCTGGTCTTTGCCGGAAGGCGAAAGCCAGGCAATGGTCGGTGAAAAGGTCCCGGTGTTTACCGAGGCGGCCCTGAGCGGAACCTTTGCGATAATGTCCGGACGCAGCCCCCACAAGGTGTTTCGGGAAACACTGAAGCCAATTTCGAGCAAGGCCAGCGCCAATCGTGAACGATTGGAAGATCGTGGTCCGCTGATCTTTGGCCGGCGTGTCACCCGCGCCTGAACATGATTGAACGGAGTAACACAAGAATGACCCCTTTGCCGAATGCGCTGGAAGTACAGGCCGCTTATGCACGGATGACCAGCCAGATTTTTTGCAACAACCTCAAGCTCGTCGAGATGATGACCCGCACCGCCCTGCAGGCACAGATGGCGCCACTTCGTGCCATGCAGAGCGCGGGCTTCGCGAATACACGCGCTGTCAAGTCTGCACCTAAACCGGCCACCACGATCGCGCCAAAGCCGACCGCCAGGACCGCGCCGAAACCGGCGGCGAAGGCCGCGCCGAAACCAGCGGCAAAGGCGGCACCGAAGCCTGCTGCGAAAGCCACTCCGGCGCCTGCGGTGAAAACCGCGCGAGCACCCGCCGCTGCGAAAGTTGCCCAGAAACCCGCCGCCAAGGTAGCCCCGAAGCCTGCTGCGAAACCCGCTGCGGCACCAGCATCCGCTGCAAAACCGGCTGCCAAGCCCGCCGCGAAACCGACCGCCAAGGTCGCCCCGATGCCTGCCGAAAAGGCTGCGCCGAAACCAACCGCCAAGGCGGCATCGAAACCTTCTGCAAAAGCGTCCTCGACCTCCGCAACCAAGACAGCCCCGAAGCCTGCCGCAAAAACCGCGCCCAAATCGGCGCGCGCGACAGCTAAACCGGCCACAAAACCCGCACCGACCGTCGCGGCGACGACCAAATCCTGAACTTCGGGAGATCCTGCCTGAAGATCAGGTTATCCCAACAGATCGGATAACCTGCATTCCTGACGCGGCCCGCAAATCTGCTGGCCGCGTTCTTATTTTGCGCCGCGACGTAGAAATCACCCGCCGGTTTAACCCTTGATTTGCCAAATTTGCCGCATGCGGCAACTGTATCGCACAAAGAGGCTCGAGGATTCACGGTGTGCATCCAGCGTGCTATCCGGCGGTCATGAGCAACTGGTCACCAAGGGTTAGAGCATCTTGTGTCAAATCGGATTCGGGATTCCCTTTTGTTCTGAACCGTGCGTTCTTGTTTGAACGCAGACAAGGGCGGTCGATATGGGCAAACCTCATCCTTTGGAGCTCCGGCAGCGGGTTGTCGTGCATGTCGAAGCGGGTCATACGCATCACTCGGCTGCGGCGCGGTTCGATGTGTCGGTCAAGTTCGTCAATGACATGGTTAAGCTGAAGCGCGAGACCGGATCGCTCACGCCGACACGTCAGGGCAATCCGGGCATTGGCAAACTGACGCCGCATGAAGGCTGGGTGCGCGAAAAGGTGCGCCAGGGGCGGGATCACGCTTGAGGAAATGGCCGTGCGGCTGGAGGCGGAGCGCGGGGTCCGCGTCGATCCCGGTTCGGTCTGGCGGCGCTTCGGGCGGCTTGGCCTGACGCATGAAAAAGACCTTCAGGCGCTTGAACAGAAGCGTGCCAAGGTGGCGCGCCAAAGGCATGTCCGGATCGCGCATCGCCAACCCTTCATAGCGCATATGCTTGAACCTATTGGCTTTCCGGACGAGACTTGGCTGAAAACCAATATGGCCAAGACCACCGGCTGGGCCGCGCGCGGCCAGCGGCTGGTCGATCACGTGCCTTTCGGGCACTGGCGCACGCAGTCCGGGGCTCCGCCCGTTCAGGACTGAAACCCGCCACCGGCGGCTTTCCGAGACGTCCTTCACCCTTCGTTGCCACGCTGCGCCATGATCGGCTGGACCCACCTTGGGTCATCGACGGCACCATGAACCGCGCGACGTTCGACACCGACGTTGAAACCCAGCTTGTACCGACCCTGCACAAAGGGGATGTGATTACCCTGGACAACCAGTCCAGCCACAAAAGCACGCGGGCCGCGGGATGTTGCACGGTGTCGGCGCGTGGTTCCTTTTCCTGCCGCCATACTCACCCGACCTCAACCCCATCGAAATGGCCTTCTCAAAGCTCAAAACACTGATCAGAAAAGCCGCCGCCAGAACATACGACGCGCTATGTAGCACGGTTGGTCATGTCTGCGATCTCTTTACAGAAGAAGAATATTTCAACTTCTTCAAGGCCGCAGGATATGGAACCGATTAAACGCAAAATGCTCTAGTTGTCGAGCACCAGCCGCACCGCTCTCGCGTGTCTCAGGTGAATAGCGGTTCGCTCTGATGATGTGCCCCCCCGACGGCATCGATGTGCCAAGGTGGGTCTGCGATGATCCACAAAGGAGGACGGTCATGTCGGCGATTATCACGGTCGGGTTCGATCTGGCGAAGAATGTGTTTCAGGTCCACGGGGCAGATGA
>JAUIIJ010000023.1 GCA_030431825.1 Alphaproteobacteria bacterium
GTGGTGGCTACACCGCATCGGGCCGGCTTCCGTGGTGCCAGAAGGGGTCAATTTCGGGCGCCAATGAGGGGTCAATATTCGGTGCCGATTGACAGCACATTGGCTTCGATGAACCAGAAATCCTCCGTCGCTCAAACCCCTAAATCTGTCCGGTAACCGTCGACGTCAGACACCCGGAGCGGACCGGCCGAAAGGCGGCGGCGCATGCGTGACAGGTGGAAAGCGGCAGCTTTATTTTTCCGGTCCCAGGGCAGACAGCCCCTTGAGAATGTCGATGGCATAGGCCAGCTGGTAATCCTCTTCGCGCAGCTGTGCGGATTTCTCGGCCTTTTCGCGGTCTGCCTCTATCTGGCGGATTTCGTCTTCGGACAAGCTGTCATTGTTCAAACGCCCGCGCAGGTCCGCTTCCGACCGGATGCGTGCTGCGGCGCTGGTCTCTTCCTCATCCTCGCTTTCGGGTTCCCGGCGGGGCTGGGCCACGACGATATCGGGAGAAACCCCGAGCGCCTGGATCGAGCGGCCCGACGGCGTGTAATAGCGCGCGGTGGTCAGGCGCATGGCCCCGTCACCACGCAGCGGCATCACGGTCTGCACCGAACCTTTGCCAAAGCTCTTGGTGCCAACGACAATCGCCCGGCGATGGTCCTGCAGCGCACCCGCAACGATTTCAGAGGCCGACGCTGAACCGCCATTGATCAGGACGACCATCGGCTTGCCCTCGATCAGATCGCCCTCGGTCGCGTTGAACCGTTCTCCATCGGCGACATTGCGGCCACGCGTGCTGACGATCTCGCCCTCGTCCAGAAACGCATCGGAGACCGAGATCGCCTGTGTCAGAAGGCCACCCGGATTGTTGCGCAGGTCCAGAACCACGCCATTGATATTGTCGAGACCGCCTGCCGCCTCGATCTGCTCTTTCAGACCCGCTTCGAGGTTCGGGGTCGTCTGATCGTTGAAGGTTGTCACCCGCAAAACCACGCTCTCGCCCTCGATCCGCGTCCGCACGGCGGTAAGCTTGATGGTGTCGCGAATGATGGAAACGTCAAAGGGTTCGCTTTCGCCTTCCCGTACCACGGTGATCACGATCTCGGACCCCACGGGGCCGCGCATCATGTCGACCGCCTTGTCCAGCGTCAGGCCAAGCAGGCTCTCGCCATCCACATGCGTGATGAAGTCGCCGGCTTCCATGCCGGCCTCGTCCGCCGGAGTTCCGTCGATCGGAGACACGACCTTGACAAAGCCCTCTTCCTGCGTGACCTCGATCCCGAGGCCGCCGAATTCACCGCGGGTCTGAACCCGCATCTGGGTTGCATCGTCCGGTGACAGATAGCTGGAATGCGGGTCGAGCGATGTCAGCATGCCGTCGATCGCGGCCTCGATCAGTTCCGACTCGTCGACCTCTTCGACATATTGCGCGCGGATACGCTCGAATATATCCCCGAACAGGTCGAGTTGCTCGTACACGTTTGCGCTGCGCCCGCTTTCCTCTGCCACCAGCGGACCAGCGATCTGTGTCGTCGCCACGACCCCCGCAAGAGTGCCGCCCAGGGCAGCCATCACGAATTTCTTCATGTTCGTTTATCCATCCTTATCGGTTCGGAACCACGTTGCCGGATCAACCGGCCGCCCGCCCTCTCTGACTTCCATATAGAGCGCTTCTGAGTGCAGAGTACCAGTGGCATCACCGCTTAGTGACAGAATTGTGCCAATTTCCGGGGCGTTGCCGCCCATGAAACCGATTGGCGCCCCCGCGGATATCACATCGCCCGCGCGCCCCAGCACCTCCCGAAGACCGGCGATAACGACCAGCATATCGGGCTGCGGTTCCAGTATCACGGCGTTTCCCATATCCAGCAAGGGGCCGCGATAGCGTATCGTCGCAGAGACGGGCGATGTCACCAGAGCCCGGGCGCGCGCCAAAACGATCACGCCGTCTTCGTCGCCGGCCTGTTGCATCTCGCCATCGACAGGCAGGTCCAGCGCGCCCTTGCGCCCGCTTGCGTCACCGGGATAGGGCGCAATCGGTTGCGCCGCAATCTGCGACAGCCCGTCGACAAACCCGTCAAGCGTATCGACCGATGAAACCAGGATCGCGGTTCGCACAGGGTCTTCGACAAAGTGGACAGGCAGGTCGGTCCGCTCTGCAATGACCGTTGCCAGCCTCGCACGGGCCCGCTCGGCCCCTGTGAGCGCCTGCTGCAAGACGTCGGCGGCCTGCCCTTGCGCCCGTTGCAGGCTACGCAATTCATCCAGGGCGATCCGGAGCTTTGCCGCGCGCTCAGCCAGCACCGGTCTGATCTCGGCGATCAGCATCTGGGCGCGCGCGGCACCGACCGGCCCGGCCGGATGTGTCACGGTAAAGACCGGCGGCGCAGCTTCGGCAGCCTGCAACGCCATGAGGAAGCGTGCGATCTCTGCCTCTTGCACCTCAAGCGCCTGGTTCAGTTGCGCCTCGCGCGTTGCCGCGGCCCGCAATCCGTCACCCATCGCATCCATCCCCGTTTCATAGGCATGGATCGTCCGCACCAACGCCCCGACCGGGTCCGGGTCGCTCTCTGCCGCGTCCAGCGAGCGACCCGCCGCTTGCAGCCGCTCGATCGCCGCCGTCGCCGGATCGGTCTGTGCCGCAATCGCCGTACCGCAGAACATGCTGACACAAAGAGCAAGGCGCAGGATCATTTGAGCAGGCTCTTGCCGGTCATTTCGGATGGTTGCGGCAGTCCCATCAACTCAAGCAGCGTCGGCGCAAGATCGCACAGGCGTCCTCCCTCGCGCAGCGCCGCGCCCTCCGGCCCGTTGACCAGCGCCACCGGCACCGGGTTGAGCGTATGCGCCGTATGGGGGCCGCCGGTCTTCGGATCGACCATCGTCTCGCAATTGCCGTGATCGGCGGTAACAATCATCGCGCCGCCCTCCTGGCGCAGCGCATCGACCACACGCATCAATCCCTGATCGACCGCTTCGCAGGCCCTGATCGCCGCATCCAGATCCCCTGTGTGCCCCACCATGTCCGGATTCGCATAATTGGTGACAATCAGGTCATATCCCGCGTGGATCGCCTCGACGAACTTGTCGGTCACTTCACCCGCCGACATCTCGGGCTGCAGATCATAGGTCGCAACCTTGGGAGATTTCGGCATGAAGCGATCCTCGCCCTTTTCGGGCTGTTCCTTGCCACCGTTCAGAAAGAACGTGACATGCGGATATTTCTCGGTCTCCGCGAGCCGGAACTGACGCTTGCCCTGCGCCGCGACCCACGCGCCCAGCGTATTGACGATCTCGGCCTTGGGATAGGCGGTTGTCATGTAGGTGGCGTGCCTGTCCGAATAATCGACCATGCCCATGAACGCCGCAAGCGCCGGGCGCGGGCCGGTGTCGAACCCGTCGAACTCCGGCTGGCCGATTGCCGCGAGGATTTCGCGGGCACGGTCGGCGCGGAAATTGAGACAGAAGAAACCGTCCCCCTCCTGCAGCCCCTCGTAGCCGCCGATCACCGACGGCAGGATGAACTCATCGGTTTCACCGCGCGCATAGGCATCGGCCACGGCATTTTCCGCAGTCGCCGCGACATGACCCTGCGCCCGGATAATCGCGTCATAGGCCCGTTTGACACGCTCCCACCGGTTGTCGCGGTCCATCGCGTAGTAACGTCCCGAGACCGTCACGATCTGTGCCGCCCCGGGCAGCCGCGCCGCCAATAACTGCAGGTAGGTCTCGGTGGATTGCGGGGCAACATCGCGCCCGTCGGTGATCGCGTGCAGCACGACCGGCACGCCGGCATCGGCAATCGCCCTGGCGGCGGCGGCAATGTGATCGAGATGCCCGTGCACCCCGCCATCCGACACCAGCCCCATCAGGTGCGCGGTGCCCCCGCTGCGCTTGAGGGCATCGATGAAATGCAGCAATGCGCGATTCTCGAAAAAGCTGCCATCCTCGATCGCCAGATCAATCTGGCCAAGATCCATCGCGACCACCCGCCCAGCGCCGATATTGGTGTGACCAACCTCGGAATTGCCCATCTGCCCGCTGGGCAGGCCGACGTCGGGGCCATGGGTGGTCAGCGTCGCGCGCGGCCCGTTCCGCATGATCGCGTCAAAGGTCGGAGTCTCGGCCAGCAGCGGGGCATTGCCTTCGGTCCGATCCGACAATCCCCAACCATCGAGAATGCACAACACAACGGGTTTAGGGGCAGGCATGGCGTGGCTCCGGCGTTCTGAACATGTGGCGCCTTCTAGCGCCTGCATCCGACGGGGTGAACCGGTAATCCGGCAACGAGAGGGTAAAGCCGCCAAATGTCCGAGGTCATGCGGCATGGTTCCGCCAATTGTCCGGCACCCGCCCCCCTTGCGGATACCTGCGGGCGGTTTATGGTCGAAACAGTTTCATCCGCAACAAGAGGCCGACCAGATGGGGCTGACCCTCAGCGAATTCCTGCCCTACCGGCTGAACTGCCTGTCCGAGGCGATGAGCCAGGAAATCAAACCGATCTATCGGGATCACTTCGGCCTGAACCGGCCGGAATGGCGTGTGCTCGTCGCGCTTGCCGATCTGGGGACGGCGACCGCCAAGGAAATCGGTGTCCACAGCGCGCAGCACAAGACCCGGATCAGTCGCGCGGTCCGGGCGCTGGAACAGCGCCGCTGGCTGACCCGTGATCCGGACCCCGACGATCGCCGCTCGGAAATGCTGACCCTCACGGCGGCGGGGCATCGCGCCTATTGCGACCTGGTCGGCCCGATGCGCGACAGAGAGGCCCGCATTCTCGAGCGGTTGAGCCCGGAAGAGCGCAAAGCCCTCGGTGACGCGCTCGGCGCGCTGGAAAGGGCGCTTGGCCTCGCACCGGCGCGTGGCACCGATCCCTAGCGCGTCATTTCACGAACAGGGCGCGCCGCGTGTTGCAAAAGCACTCGTGACCCTCCTCGGTGATCCGGATCGGCTCGGTGATCTCCAGTCCGCCGTCGTCGAGCCATAGCGCCGGCATGAAATGGAATGTCATGCCCGGTTCCAGCACCGTCATGTCGCCACGCCGAAAGGAAATCGTGCGTTCGCCCCAGTCCGGCGGATAGCTGATGCCGATGGCATAACCGCAGCGGCTGTCCTTGGTGAACCCTGCCTTGTTGAGTGTCGCATTGAAGGCATTCGCGATGTCTTGTGCGTGGTTCCCCGGACGCGCCATTTCGAGCCCCGCGTCGATCGCATCGAGAACCGCCGCTTCCGCATCGCGATATTTCTGCGGCACCTCGCCAAAGAACAGCGTGCGCGATTGCGGGCACTGATACCGGCGGTGCGCCCCCGCGATCTCGAAAAACGTCGATTCACCCGAAACCATGGGCCGGTCATCCCATGTCAGGTGCGGGGCGGTCGCATCCATGCCCGAAGGCGCCATTGGCACGATCGCGGGGTAATCGCCCCAATATCCATCCGCACCCCGTATGCCCGCCGAATAGATCTCGGCCACCAGGTCGTTCTTGCGCATCCCCGGTTCCGCGACCTCGAGAATATGCTCGTGCATCGCCTCGACGATCCGCGCAGCGCGCTGCATGTATTCGATCTCGCGCTCGGATTTCACGGCCCGTTGCCAGTTGACGAGGCCGGTGGCGTCCTGAAACGACGCTTCGGGCAAGTGGCTTTCAAGCGTGCGATGCGCCGCCGCCGAGTAATAGTAATTGTCCATCTCGACACCGACCCGCGCTTTGGCCAGCCCGAGGTCGGCAAGCAGACGCGACAGATCCTGCATCGGATGCTTGTCCGGGTTCTGAACATAGCTGTCGTCATAGCCGCGGATGCAGTCGTCCTGCATGAACACTGTGCGCCGCGCCCCAGGCGCGTCCATGCCCCGCCCCCACCAGACCGGTTCACCCTCTTGCGAGAGGATGACGCATTGATGCACGTAGAACGACCACCCGTCATAGCCGGACAGCCATGACATGTTCGACGGATCGCTGACCACGATGGCATCGAGCCCCATCACCGTCATCTTGGCACGGGTCCTGTCGATCCGGCTGAGGTATTCTCCGGTGGTGAAATTCGCCTCGAACGTGGTCATGCGCCGCTCCTGTGGCTGCTGGAATATCGTCGGATGACCCTCCGCCCGAATGTTCATCCGGTCAAGCCCGCTCCCGCGCAATCGACAATCGGCGCCGAGATGTTTGCACCCGTGCTTCACTGTGCCTAACACTTGCCAACGGAACGTCCGAACCGACGCGCAACCCGAAAAGGAAAGATCATGCTCAGAAACGACCAACTGGAACAATGGGACCGCGAAACGTTCTTTCACCCTTCGACCCATCTGGCGCAGCATGCGCGCGGCGAGACCCCGACACGGGTCGTGACCGGTGGCAAGGGCTGCCACATCACCGACCGCGACGGCAACTGGCTGCTTGATGCCTTTGCCGGGCTTTATTGCGTCAATGTCGGCTATGGCCGCCCCGAAATCGCCGAAGCAATTGCCGAACAGGCGCGCGAACTGGCCTACTACCACGCCTATGTCGGGCACGGCACCGAAGCGTCGATCACCCTTGCCAGGATGATCCTCGACCGCGCGCCCGAAGGCATGAGCAAGGTCTATTTCGGTCTGTCCGGTTCAGACGCCAATGAAACCAACGTCAAGCTGATCTGGTATTACAACAACATCCTTGGCCGTCCGGAAAAGAAAAAGATCATCAGCCGCTGGCGCGGCTATCACGGCTCGGGGCTGATGACCGGATCGCTGACCGGGCTGGACCTGTTTCACAGAAAATTCGACCTGCCGCTGGCGCAGGTGATCCACACCGACGCACCGTATTATTTCCGCCGGCCCAAGGCCGAGATGACCGAAGAGGCGTTCACGGCGTATCTGGTCGCGGAGCTCGAGGCGCTGATCGACCGCGAAGGCGCCGACACCATTGCCGCCTTCATCGGCGAGCCGGTCCTGGGCACCGGCGGCATCGTACCGCCGCCCGCAGGTTACTGGCCGGCCGTGCGCGACGTGCTCGACAAGCATGACATCCTGCTGGTCGCGGACGAGGTCGTGACGGGGTTCGGACGCCTGGGGAGCATGTTCGGGTCGGATCACTACGGCATCCGGCCCGACCTGATCACCATCGCCAAGGGCCTGACCTCGGCATATGCGCCGCTGTCGGGTTCGATCGTCGGAGACAGGATGTGGAAAGTTCTCGAACAGGGCACCGACGAGAATGGGCCGATCGGCCACGGCTGGACCTATTCGGCACACCCGATCGGAGCCGCTGCGGGGGTGGCCAATCTGAAGTTGCTCGACGATCTGAACCTGGTTTCCAATGCCGGCGAAACCGGTGCCTACCTGAACCGGCAGATGAAGGCCGCGCTGGCCGATCATCCCCATGTGGGGGACATTCGCGGCGAGGGCATGCTCTGCGCCGTCGAACTGGTCGAAGACCGCGAGGAGCGCCGGTTTTTCGACCCGGCGCGCAAGGTGGGACCGTCGGTCGCGGCGGCAATGGCGAAGCGCAACGTGATTGCGCGCGCAATGCCGCAAGGCGACATCATCGGCTATGCCCCGCCCTTCTGTCTGACGCAGGACGAAGCCGACACGATCGTGACCGCAAGTGTCGAGGCCCTGACCGAAGTGCTTGGCTAACGCCTCTGGAACGCGATCATCACCAGCGCCAGCAGGGATGATCCCACCATCAGCAAAAGCGACACCGCGTTGAGCAGCGGTGTCGACCCTTCCTTGAGCCGGTCGAACATCGTGATGGTCAGGGGCGCATCCGAGCCGACGAGCATGAGAGTCGTGTTGAAGTTCTCGAAACTCATGAGAAAGGCGACGACCCCGGCCCCGATCAGCGCCGGTGCAAGATAGGGCAAGGTGATCGTGCGGATCGCGGTCAACCGGTCCGCCCCGAGGTTCAGCGCCGCCTCTTCCAGGGTGCGGTCGAATTTCTGCAGGCGCGCGGAGATCACCAGCGTCGTGATTGTCGTGACAAAGGAAAACTGCCCCAGCACGACGAGCACCAGCCCGGGGCGCAGGATCTCCGCGTCATACCCCACCCGGTCCCAGAGTCCGTTGGCGACGGTCGAGGAAAACACCAGGATCGAAATGCCCAGCACGATGCCCGGGATGACCAGCGGCAAAAGCATCAGCACGTAAAGCACACTCCGTCCGCGGAACTGGTAGCGGTTGAACAGGAAGGCGTTCGCCGTGCCAACCGCGACCGACAGACCGGCCACGCAGACTCCGACCAGCGCCGATGTCCCGATGGAGCGCAGGATGCTGCGGTCATGAAAGACCCCAATCATCGGGCGTTCGTCACCAAAGAACCAGTTCCAGGTGAAGCCCTCCCACGGCAGCGACGGGAACTGGCTGTCGTTGAAGGCAAATACCGCGACCACGGCCAATGGCAGCGCCAGATAGAAAAAGAACAGCGCGACATAGGCATTGTAGATCAGCCGCACCGCGCGGGGTCTGGGAATGGACGGTATCATCAGGACCCCATCGTCTTTTCGAGGGTCTGACCGGTCAGGCGCAGCGTCACCCAGACGATCAGCGATGACAGGATCAGCAGCATGAAGCCAAAGGCCGCGCCCAGTTCCCAGTTGAAGCGTACGATGAACTGCGAATAGATCAGTTCGGTAAACCAGAGGCTGTCCTTGCCGCCCAGCATGGTCGGTGTCAGGTAGTTGCCCAGCGACAGCATGAACACAACGATGCTGCCCGACACGATACCCGGCATGGCATGGGGAATCACGATTTCACGCAGGACGCTGGCACCGGACCCGCCGAGATCATACCCGGCCTCGATCACCGCGTCGTCAAGACTTTCGAGCATGGTCACAAGCGGAACCACCATGAACAACATCGAGGTATAGACCAGCCCCACCATCATCGCGACGTCGTTGTAAAGCATCTCGACCGGTCCATCGGCGAGCCCGGTCCATTGCAGCAGGGACGAGAACAACCCGGTTTCCCGCAGCAGGATCATCCAGCCGAACGTGCGCACCAGTTCGGAGACCCAGAACGGCACGAGGCACAGCAGGAAGAGCACGGACTGCACCCGCCCCTTGGCGATCTTGGCGATATAGTAGGACACCGGAAAGGCAATGATCAGCGTCACGACCGTTGCCAGCATCGACATCATCGCGGTCCGCAAAAAGGTCCACATATAGATGGGTTCGCCAAAGAAGCCGCGATAATTGGCAAGGCTGGTCGCGTATTCACCCACTCCGACACGTTCGCGCAGCGACAAAAGGGCCATGTCGATATGCGGAATGATGATGAGCAGGCCCAGCCACAGCACCAATGGGGTCAGGAGCAGGTAGAACCCCAGTTTCGTTCCCTGCGCCATCGCTCAGGACCCGGCCGCGAAACAGGCGGTTTGATCCCCCGACCAGCCGATATGCACCGGCGCGCCCTTGGTCAGGTTGGCAAATTCGCCCGATTGCGGCAGCGTCACCTCGATTTCCGGACCGCTCTCGCCGCGCACCAGGATACGGCTCGCGGCTCCGTTGAACAGAAGGCTGCTGACCTCACCGCGCAGGCGATTGTCGAAATGGGCGAGATCGGCGGCATCCTGCGCGACCCGAACCGCCTCGGGGCGCAGGAAGATTTCGGCCGCGCTGCCGGTTGCGAGCGGCGCGCCCTGTGTCGCGCCCGCAATCAGCATGCCATCCGCCGTACGAAGCGCGATGCGGTTGCCGTCGACGCGCTCGACCGTCCCGCGCCAGCGGTTGCTGTCTCCGACAAACCCCGCCACGAACGCGGTTTTCGGACGGTAATAAAGGTCGCGCGCGCTGCCGACCTGTTCGAATTGCCCGGCATTCATCACCGCGATCTGATCCGACATCACGAGCGCCTCGGACTGGTCATGGGTGATATAGACAAATGTTGTGTCGAACTCCGCCTGAAGAGATTTCAACTCGATCTTCATCCGCTCGCGCAGTTTGAGATCGAGCGCGCCGAGCGGTTCATCCAGCAGCAACACATCGGGTTCGAGCACCATGCAGCGCGCGATGGCAACGCGCTGTTTCTGCCCGCCGGACAACTCGTCGGGCTTGCGCGTCTCGATTCCCGGCAGGCCGATGCGATCCAGCACCTCGCCGACCTTGCGGGCGATCTCCGATTTGCCTAGCCCCTTGCGGCGCAACCCGTATCCGATGTTGTCAGCGACATTCATCATCGGGAACAGCGCGAGATGCTGGAACACCATATTGACCGGTCGCTTGTTCGGCGCGACGTTCAGCATGGACTTGCCCTTGATCCGGATATCGCCGTCGGTGGGTTCAAGGAATCCCGCGATCATCCGCATGATCGTGGTCTTGCCACAGCCAGAGGGGCCGAGAATCGAAAAGAACGATCCCGGCGCCACCGAGAAGGAGACCCCCCTGACGGCGGTGGTTTCGTCAAATTGCTTGGTCAGGCCCTGGCATTCCAGATCTGGTGTCATGTTGGTTACTGCTCGCCTCAAATGGCGGCGGCACCCGCAAGACTGCGGATGCCGCCAGGATGTTTCATCGCTCAGTTGGCGGCCTTGATCCGGTCGAGCACGCCACCTTCAATGGCTTCCAGACCGGCGGGCACCGGGGGATACCACTTGATGTTGTCGATCGCCTCGGGCGGAAAACTGTTCTGGAACCGGGCCTTGAGCGCGTCGGACGCGAATTCATCCGCGCCCAGTGACGCGGTGAAATTGCCGGATGCTTCGGTGATCTTTGCCGAAACCTCAGGGCGCATCACGAAGTTGATCCAGTCATAGGCGGCATCGTCGGCCTTGCCCTTGGCAGGCAGCACGAATGTATCGATCCATCCCAGGGCCCCCGATTCCGGGGCCACGAATGTCACGTCCGGATTGTCGGCGTTCAGCTTCCAGCCGCCGGTGTCCCACGCCATTGCCGCCACGACCTCGCCAGAGCGCACAAGGCCCATCAGCTCGTCGCCGCCACCCCAGTAGGTCTTGACGTTGGGCTTGCAATCGATCAGCGCGGTTTCGACCTGGTTCATGATGTTTTCATAGGCAACCGGGTCGCCATAGGCCGCGAACGGATCCATGCCCATCGCAAAGGCGAACCCGATCAGCGTCGGACGCTTGAGCCGATAGGACACCTTGCCGGCAACCTCATCGCCGCACAGGTCGGTATAGTCCGTGACCATCCCCGCCTTGGCCGTATCGAGCACCAGCCCGCTGGTGCCCCAGACATGCGGCACCCCATAGACCTCATCGCCAACGGTCGTGTTGAGTTTGGTCGCGGTCAGCATCGATTCGATGAATTGCGACGCATCGATTCGGCTCAGGTCGATCGGCTTGTAGATACCGAACTCGGCCTGCGGGCCGGCAATACGGTCCTGGCTCGGCTGGGCAAGATCAAAGCCACCGCCCCCCGTCGCACGCAGTTTGGCGATCATTTCCTCGTTGTTGGAAAGGGTCACTTCGACCGTATGGCCGGTCTCTTCCTCGAACATCTCGATCACGTCGTCCGGCGCATATCCCCCCCAGGTCAGCAGCCGCAGCGTATCCGCGGACACTCCGCCAGCCAGCCCGCCGAGCGAGACCGCAACCGCAGCGCCGATCATCCAATTGTGTGTCATCTGATTCCCCCATCCTGACTATGTGAAGCACGGCCCGACACCTGCCAGTGCCGCGAAACAGATTTGCGACAGCAACGCCGCACTCGTTTTCGTTTTTGTTCCTTTTCACAGGAAACGCGCAACTTGCAGGCACTGTCAACCGTCACCCGTCCTCTCCCGTCATGTGAACTTGCGAAAGAACCGGGTGCGGTCAAACATCTCTTCCAGCGCCTCCATCCGGTCTCGCGTCGTATCCCAGGTTCGTTCCTGAACGTCCGCGACCACCGTTTCCAGCATCAGCAGCAGCGTTACCGAGGAATCCCAGGCCGAGGGCACCACGATGCGCCCGCAGAACGAACAATCGGCGAGATCGTGCACGGGTGAGCGCCATTGATCGGTAAACAGCACGATCACCGCCCCCCTCTCGCGCGCCATCTCGGCCAGTTTCAGCGTCGAATTTTCATAGCGGCGCACATCGAAGATCACCACCACGTCATCCTTTTGCACGTCCAGCAGATAATGCGGCCACGCGTTCGAAATGGACTGGATATGGGTCACATCGGCGCGCAGCACCTGCATGTGCAGGAAAAAGTGCTCGGCCAGCGAACGGGTGATGCGCCCGCCGACCACGTAGATCGACCGGTTGGGATCGGCCAGCATGGCACAGCAGCGCTCGAACATTTCGAGGTCGATCTGGGTGAGCGTTTGGCGAATATTTCCGATCACGGCATCGGTGAACCGGTTCAGGATATGCGCCTCGGGCGCGCGTTCGGACCAGATATTCCGCTTGCTGATCGGATCGGAAATCCGGGCCTCCAGTTCAGCCCGGAGCGCCGCCTGAAACGCCGGAAACCCCGAAAACCCCAGTTTCTGCACCATGCGCACGACGGTCGGCGTCGACACGTCGGCATTCTGCGCCACCTGCGTGATCGAACTCAGCCCCGAGACCGGATAGCCCTGCAACAGGGAATCAGCCAATTGCTTTTCCGCCCGCGTCAGCGTGTCGAACGCCGCCTGCAATCGTTCCGCGATGGTTTCCGATGCCTCCGACACCCGCTGCACCCTCCGTTTTGCTTACAATATCAACAGCCCCGCAAATCGTGAAGAAATAATTTCAGAGTTTGATTGACAGAACACCTGTCCGTGAAGAAAAGTTTTCACCACAGGGACAAATGAATCAGATTTGAACATGCCGGAAACGGATACGGATCAGAACGAGACGGCGGTGACCGTTCAGAATCGCGACGGGCGCGGTCCTGTTCTGATCGTATGCGAACATGCCTCCAACGCGATGCCGCCGCGGTATGGCAATCTGGGTTTGCCTTCTGACCTGCTGGACAGCCACATCGCGTGGGATCCGGGCGCCTTGGCCGTCGCACAGGCGCTGAGCGCTGCGATGGACGGCCCCCTTGTCGCTGGTGGATTGTCGCGCCTCTTGTTTGACTGCAATCGCCCGCCCCACGCACCGGATGCGATGCCGCAGCAGAGCGAAATACACGACATCCCCGGCAATCGGAACCTGAGCGACAACGAACGCGCGCACCGCATCAAGACCATTCACGATCCTTTTCGCAGAACCCTTCAACAGGTACTCGCGGGCTTTGCGCGCCCCCCTGTCATGATCACGGTGCACAGTTTCACGCCCGTCTATCGCGGACGCACGCGCGATGTGGAAATCGGTCTGATCCATGACAGCGATGACCGGCTGACCCGCGCCATGATGTCGTGCGCCCGCAATCATACGGACCGAACGGTGCGGTTGAACGACCCCTACGGGCCGCAGGACGGCGTCACCCATACCCTGCGCGCGCATGCGTTGCCGATCAACGCGCTCAATGTGATGCTGGAAATTCGCAACGACCTGATCCGCGACCCTGCGGCGCAGACGGCGATGGCATCCCTGCTGACCCACTGGATCGCCGCTGCCTGCGCCGAACTGGACGTGGAACTGCCGCTGGTGGAGCCCACATGATCGCCGCGCTCAGAACCTATGTCCGCGTGATCGACGCGATCAACTACCGGCTCGGCCGGATCGTGATGTATGGCATCTTCGTGATGGTTGCGATCCTGCTCTGGTCGTCGATATCCAAGACATTCAGCGTCCCCTCGCTGTGGACGCTCGAGATGGCGCAATTCGCGATGGTGGCCTATTACATGCTCGGCGGCCCGTATTCGCTCCAGCTTGGCTCGAACGTGCGCATGGATCTGCTCTATGGCGAATGGAGCGAGCGCCGCAAGGCGGCGACCGACGCGATCACCGTGCTGTTCCTGATCTTCTACCTCGCCATCCTGCTGTGGGGCGGGATCGACAGCACGATCTATTCGTTCAAATACGGCGGCGAGCGCAGTCCGACGGCCTGGCGCCCCTATCTGTGGCCCATCAAGGTCATCATGATCACCGGTATTGCCCTGATGCTGCTTCAGGCGATCAGCGAACTGTTCAAGGACATCCTGCGCCTGCGCGGAGAAGACATGGGGGACAAGACCTGATGTCTTACGAACTGATTGCCGCGCTGATGTTCTCGACGATGATGCTGATGCTGCTCACCGGACAGCGTGTGTTCGGCGCGATCGGCTTTGTCGCCGTGGTCGCCGCGCTGCTGCTCTGGGGTGATCGGGGCGGCTATGATCTCGCGTTTTCGGCCGCGATGAAACTGATGAAATGGTATCCGCTGCTGACCCTGCCGATGTTCATCTTCATGGGATATGTCCTGAGTGAGTCGCGGATCGCGGACGATCTCTACAAGATGTTCCATGTCTGGATGGGCGGCTTGTCCGGCGGCCTCGCGGTGGGCACCATCGGATTGATGGTGCTGATCTCGGCGATGAACGGGCTGTCGGTCGCGGGCATGGCCATCGGCGCGACAATCGCCCTGCCGGAACTTCTGCGCCGCAACTACGACAAGCGGATGGTCACCGGCGTCATACAGGCGGGGTCTTCGCTCGGGATCCTTGTGCCGCCATCCGTCGTATTGGTTTTGTACGCAATGATTGCACGCCAGCCCGTCGGGCAGCTGTGGCTTGCCGGAGTGGTTCCCGGGTTGATGATGGCGATGCTGTTCATTCTGTATATCGTGATCCGGTGCAGGATCAATCCGGCGCTCGGACCCGTTCTTCCGGCCGAAGAGCGCAACATTCCGATGGCTGAAAAATTACGGCTGCTGCGGGCGGGCTTGCTGCCCTTCGCGATCTTTTTCGCAATGATGGTCCCGTTCGTGAACGGCTGGACGTCGCTTGTGGAAAGTTCGGCGATCGGGGCGATGACCGCATTTGGCGCCGCCGTCCTGAAAGGTCGGATGACGCGCCAGGTGTTCGAGAACTCGGTGCGCAACACGCTCGGTATTTCCTGCATGTTCATGTGGATCATCCTCGCCGCGCTGGCCTTTGGCGCGGTGTTTGACGGGCTCGGCGCGGTCAAGGCCATCGAAAGCCTGTTCACCGAGAAACTGGGTCTGAACCCGTGGATGATCCTGATCCTGATGCAGCTCAGCTTTATCCTGATGGGCACGTTCCTGGACGACACGGCGATGCTCGTCATCGTGGCGCCGCTCTATGTGCCGCTGGTCGGCGAGCTGGGGTTCGACCTGATCTGGTACGGGGTGCTTTACACGATCACCACGCAGATCGCCTATATGACCCCGCCATTCGGCTATAACCTGTTTCTGATGCGGGCGATGGCGCCACCGGAAATCACGCTGCGCGATATCTACGGATCGATCCTGCCATTCGTGCTGGTGATGGTTCTGGCGCTGACGCTGATCCTGTGTTTCCCGCAGATTGCCCTGTGGCTGCCAGATTATGTCTACGGAAAATAACCCTCCGGCGAAGAGAGGGAAAACAACGAACCACAACCCACAAGGAGAGAAGCAATGACCACAAGACGCAAGTTCCTGACCACATCGGCCCTTGGCGCCGCGGCGGCTCCGCTGGCCACTCCTGCGCTGGCGCAATCCACCATCAAGTGGCGCATGCAGACCTATGCCGGCCCCGCACTCGCCGCGCATGTGATCGACCCCGCGATCGAGATGTTCAACAAGATCGCCGGCGACCGGATGCAGATCGAGCTGTTCTACGCCGATCAGCTGGTGCCCACCGGCGAGCTGTTTCAGGCGATGCAGCGCGGCACCATCGATGCGGTTCAGTCGGATGACGACTCGATGGCGTCGCCCACCGAAGTCACGGTGTTCGGCGGTTACTTCCCCTTTGCCAGCCGCTACAGCCTCGATGTGCCGGTACTGTTCAACCAGTATGGGCTGAACGAAATCTGGGACGCGGAATATTCCAAGGTCGGCGTCAAGCATATCAGCGCCGGATCGTGGGACCCCTGCCATTTCGCAACCAAGGACCCGATCCGCAGCATTGAGGACCTCAAGGGCAAGCGTGTCTTTACCTTCCCCACCGCCGGGCGCTTTCTTTCGCAATTTGGCGTCGTGCCGGTGACATTGCCGTGGGAAGACATCGAGGTCGCGGTCCAGACCGGCGAGCTCGACGGGATCGCCTGGTCGGGCATCACCGAGGATTACACGGTCGGCTGGGCGGATGTGACCGACTATTTCCTGACCAACAACATCTCTGGCGCGTGGGCCGGATCGTTCTTTGCCAATATGGAGCGCTGGAACGAACTCCCCGAAGATTTGCAGGCGCTGTTCCGGGTCTGCTGTGACCAGTCCCATTATTATCGGCAGTGGTGGTACTGGGGTGGCGAGGCTTCGCTGCGGGTCAATGGCGACAAGATGCAACTGACAACGATCCCCGACGCGGAATGGGCAACGGTCGAAGAGGCTGCGCTCAAATTCTGGGATGAAATCGCCGCGGAATCCGAAACCAAGGCCAAGGTCGTCGAGATCTTCAAGCAATATAACGCCGACATGCAAAAGGCCGGCCGCCCCTACCGCTACGGCTGAGGCCCGCTGGCATCTTCAACGCGTGGCGGCCCCGGTCCCGGATCGGGTCTGCCGCGCCCACACGAACCATGACAACAAGGGGCGGATCATGCCGGGATTGATGACATTTGAGGCGTTGAAATCGGCGGTGGATGACGGCCGGGTCGACACGGTACTGGCCTGCATCGTTGACATGCAGGGCCGCCTGATGGGCAAGCGGTTTCACGCACGGCATTTTGTCGACAGCGCCTGGGAAGAAACCCATTGCTGCAACTACCTGCTTGCCACCGATCTCGAAATGGCCACACCCGATGGCTATGCCAGCACCAGTTGGCGGACCGGCTATGGCGATTACGTCATGAAACCGGATCTGGGAACCATTCGTCCCATGCCCTGGCTGGACGGCACGGTCATGTTGCTCTGTGACGTGCTGGATCATCACGGTCACGCCCCGGTCAGCCATTCGCCGCGCGCGATCCTCAAACGCCAGATTGCACGCTGCGAAGCGATGGGACTCGCGCCGGTCATGGCGACAGAACTCGAATTCTTCCTGTTTCAGAAATCCTATGCCGAGATCGCCAACGGCGGATATCGTGACCTCACCCCGATCAGCGCCTACAACGAAGATTACAACATCCTGCAAACCAGCCGCGAAGAACATGTGCTGCGCCCGCTGCGCAACCATCTTTATGCCGCAGGCATCCCGGTCGAGAATTCAAAGGGTGAAGCCGAGGCCGGACAGGAGGAGCTCAACATCAAGTATGCCGGGGCGCTGGACACGGCGGATCACCACACCATCGCCAAGCACGCAACCAAGGAAATCGCCGATCAACAGGGGCACGCCGCCAGCTTCTTGCCGAAATGGCACCCCGATCGGGTCGGAAGCTCGGCCCATGTGCATCAATCGCTGTGGCGCGACGGAGACAACGCCTTTTGCGATCCCGAGGGCGATCACGGGATGTCCGATCTGATGCGGCACTATATGGCCGGTCTGATCAGGTATGCGCCGGACATGACCGTGTTCATGGCGCCCTACATCAACAGCTACAAGCGCTTTTCCAAGGGGACCTTTGCCCCCACCAAGACCGTGTGGTCGGTCGACAACCGTACCGCGGGCTTCCGCCTGTGCGGCGCGGGAACCAAGGGCGTGCGGGTGGAGTGCCGGATACCCGGCTCGGACATGAACCCCTATCTTGCCCAGGCCGCCATGCTCGCCGCCGGACTCGCCGGGATCGACGAGAAACTCGACCTGCAAGCGCCCACCACCGGTGATGTCTACGAAGACGAACAGGCGAACGAAATCCCGCGCAACCTGCCCTCGGCGCTGGAGACGCTGCGCGGCTCGGTCATGCTGCGTTCGGCGATGGGCGACGAGGTGATCGACCATTACTGCCGGGCAGCGGAATGGGAGATCGAAGACTTCGACAAGGCGATTACCGATTATGAGATTGCCCGCGGATTCGAGCGGGCCTGATCCCGCGCAACCCGGCTCTTTCCAGCAACATCCGGAGACCCGATATGACCACTCAGGTGCAGTGCATCTCTCCCATTGACGGTGCGGTTTACGCATCGCGTGACTGCTTGTCCAAACCCGAAGCAGCCGACGCGGCGACGCGCGCCCGTGCCGCACAAAAGACATGGGCCGCCCGACCGATCTCCGAACGGGTCGAGCTGGTGCTCAAGGGCGTTGCCAATGTCGGAGCGATGAATGACGAAATCGTGCCCGAACTCGCCCGGCAGATGGGCCGGCCGGTCTGGTATGGCGGCGAATTCGGCGGGTTCGAGGAACGCGCCACCCATATGGCCCGGATCGCCGAAGAGGCGCTCGCCCCGATTGCCGTCGAGGACAGCGGCGATTTCAAACGCTACATCACCCGCGAGGCACATGGTGTCGTCCTGGTCATCGCCCCGTGGAACTATCCCTACATGACCGCGATCAATACCGTTGCGCCGGCTCTGATCGCGGGAAACAGCGTCGTTCTGAAACATGCCAGCCAGACACTTCTGGTGGGCGAACGCATGGCCGCCGCCTTCCACGCGGCAGGGATCCCAAGGGACGTATTCCAGAACGTGTTTCTCGACCACGATACCACTTCGGCCCTGATCGGTGCACGTGCCTTTGACTTCGTGAACTTCACCGGATCGGTCGCGGGCGGTCGCGCCATCGAACAGGCGGCGGCGGGAACCTTTACCGGGCTGGGTCTCGAACTGGGGGGCAAGGATCCGGGCTATGTCGCGCAGGACGCCGATCTCGACGCCGCGGTCGAAACATTGATTGACGGCGCGATGTTCAATTCCGGACAATGCTGCTGCGGGATCGAGCGCATCTACGTGCATCAATCCCTGTTCGACGCCTTTGTCGACAAGGCGGTGTCGATCGTGGGCGGATACCGACTGGGTAATCCGCTTGACCCGGAAATTACGCTTGGCCCGATGGCGCAGGCTCGGTTTGCCGACCTCGTACGCGAGCAGACCCGCGAGGCGATTGCCGCCGGGGCACGGGCGATGATCGACCCGGCCTCGTTTCCGGATGATGGCGGGGCCTATCTGATGCCCCAGATCCTGACCAATGTGGATCATTCCATGCGCCTGATGCGCGAAGAGAGCTTTGGGCCGGTCGTCGGAATCATGCCGGTTACCGACGACGCCGAGGCCATCGCCCTGATGAACGACAGCGACTATGGGCTGACCGCATCCATCTGGACCGCCGATACCGCGCGCGCCGAAGCCATAGGCGCCCAGATCGAAACCGGTACGGTTTTCATGAACCGCGCCGATTACCTTGACCCGGCGCTCTGCTGGACCGGCTGCAAGGACACCGGGCGCGGTGGCGGATTATCGGTAATCGGCTATCATAACCTGACGCGACCCAAATCCTACCATCTGAGGAAACTGCCATGACTGCGACCGTGAACTGGTCATATCCCACCGCGATCCGATTTGGCGCGGGCCGTATCTGCGAACTGGCCGAAGCCTGCGGGGCAAGCGGGATCAAACGCCCGCTGCTGGTCACTGATCGCGGGCTCTCCAATCTGCCGATAACACAGCAGGCGCTGGATGTTCTGGACTCGGCGGGGTTGGGGCGGGCGATGTTTCATGACGTCGACCCCAATCCCAACGAGGTCAACCTCGCCGCTGGCGTTGCCGCCTATCGCGAGGGTGGTCATGACGGCGTGGTGGCCTTTGGCGGCGGCTCCGGGCTTGATCTTGGCAAGCTGGTGGCCTTCATGGCCGGTCAGCGCCGCCCGGTTTGGGATTTCGAGGACGTCGGCGACTGGTGGACCCGCGCCGATGCCGATGCCATCGCACCGATCATCGCCGTCCCGACCACCGCCGGAACCGGGTCGGAAGTCGGCCGCGCCTCGGTCCTGACCAACTCGGAAACCCACGAGAAAAAGATCATCTTTCACCCGAAGATCCTGCCCGGCGTGGTTATCGCGGATCCCAGGCTGACGGTCGACATGCCGCGCGCGATCACTGCGGGTACGGGGATGGATGCCTTTGCCCATTGTCTGGAGGCCTTCTGTTCGCCGCACTACCACCCGATGAGCCAGGGCATCGCGCTGGAAGGGATGCGGCTGGTGAAAGAGAACCTTCCGTCGGCCTATTCGGATGGCACCGACCTGTCGGCACGGGCCGAGATGATGAGCGCGGCGATGATGGGGGCCACCGCGTTCCAGAAAGGACTGGGCGCGATCCATGCGCTGTCGCATCCGATCGGGGCCGTCTTCAATACCCATCACGGCACCACCAACGCGGTGGTGATGCAACCTGTCCTGCGGTTCAACCGCCCCGCCATAGAAGACCGGCTGGCCATGGCGGCAGCCTATCTGAACATCAAGGGCGGCTTTGACGGTTTTTACGACTTTGTCGGCGACCTGACCGAGCGGCTCGGCATTCCCGCGACGCTGACCCAGCTGGGGGTGACGGATCCGGATATCGATGCGCTCGTCGTTTCGGCGCTCGCCGATCCCAGTACGGGCGGCAACCCGGTAAAGATGACAACCGAGAACACCCGCGCGCTTCTGTTGGAGTGCCTCTGACACGAACACCCACCGCGAAAACGCGATGGGTACGGGAAAACAGTCAATGCCGTCACCCGTGATCGGGTGACGGCACCTGTCACGAACGCCCGATCAGGCGCCCATTTCCTCGTTGCACTTGCGGCTTTCCTCGATGGCCTTGTATGTCCCGTCGAGGTTGATGATGAATGCGCCCTCGTGCTCGGGCATCACCACCATTTCGTATTTCTTCATGATATCGGTAACGAAATCAGCGTCGCTCGATACCACGTAGCCACCGGTGTAGCCATCGGCCAGATGCTTGCTTTTCTGCTGGGCCTCACCCTCGTAAAGGTCGCCGTCAATCGCGATCAGCAGCTTTTCCTTGCCTTCGGAGAGGCCGATATCCGCCTGGGTGAACACCCCGATATAGCCAAGCGTGTGTTCTGCGGTCAGCCCCATTTGCAGCACGTTGCCTGCATCGTCGACGCGCTCGGCCAGGCAGGAATTGCGTGTCTCGTCCTTGTAGATTGTCCAACCCTCGGTTTCGCCCCACTTTGTGAACACGCTGTCGCTCGACGGCAGAACGCCATCCGACGCCAGCGCGGCACTGGCAGACAGGCAGAACGCGGCACAGGCGGTTGTCACAGTTCGCGAAATAGTCATTTGAAACTCCATGAGATTTCTTAAGGTTCAGGACGCAGGCGAGAAACCGGCTCGCATAGTATCGCTCGCTCTTAATCGCCTTCAACATGAATCAAAGACAAGTTACTCGCCACTGGCGTCACTCCTGCAACATGCAGTATTGGCAGCGAATTGAAAGGCGAAAAGCAAAATTATTCGCCTCGTCAACAAGAATGTCCGTATCGCCGAAAAAATTGGCGCGAAAACGAAAAACCCGGGGTCATGGCACGACCCCGGGATTCGCTTTCGACAGGATTACGCGGTTCTGGTCAGCCCTTGCCCTTCCACGGCACGAGAAGACGTTCGGCCCAGCGCATCAGAATATCGATGCCAAAGCCGATGATTCCGATCAGGATGATACCCATGATGACGATATCGGTGTTCTGGAACTTGGACGCGACCATGATCATCATGCCCGCGCCTTTTTCGGCGGCCACCAGTTCGGCGGCGACCACCGTGCCCCAGCACACGCCCATCGCGACCCGTGCACCGGTGAAGATTTCGGGCAACGAATTGGGCACGATCACAAAGCGCATGATCTGGCTCTTGCTTGCACCGAGCGAATAGGCCGCGTGCACCTTGGAAATCTTGACGCCCGACACCCCGGAACGCGCCGCGATCGCCATGATCCAGAGAGCCGCGAGGAACAGCAGGATGATCTTGCCGGTCTCGCCGATGCCCGCCCAGATGATGACCAGCGGGATCAAGGCAAGCGGTGGCACCGGACGCATGAATTCGACGATCGGATCGAACCAGCCCCGGAACCAGTCCGACAACCCCATCGCATATCCCAGCGGAATGCCAACCAGCGCCCCGAAGAAAAAGCCGACCACAACGCGGAACAGCGAATAGCCCAGATGCTCCCACAGGGTTGATCCGCGAAACCCTTCCCTGGCGATTTCAACGACCCGCGCCACGACATCCTCCGGCGCGGGGAGCCAGATCGGCTCCATCTGCCAGCCCTTGGCCGGCTCGAAATTGAGTGTGCCCTTCGGGCTCATTCCGACGCGCCCATACTCGATCTCGACCTCGCCGCCGGGCGCGATGGGTGTGCCGTTGACGGCGACGATCTCGGCACCCTCACCGCGGCCGAATTCGTCGTTGCGGTCGACACGGATCAAGCCGCTGCGCCAGACGCCGATGGTCGCGGAATCGTTCTTGGCCCAGCCCTCGCCGGGCTCGACCTCGGGCTCGGTCGCCTCTTCATCCACCGGATGCACCAGCACCGTCACCGTCGCGGTGTCGCGATCTCCGTCAGGCAGTTGCGCCGTATACTCAAAGGTCGCCGTCCCCTCGAATGGACCCGGCATGTGCAGGAATTTCGGCAGCAAGGCCGACCCGGTAAACATGCCCCACAACAGGAACAGAGTCAGAATCGAAATCACCGATGCCGCCCGGTTGGGGGTCACGGCGCTCTCGTCGCCGAATGTCACGGTCTTGAGCGATGTATAATCGCTGCGGGCGGCGTGGGGGATCAGCTTGGTGAACACGAGATAGGACACCACGAAGATCGCGACATATATCAGCAGGGGGATCATGCGCTTGCCTCCGTGCGTCCCATGATTTCTTCTTCCATATCCCAGATCATGCCGAGAATTTCCTCGCGCTTGACCGCAAAGTCAGGGTGTTTTTTCACCTCGCGCAGATCCTGCCCAACACCGAGATCGGCAAAGGGAAGGCGGTATTCCTTGTGAATGCGCCCCGGTCGCGGTGCCATGACCAGCAACCTCTCGCCCAGCAGCAATGCCTCTTCGACCGAATGGGTGATCAGGATGATCGTCTTGCCAGTTTCCTTCCACAGCTTCAGAACCAGCGACTGCATCTTTTCCCGTGTCAGGGCATCGAGCGCCCCCAGGGGTTCGTCCATCAGGATCACGTCGGGATCGTTGGCCAGACACCGCGCCAGCGCGACCCGCTGCTGCATGCCGCCGGACAGTTCGTAAACCGCCTTTTCCTTGAAATCCTGCAGGCCGACCACGTCCAGCAGATAATCGACTGTCTCATCCATGTCGTTCCTGGGCATGCCCTTCATGCGCGGGCCGAACCCGACATTCTCGCGCACGCTCATCCATTCGAACAGCGCGCCCTGCTGGAACACCATACCGCGCTCGGCGTCCGGGCCGGTCACGGTATGTCCGTTCATGACGATCTGCCCCTCGGTCGGGGCCAGAAAACCGGCGACGATGTTCAGAAGCGTCGTCTTGCCACAGCCTGACGGGCCAAGAACGGACATCAGTTCGCCCTGGCTCAGGTTCAGCGATACATCCTTGAGCGCCTGCACCGAACCGCCGTTCGGTAACTCAAAGCGCATGGACAGGTTTTCAATGGCAAGTCCGGTCATGGGATGGGCATTTTCCTTCTGGCTCTGAAAACCGGTTCAACCGGCGGGAACGGCGCGGATCCGGACGTGCGGAACCTGTGCCGGCGAGGGAATTGTCGTGACGCAACTGGCCCGATCCGGCCCGTCGCGCATGGGCGTGCCCGGATCAGGACGCCGCCAAAACGTCATGCGGATCCTTTCGGCCCCGACGTCGCGGACGAATAAGGTCGCAATGGAGCCAGGCACAGTTCCGCGCCCGGCTCCGAATGACGTTCCTACGATCCGGACGCCGTCTGAAGCGGCCCGATATTGATCGCGTTCTCATAGGTGTCCTTGGCCGCATCGATGCTGCCGGAAGCCACGAACACGTCCGCGACGCCCTTCATGAAGCCCTGCGCACCGCCGCCAAGCCATTTGGCGGTCAATTGCTCGTCGACCGACGGGAACTCGAACGTGGCCATGGTCTCGGCCGTGGCCTCGACATCCATGCCCGCATCCTTGGCGATGACCGGCAGCATCATCTCGCGGTTTGCCTCGTCCGCCCACATCGCATTGGCATCGGCCGTGACCTTGAGGAACTTGGCAACAAGGTCCGAATTCTCCGCGACCCAGTTCGCCGGTCCCGAGGTGACGTCGAACACCAGGATACCCAGTTCTTCCTTCTCCGCACCGCTCAGCAATACGTTGCCATGCTCGAGCATCCGGCGCAGCGATCCGCCCCAGCCGCAGGCCATGTCAACAGCCCCCTGCGCCAGCGCAGCCGCGCCATCCGGTGGCGCCATATCGACCACTTCGAGGCTGTCGAGCGAGACGTCGAAATGATCCATCTGCTTGAGGAAGCCGTAATGTGCCGCGGTTCCCAGAGGCACGGCCACCTTCTTGCCCGCGAGTTCGTCGGCAGAGTTCTTGTCGATCTCGAGATCGGAATGAACCACGCAATTGTCATTCTCTGAATAGCTGATCGCCACATCGAGCGCCTGAAGGTCCTGTCCGGCACTGACGGCGACGACAAAGGGCGGTACGCCCTGGCTGACGCTCAGTTGAACATCGCCAGACGCCATCGCCGCGCTCATCGCGGTGCCGGTATCAAAGCTGACCCAGTTGACCGTCACACCCAGCTCTTCGTCATAGGTGCCCATTACCTTGGCGTATTCGAAGGGCATGGGCCATTCGAGGAAATACCCGACGGTAATCTCTTGGGCAGCGGCGACCTGAGCCGCGCTCAGAGCGACAACGCCGGCCACGGCACCCATCAGTCTGGACTTCAATTTCATGCAATATCTCCCGGTTGCCTGCCATATCGGCAGATTGTCGAATTTCGGGCGGTCAGCCGCCTCTCGTTCGAGACCGTCCACGATCGCGCGGCTCGGACTCCTGCGTCCAATCGGAACCCGATTCCAGTTCTCGATCAATGGTTTTATGTGCGGCAGATCGGTGTGATGACAATGATCAAATTCGGAATCGATCAGGATGCGGTTCAATTTACCGTTATTATTCATGGAGGTAGCCAACGTCACGGTCCCGACCGATGACTTTAGGTGCAATTTCTGGACTTAATCCGGGTCGAGATCTGGACCTACGAACTGCTCCCGATTTGCGCTCATGCTGGATTGATGACGACTCTGGCATTCCATTCCAGCCTTGTCGTGCGCTCCTCTTTGTTTCCTGAAAGGACATGCCATGGACGGTACGTTCAACGAAAATGACATTTCTCGCGTCGTCGAGGCCGACAAGGCGCATATCTGGCATCACCTGAGCCAGCACAAGCCCTATGAGACAACCGATCCAAAGATCATCGTCGAGGGCAAGGGCATGCGTGTCTGGGACCAGAACGGCAAGGAGCATCTGGATGCCGTGTCCGGCGGGGTCTGGACCGTAAATGTCGGCTACGGGCGCGAATCCATCGCCAACGCCGTGCGCGATCAACTGATCAAACTCAACTATTTTGCCGGTTCCGCCGGTTCGATCCCCGGCGCGACCTTCGCCGAAAAGCTGATCGAAAAGATGCCGGGCATGAGCCGTGTCTACTACTGCAACTCGGGTTCCGAAGCGAACGAGAAAGCGTTCAAGATGGTGCGCCAGATCGCGCACAAGAAATACGGCGGCAAGAAGCACAAGATCCTGTACCGTGAACGCGACTATCACGGCACCACCATCAGTTGCCTGTCCGCCGGTGGCCAGGACGAACGCAACGCACAATACGGGCCATTCACGCCCGGCTTTGTACGGGTGCCCCATTGCCTCGAATACCGCGCCTTCGAGCAAGACGGCGCCCCCACGGAAAACTACGGCCTCTGGGCCGCGGACCAGATCGAGGCCGCGGTGCTGCGCGAAGGTCCGGATACGGTTGCGTCCCTGTGCCTTGAACCGGTCACTGCCGGCGGTGGCGTCATTGCCCCGCCAAGCGGCTATTGGGAGCGGGTGCAGGAGATCTGCGAAAAATACGACATCCTGCTGCATATAGACGAGGTCGTCTGTGGCGTCGGCCGCACCGGCACATGGTTCGGTTATCAGCATTTCGGCGTCAAACCCGACATGGTGACGATGGCCAAGGGCGTTGCCTCCGGCTATGCCGCGATCGCATGTCTGGTGACCAACGAGGGAATGTTCGACAAGTTCAAGACCAACGCCGATGATCCGCTCGATTATTTCCGCGACATCTCGACCTTTGGCGGATGCACGGCCGGACCCGCGGCGGCGATGGAAAACCTGCGTATCATCGAAGACGAGGACCTGCTTGACAACACCACCCGCATGGGCGAGCGCATGATGGGGAACCTGAACGCGCTGATGGAAAAACACGCCGTGATCGGCGACGTGCGCGGAAAGGGGCTGTTCCTCGGGGCAGAGCTGGTTCAGGACCGCGAAAGCCGCGCGCCGATGGCCGAGAAAAAGGTTCAGGCGGTGGTGGCCGACTGCATGGCGCAGGGCGTCATCATCGGCATGACCAACCGCTCGGTTCCGGGCTACAACAACACCCTCTGCTTCTCGCCTGCGCTGATCGCCCGGACCGACGATATCGACGAGATCACCAACGCGGTCGACGGCGCACTGGGTCGGGTCTTCGGCTGATAGAAAACCGACGGGCGCGGGTCATTTCCCGCGCCAGTCCGACGCTGCCGACCGGTATCGCGACACCACCCGCACCGCGCAAGCGCCCCCATAAGTCCAGATTGCAAGCCCGCTAGGTCCAGTCTATCCTGCGCCATGGCAATCTCGGTCGACACCTTCTTTTTGAACCCCGACGCGCAGGGCACGCTGCAGGCCCAGATCCAGCAGGTTGTCGCTGAGGGCATCCTGTCGGGCCGGTTTCACCGTGGCGAGAAACTACCGTCTTCGCGCAAGCTGGCCGGGCATCTGGGCGTCAGCCGCATTACCGTGACGCTCGCCTACACGGAACTGCTGGCAAACGATTACCTGACGTCGCGCGGCCGATCCGGGTATTTCGTATCCGACAATGCGCCGGTGCCGCCGGTCTATGCCCCGTCGCACAGCACCCAGGATCGCGTTGACTGGGAGCACGCGCTCTGCCGCAGGTTCACCGGCGGGGACACCCCGCAAAAACCGGCCGACTGGCACAGCTATCGCTACCCTTTCATCTATGGCCAGGCCGATCCGACGCTGTTTGATCACGCCAATTGGCGGCTCTGCGCGCTACGCGCACTGGGGCAAAAGGATTTCACGTCACTGACCGGTGATTATTTCGATCGCGACGATCCGCTGCTGGTGGAATTCATCGCGCGCCACACCCTCCCCCGCCGCGGTATCGCGGCGCGACCGGAACAGATCCTGATCACGATGGGGGCGCAGAACGCGCTCTGGCTGACCGCGCAGGTCCTGCTCGACCCGACCCGCAAAGCGGCGGTCGAGGATCCGTGCTATCACGCGCTGCGCGACATCCTGCGACAATCGCGATGCGCGATGGTTCCGTTGCGGGTCGATGCGGACGGGCTGCCGCCGGATGAGTTGCCCGGCGATACCGACGTGATCTTTACCACACCCAGTCACCAGTCACCGACCACCGCGACCATGCCACTGGCGCGGCGGCGCGCGCTGCTCGACCGCGCTCGTGATCTGGATGCGCTGATTGTCGAGGACGATTACGAATTCGAACTCGCCTTTCTCGCCGCCCCCTCCCCGGCGCTCAAGTCGCTCGATCGCGACGGGCGGGTGATCTATGTCGGCAGTTTTTCGAAATCGCTCTGCCCCGGGCTTCGGCTCGGCTATATCGTCGGCTCCGAGCCCTTCATCGAACAGGCCCGAGCGTTGCGCGCCAGCGTCTTGCGTCACCCGCCGGGCCATCTGCAGCGCACCGCCGCCTATTTTCTCAGCCTTGGCCACTTCGACGCCCAGATCCGCCGCATGTCCAAGGCGCTGCACAACCGCAGGCAGGTCATCGAACAAGCCGTGAGCGATCATGGCCTCACCATCGCGGGGCGTGGCGTCTATGGCGGTTCGTCCCTGTGGATGCGCGCCCGCCCCGGCACCGACATGACCGCGGTCGCGCAGCAACTCGCCCGCAACGGCGTGGTGATCGAGCCCGGCGCCCCGTTCTTTGCCGGATCGGAGCAACCGCGCAACTACTACCGACTCGGCTATTCCTCGATCCCGGCATCCCGGATCCCGTCGGGAATCGAATTGATCGCGCGCTGTCTGGCCGCATGACGAACGCTGGATATAAACCGAGCTTCGATCTGGACCTAACGACCGTTCTGCACGGTCCCTAAAATCCGCAACCAAGCTGGCACCCGATGCCGCACCTGTTTTTTCCGGAGAATCGTCCAAATGAAAATGACCACCGAAGAATGTTTCGTCAAAACGCTGCAAAAGCACGGCATCGAGCATGCGTTTGGCATCATCGGTTCGGCCATGATGCCGATTTCCGATCTCTTCCCCAAGGCCGGCATCACGTTCTGGGACTGTGCCCACGAAGGCAGCGCCGGCATGATGGCCGATGGCTACACCCGCGCCACCGGCAAGATGAGCATGATGATCGCCCAGAACGGCCCCGGCATCACCAATTTCGTTACCGCGGTGAAAACCGCCTACTGGAACCACACGCCGCTGTTGCTGGTGACGCCGCAGGCGGCCAACAAGACCATCGGTCAGGGCGGGTTCCAGGAGGTCGAACAGATGAAGCTGTTCGAGGACATGGTGGCCTATCAGGAAGAGGTCCGCGACCCCTCACGCGTGGCCGAGGTCCTGACCCGCGTGATCGCGCAGGCCAGGCGTCTGTCGGCCCCGGCACAGTTGAATATCCCGCGCGATATGTGGACCCAGGTTATCGATGTCGAGATCCCCGAGCCTATCGAGTTCGAACGCTCGCCCGGTGGGGAAAACTCGGTCGCCGAGGCTGCCCAGCTGCTGAGCGAGGCAAAGAACCCGGTGATCCTGAACGGCGCGGGCGTGGTGCTGGCCAAGGGCGGGATCGAGGCATCGCGCCTGCTCGCCGAACGTCTGGATGCCCCGGTCTGTGTCGGCTATCAGCACAATGACGCCTTTCCCGGCAATCACCCGCTGTTCGCCGGGCCGCTGGGGTATAACGGTTCCAAGGCGGGCATGGAACTGATCCGCGATGCGGATGTGGTGTTGTGCCTTGGCACGCGGCTGAACCCGTTCTCGACCTTGCCCGGCTACGGCATGGAATACTGGCCCGCCGACGCGAAGATCATCCAGGTCGACATCAACCCCGACCGCATCGGCCTGACCAAGAAGGTCAGCGTCGGAATCGTCGGCGATGCCGCCAAGGTCGCCAGCGGATTGCTTGCGCAGCTTTCCGATGACGCGGGAGATGCGGGGCGCGCCGAGCGCAAGGCGCGGATCGCGGAAACCAAGTCCCGCTGGGCACAGCAATTGTCGTCGATGGATCACGAGGATGACGATCCCGGCACCACCTGGAACGAACGCGCCCGCGCCGACAAACCCGATTGGATGAGCCCGCGCATGGCATGGCGCGCAATCCAGTCGGCGCTGCCCAAGGACGCGATCATCAGTTCGGATATCGGCAACAACTGCGCGATCGGCAACGCCTATCCGAGCTTTGAAGAGGGCCGGAAATACCTGGCGCCGGGGCTGTTCGGCCCATGCGGGTATGGCCTGCCGGCGGTGATCGGTGCCAAGATCGGATGCCCGGACGTGCCGGTCGTCGGCTTTTCCGGCGACGGTGCCTTTGGCATCGCGGTCAACGAATTGACCGCCATTGGCCGCAAGGAATGGCCCGCCGTAACCCAGGTGGTATTCCGCAACTACCAGTGGGGCGCGGAAAAGCGCAATTCGACCCTGTGGTTCGACGACAACTTTGTCGGTACCGAACTCGACACCGAGGTGTCTTATGCCGGTATCGCCAATTCCTGCGGACTGAAGGGCGTCGTGGCGCGCACCATGGAAGAACTGACAGAGGCGTTGAACCAGGCGATGGTCGACCAGAAGGCCGGCATCACGACCCTGATCGAAGCGATGATCAACCAGGAACTGGGCGAACCGTTCCGTCGCGACGCGATGAAAAAACCGGTCGAGGTTGCCGGGATCAGCGCGCAGGACATGCGGCCACAAACCGTATGATCGCATGTCAGGCCCTTTGCCCGGCGCCGGATTTCCCCACGGAGATCCGGCGTCCGGTGCTGGCGTGAGGAAATTGCCGGCCTGCGCTGGCGCGCCCTATGCCAGGGCCAGCGTCACCGTCGTGGCGGCGATGATGTCCGCCACCGTCGTGCCCCGGCTCAGGTCGCAGACCGGTTTGCGGAAACCTTGCAGAACCGGCCCGATCGCCTGCGCCCCGGCGAGCTCTTGCGCCAGCTTGTACGCGATATTGCCGGCATCGAGATCGGGAAAAACCAGCACGTTGGCATCGCCCTGCCCCACCCCCTTGAGCGCGGCCACCGCCGGGTTCAGCGCCGCATCGCCCTGCACCGGCCCGGCGAACCCCGTTGCCTCTGCCGCCGCGCGCACCCTGTCCACGCTCTCTCCTGCGCCGGATGCACCGGTGGAAAAGGACAACAACGCCACCCGCGCCTGCCCCAGCAACGCCCGACCGGTGGTTTCCGAGGCCCGCGCGATTTCGGCCAATGCGTCCGCATCTGGCGCAACGTTCAGGGCGCAATCGGCAAAGATCAGTTCGCGCCCGTCCGGAAAGCGCATGAGGAAGAACGATGAGGGCAGCTTGACCCCGTCGGCCAGCCCGATGGCGATCCGTGCCGCCTCGATCACCTTTTTCGACGGGCTGACAGCCCCCGCCACCATCGCGTCCGCCTGCCCGGCGGCCACCATCGCCGCCGCGCGGTACAATGGCCGTGACAACATGCGCCGCGCCACGGCCTCCTTTATACCGCGCGCCTTTACCAGCGCGGCAACAAGTGCGTCATCGGATTCGGCAAGCGGGGTCGGCATGCAGAGCCCCTCGGACTGCATCTGCGCCACCGCCTCGGCGATGCGCGGGTCGTTCATTTCAGGAAAGACCACCCGCGCGCGGTCTGTTCTTGCCCGATCCATGGCGCGTTGCAGTGCCGACATTCCAATCCCCGTTTTGCTACGAAGGAGACAGCGATGACCGAAAACGTCAAGATCAACCGTGGCCTGAAAGGCATCTATTTCGAACGGTCCGCCGTCAGCGACATCGATGGCGCAGCAGGTGAGTTGACCTATCGCGGTTATTCGATCCACGATCTCGCCACGCAATCGAGCTTTGAGGAGGTCTGTTACCTGCTGATCCACGGCGAGTTGCCAACTGCGTCCGAGCTTGCCGATTTCGATGCGAAACTGAAGGCCGCGCGCAGCTTGCCACCGCAGATCTTCGAGATCATTTCCGCCTGCCGGCAGGGCCATCCGATGGATGTGTTACGCACGGCGGTATCGGCGCTCGCGGCGCTTGAACCGGACAGCCAGCTGGTGGGCGAAGACGCGTTTGTCGCCAACGGCATACGGCTGACCAGCCAGGTGCCGATGATCATCGCCGCCCACGAGGCGCTCCGTAACGGGCGCGATCCGGTTGCGCCGGACGCCACTCTGGGTCATGCGGCCAACTGGTTGTGGATGCTCAAGGGCGAGAAACCCAGCGACGAGGCCGCGCGGCTGGCGGATGTGGATTTCATCCTGCATGCCGAACATGGCAGCAACGCGAGCAGTTTTGCCGCCCGCGTCACGGTCGGCACGGAAACCAACCTGCATGGCGGCATCGTGACGGCGCTGTCGACACTGGCCGGGCCGGCGCATGGCGGCGCCGCCGAGGACGTCATGAAGATGGTGCACGAGATCGGCAAGCCCGAGAACGCTGCCGCCTATGTCAAGGCCAAGCGCGGCGCGCGCGAGGCTGTCACCGGGTTCGGCCACCGGGTCTATCGCAAGGAAGACCCGCGCGCGCGGCACATGCGCGAAGGGGTGCGCAAACTCGGCGAGGAAATGGGCGCGCCGGAATGGTACGAGATCCTGCAGGCCGTGGTCGAGGCAATGAAACCCTATGCCCGTCACGGGCTGAATGTGAATGTCGATTTCTATTCCGGCGTGATCTATCAGCTGCACGGGATCGCGATGGACCTCTACGTGCCGATCTTTGCCATCGGTCGCATGCCCGGTTGGGTCATCCAGTGCATCGAACAGCAGCGCAGCAACATCCTGATCCGGCCCCTGACGCTCTATAACGGGCCCGAACCCCGCGATTTCGTACCGATGAACGCGCGCGGATGATCCCGACATCGTTCCAAGACCGGGCCATTATCCGGAACTCCGTCTTGGTACACCTGCGCAACACGGAACATCTTTACCGAAACGACGCCGCTCCCTAGTGTGTGGGAAATCAGGAAGAGACCATATGCCTCATACCCAGCCGTCGCTTGATCTGTCGCCCCCGGTCTCTGACGAGATCCGCAAGACAACCTGCTACATGTGCGCCTGCCGGTGCGGCATCAACGTGCATATCAAGGATGGCAAGGTCGCCTATATCGAAGGAAACCGCGACCATCCGGTCAACAAGGGCGTGCTCTGCGCCAAGGGATCGGCGGGTATCATGCAGCACAACGCGCCCTCGCGTCTGCGCAGGCCATTGCGCAGGGTAGGGCCGCGCGGGTCCGGCGAGTTCCAGGAGATCAGTTGGGATGATGCGCTGTCGATCGCGTGCGGCTGGCTTGAGAACATCCGCCACGACGCCCCTGAAAAGCTCGCCTTCTTCACCGGGCGCGACCAGAGCCAGAGCTTTACCAGTTTCTGGGCGCAGAATTACGGCACACCCAACTACGCGGCGCATGGCGGCTTCTGCTCGGTGAACATGGCGGCAGGCGGCATCTATACGATGGGCGGCGCGTTCTGGGAGTTTGGTCAGCCCGACTGGGATCACACCCGGCTGTTCATGCTCTTTGGCGTAGCCGAGGATCATGACAGCAATCCGATCAAGATGGGGCTTGGCAAGCTGAAGGCGCGCGGGGCCAGGGTGATCGGCGTCAACCCGATCCGGTCCGGCTACAACGCCGTCGCGGATGAATGGGTGGGCATCACGCCGGGGACCGACGGGCTGTTCGTTCTGGCCTTGATCCATTGCCTTATCAAGGCCGGCAAGATCGACCTCGACTATCTGTCGCGCTACACCAACGCGCCGGTGCTTCTGGACCAGGAAACCGGTCTGTTCCTGCGTGACGATGACGGAAAACCACTGGTGAGGGATCGCAGGGGCGGCGCGGTCTGCGCCTTTGACACGCCCGGCATCTATCCCGATCTCAACGCCAGCCATGACGGACACCGCACCGTATTCCAACACATGGCCGAGCGCTATCTTTCGCCCGAACACGCCCCCGAGGCTGTCGCCGCGCAATGCGGTATTCCGGCAGAACGCATTCGCGCCATTGCCGCAGAGCTTGCCCGCGTCGCCTTTGACGAGGCTTTCGAGATCGCGTGCGAGTGGACCGATTTTCGTGGCGAAACACATAGCAGCATGACCGGCCGCCCGGTCTCGATGCATGCGATGCGCGGGGTTTCGGCCCATTCCAACGGATTCCAGACCTGCCGCGCGCTGCACGTTCTGCAGATCCTGCTTGGCACCGTCGAAGTGCCCGGCGGCTTTCGGTTCAAACCACCCTACCCGAAACCCGCCGAAGCCCATCCGACCCCGCACTGCTGGGCCCGACCGGATGCGCCACTGGATGGCCCGCATCTCGGGTTTGTCCGGGGCCCGGAAGATCTCGCCCTCAAACCGGACGGCAGCCCGGCGCGCATCGACAAGGCCTTTACCTGGGAAAACCCGATGAGCGCCCACGGCCTGATGCATATGGTCATCTCGAACGCGCATGCGGGCGACCCTTACAGGATCGACACGCTGTTTCTCTATATGGCGAACATGTCGTGGAATTCGTCGATGAACAGCGGCGGCGTCATGGAGATGCTGACCGATACCGATGAAAACGGCGACTACGTGATTCCGCACATCATCTATTCCGACGCCTACTCCAGCGAGATGGTGGCCTATGCCGACCTGATCCTGCCGGACACCACCTATCTTGAACGGCATGACTGTATCAGCCTGCTGGACCGCCCGATCTGCGAGGCCGACGCCGCCGCCGATGCGATCCGCTGGCCGGTGGTGCAGCCCGACCGCGATGTTCGCGGCTTCCAGACGGCGTTGATCCAGCTCGCCAACCGGATGAAGCTGCCGGGTTTCACCAACGACGACCGCAGTCCGAAATGGAAGGACTATGCCGATTACATCGTGTCTCACGAGCGCCGCCCGGGCATCGGGCCGCTTGCAGGGTTTCGGGGTGACGGATCGCAATCGGGGCGGGGAGAAGTGAACCCCGAACAGTTGGACCGCTATATCGAGAATGGCGGTTTTTTCGTCAACCACATTCCAGAGGGTGCCCAATACTACAAACCCTGGAATACCGCCTATCAGGAGTGGGCGGTGGGCATGGGCCTGTTTGACAGCCCGCAACCCTATCTTTTCCAGCTTTATGTGGAACCGATGCGCAAGTTCCAGCGCGCCGCCGAAGGCGATGGAGAGCGCCAGCCCCCGGACCACCTGCGCCAGCGGATCATCCAGACGATGGATCCGTTCCCGATCTGGTACCCGCCCTTCGAGGATGCCAACGTCGACCCGGACGACTTTCCGGTACATGCCCTGACGCAGCGCCCGATGGCCATGTATCACAGCTGGGGCAGTCAAAACGCCTGGCTGCGGCAACTGCACGGACACAATCCGCTCTATCTGCCAACAAGGTTGTGGCGGCAGCACGGGTTCCGGGACGGTGACTGGGCACGCGTCACGTCGGCGCATGGATCGATCGTGGTGCCGGTGGCGCATCATGGCGGGCTGAACGAGAACACGATCTGGACGTGGAACGCGATCGGCAAGCGCAAGGGTGCCTGGGCCTTGTCCGAAGACGCGCCCGAGGCCACCAGGGGTTTCCTGCTCAACCACCTGATACACGAGTTGCAGCCGCCCAAGGGGGACGGGCTGCGTTGGTCCAACTCTGACCCCATTACCGGTCAGGCGGCATGGTTCGACCTGCGGGTGAAGATCGAGAAGGTGGCGGCGCCCGACGAATGCGCCCCCGCGTTCCCGCCCCTCCGCTCGCCGGTGGGACAAGGCCCTGCCGAACTGACGTGGAAGGTAGGCAAATGACCACGCTCCCCACCAGCACGGACAGGAAACTGGGTCTGGTCATCGATCTTGATACCTGTGTCGGATGCCACGCCTGCGTGATCAGCTGCAAGGGATGGAACACCGAGAATTACGGTGCGCCGCTTGCCGACGAAGACCCATACGGCGCCGATCCGGCGGGAACCTTTCTCAATCGCGTCCACAGCTATGAGGTGCAACCTGAAACCGGCGCGACCCAGCTGATCCATTTCCCGAAATCCTGCCTGCACTGCACCGACGCACCCTGTGTCACCGTCTGCCCCACGGGGGCCAGCTACAAGCGGGTCGAGGACGGCATCGTTCTGGTCAACGAAAGCGATTGCATCGGATGCGGGCTCTGCGCCTGGGCGTGCCCTTATGGCGCGCGCGAGCTCGATGCGGCGGAAGGCGTGATGAAGAAATGCACGCTCTGCGTCGACCGTATCTATAACGCGCACCTGCCCGAGGAAGACAGGGTTCCGGCCTGCGTACGCACCTGCCCCGCCGGAGCCCGGCATTTCGGCGATTTTGCCGATCCGGAGAGCCATGTTTCGCGGCTGACGGCGGAACGTGGCGGCATCGACCTGATGCCCGAGCAGGAAACCCGGCCGGTCAACAAATACCTGCCCCCGCGCCCCAAGGACCGGCTGCAGGAGCAGGTCGATATTCTCGCGCCGCTGCTGGCACCGGTTTCCGAGGACTCCGCGGGTTTTTTCGGATGGCTGGACAAGGCGCTTGATCGCTTGCCCGGCGCGCCGTCAAAAGACGAGACACGCTGATGCATCCGGCTCCTTCCGTCATCCTGTTCACCGTGATGTCCGGCGCCGGTTTCGGCATGCTGGCATTCCTCGGCATCGGCCTGCCGGATGTCACCGGCTGGGTCGCCTTCACCTTCTTTGCCATCGCCTATGTGCTCGCCGTGGGCGGGCTGATGGCGTCGACCTTTCATCTTGGCCACCCGGAGCGCGCGATCAAGGCGTTCAGCCAGTGGCGCACCAGCTGGCTGAGCCGCGAGGGATGCTGCGCGGTATTTACCCTGCTGGTCATGGCCGTCTACGGTGCCGGATTGGTATTTCTGGGCACGAGGTGGACCGCCCTTGGCTTCGTCGGCTCGTTCGCCAGCGTCCTCACCGTGTTCACCACCTCGATGATCTATGCCCAGCTTCGCACCGTTCCGCGTTGGCATTCACCGATGACACCTGCGCTGCTGCTCTCCCTGTCGCTCGCGGGCGGTGCGCTGTTGACGGGTCAGGAGAAGGCCGCGATTGCGCTCCTCGTCGTGGCCGGCGCGATTCAGATCATGGCGTGGCTGAAAGGGGACGGCGCGCTGACCGCCTCCGGCAGCACCCTCGCATCCGCGACCGGTCTTGGCACGGCGTCAACCGTGCGCGCGTTCGAGCCGCCCCACACAGGCACCAATTACCTGCTGAACGAGTTTGTCCATGTCGTCGGTCGCAAGCATGGCCTCCAGCTCCGGGTGATCTCGTTCTTCCTGATGATCGTGCTCCCGATCGGGATGCTGTTGCTGCCGTTCAGCCACTTGTTCGCCGCGCTGGCGGTATTGTCGCACCTCGCCGGCACGGCGGTCTCGCGCTGGCTGTTCTTTGCCGAGGCGGAACATGTCGTCGGCCTCTACTACGGCAAGCGCACGACCTGACGCGGCACGCCGCCCAGCGATGACCTACCGCATTTCGCGATACACCTGAATTACCTGGCGCTGCCTGAAACCATAGATTTCAACGCGTCGGGTGATACCAGATGTTTCAAGTCGATCGCGCAACGCTTTAATCGGAAAACAAGTGATCCATGGAGATGATCTGCGCCGCCGTTTCATAAGGCACGGACAGAAAATTCTGCAGCACACGCGTGTTCTCGTCGTGGTCGAACCGCTCGGACATCACCATATGGGACGAGAACCCGGCGTCACGGATACGGTCGCTCTCATAGGCTATATCGTTGCGGATCGTCGGCAGGATGCGGGCCAGTGCGCGATCGTTGGCGAGTTGTCCCAGCAAGCCCACGCGTCGTGCATGGCCGATCAGGTATTGATCTGAAAACCGGCAGGACACTTCCAGAATACGGGTTCTCGAGCGATCGTCGTGAAAATCCTGGATCAAGTCGATGCTCGAAGGGTCCATGCAGACGATCATCCGGTCGGTCCCGAATTCTTCGAACAGCAGCCGGGTCAGCGTCCGGCGATGCCTTGTGCGCTTTTCCAGGCTGCTCTGGATCCCACCGAGATCGGGCAGCGGTGTATTCTCTTCGTTGAAAAGATATTCGACCGCAGGCAGGTCGGTGACCGCCCGGATACGCTCGATCAGGCGCTTGGCCACATGCCATTTCTTGCAGACCACGATCATCAGTTCCCGGTCACGCCCCAGCGTGCTCCCCGTTTCCCAGGCGCGCGCGCCGAACCGGCGTCCGACGCGGCCCTTGCCGGTCAGGAAACCGAACAGCTTGCGTCCTTCGTTGCCGATCTGGAACTCTACATCGCGACTCGCGTACAACTCGCCCAGCCGCGCTCTCAGATCCTGCGCCTCAGGGCTGATCTTGCGGGCAAACAGGAAGTCCTGACCGAGAAGCAGATCGTATTGGTCGTTGTAGAACGTGACCGGCATGCCGTAATCCGAGAACATCAGAAAGGTCAGCGTGCGCCCCTCGATCTCGGTTTCGGGCACCAGGTGGCGCACAAGCGTCTGAAAAAATGTCTCGTCCGGGATCCACGTGGTCCTGAAAAACCGCATGACATCGGGCCGGTCCTCTATGAAGCTCAGAATCGCCTCGATCGTGCGTCGTCTCAGGCACCACCACTGGCTGCCGATCTGGATTTGCAAATCGTCCGGAATTGCACGTTGCAGCCCCAGCCGCCGTTGCAGATCTACCGATGCGTAAAACAACGTCTTCTGCGTGCGCTCGTTGAAGAAATGCCGGAAGATCAGCCGGTCTTCCCGCATGCCCGTCTTGATCCAGTTGCTCTGGAAGAAATCAAAGCTCTCGATGTAGTCGGCATCCCGCCCGTCAAGATACTCATGGGCGTATTGCGCCGTCTTGATCGCCATGCAATCGCCTGACAGCATGTAGAAATGAGTGGCATGGGGAAACGCCCGCTCGGCCGCCCGTATCGCGTGCAGGGTCGCCTGCACCAGCGACCATTCACCCCAACCGCACTTGATCCGCTTGTCCGCGAACACCACACTTTCGTTCCCGGCGAGCGCCGTCCGGATCCGCTCGAACCCGCCATTGTCGGCGCGGGCGTCGAAATGAATGGATATGAAGTCGCCGGCCGCGGTCAGGCGTCTGGCCTGATCAATGATCGCTTCGGGATCCTTGTGGCATAGCAGGATATACGCGATTTTTGCCATTCAGCTTGCACAATGTCCGTCTGTCTGCTCTGTCCTACGACTGTTAAAGGTCATGGCGGATTGAATAAACCTGCATTCTTTGCTTTCTTGTTACGAAAATGCCTGCGTACCGGCTGGGACACGCAGACTGCAGGAGGCAGCATATGGGGTTTCCCGGAACCTGGATGACCGAGTCCGAGAGCATGGTGTATCGCGTCGTGCCAAAATGCGCCTGCTCGACCATCGGGCAGATCATGTATTATTCGGACCACGGCACCTATTTTGACGGTGACATTCACGACGCCAAATCGGGCATTCACAAATGGGCGCTGGACGACAGCCAGGATGCCATAACGCGCAATGTGCAGTCGCACCGATCCTATGCCTTTACCAGCGTGCGCAACCCCTACACCCGGATCCTCAGTTCGTTCTTCGACAAGATCTGCGGCATTCAGCGCAACGGCAAACGCTACCGGGGGAATCTCGTGCCGATGCTCGCCGCGCGCTATGGCATCGAATACGGTGGCGAGGACGGCAAGCAGGAGTTCGACCAGATTCGCGCGTTCCGCCGCTTTCTGCTGTTTGCGCGCGACACCATACGCTGGCGTCGCCCGATGGACCCGGACATCCACTGGTCCGCGATGTCAGGGCACATATCGACCTTCATCGTCAATGGCGGCACCTATGACAGCATCTTCTGGACCGAGTGTTTCGACGAGGGGATGCAGCAGGTTCTGGACGCCGTCAGCACACCGCACCAAATCGACCTTGGTGCCATCCCGCGCTTTAACGAAAGCGAGAATCACGGCCCGAAACGCGCCCATCCCGTTGCAGATTATTTCGACGATCTGTCGATGCACCTGGTCTACGAAATCTACAAGCGCGACTTCGACCTGTTCAAATACGATTTCGACAATCCGGGCAACAAGATGCCTGTGGGCGAGATCGATCTGGACGAGGTCCACGCCAAGCTTGGCGACTGAACCTCGCCCGGTGGAGGATTATCCGCCGAGCCGGCGCAGCAGCTCCATCGACGGCCGGCCCGTCACCGGCAGCCCGACGCTGCGCTGATAGGCGCTGATCGCGGCTTCCGACTTTGACCCGATGACGCCATCGGCCCCGCCGGTGTCGTATCCGGCAGAGGTCAGGCGGCGCTGCAACGCCTTGCGATCCGCCAGCGTCAGCCCGTCGGCATCCGGCCCGAATGACGCCTTGAGCGGTCCGCCGCCGGCGATGCGGTCGGCAAGATGTCCGACACCGAGCGCGTAGCTGTCCGAATTGTTGTAGCGCTTGAGCACCGAGAAATTCTTGAACACCGCGAATTTGGGGCCCGGCACCTGCGGCTGAATGATCGCCAGCGGGGTTGCCGAGGACGCGGCCGCCGATCCGACCTCGCCCCCCCAGGGCTGCCCCCGGACCCAGCCGTTCTTCGCCAGGTAGGCGGCCGCCGAGGCGAGCGCATCGCTGGGGTCGTCGTCCCAGATATCGCGCCGCCCGTCGCCGGTGAAATCGACCGCGAAGGCAAGGTAGGAGGTTGGAATGAACTGGGTATGCCCCATCGCACCGGCCCAGCTCCCGGTCATACGGTCGGGCGTGGTATCGCCGTTTTGCAGGATCTTGAGCGCCGCAATCAGCTGGCTTTCGAAAAACGATCCGCGCCGCCCGTCATAGGCGAGCGTCGACAGGGCGGAGATGACCTGCACGTCTCCGCGCCGTGTCCCGTAACGGCTTTCCAGCCCCCAGATCGCGGTCACGATATACTTGCTGACCCCGTACTGTGCCTCGATCTGCGACAGCGTCGCGTTGTATCTGCGCAGCATCGTCTTGCCGTCGCTGACACGCTCGTCGGAGGCGGCGATGGCAAGGTAATCTTCCAGGGTGCGCTTGTATTCCGGCTGGTTGCGGTCGCGCTCGATGACCTCGGGCAGATACCCTGCTCCGCGAAACGCGCGATCGATGGTGCTTTGGCTGATCCCCTTGGCCGCGGCGCGCCCCTTGAATCCCGCAACCCAGGCATCATAGCCTGCGTTCGGCACCGTTCGCATGCGCGACACCGGTGCCGTCGTCAATCCGCTATTGGCACCCGAGCATCCGGCCAGTGCCGCCGCCGCAAGTCCCAGTGTCATCGTCCGTCGCGTGATCTGCATCTGTCCTGCCCTCTGCGTTCGTTTTCCAAGCCATAGCGCAGCACGCAGCGCAGGCAAACAGGCCAGGGCGGCTTTGGCGGAAAAATGACCATCACGCCCGCCTTGCGCAGGCAGGGCCAAGCGCCTACATCTGCGCGTCATGGCACAGACGAAATCAGATCCCAATTACAAGGTGATCGCCGAGAATCGGCGGGCGCGCTTCGACTATGCCATCGAGGATGATCTGGAATGCGGCATGCTGCTCGAAGGGTCCGAGGTCAAATCCCTGCGCGCCAATGGCGGTAATATCGCCGAGAGCTATGCGGCGGTCGAGGACGGCGAATTGTGGCTGGTGAACAGCTATATCGCGCCCTATGGACAGGCCAGGACCTTTCGGCATGAGGAGCGGCGGCGGCGCAAGCTGCTGGTGTCACGCAAAGAGCTCTCCGATCTCTGGACCGCGACCCAGCGCAAGGGCATGACGCTGGTACCGATCGTGATGTATTTCAATCACCGCGGGCTGGCCAAGCTCAAGCTGGGTATCGCCAGGGGCAAGAAGAACCACGACAAGCGCGAGAGCCAGGCCAAGCGCGACTGGTCACGCCAGAAACAGCGGCTGCTCAAGGACAATCGCTGAACTGCGCCCGGCGCGAAACGGGAACGCCAGACAAGAAAGCGCACGGCTCTTCCGATGCCCGGCTGGCACGGTCTTGCAACGCTCGCGTCGCCCGCGTAGCAAGGGTGCGGATGAACAAGGGGCCCACCGACATGCAGGACGATCCGCGTACTCTGGTTTCCACCGATTGGCTGGCAACGCATCTCAAGGATCCGGATCTACGGATACTGGATGCGTCCTGGTACCTGCCGAACGCGAACCGGGACGCGCGTGCCGAATACGATGCCGCGCACATTCCCGGTGCGCGCTTCTTTGACATCGACGAAATTTCCGACCATCGCTCGGACCTGCCGCACATGGTGCCCCCGGTGGAAAAATTCATGTCACGCCTGCGCGCGATGGGCGTCGGCGACGGCCATCAGGTCGTCATCTACGATGGTGCGGGCCTGATGTCGGCGGCGCGCGTCTGGTGGTTGTTCCGGCTGATGGGGCAAAACAACGTTGCCGTGCTCGATGGCGGCCTGCCCAAATGGCAATCCGAAGAACGCCCGGTCGAGGACCTGCCCCCGGTGGTGCGCGACCGGCACATGACGGTCCGGGTTCAGAACGGTCTCGTGCGGGACGTGACGCAGGTCAGCCAGGCCAGCAAGCTGGGCGATCACGCGATCATCGACGCCCGCTCTGCCGCGCGTTTTCGCGGCGAAGCGCCCGAACCGCGCGAAGGGTTGCGGGGCGGGCATATTCCCGGCGCGAAAAACGTGCCCTTTGACAGCCTGCTCAACGAGGACGGCACCATGAAAACGCCCGAAGAGTGCCGCGCCATCTTCGAGGCAGCGGGCGTCGATCTCGACAAGCCTGCGATCACGACCTGCGGGTCCGGCGTGACCGCCGCCATTCTCAGCCTCGCCCTTGAACGCATGGGCAAGGCGGACCATTCGCTCTATGACGGGTCCTGGGCCGAATGGGGCGCGTTCCCGACCCTGCCAATCGCAACCGGAGACGCATGATGTTCGAAAATCTCAAAGCGCAGCCTGCCGACAAGATTCTGGCGCTGATGCAGGCCTTTCGCGACGATCCGCGCGAAGACAAGGTCGATCTTGGGGTCGGCGTCTACAAGAACGCCAGAGGCGTCACCCCGGTCATGCGCGCGGTCAAGGCGGCCGAACAACGCCTGTGGCAGGAGCAGGAAACCAAGGCCTATACCGGCCTGACCGGCGATCCGGCGTTTGCGGACGCAATGATTTCTCTGGTGCTGGACGATGCAGTTGCGCGCGAAAACATCGCCGCCGCGGCGACGCCGGGCGGCACCGGGGCCTGCCGACAGGCCTTTGAACTGATCCGCATGGCAAACCCCGATGCCCGCGTCTTTGTCTCCAACCCGACCTGGCCGAACCACCTGTCGATCCTGAGCTATCTCGGCATCGAAACCGTCGCCTATCGCTATTTCGACGACGAAACCCGGAGCGTGGATTTTGGCGGGATGATGGAATACCTCGGCACCGCCCGTGCCGGTGACGTTGTTTTGCTGCATGGCTGCTGTCACAATCCGACGGGCGCCAACCTGAACGCGGTCGAATGGCAGGCGGTGATCGACCTGTTGAACGACAAGGGCCTGATCCCGATGATCGACATTGCCTATCAGGGCTTTGGCGACGGCCTGCAGGATGATGCCGCCGCCACGCGGATGGTCGCGTCGCAGGTGCCCGAATGCCTTGTCGCGGCGAGTTGTTCCAAGAATTTCGGCGTCTATCGTGAACGCACGGGCCTGTTGATGGCGATCAGCCAGACCACATCGCAACAGGGGCTGAATCAGGGTACGCTGGCCTTTCTCAACCGCCAGAACTATTCCTTCCCGCCCGATCATGGCGCGCGGCTGGTGACAATGATCCTCAATGACGACGCGTTGCGCGCCGACTGGGCCTCCGAACTCGAAGAGGTGCGCCTGTCGATGCTGGAACTGCGCAAATCGCTGGCCGGCGAATTGCAGAAACTGTCCGGGTCCGACCGTTTCGCCTTTCTCGCGCAACACCGCGGCATGTTCTCACGCCTCGGCACGACGCCCGACAAGGTCGAGAAACTCCGCGCGGATCACGGAATATACATGATCGGCGACAGCCGGATGAACATTGCCGGACTGAACGCCAGGACGGTTCCCGTGCTCGCACAGGCCATCGTCGACGCCGGAGTCTGACGGCGGCGACCGGACGCCATTCGACGGAAACGACCATTCAGGGGCTGCATCGCAGCCCCTTTCCATCTGTTGCGAACTGATGTATGGGCGAGCGATCTGAGACGTTGCGCCCGGACCCCGGCGCTCGGAAAGATGATTGATGGGGTCGGCGGCAATGGGGCCGCTATGCAAACGGGAGACCCGGAGGGCCGGGAGTGCTCCCTAAAGGATACGCTATATGTTCAACGTAACGACGAAAACGATGGAGTGGGGCGAAGAAACCCTCACTCTGGAAACGGGCAAGATTGCCCGCCAGGCCGATGGCACCGTCATCGCGACACTGGGTGAAACCTCGGTCATGGCCAACGTGACCTTTGCCAAGAAGCAAAAACCGGGGCAGGATTTCTTTCCGCTGACCGTGCATTACCAGGAAAAATACTATGCTGCGGGCAAGGTGCCCGGCGGCTTTTTCAAGCGCGAAGCACGCCCGACCGAAAAGGAAACGCTGACCGCGCGCCTGATCGACCGTCCGATCCGCCCGCTTTTCGTGCCGGGCTTCAAGAACGAAGTGCTGGTCATGTGCACCGTACTCTCGCACGATCTGGTCAACGACCCTGATATCGTGGCGATGATCGCCGCCAGCGCCGCCCTGACCCTGTCCGGCGCGCCGTTCATGGGCCCGATCGCCGGCTGCCGTGTCGGTTTCGAAGACGGCGAATACGTGCTGAACCCGACCGTTGACGACATGCAGGATCTGCGCCTGAACCCGGAACAGCGTCTGGATCTGGTCGTGGCCGGCACCAAGGACGCGGTCATGATGGTCGAATCCGAAGCCTACGAACTGACCGAAGAGGAAATGCTGGGCGCGGTGAACTTTGCGCATGCGCAAATCCAGCCGGTGATCGACCTCATCATCTCGCTGGCCGAAGACGCCGCCAAAGAACCGTTCGATTTCCAGCCGGTCGACTATTCCGAGCTTTACGAAGCGGTCAAGGCCGCCGGTGAAACCGAGATGCGCGCCGCCTTTGCGATCGCCGACAAGCAGGAGCGCACCACCGCCGTGGCCGCAGCCCGCGAAGCGATCCTGGAAAAGCTGAGCGAAGAGCAGCAGCAGGACGAGAACCTTGGCTCCGCCCTGAAGAAGCTCGAAGCCGGCATCCTGCGCGGCGACGTGGTGAAAACCGGCAAGCGCATCGACGGCCGCAAGACCGACGAAATCCGCGACATCTCGGCCGAGACCGGCCTGCTGCCGCGCACCCACGGTTCGGCGCTGTTTACCCGCGGCGAAACTCAGGGTCTGGTGGTGACCACTCTGGGCACCGGCGACGACGAACAGTTCATCGACGCGCTGCACGGCAACTTCAAGTCGAACTTCCTGCTGCACTACAACTTCCCGCCCTACTCGGTGGGTGAAGTCGGTCGCGTCGGGTCGCCCGGTCGCCGCGAAATCGGCCACGGCAAGCTGGCATGGCGCGCCCTGCAGGCGGTTCTGCCCGCGAGCACCGATTTCCCCTATACCATCCGCGTGGTGTCCGAGATCACCGAATCCAACGGTTCGTCCTCGATGGCATCGGTCTGCGGCGGTTCGCTGTCGATGATGGATGCGGGTGTTCCGCTCAAGGCGCCGGTCGCCGGTGTGGCAATGGGCCTGATCCTCGAAAACGACGGCTCCTACGCGGTTCTGTCCGACATCCTGGGTGACGAAGATCACCTCGGCGACATGGACTTCAAGGTTGCGGGTACCGAAAACGGCATCACGTCGCTGCAGATGGACATCAAGGTCGCAGGCATCACACCCGAGATCATGGAAAAGGCGCTGGCCCAGGCCAAGCAAGGCCGCCTGCACATTCTGGGCGAGATGAACAAGGCGCTGTCCGGTGCCGCGGAATTCTCGATCCACGCGCCGCGTATCGAAACCATGCAGGTGCCCACCGACAAGATCCGCGAAGTGATCGGCTCGGGCGGCAAGGTGATCCGCGAGATCGTCGAGGTTTCAGGTGCCAAGGTCGACATCAACGACGACGGCATCATCAAGATCGCCTCGCCCGACGGGGAATCGATCAAGAAGGCCTATGACATGATCCACGCGATCGTGGCCGAGCCCGAAGAAGGTGCGATCTACACCGGCAAGGTCGTCAAGATCGTCGATTTCGGTGCGTTCGTGAACTTCTTTGGCAAGCGCGACGGGCTGGTTCACGTGTCCCAGATCGAGAACCGCCGCCTGAACCACCCCTCGGACGTTCTGAAGGAAGGTCAGGAAGTCAAGGTCAAGCTCCTTGGCTTTGACGATCGTGGCAAGGTTCGCCTGTCGATGAAGATGGTCGATCAGGAAACCGGCGAAGAGATCAAGAAAGAAGAAGCCGCGGACTAAGGGTTACCGCGTGCTTGACATGGGCCTCGCCGGCAACGGCGGGGCTCTTTCTATGTTTATCGCCTTTTTTGTGTTAGGTTTGCTCCACGATATTACGTGAGAAAGGATTTCGAAATGAGCATTGCAAAAAGCGCATTTATTGCGGTGGCGGTCACTGTGTTTTCTATGACAGCGTATCCATCCGAAGCTGGCAGTTTCAAGAAGATCAAGTCAGAGAGCGATTTCAACGCAAACATCGTCGGGAAAACGCTGACGAGCGGAAAGACGACATTGATCATGCAACCCGACGGCTCAATCACGGGTTCTGCGCCAAGTGGGAAAGTCACCGGGAAATGGAATTGGCAGAAGGGATATTTTTGCCGTGCCCTGCGCGTTGGAAAGAAGGATATTCCGTCTGACTGCCAGACCGTCTACTTCGATGGCGGTGAATTCTATACCGTGGCGCAGCAGGGCAAGGGTGACAAATCCCCGATGTTCTCAGTCAAATAGCCACGCGAGCTCTGAAATCACAAATTGGATGATCTTCACGCGACGAACCCTTTCGAAGGGGAGCCTAACTCTGTAGTCAACGGACATGCAGTCGCTCATCATTCATATGTCCTCCAGTGTCGCGCGCCGCGCCAATGCGGAACGTTTGCGCGACACGTTGCCCGAGGCCGAACTGATCGAGGCGGTCGATGGTCGCGATCCGCAACGCGTTCCGGATGTCCGATCGCAGGATGGCACGCTGCATCGTCCGCATTACCCGTTCGCGCTGCGCCCCGCCGAAATCGGCGTGTTCGAAAGTCACCGCCGCTGCTGGCGCAGGATTGTCGAATCGGGATGGGATTACGCCCTGATCACCGAGGATGACCTGCAGGTCGATCCGGCGCGGCTGCAGCGGGCACTTGACATGATCGGTGACCACGGCAGCCCCGAAATGTACATTCGCCTGCCCGTGAAGCAACGCGAAACCGCCGCAGACACCTTGGCGACTGATGGTGACATGGCCCTGATCCTGCCACGCGTGATCGGATTGCAATGTATCTGCCAGATCGTCGGGCGCGGTGCCGCCGAACGTCTGCTGAGCGCCACCGACAGGATCGACCGCCCGGTGGATACCCTGCTGCAGATGCACTGGATCACCGGCCAGCCGGTGCACGCCATGCTGGGCACCGGCAATGCCGAGATCGCGGGCCAGATCGGAGGGTCAACCATCCAGACGAAAACACGCACCAGCGGGAAACTGGCGCGCGAGTTCAAACGGGCGGTCTACAGGACCCGGATCGCCCTGCGCCCGCAGCGTCCTCATAGTGTTTCGCGATAAACCTGACTCACCCGACGCTGTCTGAAATGACAGATTTCGACGCGCCGGGTGATGCCAGATGCTTCACGTCAATCGCGAAACCCCTTAACCGGGCAGTTTGGCGGTGCGCAGATAGGGGAAATGGGTGGTGAACTCACCGTATTTCGCCTTGGCATCGTCGTCGTTGACCGCCGTGGGGATGACAACGTCATCACCGACATTCCAGTTCGCGGGGGTCGCGACGTTTTCCTTGGCGGCGGTCTGCAACCCGTCCAGCGCGCGCAATACCTCGGCGAAGTTGCGGCCCACATTCATCGGGTAGGTCATCGACAGTTTCAACTGCTTGTCGGGACCGATGATAAAGACCGAACGCACCGTCGCGCTGTCGGCGGGGGTGCGGCCGTCGGGCAGATAGGCCTCGGCGGGCAGCATGTCGAACGCCTTGCTGACCGCAAGACCGTCATCCGCGATGATCGGGAAACCCGCGCTGGTTCCGGCAAATTCTTCAATGTCGCCTTTCCACTTCTTGTGATCTTCGACGCCATCGACGGAAACACCGATCACCTTGGTGCCGCGCTTGCTCCATTCATCGGCCAGTTGCGCAACCGCGCCGAATTCGGTGGTGCAGACCGGCGTAAAATCCTTGGGATGCGAGAACAGGATCGCCCAGTTGTCCCCGATCCAGTCATGAAACTGGATGGTGCCCTGATCCGTCTCGGCGGTGAAATTCGGAACCGTATCGTTGATGCGCAAACCCATGGCGCTTTCCTTTCGTGAATTCTGGTGGCGACTCGCGTCACGCTTAACCTAGTGGCTTCGCCGCTGTCTTGCATCCCCTCCCTTGCCCCCAACCGACAGCAGTGACAGAGTGCGCCCAATCCATGACCCTATGGTCAGGGTTATGCAGAAGTGGGAGTTCTGAAACATGATCGAGAAACGTGAGTTCTATATCAACGGGCAATGGGTCGCGCCGTCCACCGCGCGCGATTTCGAGGTCATCGACCCCTCGACCGAAGAGCCCTGCGCCGTGATTTCGCTAGGCGATCAGGCCGATACCGATGCCGCGGTGGCCGCCGCCAAGGCCGCATTGCCGGGCTGGATGGCCACGCCGGCCGCCGACCGCATCGCGCTGGTGGAAAAGCTGGTCGATATCTATCAGAACCGCGCCGAAGACCTCGCCAAGGCGATGAGCACCGAGATGGGCGCGCCCATCGACATGGCGCGCAGCCAGCAGGTCGGCGCCGGTATCTGGCACCTGAAGAATTTCGTGAGCGCGGCCAAGGCCTTTGAATTCGACCGTCCGCTTGGCGATCACGCGCCAAATGACCGCATCATTCACGAAGCGGTCGGTGTTGCCGCGCTGATCACACCGTGGAACTGGCCGATGAACCAGATCACGCTCAAGGTCGGCGCCGCGGCGGTGGCGGGATGCACGATGGTCCTGAAACCTTCCGAGCAGAGCCCGCTCAACGCGATGATCTTTGCCGAGATGATGGATGAGGCAGGTTTCCCCGCCGGCGTATTCAACCTCGTCAACGGGGACGGCGCCGGCGTCGGCAGCCAGTTGTCGTCGCATCCCGATGTCGACATGGTGAGCTTTACCGGTTCGACCCGTGCGGGCACTGCGATTTCCAAATCCGCTGCGGACACGCTCAAGAAGGTGCATCTGGAACTTGGCGGCAAGGGCGCCAACGTGATCTTTGCCGATGCCGACGACCAGGCCGTGAAGCGTGGTGTGTTGCACATGATGAACAACACCGGCCAGTCCTGCAACGCCCCCAGCCGGATGCTGGTCCAGCGTGAAATCTACGATCAGGCCGTCGAAACCGCCACGGCCGTCGCGCAAAAGGTCAGCGTCGGAAACGCCCACGAGGAAGGCCGCCATATCGGCCCCGTGGTGAACGAGACCCAGTGGAACAAGATTCAGGACCTGATCCAGAAAGGCATCGACGAAGGCGCTCGTCTTGTCGCGGGCGGCACCGGGCGGCCCGAAGGGTTCAACAAGGGCTACTATGTCAAGCCGACGGTTTTCGCCGACGTGAACAACCAGATGACCATCGCCCGCGAAGAGATCTTTGGGCCGGTTCTGTCGATGATCCCCTTCGACACCGAGGAAGAAGCCATCGAGATCGCCAATGACACGCCCTACGGTCTGACCGATTACGTGCAGACCCAGGACAGCGACCGTGCCAATCGCCTGGCCCGCGTCCTGCGCGCCGGGATGGTCGAGATGAACGGCACCTCGCGCGCCGCCGGCTCGCCCTTTGGCGGCATGAAGCAATCGGGCAATGGCCGCGAGGGTGGCATCTATGGCATCGAGGATTTCCTCGAAGTCAAAGCCGTCAGCGGCTGGACCCCCGCATAAGGTAGCTATCTGCCGGCCCCCGTTCCGGGGCCGGCAGTCGGCGCCGACAATATCTCTTCCCGAGGCAGGACCGATGATCACCACCCGCCTGCACGGCCGTCTTGGCAACCAGATGTTTCAATACGCGGCCGCACGCGGGCTGTCTGCGCGGCTTGGCACCAGCGTCGCGCTGGATACACGCCTGGCATTGTCACGGGGCGAAGGGGTTCTGACGCGCGTCTTCGACCTGCCGCTGGACGACCCCGACGCGCTGCCGCCGCTCAAATCCGAAGCCCCTTTGCGCTATGCCGCGTGGCGCCTGACCAGTTCACGGTTCCGCCGCGAAAAGGGTCTGGGCTACAATCCGGACTTCGAAAACTTCACCGATGGCAGCTATCTGCACGGGTATTGGCAGAGCGAGCGCTATTTTACCCACGCCGAGGCGGACATTCGCCGCGATTTCACCTTTCCCGCCTTCACCACACCGGAAAACGCAGACATGGCCGCCCGGATCAGGGACGGGCTGGCGATCGCATTGCACGTCCGGCGTGGCGACTATCTTGCCCTCGGGGCGCACACCCTGTGCGATCAGGCCTATTACGATGCCGCGCTCGCCCGTATCCTGCAGGGGCTGACCCGGCCCCCCACCGTGTTCGTTTTTTCGGATGATCCGGACTGGGTGCGCGAAAACCTGCCGCTGCCCTGTGCGCGGGTGGTGGTCGATATCAACGGTGCCGAAACCGATTTCGAAGACATGCGCCTGATGAGCCTGTGCGATCACAACATCATCGGCAACTCATCCTTCTCGTGGTGGGGCGCATGGCTGAACACCAACCCCGACAAACGGGTGGCGGGCCCCGCGCGCTGGTTCGGTGATCCCGGCCTGGTCAACCCCGACATCCTGCCGGACCGCTGGATGAAGATCGCCGCCTGACCCTCTCAGAAATCCGGCTGCGCGCGAAATTTCATCGACGCCCCGCCGTCCGGATGTTTGAGCCGCAGTTCCTCGGAATGCAGGTACATGCGCGGATGCGCCGCCGCTGCCCCCGCAGCATATAACGGATCGCCCAGTATGGGATGCCCGAGCGACAGCATATGCACACGCAGCTGGTGACTGCGCCCGGTCTTGGGCATCAGCCGCACCCGGGTCGTCGCGCCGTCATGGCGCAGCACCCGCCAACCGGTTTCCGCGTGCCGGCCGGTGTCGTGACAAACCTTCTGCCGCGGCCGGTTTTCCCAATCGACGACCAGAGGCAGATCGACGGTCCCGGTTCTCGGCTCCAGCTTCCCGTCAAGCCGCGCGACATAGGTCTTGCGCGTCTGCCGCTTCTCGAATTGCAGGCCCAGATGGCGCTGTGCATGCGGGGTCAACGCGAATACCATGACGCCGGACGTGTCGCGATCCAGCCGATGCACCAACAGCGTTTCGGGAAAGACGGCCTGCAGGCGCGACAACAGGCAATCGGCAAGATGCGCGCCCTTTCCCGGCACGCTGAGCAGGCCGGCGGGCTTGTTCACCACCAGAAGCTGCGCGTCGTCATGTAACACCTCAAGGGGCGTGTCGGGCGGGTTGTATGCGCTGGAAACGGCCATGCGCCTGCCTATCCCCCGGGCGCGACGAGGACAAGCTCCCGTAACGTCCGGCTTGCGGGATGCCCGGCCATCGGCAACGGTTGCGCATCCACGACCAAGGAGCAATGCCATGCACCCGACCATCACCCGCATACAGGACGTCGTTGCCAAGGGAGACGATGCCCTGATCGCCGACCTGCTGGCCGAAGACATCCGGTTCATGCCGCCGACATACTACGCCACCTGGACCGGGCGCGCGCCGGTCGCTGCCGTGCTCGGCCATGTAGGTCAGGTGTTCAGCGATTTTCACTATCGGCGCATCATGGGATCAGGCGTTGACTGGGCCCTCGAATTTCAATGCAGGATCGGCGATCTCGACGCGGTTGGTGTTGATCTGATCACCCTGAACGATGACGGTCTGATCCAGGTCTTCGAGGTCGCCATGCGCCCGCTCAAAAGCGTCAGCGCCCTGCGCGAGGCGATGAACGCACGCGTCAGCACCGACCCGCGCTTTCTCGAATTCCGCAAGGCATTGTCCTGATCCCGCTTTTTTCCTGCTGAAAATATCCCCGCCGGAGGCCGTCCGGCGTTCTTTGAACGCCGGACCATGAAAGACTCGAACGGGTTACATCCGCACCCGCTCCGATCCGGGGTCGTACATCGGCTTCAGAGACGCCTCCGCCGCCACCCGCACACCGGCCACGTCGATCTCGTAGCGCGAGGCCAGCACATCCGCCGCGGTTTCCCCCCGGCACGGCACATACCCCAGGCCCATCGCCGCCCCCAGGTGATGACCGTAGGCCCCCGAAGACAGGTAGCCGACGATCTCGCCATCGCGCAGGATCGGCTCGTTGTGATAGAGCAGCGGCTCGCCGTCGCACAGCTTGAATTGCAGCATCCTGCGGCTCAGCCCCTGCTCTTTCCTGGCCAGCACGGCGTCACGACCCACGAAACCGGGCTTGGCGGTCTTGACCGCAAAGCCCAGCCCCGCTTCGAGCACGTGATCCTCGCAGGTGATGTCATGCCCGAAATGGCGAAAGCCCTTTTCGATGCGCGCACAATCCATCATGTGCATCCCGCACAGCGTCAGCCCGAAAGACTCGCCCGCGCGGGACAGCGTTTCAAAGGCATGCGCCGCCATGTCGGCACCGACATAGATCTCCCAGCCCAGCTCACCCACATAGGACACCCGGTGCGCGCGCGCCAGACCCAGGCCCAGTTCGATCTCGCGCGCCATGCCAAAGGGGTGCGCCTCGTTGCTGATATCGCTGGGCGAAACCGCCTGCAGCAGCTTGCGTGCGTTTGGTCCCATCACCGCCAGCACGCCCTCTGCCGCCGTGACATCGGTGATCACCACCGCCCTGTCCCCCACATGCCGCCGCATCCAGGTTTCATCCGCCAGCCGGGTCGCGGCGGGTGTCACCACGAGATAGGCGGTCTCAGACAGGCGGGTCACGGTCACATCCGCCTCGATCCCGCCCCGCATGTTCAGGAACTGCGTGTAGACGATGCGCCCTGCCGGCACCGACATGTCCGCCCCGCAGACATGGTTCAGGAACGCCTCGGCATCCCGCCCCTCGACGCGCAGCTTGCCAAAGGACGACATGTCATACATGCCGACATTGGTTCGCACGGCATTGACCTCGGCGGCGACATTCTCAAAGAAGTTCTGCCGTTTCCACGTATACTGGTACTCCGCCGGCTGATTGTCGCGCGCGAACCAGTTGGCCCGCTCCCAGCCCGCCAGTTCGCCGAACACCGCGCCACGCCCGGCGAGATGCGCATGAAACGGCGAGCGCCGCACCCCGCGCGCGGTCGCCTTTTGCCGATAGGGAAAGTGATCGGCATAGAGCAGACCCAGCGTTTCCGTCGCACGCTCGGTCAGATAACGCGTGTTGCCCTGAAACGGCTGCATCCGCGAAATGTCCACATCGCCGAGGTCGAAGGGCTTCTCCCCGTCCTCCATCCACTGCGCCAGTGCCATGCCCGCGCCACCCGCGGACTGGATCCCGACCGAGTTGAACCCAGCCGCGACCCAGACATTATCCATCTCGGGGGCCCGCCCCAGATGATAGGCGTCATCCGGGGTAAAGCTCTCCGGACCGTTAAAAAAGGTATGGATGCCCGCATTGCCCAGCAGCGGCAGCCGGTTCACCGCCATCTCCAGAATGGGTTCGAAGTGATCGAAATCCTCGGGCAACTGGTCGAATTCGAAATTCTCGGGGATCGGTCCCCATGGTTTCGATACCGGTTCGAACGCGCCCAGCATCATCTTGCCCGCGTCTTCCTTGTAGTAGGCGCATTCATCCGGCACCCGCAGCACCGGCAGTTGCGTCAGCCCGTCCACCGGTTCTGACACGATATAGAAGTGCTCGCACGCCTGCAGCGGGACGTTGGTACCCAGCATCCGGCCCACCTGGTGACCCCACATGCCGGCACAGTTCACCACATGGTCACAGGCGATATGGCCAGTGCCGGACGCGTTTTCGTAATCGACCCCGGTGATCCGCCGTCCGTCGCGCCGCACCCCCGTGACCCGCGTATGCTCGGCAACAACCGCGCCGCGCTGGCGCGCGCCCTTGGCCAGCGCGAGCGCGATATTGGCCGGATCGCCCTGCCCGTCCTTGTCAAGGTAGACCCCCGCCACCACGCCATCCAGATTCAGATGCGGATAGCGTTCGCCAACCTCCGAAGGGGTTATCTCTTCGATATCGACGCCAAAGGCGCGCGCCATCGCCGCCGAGCGGAACAGTTCCTCGCGCCGCTCGTCGGTCAAGGCGACGGTGATCGACCCGACGCGCTTGAAACCTGTTGCCACGCCGGTCTCTTCCTCGAGCTTGCCATATAGTTCCTGGCTGTATTTGGCCAATCGCGTCATGTTCGCCGTGGCCCGCAATTGCGCAATCAATCCGGCCGCGTGCCAGGTTGTGCCGCTGGTCAGTTGCTTGCGTTCGAGCAGCACGACATCGGTCCAGCCAAGCCGCGCCAGGTGGTAGGCGACGGAACAGCCCACGACACCGCCGCCGATAATGACGACGCGGGCCGTATCAGGAAGATTGGTCATTTCTGGTTTCCCCAATTAGGTGAAATGCGCCCCGGACGGTTCCGGCTCAGATGATGGTGTGCCCGTCCGCGCGCAGGCGGCGCGACAGTTCCGCGATATGATCCGGTCCGACTTCGCAGCAACCGCCGACAATCGTGGCCCCCTGCGCGATCCACCGCATCACATGGTCCGCATAGGCTTCGGGGCCGAGATCCACGCGTTGCTCAAGGGCATCCACCGTCGGCGCATCCCTGAGAAACCCCTCGGAAATCCGCGTGAACCCGTTTGCATAGCCACCAAACGGTCGACCGAACCCGGCCAGTATCGGCATCCCCTGCGCGAAGGCCTCCGGGCGGGAACAGTTGAGAAGCACCGCCTGCGGATCGAAACGGTCAAGCAACGGCGCGATATCGGCAAGCGGTTCGCCGGATCGCAGGCGTGTCCCGTCATCATCATCGACCGTCATCGACAACCACACGGGCCGGGTTGATTTCGCCGTCGCGCGCAGGATGCCCTCGGCTTCGAGCAGCGATGACACGGTTTCGATCAGAAACAGGTCGACGCGATCCTCCATCGCCTCGATCAGCTCGCCGAATTTCTCTTCGGCCTCGGCCGGATCGGGTCGCAAATCCGGCCGGTAGGTCGCAAGCAGCGGCCCGAGCGAGCCCGCGATGCGTCCGCCTCCGTGGGCGTCCCTGGCCCTCGTTGCCTGCGTCAGGGCGACGTCGATCAGGGGCAGGACCTGATCCTGCAATCCCACCCGCGCGAGACGGCTGCGATGCACGGCATAGGTGTTGGTGGTGGCCACGGTCGCGCCCGCCCTGAAGTAGACGCCGTGCACGTCCTCGACCAGCCCGGGCTTGTCGATCATCACGCGCGTGGACCAGAGCGGCGTTGCGCGGTCTCCGCTGCGCCGCACCAGTTCCTGCCCGATCGCACCGTCAAGGAGGGTGATCTCGCTCATGCACGCAACCTTTCGTTCCCCGGATCCCACAAGGGCTGATCGGGTTGCACTGTGGCGGGCCGGCGTTCGCCATAGATTTCAACCTCGATCCGCGTACCGGGCACGGCCAGGTCGCTGCGCAGCATGCCAAGCGCGACCGATCCGCCAATGCGATAGCCCCATGCCCCCGAAGTGGTCTCACCGACAACTTCGCCATCATGCCAAAGCGTCGACATATAGGGGGCGTCCGCGTCCCCTGCATCGACCAGCAGGGTGACAAACCGCTTGGCGCTGCCCCGCTGTTTCTCTGCCTGCAAGGCCGCCTTCCCCGGAAAGTCCTCGGTCTTGTCCAGTTTCACGAAACGCTCGAGACCGGCTTCGAGCAGCGAGTAATCGGTCGACAAATCGCCCTTCCATGCGCGATAGCCTTTTTCGATGCGCAGGCTGTTCAGTGCGAACATCCCGAACGGTCGCGCGCCTGCGTCCAGAACCGCCTGGTAGATCGCCGGGATATGTTCGTTCGCGGCATGAATTTCCCAACCCAGCTCGCCCGCGAAACTGACCCGTACCAATGCGGCAGGTTGACCGGCCACCTCTGCCGGCTGATGCGAGAGCCAGGGAAGTGTCAGGTCGGCATCGGGGGCCAACGCCGCAAAGAGCGCGCGAGAGTCGGGGCCGGTCACGATCAGCGTGGAATAGTCGCGCGTCTGATCGGTCAGATCGACACCGTTGGGCAAGGTCGATTGCAGCAGGTCCCAGTCGTGCCATTGCGCGCTCGCGGCAGTGATCAGGGTAAAGAAATCTTCTGAATGACGCATCACGCTCATCTCCGTGACGACGCGGCCGCGCTCGTCCGCGAAATAGGCGAGGTTCATGCGCCCCGCCCGGGGCAATCCGCCGGCAATGCGTGTGCGCAACCACTCTGCCGCGCCCGCGCCGCCCAGATTGAAGCGCGAGAAACCGGGCAGGTCCAGAACCCCCACGTGATCCCGGACGGCCTCGCATTCCTCGCGGATGCGCGCTTCCCACGGTCCCGCGCGGTTCCATGTCTGGGTTGTCTCTTCGCTGGTGTCATCGCTCGGCTTTGCAAACCAGTTGGCGCGCTCCCAACCGTTATACGCGCCCATCACCCCGCCGAGTTCCCTGACCTTGTCATGCACGGGCGACAGTTTCCTGTCACGGCCGGCGGGCCATGAATGCCACGGAAAATGCATCGCGTATTCGTGGCCATAGGTCTCCATGCCCTTGGCGATGCAATAGTCGCTGTCGGTATAGTCGGTATAGCGGCGCGGATCGACCGCCCACATATCCCATTCGGTCTGACCCTCGGTGACCCATTCGGCCAGCACCTTGCCCGCCCCACCCGATTGGGCAATGCCAAAGGTAAAGACGCAGGCTTCGAACGCATTGGGCACGCCCGGCATCGGTCCGATCAGCGGCAAGCCGTCCGGCGCATAGGGGATCGGGCCGTTGATGACCTTGTTCACGCCCACCTGACCCAGCAGCGGCACCCGCGCCATGGCGTCTTCGATGTACCATTCCAGACGTTCCAGATCATCCGGGTAGAGCTGGAAGCTGAAATCCTCGGGAAACGGATCGTCCGGAGTGATCCAGTGCGCCTTGCAGTTGCGCTCGTAAGGGCCGAGGTTCAGACCGGTTTTTTCCTGTCGCAGGTAGTACGAACTGTCGACATCACGCAGCAATGGCAGCTTGCCATGTTCCCGGGTGAAGGCTTCGATCTCGGGTATCTCATCGGTCAGCATGTACTGATGGCTCATCACCATCATCGGAACGGTGCACCCGCCATAGGGTTTGAACCATTCTCCGACCTGCTGGGCATAATACCCGGCGGCATTGACCACGTATTCGCACCGGATGTCGCCCTTTTCGGTGTGTATGATCCATTCTCCGTTTTCGCGGCTGACACCGGTGGCCGGACAGAACCGTTCGATCCGCGCGCCCATGTCGCGTGCGCCCTTGGCCAGAGCCTGTGTCAACTGGCTGGGATCAATGTCGCCGTCGTTGGGATCGTAGAGCACGCCCTGAAGATCATGCAGTTCGAGGAACGGATAGATGTCCTGCGCCTCTTTCGGCGACATCATCTCGATATCCATGCCCTGATAGCGGCCCATGCCCTTTGCCCGCTCGAATTCCTGCACCCGTTCCCGGCTGTGTCCCAGCCGGATCGAGCCGGTGACATGGTAATTCATCGGATAATCGACCTCTTCGGCCAGTCCGCGATAAAGCTCGGTGGAATAGCGCTGCATGTTCATGATCGACCAGCTCGTGGAAAAGGTGGGCACGTTGCCCGCGGCGTGCCAGGTTGACCCCGCCGTCAACTCGTTCTTTTCCAGCAGGACGCAGTCGGTCCAGCCCGCCCGGGCCAGGTGATAGAGCGATGATGCACCAACCGCGCCACCGCCGATGATGACCACGCGGGCCTGCGTCGGAAACTCCGCCATATCGTGTTCTCCCCCTATTGCGCGCTTTGCGGCAGATCGTCGGTTATCTCGTAGTAATCGCCCTTGTCGGCGACAAAGATGTGCCGGGCGAGGTGCAGGCCGGTCGGTGCGTCAAGCGCCCCCATCGCCACCGAAATCGTGTCTTCGTCATCGTGTTGCCAGAACAGGAATGCACCGCAGGTGCCGCAAAATCCGCGCCTTGCGCTGTCGCTGGCGCGATACCAGCGCAAGCTGTCCTGCGCCAACAGCCCGAGATCCGCCTGCCGCACCACCGCAGAGGCCCAGATATGGCCCGATTGTTTGCGGCATTGGCCACAATGGCAGACGCTCGGCGGCTGCATCGGCCCGTCGATCTCGAACGCGACACCGCCACAATTGCAGGATCCCTTGTGCATGTCGTCACCTCCCGGCTTGCGGCGTGGTACTGGTGCCCAGCAGAACGCCATAGACGATGAAACAGACCGCCATCACCCGGCGCACCCAGACATTGAACACCGCCCCGAGCGCAGCACGGCCAAGAACCGCCCCCAGAACGGTAAAGCCCGTGTAGCTGAGCGCGGTGATCGTCAGCGCCGTCGGGATGATCACGATCATCTGCTGCCAGATCGGCACGTCGGGCTGAACGAATTGCGAGAAGGCGGCCAGATAACCCGCCACGCTTTTGGGGTTGATCGTGGCAATCGCCAGCGCGTGCAGATAGACGTGCCGGGCGGGCCGCTGATCGGCGTTCACCGGCAGACCGGCACGCAGCCAGCCACGGACGCCAAGCCAGATCAGGAAACCCGCGCCGATCAGCTTGGCAACCAGGAACCCCGTGGGCGACGCCGCGATCAGGGCAGTGACACCCAAAGCGGACAGGATCAGAAACAGGCTCGCCTGGGTGAGGATCGCCAGCACCCCGATCATCGCACGACGAAACGGCAGGTTCATGCCATTGGTGATGCAGTTGACCGCGTTGGGGCCGGGCGTGGTCACGAACACCACCCAGAACAGCGCGAATATGGTCCAGGCCTGAAAGCTCATGGCGTCAATACACCGGCGGCGCGATCACCCAGATCGCAACGGCGGGCTCATCATAGGGGTTGATCCATTCGAACGGTTCGCCACGGATGCGGAAACTGTCACCCGGATTCACCGTAAAACCCTGCCCCGAAATGACGAGGTCCAGCTTGCCCGAGATGACATAACCCACCTCCTGCGTCGCGCGAACGACGACTTCGCCAATGCGCGAATGCGGCTGGAAGGTCGAGTGTACCATTTCGAAATCATCGGTCAGATCAGGCGACAGGAGTTCCTCGACCAGCCCCGCCGCGCCCGAACCGATGGTGCGCCGTGCCGCTGCGCGCACGACATAACCGGCTTCCTCTGCGGGGGCCGGTGCGTGGCCGAACAGCATCGAGACCGGCACGTCCAGAGACGCCGCGATGTGGCGCAGATCGGTGATCGACGGTTCGGACAGGTCGCGTTCGACCTGTGACAGCCAGCCCACCGAACGTCCCAGCGTGTCCGCAAGCTCGGCGAGCGTGATGCCCCGCGCCTTGCGCAGCGCCCGCAGATCGGCCCCGAGGGTCTGTGGATGAAGGGTATCGGTCTGAAGCATCGGGCCGCCATGAAAAAATGATCGTGATTTTCACGCTGCGCCGAGCAGATGAAAAAATCAACCATAATTTCACGCCCGCGCGTGAATAATCCCTATCGCGCAAACACCGAGGTCAGGATCCTGCCCAGTTGCGTGGCATCCTGCTGCGTGAACGCGTCGGGCCGGTCGCTGTCTATGTCGAACACGCCGATCAGCCTTCCGTCGCCGTCACGCACGGGAATCACTAGCTCCGAGCGTGTTGACGTCGCACAGGCGATATGGCCGGGAAATGCCTCGACATCGGGCACGAGCTGACACGCGCCCGTGCGCGCGGCCGCGCCACAGACACCCCGGGAAAACGGGATCACGAGACAGCCATGCCCACCCTGATAGGGTCCGATCTTGAGCAGCTCCGGCGCCACAACCCGGTAAAACCCCGTCCAGTCAAAGCGATCATCCGCATGATGCACCTCGCAGGCCACCGTCGCCATCAGCGCGATTTCGTCGGTTTCCCCGTGTGTCAGAGAGTCAATTGTATTTGCGAGCGCGTTGTAATCCAGTGGCATGGCCGTGCGATGTCCCATAAGTGCTTTGGCCCGATGCAACAACAGCATGGCATGTTGTCAACCCGATCCCGCACCGATGGACGCCCAAATTTCGCGCAAATGCCATGCGGGCGCTGTTGCCCGCCGCGCGGGATGGTATAGCTGCGCCCATGGCAAAGACAGCGACCAGGAAAAAACCGAAAGGCAAAAGTCAGGGCCGCGTGCGCGCGGGCCTTGGACAATTGCGCACGCGCCCACTGGCGGTTCTGCGCAGCCTGGTGCTGCGTGCGGCGCTGGTTGTGATCGCGGTGATTCTGTTCCTCGTCGTGCTGTTTGCCTTTGTGAACCCGCCGACGACACAAACCATGTGGAGCGAGGGACGCAGGCTCGGTCACCCGGTGCGGCAGAACTGGGTTCCGATCGAGGACATTGCGCCGGTGATGGCCCGCTCGGCCGTGGCGGCGGAAGATGCCAATTTCTGCCTGCACTGGGGGTTCGACGTGGCCGCGATCCGCGCTGCGATTTCCGAAGGCAGCACGCGCGGGGGATCGACCATTACGCAACAGGTGGTCAAGAACGTCTTCCTCTGGCAGGATCGCAATTGGCTGCGCAAGGCGCTCGAGGCGGCGATCACGCCCGCCGTCGAAGCGATCTGGTCCAAGAAGCGCATTCTCGAAGTCTATCTGAACATCGCGGAGATGGACGAAGGCGTGTTCGGCGTTGGAGCCGCTGCGGCACATTATTTCAACGTCGATCCCGCCAAGCTCACCGCGACCCAGTCCGCACGGCTGGCGGCGGTTCTGCCCTCGCCCAAGACCCGGTCCGCGGGCAAGCCTTCCGCAGGTCTGCGCCGCCGCGCCGCGCAGATCGCCGACGGTGCGGCAACCATCCGCGCCGATGGCCGGGCCCGGTGTTTCGAGTAACGCCAGGCGACGCGCTCTGCCGCGCCCGGACCCCGGCCGGTTGCACGAGCCGATTTGTGCCAACCCTGTGGCCCCCGGCGATACCGGCGCGTGAGAAGGATTGAAAATCCCGCACGGGCGGGGCATTGAGATGCGACATATTCCCATCACCCGGATCATCATGGCTCGCCTCTTTCACGTTCCCCTTTCCCCGTTTTGCCGCAAGGTCAGACTCTCGCTGGCCGAAAAGAAGATCGAAGTCGAACTGGTAGAAGAACGGTATTGGGAAGCGGATGCAGACTTTCTGCGCCGCAACCCTGCCGCGAAAGTTCCGGTTCTCAAGCTCGACGGGCGGATGATGGCCGAAAGTACGGCGATCTGCGAATATCTCGAGGAAACACGCCCGGAACCGGCGCTGCTGCCGGCATCGCCCGAAGACCGCTATGAGGTCCGCCGGCTCGTGGGATGGTTCGATGACAAGTTTCACCACGAAGTGACATCGAAACTGCTCTATGAGCGCATCAACAAGAAGGTCACGGGGCAAGGGTATCCGGACAGCCGCAATGTCAAGGCGGGGGCGAAGGCGATCAAGTACCACCTGGATTACATGGCATGGTTGCTGGATCATCGTCGCTGGCTGGCGGGGAACGTCATGACGCTGGCGGATTTTGCGGCCGCCGCGCATCTGTCGGCCCTGGACTACATTTCCGACGTGGACTGGAACCGGTCCTCGGTCGTCAAGGACTGGTACGCCAAGATCAAGTCCCGTCCGGCGTTTCGGTCGATCCTGGTCGATCAGGTTCCCGGCTTTCGCCCGCCGCCGCATTATGCAGATCTGGATTTCTGATCCCTGGCGGTGGAGCGGGGGCGCTGCCCCCGTCGCTTGCGCAACTCCCCCGGAGTATTTTGCAAAGATGAAACATGTCTGACGGCCTGAAGGAGCGCCTGGTATCGCAGGCCCGGTCGGAAGGGTTCGTGTCCTGCCGCGTCTGCCGACCCTGGGATGTTCCGGAGGTTCCCGGGCGGCTCGCGGCGTTCGTGGAGGCCGGGTATCACGGGCAGATGGGCTGGATGGCCGAGCGCATGCATTGGCGCGGCGATCCGGCGGCGCTCTGGCCGGAGGCGCGATCGGTCATCATGCTGGCGGAGAGTTATGCGCCGGAGACCGATCCGATGGCGGTTGTCGGCATGCCGGACCGGGGGGCAATCTCGGTATATGCGCGCAATCGCGATTATCACGACATGGTCAAGAAGCGGCTGAAGCGGCTGGCGCGCTGGCTGATCGGCGAGGTTGGCGGCGAGGTGAAAGTGTTCGTCGATACCGCGCCGGTGCCGGAAAAGGCGCTCGGGCAGGCGGCCGGGCTGGGCTGGCAGGGCAAGCACACCAATCTTGTCAGCCGCGACTGGGGCAACTGGGCATTCCTGGGTTCGGTGTTCACGACGCTCGACCTCGCGCCGGACCGGCGCGAAGACGATCATTGCGGATCGTGCCGGGCCTGTCTCGCCGCCTGTCCGACCGATGCCTTTCCCGCGCCCTATCAACTGGATGCGCGCCGCTGTATCTCTTACCTGACCATCGAACATCGGGGGCCGGTGGAGGAGCGTTTGCGATCGCGGATGGGCAATCGCATCTATGGCTGTGACGATTGCCTCGCCGCCTGCCCGTGGAACAAGTTTGCCGTCGCCGCAAGCGACATGCGGTATGCGGCGCGCCCGGAGTTGAACAGTCCGCCCCTTGCCGACTTGGCTGTGCTGGATGACCGGGGCTTTCGGGCCCTGTTCTCGGGATCGCCGATCAAGCGGATCGGGCGCGACCGTTTCGTGCGCAATGTGCTCTATGCCATCGGCAATTCGGGCGATCCCGCGTTGCGGAGCGTCGCCGCAGCACTGACCGATGACCCCGACCCGGCCGTGGCGGATGCGGCACGGTGGGCGGTGCAACGGTTGCGCGATAGGGAAATTCCGGCTGGACGCAGCGGGCATGGCCACTAAACCGGACGAGACATTTTGCGAGGGAGGCCCGAATGGCGGTGCTGTTGGGGGTGGATACGGGCGGCACCTATACCGATGCGGTGTTGTTGCGCGACGAGATCGAGGTGATCGCCAGCGCCAAGGCGCTGACGACGCGCGCGGACCTGGCACTCGGGATCGGCGCGGCCATTCGGGCGGTGCTGGCGCAGTCGGGGATCGCGCCCGGGGATATTTCACTGGCCTCGCTGTCAACGACGCTCGCGACCAATGCGCTGGTAGAAGGCCAAGGAGAGCGCGTGGGGTTGATCTTTGTCGGATTCCGGCCCTCCGATCTGGAACAGAACGGATTGCGCGATGCGCTGAAGGGCGATCCGGTTGCGAGTCTCGCCGGCGGTCATAACCATGCCGGGAGCGAGGCCGCGCCGCTGGACCTTGCGGGGCTGGAGTCCTTTCTTGACAACCATGCGGATGCGCTCAGCGGTTATGCGGTGGCGGCACAATTCGCGACCCGCAACCCCGCGCATGAACTCGCGGTGGCGCGGCGCATCGTGGAACGGACCGGCGCACCCGTCACCTGCTCGCACCATCTGTCGGCGAAACTGAATGGTCCCAAGCGGGCGGTTACCGCGGTTCTGAACGCGCGGCTGATCGGAATGATCGACCGGCTGATCGGACGCGCGCAGGATGTCCTTGATGCGCTCGAAATCGATGCGCCGATGATGGTCGTGCGCGGCGACGGGGCGTTGATGTCGGCCGAGCAGGCGCGTGCACGGCCCATCGAGACCATTCTGAGCGGACCCGCCGCGTCGATCGTCGGCGCACGCTGGCTGACCGGTGCGCAGGACGCGCTGGTTTCGGATATCGGCGGGACGACCACCGATGTCGCGGTCCTGCGCGGCGGACGCCCCGCGATCGATCCGCACGGTGCGCGTGTCGGCGGGTTTCGCACCATGGTCGAGGCGGTTGCGATGCGCACCAGCGGGCTGGGCGGCGACAGTCAGGTTCATGTGCAATCCGAGGGGCTTGCGGGTGGCGTGTTTCTCGGGCCGCGGCGAGTTCTGCCGATTTCCCTGATCGCACAGGAGGCCCCCGAAGTCGTTCACGCCGCGCTTGACGACCAGCTGCGCAACGCGGTGCCCGGCGAACATGATGGCCGCTTCGTGCGCGCCCTGCCCGGCATTGCAAGGGGCGAGATGCCGCCGCGCGAGACCGAGTTGCTGGCGCGGATCGGGACGCAGGTGCATCCGCTTGGGCATATCCTGCGCAGCCGCATGGAACGTGGCGCATTGGGGCGATTGATCGATCGCGGATTGGTGCAGGTCGGTGGCGTCACGCCGTCGGATGCCAGCCATGTTCTGGGCCTGCTCGCCGCGTGGGACGTCGAGGCCGCGGCCAAGGCGCTGGCCCTGATGGCGCGGCGCCGGACCGGATCGGGCGACCGGTTGGCGGCTTCGGCGGCCGATCTTGCCCGCATGATCGTGAATCAGCTGACCGAACAGACCGCCGTGACGCTGCTGGAGACCGCCTTTGCCGAAGACCCCGCCGGGTTCGACTTGCCGCCGGACCAGCTGGCGCGCCATGTGCTGCTGCAAAAGGCGCTTGCGGGGCATCGCGGATTGCTGGCGCTGGATGCCGCGTTGAACGTCGACGTGGTCGGGCTCGGCGCGTCGGCACCGACATATTATCCGGCTGTGGGGCAACGGCTGCATTGCCGGATGATCCTGCCGGAGCACGCAGGGGTGGCCAATGCGATCGGCGCGGTTGTCGGTCGCATCACCATGCGGCGCACGGGCACCGTAACATCGCCCGGCGAGGGCCGTTTCCGCGTGCACCTTGAAACCGGGCCAGAGGATTTCGCCGTTGCATCCGAGGCGATGGAGCACCTTGAGGGCGCACTCCGCGCCAGCGCAAGACAGGACGCGCTCGACGCGGGTGCGGAAGGGATCCAGATCACCGTGGCCAGGGATGTCAGGACTGCCCGCGCCGAAGCGCGCGAGGTATTCGTGGAGGCGACGCTGACGGTCGAGGCCAGCGGGCGCCCCCGGGATGCGATCGGCTAAGGCATTTCACGGAAAGCCGACGCCGGTGCGACACCGGATGCCCCAGCCATGCGCAAGGCGTCCTAGGAGGCCTTGGCGCGCCTCGGCAACACCCAGTCCGGACGCACAAAATGGCAGGTATAGCCGTGCGGTATCCGCTCGAGATAATCCTGATGTTCCGGTTCCGCTTCCCAGAATGCGCCTGCCGGCTCGACTTCCGTCACGACCTTGCCGGGCCAGAGCCCCGACGCCTCGACATCGGCGATGGTATCAAGCGCAATCGCCTTCTGGGTCTCATCCACATAGTAGATTGCCGACCGGTAGCTCATCCCGCGGTCGTTTCCCTGACGGTTGGGCGTGGTCGGATCGTGGATCTGGAAAAAGAACTCCAGCAGGTCGCGATAGCTGATCCTGGAAGGGTCAAACAGGATCTCGATCCCCTCGGCATGAGTGCCATGGTCGCGATAGGTGGCATTGGGCACGTCGCCGCCGGTATAGCCCACGCGGGTCTTTTCGACACCGGGTTTCTTGCGGATCAGGTCCTGCATGCCCCAGAAACAGCCACCGGCCAATACTGCGCGTTCGGTCATCGTATGTCCTCCACCTGGTCAAGATAGTCGGCGTATCCTTCGGCCTCCATGTCGTCGCGATGAATGAACCGCAGACTGGCCGAGTTGATGCAATAGCGCATGCCGCCCCGGTCGCGCGGCCCGTCCGGAAACACGTGGCCCAGATGGCTGTCGCCATGCACGCTGCGCACTTCGGTGCGGATCATGCCAAGCGAGCGGTCCTCGATCTCGTTGACCAGCGCCGGTTCGATGGCCTTGGTGAAACTGGGCCAGCCACATCCGGATTCGTATTTGTCCGATGACGCGAACAAGGGTTCACCCGACACGATATCGACATAGATGCCCGGCTCCTTGTTGTGCAGCAGCGCACCGGTGCCGGGGCGCTCCGTGCCGCTTTCCTGGGTCACGTGGAACTGCTCGGGGCTGAGCGCGGCGATACGGTCCGGGTCTTTGGAATAGTTCGGCATATTGGTCCTCCGCCATGTGATCAGAAACAGTATTTGGTCTGTGGCGGCGGAAATCAAAGGATTGTTTCATTCCGCTCGCGCGGACGTGCTGGATTGATCCGGCACGCGGCCAGCGACGTACAAGACACAGGTTTGGAGGACAACATGAAACACCTGCTTGTTGCGATTGCGCTAACGATTATCGCTCAGTCCGGTCTGGCCCGTGATGTCGGCGGTACATTCCCTTCCATTGACGGCGGTTCGCTGTCCATCGAAGACTGGCGGGGGCGTCCCGTGCTGGTCGTCAATACGGCCTCCCAATGCGGCTTTACCGGACAATATGCCGATCTTCAGCGCCTGTATGACCGCTATCGCGCACGGGGCCTGGTTGTGCTGGCGGTGCCCTCCGACGATTTCAACCAGGAACTCGCAACCGCCGCCGAGGTCAAGCAGTTCTGCGAGCTGAACTATGATTTGGACCTGCCGATGACCGATATCAGCAGCGTCAGGGGAGCCGCCGCGCATCCGTTCTATCGGGCGGTGCGGGATGCGACGGGCTTCGAGCCCGCGTGGAATTTCAACAAGATCCTGCTCGCTCCGGATGGCAGTGTCAGCGCCACCTGGGGGGCATCGGTCAAGCCGGTTTCGCGCAAGGTGACGCAGAAGATCGAAGCACTGCTAGAGCGCTGATCCGCTTGCCTCGCAGGTGGGAGCATCTGCCAGGCACATTTTCCGGCGCTGACCTTTCAATCGCGCGGGGTCATACCTATTCTCAAGGCACATAGTGCGAGCGAGTGCCATGCCCCAGAACCAAACCATCCAGTTGCAGGTGTCCGGCCTGTCCTGCGCGTCCTGCGTCGGGCGTGCCGAACGTGCGCTGCAATCTGCCCCCGGCGTCGTCACCGCGACGGTCAACCTGGCGACAGAGACCGCGACGGTCGATTTCGACAAGTCCCGGACTTCTGCGGAGAAACTTGCCGATGCGGTCAGCAAGGCCGGCTATCCCGCCGTGCCAAAGACACCCGAAGCCGCCCCGGTGGACAAATCCGCCGAGATCACGAGGCTCGGGCGTGTAACGCTCGTCGCGGCGGTGTTGACGCTGCCGGTATTTCTGCTTGAGATGGGATCGCACTTCATTCCGGGCGTACATGGCCTGATTGCCGACACCATCGGCACCCGGAACAGTCAAATCCTGCAATTCGTGCTTACCACCATCATCCTGTTCGGTCCCGGCTTGCAGTTCTATACCAAGGGCATCCCCGCATTGCTGCGCCGCGCGCCCGACATGAACTCGCTGGTGGCGATTGGCACGCTCGCGGCCTACGGGTTTTCGGTTGTCGCCACCTTCGCACCCGACCTGCTGCCGGCGGGAACGGCGAATGTCTATTTCGAAGCTGCGGCCGTCATCGTCGTCCTGATCCTGCTCGGCCGGTATCTCGAAGCGCGCGCCAAGGGGCGCACCGGCGACGCGATCCGCAAGCTGATCAAGCTGCGCAGCGGCGTGGCGCGAGTCGAACGCGGCGATGAGACGATTGACTTGCCGATCGAAGAGATCTCGGTCGGTGACGTGATACAGGTCCGCCCCGGCGAGCGCGTTGCCGTGGACGGCGTGGTTCTGTCCGGCACCTCCTTCGTGAACGAAAGCATGATCACCGGCGAGTCGATCCCGGTCGCCAAGGATGCCGACGCCGCGGTGATCGGCGGCACGATCAACGGCACCGGAGCCTTCCGTTTCCGCGCCACGCGCGTTGGCGCCGATACCATGCTGGCCCGGATCATCGGCATGGTAGAGCAGGCGCAGGCGGCCAAACTGCCCATTCAGGGCCTGGTTGACCGCATCACCGCCTGGTTCGTGCCTGCCGTGATGATCATCGCCGCGATCACTGTACTGGCCTGGCTTGTCTTTGGCCCGGAGCCTGCGCTGTCCCACGCGCTGGTCGCGGGAGTGTCGGTTCTCATCATCGCCTGCCCCTGCGCCATGGGGCTGGCGACGCCGACCTCGATCATGGTGGGCACCGGGCGTGCCGCCGAGATGGGCGTGTTCTTTCGCAAGGGCGACGCGCTGCAATTGCTGCAAGAGGTGGATATCGTCGCACTGGACAAGACCGGGACCCTGACACAGGGACAACCCGCCCTGACCGACCTCGTCACGGCGGACGGGCAGGATCGGAACCGCGTTCTCGGCCTGATCGCCGCGGTCGAGGCACTGTCCGAACATCCGATTGCCGAGGCGATCACGCGCGCCGCCGACGAGGCCGGGTTGCCAATCGCGCAAGCGGGCGATTTCCAGTCCCTGACCGGGCTGGGCGCACAGGCGCGTGTCGATGGGCATCTGGTGCAGATCGGATCGGACGCATTCATGTCGCGAAACGATATCGATCTGGGTGAACTTGCCGAGACCGGCTCTGCATTGGCCCGGACCGGACGCACCGCGCTTTATGCCGCGATCGACGGCACGATCGCGGCGGCGATCGGCGTCGCCGACCCGATCAAGCCAACCACCCCTGCCGCGATCAAGGCGTTTCACGACATGGGATTGCGGGTCGCGATGATCTCGGGCGACAATCCCGCGACCGCCGAGGCCATCGCGGATGAACTCGGCATCGATACGGTTGTCGCCGGGGTTTTGCCCGATGGCAAGGTCGCGGCGCTTGAGCAACTGCGGGGCAACGGCAAGCTGGCCTTTGTCGGCGATGGCATCAATGACGCCCCCGCGCTCGCCTCGGCCGATGTGGGTATCGCGGTCGGCAGCGGAACGGATATCGCGATCGAGGCCGCCGACGTGGTGTTGATCTCGGGCGATCTGACCGGTGTGGCACATGCCTTTGACATTTCGTCACAGACAATGCGCAACATTCGCCAGAACCTGTTCTGGGCCTTTGGCTACAACGTTCTGCTGATCCCGGTCGCGGCCGGCGTCTTCTACCCGCTATTCGGCTGGATGCTGTCACCCGTTCTGGCCGCCGCCGCGATGGCGATGTCGTCGGTATTCGTGGTGACCAATGCCCTGCGCCTGCGTCATGCGAAACCCGCGCGCTTTGCAGCCCCGTCAAAGGGCACGGACATGTCCCAAGTGAGCGATCCCGCGCCGATCTGAGCCTTGCCCGGGAACAACACGCCAGACAACAAAATGGCCCGCAATCGGATGATTGCGGGCCATCCTGACGATAATCGGACGCTTCGGATCAGAAGCGGAAGGCGGTCCTGAGGTAGATCGTGCTCAGGTCGACATCGCCGCCGCCGGAACCGATATCGTTGAAACTCTGATAGAGATACTCGACACCGACGGTCCAGTTTTCCTCGACCCACCAGTCATATCCGAGACCGATCGCGTATCCGTCGCTGCTTCCGTCAAAGAAGTCGCCAACCCCGTTCAGATCGGTATAGGCATAGCCAAGGCTGCCATAGAGCATGCCGTTGCCAAGCTCGTACCCGGCAATCACGTTCAGGCGCGCGATCCCGTCGAAATCCGCGGATTCACCGGAGTCGGGATTGTTGATGGTGATATTGGCCCAGTCATACTGAAGCTCCGGCCCGAGATACCAGCCGTTGCCGATGGCCCAGAGATAGCCTCCCGAGATACCGCCGATGACACTGTCGCTGTCAAAATCGGTGATGGTGTCGCCAACACTGCCGAGATCGAAGTCGCCATAGGCATAGCCGAGTTGCACACCCAGATACCCGCCGTCAAAATCACCGGCCTGTGCCGGAGCCATCGCCAGTGCCGCCGTCGCAGCCGTGGCAAGAAGGAGAGCGGTAGTGGTGCGTTTTCTCATGATAGTTCTCCCGATTTTACGAGTTAAATTGCCGCGAAGCAGTGGCGCCCGCCCGACCACCGGGAAGGCACTATACGATCATTAACTATGATTACCAAAAAGTAAATCAAGAGGCGGGAACACAACCAGCGGTAAATGGCCATAATTTTTTCGGATCGAATGAATACGGCCCGGTGCCTTGCGATTGTCAGGCCTGGCACGCGGCACGCGCCGGGAGTCTCGCGCGCGAATGGACTGGGATTGTTGACGATGATCGCGTAGCGTAAGGCGCGGCAGAAACGGAGGGCGGTGATGAAAATCGCAACCATGGCAACCGGCGGCATCGGCGGCTTTCTCGCGGTGCGCCTGACACAGGCCGGCCATCAGGTCGCAACAATCGCGCGCGGCGCGCATCTGGACGCGATACGTCGACAGGGTCTTGTATTGAGCACGCCGGACGGTGAGGAAAGTACCGCGACCGTCCACCCCTGGATAGCCACCGACGATCCGGCGGAGGTCGGACCGGTCGACGCGATCATCTTTGGCGTCAAGGGAAACGCGCTGGAAAGTGCCGCTGCGGCATGCCTGCCGATGATCGGCCCGGACACGGTCGTCGTGCCCTTCCTGAACGGGGTAGAGGCGGCCGACCGCCTGCTGGGCATCCTGCCCGGGCACAGCGTCGCCAAGGGCGTCGCGCATATCTCGACCACGATCAGCGCGCCGGGCGTGATCGGGCAGGTCGGAACCTTCAATCGCTTTGTCTTCGCCGAACGCGACAGCCGCAGGTCGGCGCGCATCGACGCGTTGCGGTCAGCGTTCAATGAAGCCGGTGCCTCATCTCCGGCCACCACGGATATCGACAGGGAACTGTGGTTGAAATTCGTGCTGTTCTCGGCAATGTCCGGGGTCACGGCGGCGGCCCGGTGCCGTATCCGCGACGTGCAGGAGCAGCCCCCGCTCGCCGAGTTGTTCCAGGCGGTGGTGGCGGAAACCGCTGCGGTAGCGCGGGCGCGCGGTGTCGCCCTGCCGTCCACCGCCGAGCAGGATGCCTGGCAATTCGTTCTGGGCTTGCCGAAAGACATGCGCGCATCGACCGCGATAGACGTGGAAGCGGGCAGGCCGCTGGAAATCGACTGGGTGTCGGGCGCGGTACCGCGGCTGGCGCAGGAGGTCGGCATGTCAGCCCCGGCGAATTCGATGCTGTATGCGGTCCTTCTGCCACACAAAGGCGGCAAAGGGAGCTGAGGGGCGCTGCCCCTCAGACACCCCGGAGTATTTTTCCAAAGATGAAATAGCGAGTGCGGGGCATCAGCCCTCGGACTTGCCCAGTTTGACGACATTGTCCGGTTCGTCGGCTATTTCTTCGAAATCGAAATTGTCGAGTCGCCGGGCCCGTCGTCCGGCCTTGTCGGCGCTGATCTTGATTTCGGAGATGTCCTTGGCCGCCTGGGAGAAATGCCGGTCGAGATTGCCGACCCGATCGCCGAGCCGGTCGACATCCTTGTGCAGCAGGCCCAGTTCCTTGCGGATGGCCCCCGCCTGTTCACGCATGCGGGCATCCTTGAGGATTGCGCGCATGGTGTTGAGCGTGGCCATGCAGGTTGTGGGGGATACGATCCAGACCCGTGCCGCAAAGCCTTCGCGCACCAGTTCGGGAAAATTCGCATGGAGTTCGGCATAGACCGCTTCGGAAGGCAGGAACATCAGCGCGCCATCCGCGGTTTCGCCATCGAGAATGTAGCGTTCGGAGATCGCCTTGATATGCGTCCGCACGGACGTGCGCATCAAGCGTGCCGCCTCGGTTGACTGGGCCTGTGTTTCGGCGATCCGAAGGGCTTCGTAAGCTTCGAGCGGGAACTTGCTGTCGATCACGATCGGGCCCGGCGGGTTGGGCAGGCGGATCAGGCAATCGGCGCGTTTTCCGTTGCTCAGCGTGACCTGGAGATCGTAGCTGTCCCTGGGCAGTGCCTTGGACAGGATGTCGTTGAGCTGGATTTCCCCGAAGGCGCCGCGCGTCTGCTTGTTGCTGAGGATGTCCTGCAAGGAGAGGACGTCGCCGGAAAGCTTGGTGATGTTGTCCTGTGCCTTATCGATGGTGGCGAGACGCTCTTGCAGGCGGGTCAGCGAAGTCGCGGTCTGTTTGCTGCTGCCGTGCAGGGTTTCGCGCATCCGCTCCTGCATTTCGGTGAGGGCGCGATTCTGGCGCATCATGTTGTCGGCCAGCCTGTCATTCATGTGTTGCTGCACGTCCGACAGGCGGGCTTCGACGGTCTGGATCATCTGCACCTGGGCGTTGGCCTGGGTTTCCGAAACCTGCTGCATCCCGCCGCGCAACTGTTCCTGTCCCATGCCCAGTTGCTGGACATTCTGCGCCAACTGCGCCGTCTGGCGGATCAGCGGTTCGAGATTGCGCGCCGAACGGGCCGTGGCGCGCAGGGACAGGAACAACAGCAGCAGGATCAGCAGGATCGCCCCGCCCGCAATCAGGAGGACCGGATCGTCCATCGCCAGGGTGAGATCGCCGAGTTGCATCACGTGCGTCCGAACAGCCGTTCGATATCGGCCAGTTTGAGTTCCACATAGGTTGGCCGCCCGTGGTTGCACTGGCCGGAATGGGGCGTCGCCTCCATTTCGCGCAGCAGGGCGTTCATCTCCTCCGCACGCATGCGGCGCCCCGAACGGATCGAGCCATGGCAGGCCACGCGCGACAGGATGGCCTCGATCCGGGCCTGCACGGTCTGGCTGTTGCCCAGATCGGTCAGTTCATCGACGATGTCCCGGATCATCGCGACGGCATCGACACTGCCCAGGATCGCCGGGGTTTCGCGCACCGCGACCGCGCCACCGCCGAACGGCTCGATGGTCAGCCCGAGCCTGGCCAGATCATCGGACAGGTCGAGCAACCGGGCGCATTCCGCATCCGTCAGTTCGACGATTTCCGGAATCAGCAGCGCCTGCGCCGCCACGCCGTTCTCGGCCATCTGCCGTTTCAGCTTTTCGTAGACCAGGCGCTCGTGTGCGGCGTGCTGATCGACGATGACCATGCCGGTTTCGGTCTGGGCGATGATGTAGTTTTCATGCACCTGTCCGCGCGCCGCGCCCAAGGGCAGGGTTTCGGGGGCCGTCTCCTGGGGGTCCGGTGCCTGCGGGGGATCCACGATACGGGCGCTGTAGCTCTCGCCCATCTCGGCAAAGCCTGGCGCCTGCGCCGCATAGGCGGTGCTGCGCGCGGCGTAGGACGGACGATCCATCTGGTAGACCCGCGCGCCCGTGGGTTCCGGGCGCATGGCGCCCAACGTGGCGTGGGCCACCGTGGTCGAAGCGCGGTGCCCGGCCTCGGCCAGCGCATGCCGCAATGCCGATACGATCAGCCCCCTTGGCACGCCGGCATCGCGAAAGCGGACTTCGGACTTTGCCGGATGGACATTCACGTCCACCAGCCTCGGGTCGCAATCGAGAAACAAGGCCGCGACCGGATGCCGGTCGCGGCTCAGGAAATCGAAATAGGCGGCGCGCAGGGCACCGCCAAGCATCTTGTCCCGCACCGGTCTGCCATTGACAAAGATATATTGCGCCACCGCCGCACCACGGGAATAGGTGGGCAGGGCCGCGTAGCCGAACAGGCGGATATCCTCGCGATTGGCATCGATGCGCAGGGCATTCTCGGCAAAATCGCGCCCCAGAACGCGGGACAGGCGGCCATGCAGCGCATCGAACAGATCGCCGGTTTCCGGGTCGGCGCGAAATACCACGCGCGGATCGTCGTTGCCCGAGACGTCACGCAGCGTGAAGCCGACCGATGGTTCGGCCATGGCGAGCCGCTTGATGACGTCGGTGACGGCCTGTGCTTCGGCGCGGTCCGTGCGCATGAACTTGAGCCGCGCCGGCGTCGCGTAGAACAGGTCGCGCAGTTCGACGACGGTGCCCCGGTTCAGAGCGGCGGGCCGCACCGCGCCCATGTCGCCGCCTGCGACCCGGATCATTCCCGCGTCCAGCCCGGCCACCCGGCTGGTGATGGTCAGACGCCCGACGGCGCCGAGCGATGGCAGCGCCTCGCCCCGGAACCCGAACGTGTGAATATTCAGCAGGTCGGAGCCGTCGATCTTTGAAGTTGCATGACGCGACAGCGCCAAGGGCAGATCGTCCGGCGCGATACCGCAGCCGTCATCCGTCACCCGGATCAGCGTCTTGCCACCATCCGCGATGTCGATGCCGATACGCAGGGCGCCTGCGTCGATGGCGTTTTCCACCAGTTCCTTGACGGCCGAGGCCGGACGCTCGACCACCTCGCCCGCCGCGATCCGGTTGATCGCGGTCTCGTCCAGTTGCCGGATGACGGGGCGATCTTCGCCGATATTGGGGTTTGCCTGTGCCATGACGCAATACCTAGCATGACACACAACGATTCTGCCACCGGAATGATCGGCATTCCGCGCTGCTCGCGTTGACAAATGCGCGCCGGACCGCAAAGGCTTGAGCCGCAACAGGACGGGGGGCGTGCGATGAGCGGACAATGGGAATTCTGGATCGACCGGGGCGGCACGTTTACCGATCTCGTCGCCCGCAGGCCAGACGGGACGCTCGCGACGCACAAGCTGCTTTCGGAAAATCCGGAACGCTATGCCGACGCGGCCGTTCAGGGCATTCGAGAGATCATGGAGGTGAACGGTGCCTTTCCGGACCGGGCCATCGGCGCGGTCAAGATGGGCACCACGGTCGCCACCAACGCGCTGCTCGAGCGCAAGGGCGAGCCGGTCCTGCTGATGATCACCAAGGGGTTCCGCGACCTTTTGCAGATCGGCTATCAGACGCGGCCCCGCCTGTTCGATCTGCACATCGTCCGGCCCGAACTGCTGTATCACACGGTAGCCGAGATGGATGAGCGGCTCGACGCCGACGGTACGGTGATCCGTCCGCTTGATGAAACGGCGACCCGCGCGGCGCTGCAATCGGTATATGATAGCGGGTTGCGCGCGGTGGCCATCGCAGGGCTGCACGCCTATCTCAACCCGGTTCACGAAAAGCGGGTCGCCGAAATGGCCCGCGAGATCGGCTTTACCCAGGTTTCGAGCAGCCACGATGTCAGCAAGCTGGCCAAGCTGGTGGGGCGCGGCGACACAACGGTTGTCGATGCCTATCTCTCGCCGATCCTGCGCCGTTACGTGGACCAGGTCGCGAATGCGCTGGATATGGGGCGCGCCTGTGACCGGTTGCTGTTCATGCAGTCCAGTGGCGGGCTGACCGATGCACAGCTGTTTCAGGGCAAGGACGCGATCCTGTCCGG